>NZ_JHWJ01000050.1 GCF_000687555.1 [Clostridium] aerotolerans DSM 5434 | reverse complement strand
ACAGGTCCAACGGGGGCAACTGGTCCGACAGGGCCGACGGGCGACACCGGTCCAACGGGAGATACAGGAGCCACCGGCCCAACCGGTCCAACGGGAGATACCGGTCCAACCGGTCCGACAGGAGCGACTGGCCCAACAGGAGATACAGGCTCTACCGGCCCAACGGGAGATACCGGCCCAACCGGTCCAACTGGAGCCACGGGAGCAACTGGTCCAACGGGGAACACAGGAGCCACCGGTCCAACAGGCGATACTGGTCCAACAGGTCCGACAGGGGCAACTGGTCCGACCGGCCCAACGAGTGACACTGGACCAACCGGTCCAACAGGTGAAACTGGTCCAACCGGTCCGACAGGAGCGACTGGACCAACCGGCCCAACGAGTGACACTGGTCCAACTGGTCCAACAGGAGCAACTGGTCCCACGGGAGATACTGGAGCAACTGGTTCCACGGGAGATACCGGCCCCACCGGTCCAACGGGAGATACAGGAGCAACTGGCCCCACGGGAGATACAGGAGCAACCGGCCCCACGGGAGATACTGGCGCGACCGGTCCAACGGGAGATACAGGAGCAACTGGCCCTACGGGAGATACAGGAGCAACCGGCCCCACGGGAGATACTGGTCCAACCGGCCCCACGGGAGATACAGGAGCGACCGGCCCAACAGGGGATACTGGCCCAATCGGCCCAACGGGAGATACAGGAGCGACCGGCCCAACAGGGGATACTGGCCCGACCGGCCCGACGGGAGATACTGGCCCAACCGGCCCAACGGGAGATACAGGAGCGACCGGCCCAACAGGGGATACTGGCGCGACCGGCCCAACGGGAGATACAGGAGCGACCGGCCCAACAGGAGATACTGGCCCAACCGGCCCAACGGGAGATATTGGCGCGACCGGCCCAACAGGAGCAACCGGCCCGACCGGTCCAACGGGAACCACGGGCCCAACCGGAGCAACAGGAGGCACCGGCCCAACAGGAATTACGGGCCCAACCGGCGCGACAGGTCCAACAGGAGCCACGGGTCCGACCGGTCCAAC
>NZ_JHWJ01000049.1 GCF_000687555.1 [Clostridium] aerotolerans DSM 5434 | reverse complement strand
GGCGATACTGGACCTACCGGCTACACCGGACCTATCGGTGACACTGGGCCTACTGGCTATACCGGACCGACCGGGGATACTGGACCGACCGGGGATACTGGACCGACTGGCTATACTGGACCTGCCGGGGATACCGGACCTACGGGCGATATCGGAACTACGGGTGACACTGGGCCTACTGGCGATACCGGAACTACGGGTGACACTGGGCCTACTGGCAACACCGGGCCTACCGGCGATACCGGACCTACCGGGGATACTGGGCCTACTGGCAATACCGGACCTACCGGCGACATTGGACCGACCGGCGATACCGGACCGACCGGCGACACCGGACCGACGGGTGTGACCGGACCGACGGGTATAACTGGACCGACTGGCGATACCGGACCGACTGGCGATACTGGGCCTACGGGGGATACTGGACCGACCGGGGATACCGGACCTACTGGCGATACCGGACCCACCGGTGACACTGGACCTACTGGTGACACTGGACCTACTGGTATAACTGGACCGACCGGGGATACCGGACCTACTGGTGACACTGGACCTACCGGGGATACTGGACCTACGGGCAATACCGGACCGACGGGTGACACTGGTCCTACTGGTGACACTGGGCCTACGGGCGACACCGGACCGACTGGCGATACTGGACCTACGGGGGCTACTGGACCGACCGGGGATACCGGACCTATCGGTGATACTGGGCCTACTGGTGACACCGGACCGACGGGACCTACCGGTGACACCGGACCTACTGGACCGACCGGCGATACCGGACCTATCGGTGACACTGGGCCTACTGGTGACACCGGACCGACCGGCGATACCGGACCTACTGGGCCTACCGGAGATACCGGACCTACTGGCGATACTGGGGCTACGGGTGACACTGGATCTACTGGCGATACCGGACCTACCGGCGGCACCGGACCTACCGGCGACACTGGACCTACCGGCGACACCGGACCTACCGGGGCTACTGGGCCTACCGGTGATACTGGACCTACAGGTGATACTGGACCTACGGGGGATACTGGACCTACGGGCGATACCGGACCGACCGGCGGCACCGGACCTACCGGCGACACCGGATCTACGGGGGATACTGGACCTACCGGGGATACCGGACCTACGGGGGACACTGGGCCTACGGGCGACACCGGACCGACGGGTGTGACCGGACCTACTGGTATAACTGGACCTACTGGCGATACCGGACCTACTGGCGATACTGGACCTACCGGTGACACTGGATCTACTGGCGATACCGGACCTACCGGCG
>NZ_JHWJ01000048.1 GCF_000687555.1 [Clostridium] aerotolerans DSM 5434 | reverse complement strand
ACGCAGTATACTTGATACTGCGTTTCACTAGAAAATCCTTTTATAAACACATACTTTTCAAATTAAAGACGGAGTAATCGACGGCGAATGGTGCTACTTGTGTATTCATTATATATAAATCATTGAATTTACTTATGGCTGCCTTTTTATGCTCCATCAAAGAATGGGCATAAACATTAAGAGTAATTGAAACTCCGGAATGTCCCAATAATTCACTGACGGTCTTTATATCTACCCCTAACTCCAAGGCTCGGGTGGCGAAGGTGTGCCTGATCGTGTGGAATTTACGGTCAGCGATTTTATTATCCTTTAATATTCTTTTAAACAGATTCTGAAACCTTCGAGGATCGTAAGGCGTATCATTTCCAGTAAATATGAAATCGTTATTCCTACCGTTATATAAACTGCTGTTTATTAACAGCTTCAGAAGAAATTCAGGAAGAGGGATTTTTCTTATAGATTTGCGGCTCTTTGGAATGCCTATATGCAAGGCTGTTTTACTATCATTGTTTTCAAACACTTTTATCCTGGATACAGTTCTCATAATAGACATGGTTCCTGATTCTATATCAATATCGTCCCATTTAAGTGCGCAAAGTTCTCCCAATCGTATTCCGGTATAAAAGCACAGAATTATACCAATGGCGCTTGGATCATTGCATTTAAACGCCCCTTGTTCAATCTTCTGTTGTTCTTTTGTCGTAAATACCTGCACTTCTCCACATTCTGTATTTGGCAGCTTTACAAGATCCAAAAGTTCGTGTAGTTGAGGGGAGGCTTTTAATATCTCTTTTAAAGCAACTTTAAAGATAGAAAATATTTTCTTTTTTGAGGTATCTGCCAGAGTATCATTTTCTCTTATGTATTTTACAAAGCAGGAGACGGATTCTTTTGTTATATTGTTGTGTTCTTTCTTTGTGAAAAAGGGAATTATGTGTTTGTAGACACATCGGTAATAACTCTCATATGTAGACGGCTTTACACGCATCGAAACTTCTCCCGTAAGCCAGCAAAGGAAAAGTTCTGAGGCATTATTACTTTTCACAGATGTTTTGCTTATATTATCTTCTTTAAAGTCCTTCATTTTCTCTTTTACTTCTCTGTATGTTCTGGCATAAAAATAATGATATTTTCCATTTTTATTTAGACTCCTCCCCTCCCAACGTCCATCTTTCCGCTTATAAATGTTTTCTCCTCTTCGTGCCATTGCTAATCTCCTTTCACTGATGTAGTATTTTTTATGACGTTTCCTTTGACGGCGAATAAGTCAATAAACACTATAATTTCATAGTATGAACCGTTATAATATCGCATAATTTGTATATTTAGACGCATATCTTCATGTATTCCGCTGGTTTGACAATTTATGACAGATATTGTATAATAAAATTGGATGAAATATGCAATTATTTAGGAGCACAGTATCAAGTATACTGCGT
>NZ_JHWJ01000047.1 GCF_000687555.1 [Clostridium] aerotolerans DSM 5434 | reverse complement strand
TGTGTAATGCCTGCAAAATGTGTAGAAAAACCTGCTTGCGTGATGCCAGCAAGAGAGATGCCAGCAAAATGTCCGGAGAGACCAACGTGTGTGATGCCGGCAAGATGCCCAGAAAAACCTGCTTGCGTGATGCCAGCAAGAGAGATGCCAGCAAAATGTCCGGAGAGACCAACGTGTGTGATGCCGGCAAGATGCCCAGAGAAACCCACTTGCGTGATGCCAGCAAGAGAGATGCCAGCAAAATGTCCGGAGAGACCAACGTGTGTGATGCCGGCAAGATGCCCAGAAAAACCTTCTTGCGTGATGCCAGCAAGAGTAATGCCGGCAAAATGTGTAGAAAAGCCCTCTTGTGTAATGCCAACAAAATGTGTAGAAAAGCCCTCTTGTGTAATGCCAGCAAAATGTGTAGAAGAACCCTCTTGTGTAATGCCAGCGAAATGTCCAGAGAAACCCTCCTGCGCAATGCCGGCAAGATGTCCAGAAAAACCTTCTTGCGTGATGCCAGCAAGATGTCCAGAAAAACCTTCCTGTGTGAAACCAGTAAGATGTCCAGAAAAGCCTTCTTGTGTAATGCCAGCAAAATGTCCGGAGAAACCCTCTTGTGTAATGCCGGCAAGATGTCCAGAAAAACCTTCCTGTGTGAAACCGGCAAGATGTCCGGAAAAACCAACCTGCGTGATGCCGGCAAAATGTACTGAGCCCTCATTCACATCTCCAGCTACGAGTCCCTGCTGGTCTCCAGCTCCAAACGTATGTCCGGGCCCGTGTCCGCCTCCCGCTGTTGAAGCAGCTACCGAATGCATTGACAAATATCCGGTTGGAATGGCTTATGTGCCATGGCAGAACTGGCAGCAGGTTTATTCTGTTGAAACAGCAATAAATATGGGTACAATTTTCCCTGATTTATTTAAACCATTTACGATGGGAGGGTGCCGCTGATGAATTGTAATATGGATTGTAACATGGATTGTAACATGGGCCGTAACATGGATTGTAACATGGGCAATACCATGGGCAGTAACGTGGATTGCGATATGTTATTAAAACAGGTTTATCAAGCTAGTTTTGCATTGGATGACGTGGTATTGTTTCTTGACACTCATCCCTGTGACAAGGATGCGTTAAAATTTTATTGTTATGTTTCAGATTTAAGAAGAAGGGCAGTTGAGGCTTATGAAGAGCAGTGCGGCCCTCTGATGATAGATGGTGTCATGGATGAAAATTATTGGACCTGGATCAATGATCCGTGGCCCTGGGAAGGAGTGTGCGGCTAATGTGGAGATATGAAAAAAGATTACAGTATCCGGTAAACATTACCACTCCCAATCCCAAGATTGCCACTTTCATTATGAGTCAGTATGGTGGGCCATATTGTAATAACAGATAAGTTTTAACAAAGGAACTCTGGTTCTACTATTTATAGTACTTTAATAATAGAAGAATTTTAACGTATTG
>NZ_JHWJ01000046.1 GCF_000687555.1 [Clostridium] aerotolerans DSM 5434 | reverse complement strand
CGGTCAGTCCAGTATCACCGGTAGGTCCAGTAGGCCCAGTGTCGCCGGTAGGTCCAGTATAACCAGTAGGGCCAGTGTCGCCGGTAGGTCCAGTATAACCAGTAGGGCCAGTGTAGCCAGTAGGACCAGTGTCGCCGGTAGGTCCGGTAGATCCGGTAGGCCCAGTGTAGCCAGTAGGCCCGGTGGGTCCAGTATCGCTGGTGGGTCCAGTAGGTCCGGTGTCGCCAGTAGGTCCAGTAGGGCCAGTGTAACCAGTAGGCCCGGTGGGTCCAGTATCGCTGGTGGGTCCAGTAGGTCCGGTGTCACCAGTAGGTCCAGTAGGCCCAGTGTAGCCAGTGGGTCCAGTATCGCCAGTCGGCCCGGTATCACTGGTAGGTCCAGTAGGTCCAGTGTATCCAGTAGGTCCAGTGTAGCCAGTAGGCCCGGTGGGTCCAGTATCGCTGGTGGGCCCAGTAGGTCCGGTGTAGCCAGTAGGTCCAGTGTAGCCAGTAGGCCCGGTGGGTCCGGTATCGCTGGTAGGCCCGGTAGGTCCAGTGTAGCCAGTAGGTCCGGTATCGCCAGTGGGCCCGGTATCGCTGGTGGGCCCAGTAGGGCCGGTGTAGCCAGTAGGTCCAGTGTCGCCAGTAGGTCCGGTGGGTCCAGTATCGCTGGTGGGTCCAGTAGGTCCAGTGTCGCCAGTGGGCCCAGTAGGTCCAGTATCGCCGGTCGGCCCAGTAGGTCCAGTGTCACTAGTAGGCCCGGTAGGTCCAGTGGGTCCGGTGGGTCCAGTGTCGCCAGTGGGCCCGGTATCGCTGGTGGGTCCAGTAGGGCCGGTGTAGCCAGTAGGTCCAGTGTAGCCAGTAGGTCCGGTTGGTCCGGTATCGCTGGTGGGTCCAGTAGGTCCAGTGTGGCCAGTGGGCCCTGTAGGTCCAGTATAACCGGTCGGCCCAGTAGGTCCAGTGTCACTAGTAGGCCCAGTAGGTCCAGTAGGTCCGGTGGGCCCAGTGTCGCCAGTAGGACCAGTATCGCTGGTAGGCCCAGTAGGTCCAGTGTATCCAGTAGGTCCAGTGTAGCCAGTAGGCCCGGTGGGTCCAGTATCGCTGGTAGGTCCGGTAGGTCCAGTGTAGCCAGTGGGACCGGTAGGCCCAGTATCGCCGGTAGGCCCGGTATCGCTTGTAGGCCCAGTAGGTCCGGTGTCGCCGGTAGGTCCAGTAGGTCCAGTGTCGCCAGTAGATCCGGTGGGGCCAGTATCACTGGTTGGTCCGGTAGGTCCAGTGTCTCCAGTGGGTCCAGTGTCGCCAGTAGGCCCGGTATCACTGGTAGGCCCAGTAGGCCCAGTGTCGCCGGTAGGTCCAGTATCGCCAATGGGGCCGGTATCTCCAGTAGGTCCAGTGTCACCCGTAGGTCCTGTGGGTCCTGTATCGCCGGTAGGCCCAGTTTCACCGGTAGGTCCGGTATCACTGGTGGGCCCAGTAGGTCCAGTGTTGCCAGTAGGACCGGTATC
>NZ_JHWJ01000045.1 GCF_000687555.1 [Clostridium] aerotolerans DSM 5434 | reverse complement strand
TCTTTTGCGATTCCGGTTCCTCCGGATAAATACCCAATGTAAAGAGGAATCAGAGGCAGAACACAGGGAGAGAAAAAGCTTACGATTCCCTGTAAGAATACAGTCAGAACAGGGACGCTCACATCAATTGAAAAACCCAACCAAGTACCTCCTTTTTCACCTGCCGCAGCCAGTCGACTGGACATTTTCCATTATTTTCTGTACTATTTTTAGTTACAGTTTGATGTTGTAACTATACCATTTTGAGGAAATTGTGTCAAGTGAATAATGGCTCCTTTTCCACATGAAAAAGCATAGATTTCCTCTGTCACATGGTGAGTGCCTGCTTCCCACAAGCGGAGCACCTTTTAAAGCAGCGATCCAGGTTAAACGCCACTCTGGGCAGGTATCCAAAATCTTCCAAAAGGGTAAACAGCGGGAAAAAGATTGCCATAGGCGGAAGCATTACGGATACGACCCAGGCAAGGCTGCGGTACATGCCATGGACCAGTAAATTGGAAATAAGTTCCGGAACTCCTGCCCATGCTGCTCCTTTTGAAAGGAGGTCTTCAAACCCAAACAAAACATTGCTAAGAAGCTGGGAGGGATAATTGGCCCCGGTAATGGTCAGCCAAAATATCCCAAGAAGAACCAGAAACATAATGGGAAAGCCGGTGGACTTGCTGGTAAATATAAAATCCAGCTTCCGATCTTTCCGGTTATAGGTCTGATTCTCATAAATTACGACTCCGCGACATAAATATTCCGCTTTCCTGACAAATACGGAAGCCATATCATCGCTTACTTTTTCCTGGTGGATTCCTCTGGCTCTCCACTCACTCCGGATTTTCTCTAAACACTCTGCCACTTCCCCGGATTCAGCCAAAGAACTTACATACTTTTTAACCGCCTGCATGAGATTATCATTGGAATCCAATAATCTGGCACATAGCCAGCGGATGTTTATCTTGCCATCGGAAGCGCTTTCCACCACAGGGGAAAGCGCTTCAATGGCGTCCTCAATATATTGAGGATAGCGGATTAGTACGGGGCGCTTTTCTTCTTCCTTCGAATTCTGTATCGTTTCCTCCGGGAATATTTCTGCATGTTCGATTGCTTCTACATGTTCGATTGCATCTGCTTTTTCAGTTGCTTCTGCATACTCGATTGCTTCTGCGGTTTCAATTGCTTCTGATATTTTGGATTCTTGAGGTTTCTCTGATTCCTCTGATTGGTCTGTAGCTTTCTCTATCAGGTCAGGAAGCGCCTCTTCTGATTCTCCCTCTTCCATCAAGTCCACGTTTGCGTCTTCTATCTTATCTTCTTTCTCAAAAAGACAGCGGCTTAAACAGGTATATATCTGGTCCAGCCCCTTTTTGCTTCTTGCCGCAGTTCCTGCCACGGGTACCCCCAGCCGCTCTTCCAGTAAATCAAGCCGGATATCAATGCTCTTTTTCTTCGCTTCATCCATGAGATTTACACAGACTACGGCTTTAGGCGTGGCCTCCAGAACCTGTAACACCAGATTTAGATTACGTTCCAGACACGTTGCATCACAGACCACCACTACGGCATCCGGATGTTCAAAACAGATAAAGTCCCTGGCTACCTCTTCTTCCGTGGAGTGGGCCATGAGGGAATAGCAGCCTGGTATGTCTACCATAACATATCCCTGGCTGCCATCACTGCAGTAGCCCTGGGCATTGGCAACGGTTTTACCCGGCCAGTTGCCCGTGTGTTACTTTTGTTAGTGGTAAAAAACTTAAGGACGATACGATTAAAAAACATATTTGTGATGGAAGTTTGTTTTGTTTGTGAACTTTT
>NZ_JHWJ01000044.1 GCF_000687555.1 [Clostridium] aerotolerans DSM 5434 | reverse complement strand
GCAGCTTATTATTAGAATTTTCAGGGTTTTACATACTGTTCAATCTTCTGTTTTCAAAGTGCTTTTTGTGTTGTCCGCTTCAGGAGCAACTCGTACATCTTATCATCTTCGGTTGTTTTTGTCAACCATTTTTTTCATTTCCTTCAAAGCTTTTTCATCGGCTATCGATGTGCTTATCGAAGAAGTTTTTGCCGCCGTTTCCAGCGGCGAGTTATATCATACCAAAGCAGGTGACAAATGTCAACACCTTTTTACAATCTTTTTAGAAATAATATAATGATGTTGTTTTAGGGTTTGATATGCCTATATATTACACTTATATAATTTCTAAATATAAACAAGCTCTGACCAAGAATCCGCTGACTGCTCCCAATGTTCTTGGGATTAACTCCGGAGCCGTATTCTTTGCAGTTGTAGCAACTCCCATGCAAAATGTCTTACCGCCTGTCAGTATTGCATGGGCGGCATTTATCGGAGCGACAATTTCTTCTGCTGCCGTATATTTTCTGGGCTCCATCGGAAGGGACGGGCTTACTCCGATTAAAATCATTTTAACAGGATCTGTTATAACTGCTCTTTTTACTTCTTTCACCCAGGGACTGCTTGTATTAAGCGAGTCGGGTATGAAGAACACACTTTCCTGGCCTGCGGAAGCAATTGTTGGCCGTAATCCGGAGCATCAGAAAATGGTACTTACCTACATGATGATCGGCATGCCTTTGGCCTTTGTCCTTGCTGTCCACATAAACATATTAACATCAGGAGTTGATGTTGCAAAGGGTCTAGGTCAGCGCACGGGGATTGTTAAGCTACTTATTTCTGTCTCCGTTATATTATTGGCAGGAAGTTCCGTTGCTATTGCTGGCTCCATTAGTTTTATTGGCTTAATGGTTCCCCATATTTCCCGATTTATTGTAGGCAGGGACCACCGCTGGATTATTCCCTATAATGCTGTTATGGGAGAATCACTTCAGTTGCTTGCAGACATTTCTGCACGATTTGTAATCACGCCATCCGAAGCCCCAGTAGGCGTAATGACTGCTGTGCTTGGTGCACCCTTTTCCATTTACATCGCAAGAATAAGCTTAAGAGGTGAGAAATGAGACAGAAATAATTCACTAAGAATATCTCTACTGCAATTACTCCAGGAAATAGGCTGATTCTGATGCTACTGCTATTAATTGGCGTATTTATAGGCTGTGTTTACGCAGGATCTCAGATTTTATCTCCTTTCACGGTTATAAAGGGCATGTTGGGAAAATCAGATTCTTTAAGGTTACTCAGAGCTTATGTTGCTATTTTATCTGGTGCAGCTTAAGGAATACATATAATTAATGCAGGATCTGCTGTTTAATTAAGTAATAGATGACATGTTTTTATAAATTAATATCAAAAATAAGACCAATGGAAAATTGCCTTCGCACTATTTTTCCGTTGGTCTTATTTTTAAAATACATATATATATCAATAAAAAGATGTCCTTCCATCTCCTGTCCATTCATAACAATCAAGTATCTATCCCATACAAAATTGATCCCTCAGAAATAGGAAACAGTATATTTTAATGGAGTTCTAATATCTTTTCGTATAATTATAATTACTTCTATAATGTGAATCCTCTTATCGTGCTCTCCAATAATTCAAAATAAGCACTTAATAGAATTATTCCTTAAAAACAAAAATAGCCAGAACCTCTTGCAAATTCAAGATTCTGACTATCTAATAATAAGAGCGCGAGACGGGACTCGAACCCGCGACCCCGACCTTGGCAAGGTCGTACTCCACCAACTGAGCCACTCGCGCTTACTCTCTTTTTTCAGGCATATACCCTCAAAACCACACATTGTTATATATCTTTCATCCGTTCTT
>NZ_JHWJ01000043.1 GCF_000687555.1 [Clostridium] aerotolerans DSM 5434 | reverse complement strand
GGCAAGAACCAATGAAAAATGGCCTTGCCCATAAATAACAATCAATATTTTATATCAGTTTTTGGAGTTTACACGGACTTTGAAACGGTCTCTGTCCGCACCCCGTCTCTCAATTTTTATCTTTCAATAATTTAAATCTTTTACTTTTATCATCCCACTACGTATAATTTACCTGAAAAATAATGCATAATAATAGGAAATTTTCTTTAATATACAAGTTTTTCCTATTTTACCATATTTTAGATAAAAGGTATATTACATATATCTAGTTTTTGTTTGACATATTTCGACAATTAATTCAGTATGATTTGTCATCGGGAATAAGTCAATCCCCCACCCTTTCCTGGCTTCATAACCTTTTTTTCTAAACAACTCCAAATCCCTAGCCAACGTCTCTGGCCCACAAGAAACATAAACGACTTTTGCAGGCTTGAGCATCGCTACTGAATCAATAAATTCAACCGTACTTCCGCTTCTTGGTGGATCAAGGAATACGACGTCAACATGTTCTCCGCTCTCTGCCATATTCTCCATAAATTTGCCCGCATCATTGCAATAGAATTTAGCATTACTTACATCATTAAGTTTTGCATTCTCAATCGCATCCTTCACTGCATCCCTATTTAGTTCAACACCAATCACTTCTTTTGCATACTGACTGGCGACAATACCAATCGTACCGATTCCACAATAAGCATCTATTACTCGTTCCTTACCGGTAAGTCCTGCGGCTTCAATGGCCTTTTTATAAAGAATTTCAGTCTGAACAGGGTTCACCTGGTAGAAGGATTTTGAGGAAATCCTGAAACGATACCCGCACAGAATATCTTCAATATATCCTTTCCCATATAATACATGTTCTTTGTCTCCCAATACCATGCTTGTTTCACGCCCGTTTATGTTCTGTATTACTGTGGTAATCTCCGGATGCTTGTCACGTAACGCCTTTACAAAGTTGTTCTTAGAAGGAAAAATGGGGGATGAAGTTACAAGGACAACCATAATCTCTCCCGTTGTAAATCCACGTCGTATCAGAACATGGCGAAGCAAACCATATCCCGTATCCTCATCATAGGTAAGAATTTTAAATGATTTTAACATACCTCTGATTGTCCCAATAATTTCATCAGCCTTTTCATCCTCGATTAAACAGCTTTCCACTGGAACAACACGATGAGTATTTGCTTCATAGACACCAGAAAAAGGATTTCCTTTATTATGGTCAAAAACTGCATGCACTTTGTTACGATAATGATAGGGATCTTCCATACCGATCATAGCTTCAAGACGGCAATAAGGCTTTAACAGAGTTTCTAGCTGCTTTTGCTTTAATTCTAACTGCTTTTTATATGGCATATCCAGAAGCTGGCAGCCACCGCATTTACGGAAAACAGGACATTGGGATTGATTCTTTTTTCCTTTAGAAAAAACTTTATCCTCAGCCCTTCTATCTCCACGTTGTTGACCTTCAGTGCCCTCTTTTCTCCATTTAGATGGCTTTTCTCCAAACTTCTTGTCTGATTTTTCCACAGAATTCTTACGAGTTTTTTCACCCAACTTCTTATCTGACCACTCTTCTGATTTACGCCATGTCTCCTTTTCAGAATTCTTACCTGACTTTTCTCCTGAATATTTACGTGCCTTTTCTCCCAGTTTCTTATCCGACCATTCTCCAGTTTTCTGCCAAGTATTCTCTCCTGACTTCCTACCTGACTTTTCCCCTGAATTCATTCGAGTCTTTTCTCCCGACTTCTTATCTGACCACTCTCCTGTTTTTTTCCACGCCTTTTCACCCAGATTCTTATCTGACTTATTTCCGGGTTTTTCCCACGTTTTCTCTCCAGATCTCCTATCAGACTTATCTCCGGATTTTTCCCACGTTTTCTCTCCAATTCTCCTATCAAACTTATTCCCGGATTTCTCCCACGTTTTCTCTCCGGATCTCTTATCAGACTTAT
>NZ_JHWJ01000042.1 GCF_000687555.1 [Clostridium] aerotolerans DSM 5434 | reverse complement strand
ATAGAGGAAGAAGTCCCAGAGCCAGATCAGCCTAGAAATGGTGTGGCTCTGGAGCTCTCTTTTACAAATGCAAATACCAATCTTTTCCCGGAAGGTATATCTCAGCAAGAGGGATATCACCACTTTTTCAAAGGAAATGACTCTTTAAAGTGGCAAAACGGAGTTCCCCATTATAGGGAACTAAAATATAATGCTGTCTGGGAGGGCGTGGATCTGGAGATTTCCGCCAGTGATGATGGTTTGAAAATGAACTGGTTGTTAGATAGACCAGAAAGAATTTCATCGATCCGACTTCATTGGGAAGGGGCAGACCGTTTGGAGATAGATGAAACGGGAAATTTACTCATTCATCATGTACTGGGAACATTGACTGACTTAGCTCCCATTGCTTATCAAGTAATCGGTGGAGTTAATATTCCGGTGAGCTGTGCTTATCGGCGCTATAGTGACTTTGATTTTGGTTTCCAGCTGAGTGGAGATTATTCGACTGATAGTCCTCTTGTCATTGACCCCATTCTACAGTATTCCACCTATTTTGGAGGCCCAGATATACTAAATGGTAATGCGATTGCGATAGATGACCAAGGGCAAGCCTATGTGGCGGGATACGTAAATTCAACTGGATTACCAGTAACACCAGGTGCCTTTCAAACTACTTTTGCAGGAAATGAAGATGCATATATTACTAAGTTTTCCAGCAACGGAGAATCTCTCATTTATTCCACTTATCTTGGCGGTAGTGGTCGCGAATATAGCTGGAGTATTGGAATTGATACGGAATATTGTGCCTATGTGACTGGACAAACAAATTCTATTAATTTTCCAATAACACCAGGTGCTTTTCAAACCACTCGTGGCTATATGTTTGTTACTAAAATAGCTGCAGACGGAGGAAGCCTTATTTACTCCTCCTTTCTGGGAAACAATAATACTGATATTAGTTATGATATTGCCGTGGATCCGCAAGGCAGTGCTTATGTGACAGGGCGAACCGCCTCCACTGTTTTGCCTTCTACTCCGGGCGCTTTTCAAACCACTTTACCCGGTACTAGTACTAGTGGATTTATTACTAAAGTTTCCCCCGACGGAGCAACCCTTATTTATTCCACCTACCTTGGAGGCAGTGGAAGTGAAAACTGTCTTGGCATTGCTTTGGACACTCAGGGGCATGCCTATGTGACTGGCACTACCAGTTCCACTGATTTCCCTATAACACCCGGTGCTTTCCAGACCACTTTTATTGTGGATGCAGCATTTATTACAAAACTGGCAGTGGACGGTAGTTCTCTTGTTTACTCCACCTTTTTGGGCGGTAGCGATTATGATTACGCTTATAGTATTGCTGTGGATACCTTGGGCCATGCTTTTGTCACGGGAGACACCAATTCATCTGATTTTCCAGTAACACCTGGCGCTTTCCAGACAACAAAAGGCCCTGCTATTAATCAACCATTTATATCAAAGTTATCTCCGTCTGGAAACAGTCTGATTGGATCCACCTATTTTGGGGGAAGCTCAGCGAGTGCAGTTAGAGATATTACCACAGATTTACAGGGCCATGCTTATATCATAGGAAATACTTCAGCGTCCGACTTTCCAATAACACCAAACGTGATCCCTTCAACATGGACCGGAAATGGGGCTGCATTTATCAGCATTCTTTCAGCAGATCTAACTAACCTTATTGTTTCATACTATATAGGTGGAAATAACACAAATGATGGACACAGTATTGACATCGGACCAGAAGGTGCAATATACAAGACAGGGAATACTAGTTCGACTGATTTTCCTGTTACTCCAGGAGCATACCAGACAACTTTAATTGGAAGACAAGATGCTTTTGTTAACAAAACAGCATTTGCATTTTATAATAAAGTATCTCTTAATTTAGTTAAATTGCATTAATATTTTATGGTAAGGGGCCGTGTTGACAGGCCCCTTACCATACGTTTGTCTCATAAAATAAATATTTTGCATATTATGCTTTATACCATTTAGAAAGAGGTGTATATTATGCAAAATCATTTAAAAGAATCCGTTCATTTAAATAAATGTAAACTTCCTCTCTCATTTGTTAAAAATAATGGGCAGGAAGATCAGAGAGCCCACTTTACGACAAATTTTAAAGGCCGCCGTTTTTTCTTTTCTTCAGACCGGATTACTTCCGTTGAGCTGGAGCCTATAGAGGAAGAAGTCCCAGAG
>NZ_JHWJ01000041.1 GCF_000687555.1 [Clostridium] aerotolerans DSM 5434 | reverse complement strand
CTCCTGTTGGACCGGTCGCTCCCGTATCTCCCGTTGGACCTGTCGCTCCTGTTGGACCGGTCGCTCCTGTGTCTCCTGTTGGACCGGCCGCTCCTGTCGCTCCCGTTGGGCCTGTCGCTCCCGTATCTCCTGTTGGACCTGTCGCTCCTGTAGCTCCTGTTGGGCCAGTCGCTCCTGTAGCTCCTGTTGGACCGGTCGCTCCTGTATCTCCCGTTGGACCGGTTGCTCCTGTTGGGCCCGTCGGACCAGTTGATCCTTCACCAGTAATATCATCTTCAACAATGACAAGAGTAGCCGTTAATGGAACAGTAACAGCATAGAATACTTCGTCAGTGCTGGCATTAATTAAAGATAAAGTTTGTGGTGCGGTGGTGATTTCTATAATTCCAAAACCAACTACTTCTCCTGTTTTAATTGGAGAATTACCTTCCAGTAAGTCTCCTTGGGAAGAAGCTAATGCAAATACCACCCCACTCGATTGAGTAGATTGCGTTGCAACCCACCAGTTTATCACGTATCTCCCTGGTTCATTAAATGTTATAACACCTGTTGCAGTATTGTAGCTAATATTTCCTGACAAAAAAACAATGTTTTCGAAAATCACATTAGCATTAGCAGCTACTGTACCAGCTGAAACACGTTCTATTTGTAATGCTATATTGCTCATAGAGAATGTTCTCCTTTCTATGTCAAACGGTAAAAAAATGCATGAGCATAAAAAGCTCACTACACTACTATAGTATGACAATGAAATGACTTGTTTCATAATCACAAAGATGGGCCCTTGACACAAAAATGGAAGGAATAGCTTTCAATAATTTAATATATTATAAAAATAAACACTTAATTAATCTTTCCTGTATTATTAAACATCAGTAATAAAACCGAAGTAATTATCTTTATAATTATGAAAAGATGATACTTAATAATTTATCTAGGACTGATTTTGCTTTTCAATATTATGTAAATCAGAAAGAAAACCCTATATTTATCTCCAAATAAGTGTAAGATCTTCTTTGTACATCTCTTAAAACAAAACTATATTAATATACTATTTTTATGATATAGATATTGTAATATTAAATAAATAATTACTAGCATGAGAATGAAGAATAATTCTTAACATAACCCAAAATAAGCAGGACGACATGGGATTGATTTCCGATGACACTCTTCTTTTTATCTCTTATTTTCTACTCTCAAGAAACAAACGCGCATAGGAATTAGTATATTGGCTGACATTCCCACCGGGTGGGGACCATGTCTAGCAAATATAGGTCTGAGCATCCAGTGAAATTAAAGGGGTTAATTCTTCTTAGGACTTATCTTTATGAGGAGGTGCGTGTATCTAAATAATTATCTATTTTCAGAACAAAAAATTCCGACATCTAGTTTCTTATCATTAGCGGAAATTATCTCTTCTTTGAAAGTTATACTAATCAAAACGGTAATAAGGACTCAGATATCAGCAGAATGAAACAGTATGAAAAGTAGCAACGATCGTAAGGGTATTTGTTCTATCAATTAAAAGTTAAATACTAGTTCGTAAAAAACCCAGTAATTTAACCAGAAATAGATTTACCCCAAAGGCAGCCTCGAAATCTCAAGGCTGCCTTTGATTAAAGTCTAGAAAATGAGCAAGTTAATATTTCGAACAGAAGCTGTTCCAGATGTCACATTTGTTGCGGCTGTTGTTATAATACGAATTTCATAAGTGGTAGTGGCCGTCGCCGGAGCAGTATCTACAAAAGTATCTGATAATGTAAAAGACTGAGTACCCGCTCCTGAACCACTTCGATTAAGCGGACGTGATTCAAGTAATACCCCATTACGATACAATCTAGATTCAGCACTAAGGGCGTAGTTGGCTGTAGTAACATATGACAAGCTATTTGCGGAATCTATTTTCACTCGATTATTCAATGTCAAAGCCGCAGAAACGGTTGATACACTTACTTCTGTATTTAAAGGCGGATAGACAGCAATATTTCCTGCAGTATTACTAAATGCCAATGCACCTGTACCATTGGGACCGGTAGCTCCTGTTGGGCCTGTAGAACCCGTATTCCCTGTTGGACCGGTTGGACCCGTGGCTCCCGTTGGACCAGTGGGGCCAGTAATTCCTGTTGGGCCGGTGCCTCCTGTTGCTCCCGTTGGACCAGTGGCTCCTGTTGGACCGGTCGGGCCGGTAATTCCTGTTGGGCCGGTGCCTCCTGTCGCTCCGGTTGGGCCCGTGGCTCCCGTTGGACCGGTTGGGCCGGTTGGGCCCGTAATTCCTGTTGGGCCGGTGCCTCCTGTTGCTCCGGTTGGACCCGTGGCTCCCGTTGGACCGGTCGCACCGGTTGGGCCGG
>NZ_JHWJ01000040.1 GCF_000687555.1 [Clostridium] aerotolerans DSM 5434 | reverse complement strand
CAGCCCCAGGGAGGGAGTCAGCCGCAGAATGGAACCCAGCCCCAGGGAGGGAGTCAGCCGCAGAATGGAACCCAACCCCAGAATGGGACGCAGCCCCCAAATGGGACCCAACCCCCAAATGGGACTCTGCCACAGAACGGAGAGGAATCAGAAAACGGAGAGGAACCAGAGGAAGGCACCCGGGAATTCACCTTGGAAGAACTGGCACAATACAACGGAAAAGATGGTCAGCCTGCTTATGTAGCGGTAAACGGAGTGGTATATAATGTTACTGACAATCCTTTATGGGCAGGAGGGAGCCACTTTTTTGGACTTACAGCAGGGAGAAATTTGACCAGTGAATTTCAGATGTGTCATCCAGGAGCCATGGTATTAAGTGTGCTCCCGATTGTAGGCACTCTTGTGACACCGCAAATGAGCTGAAAAGATATGAAAATGCCATCCTATCATACCCTTTTAAGAGCCTGGGTATGATAGGCTTTTGCTTATCCTTTATTTGTATCAGGATTAATTTCCTTCCATATAGCTTGTTTCTGATAAATTGGACAAGAAAGCTGTTTTAAGCACTGTAAGACAGCCTGGCTGTGAACCATGGCTGCTTTTTTTTCCAGATCCTTTTGGTCTTCTTCTGTTTCGGGACGATAAACGATGATATTCATAATAAGTCTTCCGGAACGATAGTCTATATATTGTATGAGGTTCTGCGTGTCCGGTATGTGCCTGGAGTGGATTATGGAATGCAGAGTATTTGTTAAGGGGTGAAACGAATGGAGAAAGTGAAAGGTCAATTTGCAATATATTCAAGAAAATCAAAATTCACCGGAAAAGGGGAGAGCATCGGTAATCAGATTGAATTATGCAGGCAGTATCTGTGTACTCATTATGGAGAAAGCTATGGGGAAAATGCCTATGTTTATGAGGATGAGGGCTTTTCTGGCGGAAACCTGGACCGGCCTCAGTTTAAAAAGATGATGCAGGAGGCAAAGAAGAAACGGTTTACTGCAATTGTTTGTTACCGTTTGGACAGAATCAGCCGTAATATTGGCGATTTCGCAAATCTGATTGAGGAATTGAATGAAATGCATATTTCCTTTATTTCCATCAAGGAGCAGTTTGACACCTCTTCCCCAATGGGAAGGGCCATGATGTATATAGCCTCTGTATTCTCCCAGCTGGAGAGAGAGACCATTGCAGAGAGGATACGGGATAACATGCATGAGCTGTCAAAAAGCGGAAGGTGGCTGGGCGGAACGACACCGACTGGTTATAAGTCTCAAAGTATTAAAACCCTTACGGAGGAGGGAAAGGTTAAAAAAGCATATCAGTTAAGGATTATTCCTGAAGAAGCCAAGCTTGTCCGCCTCATATATGAAACGTTTATGGAAACAGGATCACTAACGCAAACAGAAACGTATCTGATTCAAAATGGATATAAGACGAAATATAATCGGCTGTTCAGCCGCTTTGCCATTAAGGCAATTCTCACCAATCCCGTTTACATGACAGCTGATATGGAGGCCTATGATTATCTGAAGAAAAAAAAGGTGGATCTATTTGCGGAAAAGGAAGAATTCAACGGCCAATTTGGTATTATGGCATACAACCGTACCCTTCAAAAGCCAGGGAAAGCTCATGAGATGAGAGAGATGGATGAATGGATCGTCGCCGTTGGAAAGCATGAAGGCCTTATTCCTGGTTCCATGTGGGTCAAGGTTCAAAAGCAGCTTGACCGGAATAAATCTAAAAACTACAGAAAACCCAGGAGCAATGTGGCCCTGATGTCCGGCCTTTTATATTGCAGTGAATGCGGAGATTATATGAGGCCAAAACTATCCGGCCGTTTCAATCAGGAGGGAGAGCAGATATATTCCTATTTGTGTACCATGAAGGAAAAAAGTCGGATGAAATGCTGCGGCATGAACAATCCCAACGGAAATCTACTTGATCAGATGGTATTGGAGGAAATTAAAAAGATAACTGAGAATAAGGACGAATTGGCAATACAGTTAAATCAGTATAAAAAACTTTTGGACGAGGGCCGTCAGGAATCAGAAGCAGATATATTGCGTCTGAATGAGGATATTCTTCGTTTGGATGAAGAAATTAGCGGTCTTGTGACCTCTTTGAAAAAAGCAGGAGGGACAGCAGCAGAGGAATATATAGTCGCCCAGATTGAAGAGCTTCATCAGAGGAAGGAGGATATAAGCGGCCATTTAGAAAGGCTTAAGGTGTCTTTAATCAACCAGGAGCTTTCCGACGGGGAAGCAGAGCTTGTTAAAAGAACATTATCGTCCTTTTCAAGCACTTTGGACACCATGGATGTGGAACAGAAGCGAATGGCAGTCCGGGCATTTATAAAGAGAGCCGTCTGGGATGGCAAAAACATACATTTATATTTTCTTGGGTCTAAAGAGCCGTCAGGAGAGTCTAGCAAATGA
>NZ_JHWJ01000039.1 GCF_000687555.1 [Clostridium] aerotolerans DSM 5434 | reverse complement strand
GGTGGGCCATATTGTAATAACAGATAAGTTTTAACAAAGGAACTCTGGTTCTACTATTTATAGTACTTTAATAATAGAAGAATTTTAACGTATTGCTATCCTTATCATAAACGATTCTTTTTACAATAGTCCTTAAAGCAGTCCCTTTCATCCTGTTATCTGTATCCGGATCGGATAATATTTCATAAGCACTTTTAATTTTTAACAGCTGCTGGCTGTTTTTCTTACTGACGTCATCAGCCAGTTTTCTTTTTATATCACGATATTGCCTGTCTAATTCCATTCTTTCGTTCTCTAAGCGCTCTTTGTTGTTTTTATATTCCTCTATGGAATCGATTCCCTTTTCATACGCATCCTTAATTCTTGCCAGCTTAGCTGCATTTCTCAGCCGGGCTGCTCTATTTTTTTCTGCGTCATCATCCTTTATTAATTCTGGCTTCTTTTTATATTCACACTCTTGTTCCCCAAAATCCAGGACATTTTTTAGGGACTCCAGAATAAGAGTCTCTGCCTTGCTTACGGTAATACTGCAGGATTGGGAGTGAGTCCCTTTAGCATATCGCCAGCATTGAAAATAACCGTTTTTAAGATTTGTTTTACCAGCTCTGTTACACCCCAGGCTTGCACCGCAATAACCACAAGTCAGGAGCCCTGAGGCCCAATGCCTGCAATCCGAACTCTCTCTTCTGTTTCTGGGGCGAAATTCCCTTTGAAACCGGCTCTGATTGTCATGAAAGACAGAGGTCACGGAGCTTCTTACTTCATGTGAGCCGTGAAAGGATATGTCTTTCCATATGACCATCCCGTTATAAAACTGATTGGTCAATATGCGTTCGATGGAACGTCTGTCAAATAAATTGCCTCTCTTGGTCAAATATCCTCTTTCGTTTGCTTCTCTGGCAATCGAAGATAAATCCATGCCGTTATGGTAGGATTGGTGAATGAATTCCACAATTTTATATTCTTCCTCCTGTATAAGAAATGGCTTTCCACCTCCTAAGGCGGTATAACCAAGGCAAGGGGTGGTCTGATATCCTTCCCTTAAAGCCTTTTCTGTCATGCCCCGGGTTACCTCTCCAGAGAGATTAAAAGAGTAGTACTCATCAAACCATTCAATAATGCTTTCGATCAGACGTCCGAACATGCCTTCCATAATGGGCTCTGATACACTTTTAATGGTTACCCCACATTTCTTACGGAGAACACTTTTATAAAAGGTACTTTCCTCCTGGTTTCTTGCAAATCTGGAAAATTTCCATAGATAAAGATACTGAAATGGAGAAGGCTGTGATTTTGCAATGGAAATCATTCGCTGAAACTCTTTTCGATTATCAGCACGGCGGCCGCTCACTCCTCTTTCTTCTATAAAAATATATTCTTTTGGAATCATGATACCATCTGCTTTTGCAGCCTTCAGAATTTCCCTTACCTGAGCGGCTGGTGATAATTCAGTCTGATCATTGGTGCTTACCCTAACATAAGCAGCTCCAGTTTCAAAGGTTTCATATTTTTTCAACTTAAATCACTTCTTTCTGTTTGCACCGTGGAAAATGGCGAAACAAGTACAATCCATGTCACATACATTTTATCAGGAAGGGGAGTAGATTATGAATAAAATGCCAGTAATAGAAAATTACATAGAAATAAATGGTGAAATAATTCTTATAGATTCACTGCCAAAGGAAAAAAGAGAGGAAATAGCAGAAATGCTTCAGAATAAACTCATGGAGTCCATGGGCTATCAGCGTATTAAGGCGATAAAGTAAGATAAATGGAGGAAGCCGGCAGAATGATATCATCCTGCCGGCTGAGTATGAAAAAGTTTTGAATAAAAGGGTTATTACCTTCTATACATGTTAATATACAGGTTTTATGTGTTGATATTTTGTAGAAAATGTGATGATTTAGTGAAATAGATGATTCAAAAGGGTACTCATTTCACCTATGGAATAGGATTGTATCGAAGGGGTCAAAATGTAATGAGAAGACAAATTTTTAATGTGGGATCAAAGGAGGAGAATTGTGAAAAGGACAGTGGTATTTGATTTTGACGGTGTGATCCATAGCTATAAACAGCGTTATGTTAGTGCAGAAGTGATACCGGATGAGCCGGTAGAAGGAATCAAGGAGGCCATCCATAGCATCAGAGAGGCAGGCTATGACGTAGTGGTTGTCTCTTCCAGGGCATCAAGTACAGAAGGAAAAAAGGCAATTGAAGAGTATTTAAAAAAGTACAAGATCCAGGTGGATGATATTAAATGGGAAAAGGTTCCAGCCATCTGCTATATCGACGACAGAGCCATTTGCTTTCAGGGAGATCCATCTGCTCTGTTAAGCCAAATACGTTCCTTTAAGCCCTGGAATAAGAAATAAGGAAAGCCCTGGAACACCTGACCAGGGCTGTTATCTATGTATTAGAATTTTTCATGCAGTTCTAAAATGGAAATAGAAATTCTGGTATTCCGGTTGAATAGGGGGCTATATCATACTGCTGGTAATAAATGACGATACCCTCAGGCGTCACGTAGAATCCTTCTATATTAAAGTTCCCCTGTATTAAAGAAGGGTAATCTTCAAAATAGGTGGAAGGTTCTTTCTCAAGACGCTCTGTTACCTGCCTGCTGATTTCAGCAAGGATGGATTCCATAAACATAGGATCATCAGGAAAATAATCGGAAAGGCTCAGGCGTTTCCCTGTCTGAAAGTCCCAGGTCTCTGAGGTCCGCTCTGTAGTTCCATGGGCTCCGCCCAGATACGTATAGTAATCGGTATAGAGACTAACGATACAGTTATTGTTGTATGTAATTTGATAGATGGAAAGAACTTCATAGTTGTTAAATGGGTAATTATTTTCCTTTTGATACTTAGCCTGTTCCACAGCCTCCTTATAAAGTGTCGTACGGGCGTAGTTTTCTTTCTGTTTCGCCTGAAATCTATAAAAGTTGTTAATCCTCCAGGCAGTTGTGTAACCACAGGTGGTAGTAAAGTATGGGTAGTGGATTGTATAAGTAAGAACAGGGATATCCTCATAATAGAGGGTATCTGCAAGTGTCTTATTCGTAATCGTCTGCATAAATGCCTCGCAAAGGAATGTTTCTACAATATATGGATAAGTTTAAAAGATTATGAGTTTTTGTTTTACATAATTCCCTGGCGATGGGACAGACTAATGATGAGGTGATGATTATGAAAAAAGAAGAAGAAAAAGCCAAAGCACAAGAGAATGCTAAAAAAACAGACAACAGGCCTGAGACCTTCCAAAACCACTGGGAAACCGGTAAATTTCTAGGTCCAAATACCCTGAGATATGAAGAGAACCGCAGAGAATATGAAAATGAAGAATAAAGACAAGCAGGAGGAAGTCCATTAGAAGCTTCCTCCTGTTTGCTTTAAATATCTGTTTTTGAACTCAGGTGG
>NZ_JHWJ01000038.1 GCF_000687555.1 [Clostridium] aerotolerans DSM 5434 | reverse complement strand
GTAGGTCCGGTATAGCCAGTGGGCCCAGTATCCCCAGTAGGTCCAGTGTCACCGGTAGGTCCGGTATAGCCAGTCGGTCCAGTGTCTCCCGTCGGTCCGGTATCTCCGGTCGGTCCAGTAGCCCCCGTAGGTCCGGTGTCGCCAGTCTGCCCAGTGTCGCCGGTAGGTCCGGTATCCCCGGTAGGTCCGGTTGCCCCAGTCGATCCAGTGTCGCCGGTAGGTCCAGCGTCGCCGGTAGGTCCAGTATCCCCGGTAGGTCCAGCGTCACCGGTAGGTCCAGTATCGCCAGTCGGCCCAGTGTCACCGGTAGGTCCGGTATCTCCAGTCGGCCCAGAATCGCCGGTAGGTCCGGTATCCCCAGTCGGTCCGGTATCCCCAGTCGGTCCAGTGTCCCCAGTCGGCCCAGTGTTGCCGGTAGGCCCAGTATCGCCAGTCGGTCCAGTAGCACCCGTAGGTCCGGTATAGCCAGTAGGACCGGTATAGCCAGTAGGGCCGGTATAGCCTGTAGGTCCAGTGTCGCCAGTAGTTCCAGTGTCTCCGATAGGTCCGGTTGCTCCAGTAGTTCCAGTGTCGCCCGTCGGCCCAGTGTCACCAGTAGGTCCGGATGCACCCGTAGGTCCAGTATAGCCGGTAGGTCCAGTATCACCAATCGGTCCTGTTGCACCCATAGGCCCGGTAGTGCCGTATATATTAAGAAACAGCTGATAAAATTATTGCTTAATAGGTCGGAAAATAGATACATAGGAATCATTTATCAGATGATAAATTCATGCAATTTAGGGTGGTACTTCCCTGCTGTTTACAGTCTATTACAAGTCCATAAGTTTATAATATCAATTATAAAAAATGAGGTTTTATGTATAACCGTAATCTAAAATGAAATATTTCAGTATAAATTCTAAATCTGACTCCGAACTGTAAAATAATGTTTAAATACCAAATCTCATTGTTGACATAAAGGTGTCATAAAAGTATGATATGTTAAATGAAATAGAGGAGGAATAACAATGCGTCTGCATAGGTTGCTCGGCATTTTATCCATATTATTATCACGCGAGACAATATCAGCTAAAACATTATCTGAAAAATTTCAGGTTTCTCTAAGGACAATATATCGTGACATTAAAGCCATTGAAGAAGCTGGTATACCTCTGTATGCTGTACCTGGAAATGGAGGGGGCATTGGAATTGTTAAAGAATATAAACTTAATAAAACTGCACTTACGAGCGATGAAATAAATTATCTAATGGCAGGAATATCTGGATTGAAAACAATAACAGATACAGAATCCCTACAGATTTTATTGACAAAGCTTTCTCCTCCTGACTCTTATCTAGCAGTGGATTCAGACTTTTTAATAGATTTTTCTGCTTGGAACAGAAATGCTACTGAAGCATTGAGGCAGAAGATAAATTTAATTCGTACATCAATTATGAGCAAAAGTTATCTACAGATTGAATATTTGTCTTCCCATAGAAGATCCAATGTAAAAATTGCACCATATAAGATAGTGTTTAAAAGTGCAGCCTGGTATTTGTTTGGTAAAAAAAATGATAGTAGTGAGTTTTACTTTTATAAAATAAATCGTATAGTAAAAATGGAAATATTAAATGAACCGTTCATTCCAGTTAACACAGAAGTCCCAACAGACTGGAGTGACGACTTTGCTAGTGATAATGGCGAGAAAATAACATTATCCTTTGATCAATCTATAGAGTACCAGATACTTGATATATTTGGAAAAGAGAATTACGAGCGAGGGAAAAATGGGTCTGTAATAGTGATATTTCATTGTGCCAATCGGGACTGGCTTATACATTTTTTATTAGGTTTTGGCTTAAATGTAGAGATAATTGATCCACCCAGCCTAAAGAAGGAATATCTGTGCTATTTAAAAAGATTAATTACTAAAACTGATTGTTGACAATATGCTGTCAAATCCAAGGTGTATTATATAAAAATGGGATGCTTCATTTTAAACATAAATAATGTTGTAATAATTGAACAAGGTTCAATAGAGACTTATTATTTATAGCACTTTTACAAAAGGTAAAAATCATAAATCCCAGGAAAGGAGAGTAGATATGCAAGAATATAGTAGTAAGAGCGCATTTATTGACGAGATTAAAAAAACAGCTAAATTATTTATTGATGAATTTGAAGAAATTGAAGAGTCTGAGAAGAATATTCGCTATAATGAAGTAGATCGAACTCCACAGGAAATTATAGCGTATCAACTGGGGTGGATGAGCCTGCTCCGCGGCTGGGATAGTGATGAAATGATGGGCAAAGAGGTTATAACTCCTGAACCCGGCTATAAATGGAATCAGCTCGGCGGGTTATATCAAAGCTTCTATACAAAATATAAGAGTCAATCTTTAAAGCAGCTTATCAAAATGTTTGTTGATGCAGTGGATTCATTAGTTGAATGGCTTAACGAATTTGATGATGATGAACTATTTCAATCTGGTGGTAGAAAATGGGCAGCATCAACAAACTCCAATTGGCCCGTATGGAAATGGATTCATATTAATACTGTTGCTCCATTTAAATCATTTCGCACTAAAATAAGGAAATGGAAAAAAGTACATCAATTAAATAGAATGGTGAACTGAAATTTACTCATTGGATATATGAGCTGCTTATAAATAAAATTAAGATTGAGGTTGTATAAGTTAATATATATTGAATAAAAAGTCTTTGTTTCTTGGGTTATTATAAAATAGTTATTGTACTATTGCGAAAAAGAAACAACTTATGGAGCGAATTGAGGTATAAGTTTTTGTAAGAACATTGTGACATTTATATAAATGTTACAGTGTTCTTTCATGTTTATAGACATTGAGTAAGTATGTAATTTATTCAATTTTTTCCTATTATAAATGCACCGGTGTCGCCAGTAGGACCAGTGTCACCAGTCGGTCCAGTATCACCAGTAGGCCCAGTTTCGCCAGTAGGTCCAGTATCCCCGGTAGGTCCAGTGTCCCCCGTAGATCCGGTATCGCCGGTAGGTCCGGTATCGCCCGTAGGTCCTGTATCCCCGATAGGTCCAGTGTCCCCAGTAGGCCCAGTAGCCCCCGTAGGTCCGGTGTCGCCCGTAGGGCCAGTGTTCCCGGTAGGTCCAGTGTCCCCGGTAGGTCCCGTAGCCCCGGTAGGTCCCGTAGCCCCCGTAGGTCCGGTGTCGCCAGTAGGCCCAGTGTCCCCCATAGGTCCGGTATCACCAGTAGGCCCGGTGTCGCCGGTAGGTCCGGTATCACCAGTAGGCCCAGTATCGCCGGTCGGTCCGGTATCCCCCGTAGGTCCAGTGTAGCCAGTAGGTCCGGTATCCCCAGTAGGTCCAGTATCCCCCGTAGATCCAGTATCACCGGTAGGTCCAGTATCACCAGTAGGTCCGGTGCCGCCAGTAGGTCCAGTGTCCCCAGTAGGTCCGGTATATCCGGTTGGTCCCGTAGGCCCAGTGTCACCAGTAGGCCCAGTATCGCCCGTAGGTCCGGTAGCCCCCGTAGGTCCAGTATCCCCAATAGGTCCAGTGTCACCAGTAGGCCCAGTAGCCCCAGTAGGTCCGGTGTCGCCGGTCGGTCCGGTATCACCAGTAGGCCCAGTATCGCCGGTAGGTCCGGTATCCCCAGTAGGTCCAGTGTAGCCAGTAGGTCCGGTATTGCCAGTAGGCCCAGTGTCGCCAGTAGGTCCGGTATCGCCAGTAGGTCCAGTATCCCCCGTAGATCCAGTATCACCGGTCGGTCCAGTATCCCCCGTAGTTCCGGTGTCGCCGGTTGGTCCCGTAGGCCCAGTGTCCCCAGTAGGCCCAGTATCGCCGGTAGGTCCGGTATAGCCAGTAGGCCCAGTGTCCCCGGT
>NZ_JHWJ01000037.1 GCF_000687555.1 [Clostridium] aerotolerans DSM 5434 | reverse complement strand
GCCCGTGTGTTACTTTTGTTAGTGGTAAAAAACTTAAGGACGATACGATTAAAAAACATATTTGTGATGGAAGTTTGTTTTGTTTGTGAACTTTTTGTGTTTTTTATGTGAATTATGTCGAAATAGATACATTTATCTTTTTATTAAATAATTTTTAAGTATTTTTAAGAAAAAATCAACAAATCCTCTATTGATTTCATTCTACTCAGGTGCTAAACTGAGTTCTGACTTCAGGAAAATAAATGAAAGTCAGAACCAATAAAAAATATGGATACAGTCTTAAGGAGGAAATTAATTATGAAGTTATCAACAAAGAAATTATTATTGTCAGGCGTTGCTGTATTGACAATGGCAGCCATCTCTGCATGTGGCAGCACTCAGACCTCTGAAACAACTGCAGGTTCCAAAGCTGATATTACTACTGAAGCAGTTACTACAGAAGCGGTTACTACAGAAGCAGTTACTACTGCACCTGCTGAAACAAAGAAAGATGAAGCTAAGAAGGACGAGAGCAAAAAGGAAGATACCACGAAAGAAGAGGCTCCGGCAGCTGATTCTAAGAAGGTTGAGAGCAAGAACGAAGTTGCTCCAGCAGCTGAAACAAAAGCTGGAGAAAGCAAAGCAAAAACTGCTGCTCAAGAGACAAAAGAAGACAAGCCAGCAGCAGAAACAAAGAAAACAACTAATTAGTAAATTACATACATACTCTGCTATAAAAAAATGAGTTAGGTTTTAAGAAATGGACCTGATGATAAGGTGATTTTATTCACCTTATCATCAGGTCCATTTCTATCACAATCCTGGTGCTTATATAAAATCCTGCCATTTTAGTTCTCGATTCAGTTTCCAAACATTATTCCAAAAATTACTTACCAGAGTGGTGAGTACCTCTTCCTCTCGGTCGTAACTGGATATAAAGCTTACACCAGGATCACAGCCTTGAATGTAAGGTACATAATACCCGTCCATTTTCTTTAACCATATTCCATATCCATAATGCTCATTTTCATAGTTGGTGCTTTGAAGACGGAGCATTTTGTTTGTCATCTCTTCCGATAATAGCTTATATCCAAGCAGCCTATTCCAAAATAGTTCAATATCACCTACCGTTGTGTACGCACCACCTGCGCCTGTCCCCTTCACATCAACGCTATAAATATTAGTATAATACTCTTCCTTCACCTGATCATATAAATAGGCATTGGCGCATCCGGTCGGAAGGCGATCAAGCTCATAATAGCCGGTGTGCGCCATATTTCCTGGTTTAAAAATGACATCTGCAAGATATGAATCAAAAGATACTTTTGTAATGCTTTCTATAATAAGGCCCAGCATCACATAGCCGGAGTTATTATATTGAAACTTCTCTCCCCTTTGATAAATCATGGGCTTATTAATAAATAAGGGCAGGAGATCCCTGGAGGTGCGTATCTTATAATTGGGATAATCCCGCCATAGATCCGAATATTCCTCCATGATGCTTTCATCAAAATAATCCGGAATTCCAGAGGTATGATTGAGGAGCTGCTCTACCGTTACGAGAGGATCTATGTGGTTTAACTCAAAATCAAGTAATTCCCCTATGGTATCCTCAAAATGCAGCTTTCCCTCCTCTATTAGTTTAAGAATTCCAACGGCAACGAAAACCTTTCCTGCGGAAGCTGTTCCAAATCTGGTATCTAAGGTATTTAAAACCCGATTGGAAAGATCCGAATATCCAAACGCCTGCTCAAATACCGTGCTGCCCTTTCGTTTGATAGAGATACAGCCTTGAAAATCCTTTAGTGTTTCTTTCAAATGATTCATGTTTACTCCTATCAGTCTTAGCTTGTCCCATACTACCGGCATCAGCCGGTTTCTCCTTCGTTTTCAGCTTCTCGTTTCTTTAAGCTCTTTAAAGTAATTTCCACCCCTTCTTTTTCTCCTATGATCTTAGCCAGAGCCTCAAAGGCCTTTACCGGATCTACAGAATTCACTGCACGAACTGTATCCGCCATGATATCGCCCCTTTCTACCCCATATGTATTCCATGTGGTTTGTACTTCTTTCCTCTTCCTTATTAAAGTAGAAAATGGAGTACGTAAGATCGATAGTCAAAAAATAAGAAATTACAATTAATCTAATGTAATCTTATCATATCACTTGTTCTTCTACAACTGTATGACTTCCATCGCAAATGCCTTTATCTTATTCATGAATTTTAGAGATATTAGTAAAATATGGAAAAATAATAAGACTTACATTGATATCACGAATTATTTCATGTAAAATAAAAAGTACAAGGTTACTACAAAAATAATATTTTATGGGGGTAAATATGAGAAGGTTAAAAACATTCATTCTAACAGCAGCAATGTCTTTTATCATGAGTTTTACTGCACTTGCAGGTCAATGGAATCAAAGTCCAGGCGGCTGGTGGTATTCCTATGATGATGGCACCTATGCAGTCAACTCCTGGCAATGGATCGATGGAAACGGAGACGGCGTTTCTGAATGTTATTATTTTGATGAAAATGGATATTGCGTCCTTAATTCAACCACACCAGATGGACAAACCGTAGATGCTAACGGTGCATTAATTGTTGATGGAAAGATTCAGACAAGAACAGAAACAGAGACTTCTGCAAATAACAATACCACCAAAACAAAAAATACAGCCCCACAGCCTACGCAAAGTTCTTCTAAAACAACGGATACTTCAAAAAACAAAGAAAATATGGTTTGGGTTTCCCAGACAGGGAAAAAATATCATTCCAAATCCAGTTGCAGCAACATGAAAAATCCAAGCCATATGACTGAGTCAGAAGCAATAGGACTTGGAAGAACACCTTGTTCTAAATGTTATTAAAATAGCCCCGGAATCACGATACGATAGATTTGAATTCGCTGATAAGAAATTTTAATTCTCTGCCCCTTATGAAAAGGAACTCCTTTTTATAGGGGGTATTTGTTATTTTTATCCCCCACCCCTCGTAAACTGTACAGGGAGATGATGAGATGAAAAAAACTTCAGAGCCAGAGCGGCCAATTCGCGTAGCGGTTTATATCCGGGTATCCTCTGAAGAACAGGCAGAGCGGGGAGATTCCATCAGAGACCAGAAGGAACGGGGAGTCCGGTATATTAAGGAACACACCAATATGGTCTTACAGGATATTTATCTGGACGACGGTGTATCGGGCCAGAAAATTGACCGGGACGATTTTACACGTTTGATGAACCATGTAAAAGAAGGACAAATTGACTTAATCATATTTACAAAGCTGGACCGATGGTTTCGAAGCCTTCGCCATTATTTAAACACCCAGGCAGTCCTGGAAAAATATAACGCTGCATGGACTGCCATCGACCAGCCATACTTTGACACTTCCACCCCTTACGGCAGGGCCTTCGTGGCCCAATCCATGACCTGGGCCGAGCTGGAAGCTCAAAACGGCGGAATCCGTGTTTCCGATGTATTTAAGTCTAAGGTTGAGCACGGAGAAGTGATTACAGGAAAAGTCCCAAGGGGATACCAGATCATGAATAAACGCATGGTACTTTCGGAGGAAGCCCCTGCTATTTATGATGGAATCATGCATTTTCTAAAACACCACTCCATGAACCAGTCGGTCCTATATCTAAAGGATAAATATGGAATCTGCATGACACCTCAAAACTTCCGCCAGTCTCTTCTTCGCAACGAGAAATTGACGGGGCGTTACCGCGGCAATGAAGCTTACTGTCCTCGCCTTATATCCGATGAGGATTTTAATAAAATTCAACATATTTTAGACCAGAACCATAACATTAAGTCCAGTCAGAAATATCCCTATCTATTTTCCGGCCTTGTGATATGCAGGGAATGTGAAAGCAAAATGGGCGGCTGCCAGATTAATGTTCCTTCCAAACGAAAAGACGGAACAACCATCCGCTATAAATATCCTGCATATGAATGCAAGCAGTCTCATACAAAAAAAGCATGTTTAAATCACGGAGAAATCCGGGAATCACGATTGGAAGAATACTTATTAACTTATGTCCGGTCAGAACTTAATTCCTACATTGCCGGTTTTCAGGCCAGGGAAAAACAGGCCGCTGATCATAGTATTGAAAAAAAGCAGATTCAAAAGAAACTGGATAGACTGAAAGATTTATACCTAAATGAAGCAATAACCCTGGAGGAATTAAAAAAAGAAAAGGCCAGACTGGAAGAATACTTATCCTCTCTTATAAGCCCTCCTCCCACGGCGCAAGACCTTGAATCATTAAAAAACATTCTTAATGCAGGCTTTGAGACCATGTATTCAAAGCTGAATCACGAACAGAAGCGGCGCTTTTGGCGCTCTATTATAAAGGAAATAAAAATCAGTAAAAGCTCCGGGCGTCAAAGGGATTATACCGTGGTCTTCTTATAAAATTCAGCTGGGAACAGCCTTTTTCGTTGCAATATTATTTTACCTCTAACACCACCAGCCCGTGTG
>NZ_JHWJ01000036.1 GCF_000687555.1 [Clostridium] aerotolerans DSM 5434 | reverse complement strand
CACTAATTCTATTGCTCTAAGTTTCTTTGAATTATCTATCGCTCCGCTGTTTCTCTGTTACTCTGTTTCGCTGCTTTTCTGTTTCTCTGTTTCTCTGCTTTTCTGTTTCTTTGCTTTTCTATTTATCCACTTTTCTGTTTCTCTTCTTTTCTATTTCTCCGCTTCTCTTTTTCTACGCTTCTATCTCTTCTCTTTCTACGCTTCTCTTTCTATGCTTCTCTCTTTCTACGCTTCTCTTTCTATGCTTCTCTCTTTCTACGCTTCTCTCTTTCTACGCTTCTCTCTTTCTACGCTTCTCTTTCTACGCTTCTCTCTTTCTACGCTTCTCTTTTTCTTCGCTTCCTTTTTTCTTCGCTTCTTTTTTTCTTCGCTTCTTTTTTTCTTCTATCTATGCTCTTCTCTATATCCTTTTCTTAGTTAACATAATTTATTCTTACTTTTCATTCGCCTCCCTGTTCGCCTTATACTCCTCCATAGAAACATAATGATCCAACAGATGCTGTCCCTTATACCTGAGATTAGACACCCCAAAAGGTGCATACTGCCCATCAAATACATCTAGCTTTGTTGCCACATATTTGCTTACTGAAATGCTATAGGGTAGGACAAATGCATGATTGATCAAACTGGCCTCCGCCTTTGCAAATGCCTCATACCTGGCGTTAATATCCACCTTAATCTCCTTTGCTGCATCCACAAGCTCAAAGTATTCCTTTGCCGCCTCTGCAGACGGTGTCCCCTCTTCAATGGCCTTAGCTATATTTCCATATTTATAACCCAGGTCATATCCACTCTCACCTTTTGACTGATAAAATGGATCCGTCCAGGTTTCCGGATCTGCAAAGTCAGCGCCCCAGTTACATTTCATCAGAGCAAACTTCCCGCCTCTGCGCACCTCCGTTAAGAATCCATCCGCAGGACCTGCCTCAACCACAATCTCGATAAAGTCGGTCCCAAGCAAGCTTTCCATCTGCTGCTTCACGACCTGACACTCCTTATCCCAGTTGATTTCCGAAGGGTTATATGGCATTAACACCTTAACCGGAAAAGTCACACCTAATACGGAAAGCTCTTTCATCGCCTGATCCTTATATCCCCTTGCCCTCGCCTCATCAAATGTCTGGCCCAGGTTTTTCATTTCTCCCACCTCAGTATAATCCCTGCCATCTGCATTATAAGTGAAATCCTTAGGAGTAATAGAAGAAAGCACAAAATCATCAGGAGTAGTAGGTTCAATGACCGCCACTTCCTTCGCCTTATTCAAACCATAAAATAATGCCTTTCTAAAGCTTTCATTATTCACGGCTTTTCTCCAGTTATCCGGCTCATATTGGGCATCAAACTGAGGATTGAAATTAAAGGAGTAGAAATAGGAGTAGCTGGTTTTTGGCCTTTCTCTGCTGACCAGATTCTTCGTATCCTCACCCTTTAGCCAGTCATCTAAGATATCCGCAGAAATTTCCGCATAATCCACCTCTCCCCGTTTTACCATTTCCGGCCCAATGGTATTGTACTCTGCATTATAAATCTCCTGGATTTCCTCTATGTAAACAGAAGCCGCATCATAATTTAAGGGATTCTTTTTAAGTACATGCTTCTCCTGAGGAGAATACTCCTCCAAATAATAAGCACCATTGTAATACATCTTATCTGCCCCAGTGCCAAATTCTTTTCCCAGGGATTCCAGCTGAGGTCCGTAAGCCGGCATATAAACAATATAGGCAAGCGAAGAAAGGAAATAAGGAACTTCCTTATCCAAAGTATAAGTAAGAGTATGGGAATCCACTGCCTTTACACCAACCGTAGAAAAGTCCACAGTCTCCCACACCTTTCCATCTTTATCCGGTCCGCCTTTATAGACCTGACCATTGTAATAATTCTCCGCATTGGCAATGATTCCAAAAAGATTCTGCACATTAGCACTTTCATTTTCCGGGGACAGTTGATACTTCATAGCATCTACAAAGTCCTGAGCCGTAACCTCTCCAACTTCACTCCCCGTATGGTCCACCCATTTGGCCTCCCTCAGCTTAAAGGTCCAGGTAAGAGAAGCATCGTCATAACTCCACTCCGTCGCAAGCCCAGGTTTAATCTGTCCCTTGCTGTCATACTCCACCAGAGTATCGATGCAGTTTGCCCCAATTTTATAATCAGCTTCCGAAGATGAGACCAGGTAGTTCAAAGTCGACGCCTCGGCGCCATATAATTTTGTATACACGGCACCATCCTTGGTTTCTCCCCCTTTTGACCCGCTTTCCTGGGCTCCTGCTCCTTTTTTCACGGTAGCCGTGGAACTACACCCGCTTAAAACAATGGATGCCCCAAGAACTGCACCTACGGCAGCTGCTAATATTCTTCTTTTTCTCATTCATTTTCCTCCTTGTCTATTAAATATATATTCACCCTGATACAGATTCATTTCTCAGGTGATCTTCTGTATTTCAATCACTTATTGATCTCTTCAATCTAACGTTTATCTTTGGACTATTTTACAGATTAAGCTCCTGATAAAGCTCCAATGAAAGTTCCGCCATGAATCTCTCGAAACAAGGCGTATCCGTCTCATTCCCACAATAGCAGACAATAAAAGGAACCTTTCCGTAAATAATTCCCACGTCATGACTGATGCCAGTATCCTCCCCTGTCTTGTGGGCAATTTTCGGCCTGTCAGGAATTGCTTTTAAATAAAATGGTATCTTCCCGGAAAGCTGCTGATTCTTCATGATGGACACCATACGTTCACTGGCATGTCTGCTGACCAGGTCCCCATGATACATCATGTTCAATAGCCGGCCTGTCTCTCCCGCTGTAATATAGTTTTGAATCCCCTGTTTTGATTTTTCCAGATCAAACATCTTCCTCTGCAGTACCGTCTTTTCAAATCCTAATCTGGAAATAGTCTCATTAATAAATTCCATCCCCATAAAATCAACTAAAACATTAGTAGCCGTATTATCGCTGAAAATAATCATGAGCGTCACTAAATCCATAAGTGTCACCTGGATTCCATTATGAAGATAAGTGAGCGCGCCGCAGGAGGGTACACAATCTGCTCTTTTAATTTCAAACATCTGATCCGGCTGAAACAGCTCTCTCTCCAAACCTTCAAACACAGAAGTCATGACAAACAATTTGATTACACTGGCCGCCATCATCGGAGCCTGTTCGTGATACACCATGGTTTCTCCTGTCATCAGATTTTCAAAATAAAAGCTGACTTTTCCTGGAAGCTGCTCCAATCGTTTCACCATCTCTGCCTGAATTAACATAAATGTCTCCTATCCGCTTCATTTAACCATTGATATAAAAAAAGAGGCACTGGACCCATTGTCTGTAGTTACCTCGTCGCACCTGAATTTTAGTTTTTTCACTCTTATTTTAGTATAATAAAATTAACAAAAAAATCAAGCTATTTTTTACATAAGTGCATCTTCCAGTTATAATTCATTATTTTTACTAAATTAATCAAATAAAAATCCAAATAATACTATTCTTATATAATTTTACGCCTTATATTCAAAATCAATGAGTGAAAAATGGGCATAAAAAAAGAACAGTTTATATATAACATTCAAACTGTTCTTTTCCATGCGCTGGACAAGATTCGAACTCGCGGCCTTCTGGTCCGTAGCCAGACGCTCTATCCAGCTGAGCTACCAGCGCATCCACTCACAACTGCTACTATACACCCATTTTATTTCTTTGTAAAGGAGTGAATTCCCGTAAAGATTGTTTGACTATTTTAAAGCCATCACTCCATTCTATCCTTCATCATATCAAGTACCCATTGCGGCGCCAGCTGTGGCAATTCTGTACCATTTTTCTTGGCTTCCCGATAAGCTTCAATCGTGCGTCTTCTCTCTGCCTCATATGCCAGCTTTTCCTCTGCCATATCAAGGACCAGCTCTATATGTTGTCTGGGAATCACGCATACCCCATCCGAGTCACCAACTACCAGATCGCCTGGACAGACCTTGATTCCTCCACAAATAATATCTGTATTAACATTTCCTTCTTCTTTTTTCTTAGGGCCATTGGGCATAAAACCTCTGCTATATACCGGAAATCCCAGTTCAATATTTCCATCTCTGTCTCTGGTATATCCATCAACGACCATTCCCAGAAATCCCATCGCCTGGCATGCCGCCATAATGAGATCACCGCAATATGCCTTACCCTGATACCCCTTTCCATCTATCACCATAACATATCCTTCCGAAGATGCACAGTAGCTTGCCAGATGAATAGGAAAATTATCCCCCTCACTTGTCTCCACAGTCAAAGCAGTACCGACCATAGCCATTCCCCGGTCTACCGGCATAATCCCCGCATCCAAACAGCCACAGTTGGAGATATCCAAGCCGCTTTTCTTCACACCATCACACAAAAGGGCAACACCAAGCCTCTCTGCTCTCTCCAAATATCTTTTATCAATTAATTCCGCACAGCCATTTATCATAGTTTCTACCTCTTTTCTTAAGTTATTTACTCTATCCTGCAGAAGGTCACATACCGTATCTAATATATTTATAGCACAAAAAAAGCACCCTGTATAGGATGCTTTCTTTATGCGAACCCTTGTAAACAAGGGCCTTACAGTACGTGCGTGAGAAGATTCGAACTCCCGACACCTTGGTCCGTAGCCAAGTGCTCTATCCAGCTGAGCTACACACACATATTCACTTAATTGCCTTATCAGGCAAATGCCGGCGACCGGAATCGAACCGGTACGGGAGGTAAGTCCCGCAGGATTTTAAGTCCTGTGCGTCTGCCAGTTCCGCCACGCCGGCATTCTCATGATTTCTCATGGAAATGGGACCTATAGGGCTCGAACCTATGACCCTCTGCTTGTAAGGCAGATGCTCTCCCAGCTGAGCTAAGATCCCATATGCAATTTGGTAAATAAATTATTTACCCGCTAAATAAAAATCTGTACATAAGCACAGAACGACCCGGATGGGATTCGAACCCACGACCTCCGCCGTGACAGGGCGGCGCTCTAACCAGCTGAGCCACCGGGCCAGATTATCAAAATTTTAGTTCAGTGCTAGTGGACCTTCGGGGACTCGAACCCGGGACCGACCGGTTATGAGCCGGTTGCTCTAACCAACTGAGCTAAAGGTCCTAAACATAATAATCTGATAGATGTATTTAGTTTTTGTGAAAGCCGATGATCGGACTCGAACCGATAACCTGCTGATTACAAATCAGCTGCTCTGCCAATTGAGCCACATCGGCATTCAATGACCCCAACGAGATTCGAACTCGTGTTACCGCCGTGAAAGGGCGATGTCTTAACCGCTTGACCATGGGGCCAAAGCTCCCCGAGTAGGACTTGAACCTACGACCCAACGGTTAACAGCCGTTTGCTCTACCGACTGAGCTATCGAGGAATATTGCTTTTCAGCAATCCTTGAGGCACATACCCTCAAAACCACACATTGTTATATATCTTCATCCGTTCTTCCTCTTACCTAAACCAACCTGGTTAAGCCCTCGACCTATTAGTGACAGTCAGCTGCACATGTTACCATGCTTCCACCTCTGCCCTATCTACCTCGTCGTCTTCAAGGGGTCTTACTCTTGCGATGGGATATCTCATCTTGAGGGGGGCTTCACGCTTAGATGCCTTCAGCGTTTATCCC
>NZ_JHWJ01000035.1 GCF_000687555.1 [Clostridium] aerotolerans DSM 5434 | reverse complement strand
GCATTCCTTTTTCCCATATTGCTTATAACCGCTGCATACCAGCTCATGGTGATTTGGCCTTTTATTCTTTCCTGTAACAGACATATTTCTTTGACAGTCCATGCAAATGACAAGACCAGAGAAGATATTTTGAAATTCTGATTCCTCCTGCTTTTTTCTGGGAATGCTGCGTCTGCTTACCTGGTCAAATATCTCCTGTGTTATTATGGCCTGGTGTTTATTCTTTACCACGACCCACTCTTTTCTTGGCTGGGATAGAGTCATATGGCTTTTAAAAGATAGTTTTACCGTTTTCCCCTGAACGATATGACCTAAGTAGACTTCATTGGAAAGCATCTTGCAGATGGTTCCAGAAGTCCATTTGGAATCGTTGGAAGCTTCGTCCCGCTTTAAGTGAGGATGAGTCATGAAACGGTACTGGAGAGGGGTCTCCACCTTTCGTTCATTTAGGCTATCTGCAATCTGATAAGGAGAGTCACCATTTTCTGCCCGTAAAAATATTTCACGGACCAGTGGAGCTGTTACCGGGTCAATGATAAGATGATTTTTATCGTTGGGGTCTTTTATGTAGCCATATGGCGCAAAATTTCCAATAAATGCCCCCTCTTTTATCTTAGTCTGAAATGCGCTCCGAATCTTTTTTGACGTATCTCTGGCATACATTTCATTGACCATGTTTTTAAATGGAGCGATGTCATTAAAGGGATTATCGGAATCATAGCCGTCGTTGATTGCGATGTAACGGACCTTTTTTGATGGAAAGTAAAGTTCCGTATATTGTCCGGTCATGATATAATCTCTTCCCAAACGGGATAAGTCCTTTGTAATGACCAGGTTTACTTCTTTTGCTTCAATATCTTTAAGAAGACGCTCCCATGCGGGGCGGTTAAAATTCGTACCGGAGTAGCCGTCATCTATATATTCATCGTATACTTCAAATCCATGTTCTCTTGCATAGGCACGAAGCATCTTTCTTTGGGTGCTGATGCTGGCGCTTTCTAAAACCCTATCATCATCCTTTGAGAGCCTCATGTAGAGAGCTGCATGATACTGGGCCATCATGGGATAAGCCCTCCGGTTTCCCTGCGCTTTTTCAACAGCTCGATCATCAACTCCTGTGGTGTCTTGTTTCCCACATAAATTCGTTCCACTTTAACTTCTGTATGTCTGTATTTATGTGATGGCGCGTTTTCTGAATTCATCCAAAACACCTCCTGGAAAATCTTATTCCAGGGTGCTTGTACGATATACGTTTGCATAGCTATGGGGGAGTATTACATGAAGTGATGGTATTATTAATGATCTGGTTGGCAAATATTATTGTTTTTCGATAATTTATTATTGACATTCAATAAAACATTGACTATTATATAGAAAAAGGAGGTATCTTATGCAAACTAAATCTATTTCAATATCATTAAGTAAATTAATTATAGTAATAACCGCTCTTTTTATTGTAATAGCGATTCCGTTTATACCCACATTTTTAAATTCTTACATAAATACAATCCAGCTAAAATCAATTATTCTGTATTCTCTCATGATAACTTTTTATATAACAATTCCAGCTGCTTTGATTTTACTAGGTTGTCTTTATATCCTGCTGATTCATATTTCACGTAGTGATGTATTTGTTGATAAAAATGTGCGATTGCTAAAAGTATCGTCCTATTGCTGCTTTTTTGCGGCTATCGTTTATCTGTTTTTTGCAAGATTATATCTGTTCGCTCTTTTGATCTCTATTGTTATACTCCTGGGAGGTTTAATATTGCGAGTTATGCAGAACGTTCTGATTCAAGCAATTTTAATAAAAACAGAAAATGATTTTACGATCTGAAAGGATGTGAGCACAATGCCTATTGTAATTAATCTCGATGTTATGCTATCCAAAAGGAAAATAACAAGTTTAGAACTGGCTCAAAAAATAGACATTACCCCTGCTAATCTTTCCATCTTAAAAACAGGGAAAGCAAAAGCCATTCGACTATCTACATTAGAAGCAATATGCCGGGAATTGGATTGTCAGCCGGGTGATATTTTAGAATATATCAACTAGAATTAAGGGAGTAATATTATGTCCGAAGTTGAAATGTTAGTGAGAATAATTTTTACAGTACTTTTACCTGTAGGTTTGTTTTCATTAGCCATAATTTCATTTATCATTGGCACTTTCCTAAAATTCATAAAGTCAACAAAACATGATTTTTTTATGAAAATAGGTACTATATGCTTTACTATATCAATGATTATATATTTTTTATGCATAGTTATTGGATTTATACTTGTGTAATACAACGTATGAATGTATGTGAAATAACAAATTTAAACTCTTCTAGAGAATCAAACTTATTTGCTATTTGAATAATTCTTAAAGGAGATATCGATGTTTCATAATGAGTTATTAATATATGCTATATTATTTTTATACTTGCCTATGGTCTCATTTTTGTTAGGTACAATTATAGTGATTCTAGGTTTGATTCTAAAAATCAGGCAATCTTTATATTATAAAAGAATACTTAAAATTGGAGGGATCTTTTTTTCAATTTCTTTTGTCTTTTTCTATTTCATTATAATACTTGTCTTTTTTTATGGCATTGGTCCCGGAATGTCTGAATAAATATTTTAAAAAGAAGCCATTTCAAATGAATTTGAAATGGCCTCTGTCATCTTCTTTATCGCTGAACGTTTTCCTGTGACTGTGTTAAATCAATACCCGGTCCTTGGGGAACCGTTGTTGTCTCAGGCTGAGTTTCCGGTTGCGTCTCTGGTGCGTGAGTGGTCTCCGGAACGGTTTCTTCCACTTTATGAGTGGTATTTCTCTGTATAACTGCAGGTTTTCCCTTATACGTACTGTTATGAAGAGGTTCTTCCTTAACGACTGTATCACCTTTTTTGAATACGCGGAAGCTACGGTATACGCCTCCAAGACTTCCCTGATCTACAATCTTTTCTGTTCCAAAAGGAAGAGCTATATTTTCCTCATAGGTAGGAGTCACTGGAGCTGAATCCCTGACCTTTTCGGAACGGATGGTAACCTTTTGTCCATCTTCCAGGAATGGAATACCTACTACGGAAATCTTAAGCTTCTTTCCTTCCAGAGAAGCACGGACAACCACAGAGTTCTTACTAGTGTTTTTAAACTTTAAATCCGGTCCTGCATATCCGTCAAAGCTGACCATAGCATCCTGTCCCTTTTCAACATAGGAAGGAGCAAAGCTGTGGGAATTACGCTCGGTAGTCTTAAATCCACTTTCAATAATAGCGTGGTAAAGAGTGGTGGACACCTGGCAAACGCCGCCGCCTGGCTCCTCGATCAGGATTCCATTACGGTATGCGCCGGCTGGCTGATATCCTTTTTCTTTCGTTCGGTTTCCAGTGGTGTTGTTAAAGGAAAATTCTTCTCCTGGCTTTAAGACCACACCGTTAATGGCGTCCACAGCCAGACTGATATTTTTATTCCTGTTTTTATTATCCGTTGTGGTGGTTGTAAAGGTACCAATAATTTTATAGAGTTCCTTTGCCTGTGCTTCATTCCGGTCCGGAGGTGTCTGGGCAAACTCTGCCTTTACTTCGGCCTGATAATTATCGGCTTTGACGGCATCCATCAGCTGCTCAACAAGCTTTCCTTGATCTAAGGTTCTGCCGTTCTTTCCAGGTGTATACTGATATGCCCCGGTTTCCTTATTAAAGGATTCAAGCTGGGCACCCATGGGACTTTGATTCCATTTATTTGCAAGCTCCTCAGCCTGTTTTGTAAATGGCTCCTTCATTGCCTCATAATCTATATCATACTCCTGGGTCTCTTCCGGAGAAGTTTCCTCCAGCTTCTTTTTAATTGCCTTAATCTGGCTGTCGATTAAATTATCCAGTAAAACAGAATCCCCATCTGCACTTACCATCAGCTCCCACTGATAGCGCTCGTCAATGGTGTCTTCTGCTTCCTCTATGGTCAACCCGGATAGGTTGGTATTTCCTATTCGGGCAGATTTCAGTTTTTTTCTTAAATCCAGCACCTGTTCACTCGTACCCGGCTTTGTCTCTTCTGCATGACTGCCGGAATTGGTCTGGCTTCCCTTGCTGACATTGGTATAAAGCAGCCAGACAGCTGACAGGGCTGTTAATATTACGACACCATAACCGATGCTTCTGTTTCTTCTTCTAGCCCGATTTCTTCTTGCCCTGTTTTTATCCATATAATTAATCTCTCTCTCCTTTCAAGGTCTGGTTGATGATGCTTTGCATCATGTCTTTCGATAACTGCCCGCTGGCATAACCAAATACATTTCCATCACGATCTATCATATAGGTCGTTGGGAAAGAGTATATGCCGTAGGCTTCAAATAATTCTGCATCGGTATCCATTAATACAGGATACGTATAGCCATTATTTTCAAGAAAATCCTTAATTCCCTGTTCATTTTTTTCGCCCGAGTAATTAGGCGCTGCAATTCCTAAAATGATTACCCCATTCTCTCCTTCTGTCTCCTGAGTCTCATAGAGGTTTTGGATATCCGGCATTTCTGCACGGCATGGCGGACACCAGGTCCCCCAGAAATTAAGAAAAATTGTTTTCCCTTTATAATCAGAAAGGGAATGGGTCTTCCCAAACTGATCTTTTAATGTAAAATCAACGGCTGGAAGCGGCTTATCTTCTTCGCTCTCTCCGTCACTTACAGAAGTGCTGGTTTCATTGGCAGAGGAAGTTGTTTCCTCGTCCGTTGTCTCACTTTCCTTCGGTTCCGTACTCTTCGTTGTTTCTTTTTCACTGGAAATGGAAGGGGCCTGAAAGGAGGACAGGTAGCCGGTCAAAGCATTCATTTTCCCGGTAAACATTAGAATACCCATTAATATCATGAGAATACCGCCTGCTTTAACAGCACTCTTTGTCACATGCTTGTGAGTCTTAAAAAACTCCAACACTGTGGTGGTAAAAAAGCCTACTGCTAAAAATGGAAGGACAAAACCTAAGGTATAGACTCCAATGAGGATAAAACCAAGGGATTTTGTAGACGCAGATGCCGCCATAATGAGAACGCTTGCAAGAGCAGGACCTACACAGGGCGTCCACGCAAAACTGAAGGTAAAGCCCATCAAAAGAGCGGTTAATGGGGACATGGCTAACTTGTCAAAGGATAGGGAAAGTCTTCTGTCCTTCTCAAGCATAGAGGAGGTTCCAAGAATTCCTGTTTGATAAAGACCAAAGAAGAAAACAATGATTCCCCCAACTCTGGCAAATAGAAGCTGGTTGGATTTAAAAAAGTTTCCAAGAGCTGAAACACCAAGTCCCAGCAAAAAGAAAGTAAAGCTGATTCCAATTACAAAACATACGGTGTGAACCATGACCTTTTTCCGGTCATATTCCATTCTTACATCCTCTTTTGCGATTCCGGTTCCTCCGGATAAATACCCAATGTAAAGAGGAATCAGAGGCAGAACACAGGGAGAGAAAAAGCTTACGATTCCCTGTAAGAATACAGTCAGAACAGGGACGCTCACATCAATTGAAAAACCCAACCAAGTACCTCCTTTTTCACCTGCCGCAGCCAGTCGACTGGACATTTTCCATTATTTTCTGTACTATTTTTAGTTACAGTTTGATGTTGTAACTATACCATTTTGAGGAAATTGTGTCAAGTGAATAATGGCTCCTTTTCCACATGAAAAAGCATAGATTTCCTCTGTCACATG
>NZ_JHWJ01000034.1 GCF_000687555.1 [Clostridium] aerotolerans DSM 5434 | reverse complement strand
AGTAAAACGGTATTCCCCACAGATGACAGCCTGCTAAAAATGCTGTATCTGGCAACTATGGATATCACAAAAAAATGGACGGGTCACCGACAGGATTGGGGTCAGATTCATTCCCAGTTGGAGATCTTCTTTGAAGAAAGGTTATCTTAAAAATCAAAGAGCGAGGTATTAAGACTGCCAAAGGGGAGTTTTACTTGACAACCCCAAAAACAGTTTTATAATACAAGCATGGGCAAGAACCAATGAAAAATGGCCTTGCCCATAAATAACAATCAATATTTTATATCAGTTTTTGGAGTTTACACGGACTTTGAAACGGTCTCGAATCCGCTGCGCTCCTTCTCGCTTGACGGCTGTCGCCGTATGCCCTGAAATACAAAAATGCAGATAAGAATGCAAGCATTCTTATCTGCATTTCCGCTTTTCAGGGCGCACTGCTCGTAGCTTTACAATATCCGTACATTTTTCAAAGCGCCGGTTTTTGAAAATTCTGTCCATTCGCATACATTTACCGCATGATCCCCAATACGCTCTAAATATTTAGCCACCATCAGAAGATCAATACACTGGTCAATATGCTCTGTAGATTGCTTTAGCAAGTCTACCACATCTGTCTTTACCTTATCAAATAATTCATCAACCACATCATCCTGCTGCTCGATCTGTTTCGCTGTCTCGATATTCTGTGTGATAAAAGCTTCAATCGAACATCGAACCATTTCCCTTGCAGCAGTAGCCATAGCCGGAATGTGACGTACGACATGATACACGTGATCTCCCTTAATCCGAAGTATCAGCTCTGCAATATCCGATGCATGGTCGCCGATACGCTCTAGGTCTGTGACCACTTTAAGGGCACTGGATACCACTCTTAAGTCGCCAGCTACTGGCTGCTGACGGAGAATCAGGGAAAGACAGCGGGCTTCTATGGCGCGCTCCATATCATTGATGGTTCTGTCGCCCTTAATGATGTCCTCTGCTTTCTCAAAATCCTGATCTTCAAAAGCAATAAAGCACTGTTCAATGGAATGTTCCACCATTCGTCCCATTTCTTTAATATCTTCATTTAGAAGGTTTAGTTCATTCTCATAATTCACTCTGGTTGTCATTACGATTCTCCTTTATTGTTCTGCTATCATATCCATCAGCCAAAACGACCGGTAATATAATCTTCCGTTCTCTTATCCTTAGGTACTGTAAACAACTCGGTGGTAGGAGCATATTCCACAACCTCCCCTACAAGGAAAAAGGCAGTGTGATCGGCGATTCTGGTTGCCTGTTGCATGTTATGGGTTACAATGGCTACGGTATATTTCTCTTTCAGTTCATCCATCAAATCCTCAATTTTTAAGGTGGAGATAGGATCCAAAGCGGAAGTAGGTTCATCCATTAACAGGACCTCCGGTTCCACAGCCAGGGCTCTGGCAATGCAAAGACGCTGCTGCTGTCCGCCGGAAAGGCCGAGAGCAGATTTTTTCAGACGGCTTGATACCTCATCCCAAAGGGCCGCTCCCTTTAAGCTCTTTTCCACGATATCATCAAGTTCCGCTTTATGTTTGATTCCATGAATCCTTGGGCCATAAGCCACGTTGTCGTAAATACTCATGGGAAATGGATTCGGCTGCTGAAACACCATACCGATTTTCTTTCGAAGCAGAGTAGTGTCTACTCTTTGATCGTAGATATTCTCTCCGTCCAGAAGGACTTCTCCTTCAATTTTAACATTGGGAACCAGGTCGTTCATTCGGTTTAAGGTTTTTAAGTAGGTAGACTTACCGCATCCGGAAGGACCGATAAATGCAGTGATTTTATTGGTATACAGCTCCAGATTAACATCCTTTAAGGCATGATTGGTGCCATAATATAAGTTTAAGTTGCTGGAAGATATTTTAACGGTGTTAGTATTCACGATTATTTGACCTCCGTGTTGAATTTATGGGAAAGGAATTTCGCAAGTCCGTTGATAGCCAGAACAATGACTAAAAGAACAACTGCGATTCCGAAGGCTTCCGAGTATTTTGCCTTTTGCATGCATAAGTAAAGCTGAATGGTTAAGGTACCACCGGATTCAAAAATCTTTCCGAAAAAGTCCTTGGGAAGAAGGTATCCGCTTCCAGCTGTAAATAAAAGTGCGGCCGATTCTCCTACAATACGTCCAATAGCCAGAATAATGCCGGTTAAAATACCAGGCATGGCACTGGGAAGGAGAATGGTGCGGATCATATACCATTTGGTCGCACCAATACCAAGAGCACCGGAACGATAGCTGGCCGGAACGGTCTTTAAGGCCTCCTGAGTGGTTCGCGTAATCAGAGGAAGAACCATAATAGCCAGAGTCAGTGCACCCGTTAAAATAGAATATCCAAGTCCAAGAGTAATACCAAAAAACACATATCCAAACAAACCAAAGATAATAGAAGGAATACCGGCTAAGGTCTCCGTGGTAAATTCTATGATACGGACTATTTTACCACCTTTTGCATACTCATTCAAATAAATTGCAGCCCCGACCCCAAGAGGAGTAGCAATGAGCAGGGTAATCACCACAATATAAAGAGTATTTACAATATTTCCAACAATTCCAAATGTTCCTTTAATTGTACTGGGAACGGTTGTTAAAAATGAAAGGCTGATGGCTGGAATGCCCCGTACAAATACGTACCCCATAATACCAATCAGAACAAGGATAGAAATAGAAGCGCAAAGATAAATAAGTACCAGTAAAATAGTATCAGAGATACGGCTCTTCTTATTATAAATGCTGCCAGAAGCAGAAGTCCCATGCTGAGCAGGCAGAACCACCTGATTAATCATGCTGTGCGCCTCCTTTCTTAAGTAAGCTGTTAAGCGATACGTTGATAATCATAATAAATGCAAATAATACAAGCCCAATGGTAAAGAGAACCTGTTTGTGAAGCCCGGAAGAGTAGGACATTTCAGAAACAATAGCCGTTGTCAGGAACCGAACTGAGTTAAATGGAAGCGGAATATTTACAGAGCTTCCAGAAACCAGACTGATTGCCATGGCTTCTCCAATGGCACGGCCAGTTCCAAGAACGACAGCCGTGATGATACCGGATTTCGCAGCCGGAATGACTACGTGGAAAATGGTCTGGATCTGTGTACCGCCAAGGGCAAGAGAAGCACTTCTTAAATGCTGTGGAACAGACCGAAGAGCCGTTTCGCTGATGTTGATCACAGTAGGAAGAATCATAAGAGCCAGAACCAAAACAGCGGAAATTAAGTTTGCACCGCCAGTAAACTGATGGGTCGTGGACCCTGCAAAAATCTTAAGCTCCAGCTTATACATCAGCGGATTCAAAACCAAAATACCAAGAAGCCCGTAAATAACAGAAGGAATACCAGCCAAAAGCTCAACCGCCGGACGTACCAGCCTTGTAAGCCCTGGAGGGGCTACCTCAGCCAGGAAAACAGCAGTCATGACTCCAATGGGAACGCCGATTAAAATAGCCAGGGCAGTTCCTACGATAGAAGTCAGAATAACATAAAGAATACCAAAACCAGGAGTAGCGGCATCCGGCATCCAGGTGGTTCCAAATAAAATATCAAGAATACCAACCTTAAAAAGTGCCGGAGTACCGCTTATGAGCATGTATAAAGAGATTGAGGCCACAGCCAGAACAGCAAAGAAGCCGCAGATTGTAAAGATAATCTCTGCAGCGCGTTCGATTCCTGATTTACTTCCATGGCCACCGAATATGGAATATGTCTTTGGTTGCATATAAGCAGCTCCTTTCAAAAAACAGGGACGCAACGTAGTTTAGCAGCTGCGTCCCCGGAAATGATTCTGTCAGTCCATTAATTTGCAGGGATTAAACCAACAGATTTCACTAATTCTTTTCCTTCATCAGAGTAAATGAAGTCAAACAAAGCCTTTACATTTTCATTCTGAGCAGAAATCTCACCCTTAGTAGCCATTACGAATGGACGGCTTAAGAAGTAGGAGCCAGCTTTGATATTTTCAGGGGTTGGGTCTGTATTTTCCAGCTTTAAGGTTTTAACGGTATCGTCAAGAACATCAAGAGATACATAACCGATCGCACCAGGAGTAGATGCAACCTTAGCCATAACAGCGCCGGTGCTGTCCAGCTCGTTGCTGTACTTGCATTTATTCTCTAACTTTAACAGCTCTTCAAAAGCAGTTCTGGTACCGGATCCGGATTCTCGTCCGATGACTACGATAGGCTGATCTGTTCCGCCTAAATCCTTCCAGTTGTTCGTTGTTCCATTATATATATTAATTAACTGATCCTTCGTCAGGTTCTCAGCCGCATTCTTAGCATCAGTAATAACTGCAATTCCATCAATAGCAACAATATTTTCATTGATGCCCTTCGCTTTTTCTTCGTCCTTTAAGTTACGAGAGGAATTACCGATATCCGCAGAACCATTTCCAACCGCCTCAATACCTGCTCCAGAACCAACGAATTCACTCTGAACGGTAACACTTGGATATTTCTCCATGAAGACCTCGCCTAAAGCTGTCGCAAATTTTTCCATAGAAGTAGATCCAACCATGCTGATAGAGCCTTTTAAATCGCCTTTCGCAGCCTCTTTCCCAGTTGTGGACCCGGCAGCAGTTGAATCATTTGCAGCGGCAGCGGTGGTGGTTGTATCAGAAGCTTTTGTTTCCGCACTCTTGCTTCCACATCCAGCCAAAGCACCCATAGCAAGGATTGTTAATCCTGTAATTGCCAATGTCTTCATCAAATTTTTTTTCATAATCTTTATCTCCTCTTTTCTGAGTTAAATTGCTTTCGCTTACATGTTGGAGTATAACAGCCAGCAGAAAATCCTGATATCATGTTTTTGTATAAGTATTGTAAAGGTTGTGTAAAGAAGGTATATTCGAGTTCCTTCTATATAAAGGAGTATTTGTCATTTTAACCGTTACAATTCCTTTTCTTCTATAAAGAAGGAGTCTTTCTTTCTAAAATGAAGCATTTCATAAAAAATCCTGTAGTTACGCTGTTAAAATATGTGGAATAGACTGGACAGAAATGGATAAAGTGTGGTAAATTGGAACGTGCGCTTTATTATACAGAGAAACTTCATAATAGATCCGTTACCTTAAAACGGATAGGAAAGATACGAGACAGGAGGACGTTTCATGGGAGCATATCAACTGAAAATCACGATCAAAGGCAGTAAGCCACCGATATGGAGAAGGATTCTGGTACCGGAGGGGATTACGTTTGAAAGACTACATCAGGTGATTCAGACTGCATTTTCCTGGAGCGGTGAACACCTGTACCAATTCGAGTTCCGTTCCGAGGGCATACAGGTTATCCCCTACGGAGAAAGTAAATCCAAAAAGTTCACCTCTATACCAGTGAGTGAAACCATTGATACTCTGGTCTCCCAGGCTGTTAAATTTACATATACCTACGATTTCAAGGATAACTGGGAACATGTCATTCAGGTGGAAGAGGTTCATTCCGATTATAAAGAAAGCTATGCTCAGGTAATAAAATTCAAAGGAGACGTTATACCGGAAAACTGCGGAGGCTTATCCGCTTTTTACGATCTTCTTGAAAATGCCCCTCAAAGCATAAAGGAATTTGACATAGATGCCGTCAACAGAAATTTAGGCCAGAGCGGTGAAGCTTCATCAGAAGAAGTTCATATGGAAGAAGTCTTCCATTACTATGATAAAAACAGCATAGCAGAGATCGCCAAAAGACACGGCATCAGCGGGCTCGGTAAATTAAAGAAGGAAGAGCTGACAGAACGGACCATATCCTATATTTTAGATAAGGAAGTCATGAGAAAGTATTTCCTTTGTGTCCGTGACTCAGAAATGAAATTATTTGAGCAGCTGGCAGCAGATGATACCCAGGTCTTGACCGAAGATATGGCTGAGCTTGATTACCTCTATGCCGGTGGCTATCTGACCTCTGGGTCTGATACCAGATTAAAAGTGGCAAAAGAGGTAGTAGAAGCATACGCCGCCATCAACAACCCAGAATTCCAGGAGGAGCGGAGCCGTCTGGCAAGCATCGGAGATTACCTTTGTGCTGCCAATTCTCTCTATGCCATTACACCTCCATCTGTATTATTGGAAACCTTTAATAAATATGAAGCAAAAAAACTCACCCAGGAAGAATTAATGCAGGCATATGAACAGCTGCTTCCATACCGCTGTCTTGTGGTTTGGCTTGATGGCTGCTTCGTAGATGCAGCCCTGGCAGAGCAGAAAAGCTACAAGGATCTTCTTGGCGTACAGAAGAAGGTTCCATATTATATCCCGACTCAGCAGGAAATCCGTTTCATGGCTGACAATGACGGTTTCTTAATGACACCAGAGTTAGACCAGCTAAGCCAATTCTTAAAAGAGAAGATGAATGTATCAGAGGACTTGCTTCCATATATCCTGCGCCAGGTTCAGGCTGAAATCAGTCTGGGCGGTCAGCTTCAGGAAGTGATGGAAGATATGGAAGCGTCGGGAATCACTTTTAATGAATCCGAACACGTGGATCGCTTTGCAAGCATTATCACTGACGTATGGAATCATACCAGACTCGTACTTAACCGCGGCCATAAGCCCTATGAGATGGTAATGAAAGGCCTGGAAGAGGTTTCTACCCAGCGAAAGACCGGACAGAAGGTCTATCCAAACGACCCATGTCCTTGTGGAAGCGGAAAGAAATTCAAAAAGTGCTGTGCAAATAAGTAAGCTTAAGCTTATAAAGGAGTCTGACCCAGTCCATGGTTCAGGCTCTTTTTAAATTGCTAAATTGTATAAAAAAACATGATATTTAAAAAAGATTAAAAAGTTTAAAAAATATGTTGACTTTTGTCAAATGCTTTGGTATGATATAACTCGCCGCTGAAAACGGCGGCAAAAACTTCTTCTAAGACACATCGATAGCCGATGAAAAAGTTTTGAAGAAATTTAAAAAATGATTGACATCATCGCAAAGATATGTTAATATATACCAGCTGTCGAAAAACAGCGAAAAAAGAAAAACAAAAAAGTTGTTGACAAAGACAACTCAGTATGATAAGATATATGAGTTGCTCCTGAAGTGGACAACACAAAAAGCACTTTGAAAACAGAAGATTGAACAGTATGTAAAACCCTGAAAATTCTAATAATAAGCTGCGTTTGAGCGGCTTTGAATGAGAAATTCAGAACGAATACAAGAAATTGTATACGAACCAAACAACAAGTAAAACGGGAAATAAATTAGCTAGTAGTTGATTTTGACCGTGGATTGAACATTTAATTTGAGAGTTCGATCCTGGCTCAGGATGAACGCTGGCGGCGTGCTTAACACATGCAAGTCGAGCGAAGCATTTTAAAGGAAGTTTTCGGATGGAATTTAAGATGACTTAGCGGCGGACG
>NZ_JHWJ01000033.1 GCF_000687555.1 [Clostridium] aerotolerans DSM 5434 | reverse complement strand
GCATATTATGCTTTATACCATTTAGAAAGAGGTGTATATTATGCAAAATCATTTAAAAGAATCCGTTCATTTAAATAAATGTAAACTTCCTCTCTCATTTGTTAAAAATAATGGGCAGGAAGATCAGAGAGCCCACTTTACGACAAATTTTAAAGGCCGCCGTTTTTTCTTTTCTTCAGACCGGATTACTTCCGTTGAGCTGGAGCCTATAGAGGAAGAAGTCCCAGAGCCAGATCAGCCTAGAAATGGTGTGGCTCTGGAGCTCTCTTTTACAAATGCAAATACCAATCTTTTCCCGGAAGGAATCTCTCAGCAGGAGGGATATCACCACTTTTTTAAAGGAAATGACTCTTTAAAGTGGCAAAATGGAGTTCCCCATTATAAGGAACTAAAATATAAGGCTGTCTGGCAGGGCGTGGATCTGGAGATTTCTGCCAGTGATGATGGTTTGAAAATGAACTGGTTATTAGATAGTCCTGAACACGTCTCTTCTCTCCGGCTTCATTGGGAAGGGGCTGAGAGTCTGGAAATAGACGTGACAGGAAATCTACTGGTACACCATGCACTAGGAACCCTCACAGACTTAGCTCCTATTGCTTATCAGGAGATAGATGGTATCGTCATACCAGTGAACTGCGCCTATCAGCTTTACAATGATTTCGATATTGGTTTTGAATTAGTTGGGGATTATTCTTCAGATGCCCCCCTTGTCATTGATCCCATTCTTCTGTATTCCACCTATCTTGGAGGCGCAGATATTCAATACGGTCAATCAATTGCCGTAGATGACCAGGGTCATGCCTATGTAGTTGGTTACGTGAATTCAACTGGCTTCCCAGTAACACCAGGTGCCTTTCAAACTACTTTCTCCGGAAATGTAGATGCGTATGTCACCAAGTTTTCCCCCAACGGAGAATCTCTTGTTTATTCCACGTATCTTGGAGGCAGTGGCGTAGATAGAGGATATAGTATTTCCTTGGATGATGAATATTGCGCCTATGTCACAGGAGAGACCCGTTCTATAAACTTTCCAATTACACCAGGTGCTTTTCAAACCACTCGTGGATATATGTTTGTTACTAAAATAGCGGCAGACGGTGGGAGCCTTATCTACTCCTCTTTTTTGGGAAACAGTAATACTGATATTGGTTATGATATTGTCGTGGATCCGCAAGGTAGTGCTTATGTGACAGGGAGAACCAACTCCACTGTTTTGCCCTCTACCCCTGGCGCCTTTCAAACCACCTTACCCAATGCAAACAGTAGTGGGTTTATTACTAAAGTTTCCCCTAACGGAGCAAGCCTAATTTACTCCACCTACCTTGGGGGTAGTCTTTATGATGGTTGCGCTGGAATTGTTTTGGATGCCCAGGGGCATGCGTATGTTACTGGCACTACTCAATCTACTAATTTTCCTATAACACCGGGTGCTTATCAGACTACTTTTATAGATAATGCAATAATTATTACCAAATTGGCAATTGACGGAAGTTCTCTTATCTACTCTACCTTTTTGGCCGGAAGCGGTAATGATGTCGGACTTAACATTGATGTAGATAACTTAGGTCATGCATTTGTCACAGGATACACCAGCTCATCTGATTTTCCAGTAACACCTAACGCGTTCCAAGCAACAAAAGGAACTGCTGTAACTACTGGGTATGTATCCAAGCTATCTCCATCTGGAGATAGTTTAATTGCCTCCACCTATTTGGGGGGAAGCCTTTCAAGTTCCTGTAATGATATTAAAACTGATATACAAGGTCATGCATATGTCACGGGTCAAACTCAATCAGCCGATTTTCCAACAACACCAGATGTATTTCCTTCTTCTTTAAGAGGAAATTCAAATGCAATTATAAGTGTTTTTACAGCAGATCTTACTAACCTTATTGTTTCTTACTATCTGGGCGGAAGCAATTATGATGGTGGCTCAGCTATTGATATCGGACTGGATGGTGCCATATATACGACAGGCACGACTAACTCTATGAATTTCCCAGCCACACCAGGAGCATACCAGACGACACTAATTGGAAGTGAAGATGCTTATGTTAACAAAGCAGCGTTTGCATTTTATAATCAGATATCTCTAAATGTGATAAAATTAGTATAGGTATTTCCTACAAAATAAGGTGCCTTGGTCAATATTAGATGCCGGCAACCTGTCTATGAAAGACAGATTGCCGGCATCTATTTTTTATTCCCCTAACCTAAATCTTAACAGCCTTACCTACTCGATTCTCAGAGTAATTACGTCCCCTGCTGTTAGGCTTAGTATAATTGAGTTAGAGAATGTGCCCACCATTATCTCGGTTGGAACGGCGGCAGAATTAACATCTACTCCGTTAACGGCTACGGTGACCGTAGCGTCAATATTATTGCTTATTGAAATACTATAATTAATCTTATATACGCCGGTTTGCTCTATTGTTATAGGTGCAGTACCAGGTGTATGGGTAATTCCCTGCAAGATCCCGTTATTACTAAAAAGAACATCTCCTGATAATAATACTGCTGTTTCGGAGTCCTCTGCCAATGGTGTAAATACGTTTCCAAAAACAGTTATGCCTGGTCCTGTATCACCAGTTGCTCCGGTTGGACCTGTTGCCCCTGTGGGACCAGTCGCTCCCGTTGGGCCAGTATCCCCTGTGGGACCGGTCGCTCCTGTTGGGCCAATACCCGTTGGACCCGTGTCTCCCGTTGGGCCGGTAGCTCCTGTCGGACCGGTAGCTCCTGTGGGGCCGGTAGCTCCTGTTGGACCGGTGGCTCCTGTCGGACCCGTGTCTCCTGTTGGTCCCGTCGCTCCCGTTGGACCCGTCGCTCCTGTCGGACCGGTGGCTCCCGTCGGGCCTGTGTCCCCTGTCGGGCCGGTTGCTCCCGTTGGACCAGTGGCTCCTGTCGGACCGGTGATTCCTGTCGGGCCGGTATCTCCCGTTGGACCTGTGGCTCCTGTTGGACCCGTCGCTCCTGTCGGACCCGTCGCTCCCGTTGGACCCGTTACCCCTGTCGGGCCGGTCTCTCCTGTAGGACCGGTGGCTCCCGTTGGTCCGGTCGCTCCCGTTGGCCCCGTCACACCAGTTGGACCCGTGGCTCCTGTTGGGCCGGTGGCTCCTGTTGGACCCGTGGCTCCGGTTGAGCCGGTCTCTCCTGTTGGACCAGTGGCTCCTGTCGGGCCTGTCGCTCCTGTTGGACCGGTAGCTCCCGTTGGGCCGGTTTCTCCTGTCGGACCGGTAGCTCCCGTTGGACCGGTAGCTCCTGTTGGACCACTAGCTCCTGTTGGACCGGTAGCTCCTGCCAGACCCGAAGTTCCCGCCGGGCCAGGGGCACCGGTCGGACCGGTAGCTCCCGTTGGACCGGTGGCTCCCGTTGAACCTGCAGCTCCTGTTGTACCACTATCTCCTGTCGGACCTATATCTCCCGTCGGGCCGGTGGCTCCTGTAACACCAGGGGCTCCTGTGGGGCCGGTATCTCCTGTTGGACCAGTGGCTCCCGTGGGACCGGTGGCTCCTGTCAGGCCGGTAGCTCCTGTTGAACCAGTGTCTCCGATTGGGCCGGTAGCTCCTGTCGGACCGGTGGCTCCGGTTGGACCGGTTTGACCTGTTGGACCTGTTGTTCCAGCTGTACCTGTAGGACCAGTGGGGCCAGTGAATCCAGTTTCGCCGGCAGCTCCTGCCGGACCGGTATCTCCTGTTGGACCGGTGGCTCCCGTTGGGCCTATATCCCCCGTTGGGCCCGTAGCTCCTGTTGGGCCTATATCTCCCGTTGGACCGGTGGCTCCGGTTGAACCAGTAGCTCCCGTTGGGCCGGTATTACCTGTTGGGCCAGTGGCTCCGGTTGGGCCGGCATTTCCCGTCGGGCCTGACGCTCCAGTGGGACCAGTGGCTCCCGTTGGGCCTGTTACCCCTGTCGGACCGGTGGCTCCGTTTAACTTATGCACATACTTCTATTTTTCTGGAAAAGGATTCTTGAAATTATAGTGAATAAAGACATTCCTTTCTTTGTCTATTTCGATTCTTTCAATTAATTGAGTTAAAATGGTCTTATCTGGTACCTGGAATTGAATGATATCTGTAAGAATCTTTTCATAGTTATCACAATCCTGGTTGTTTGAGTTCAGCACCTGCTGCAATTTTTTCATTTGCTCGTATCGGGTGTTTACATTTTCCTTTTCTTTAATATAGTCATTGATAAGAGTGATAAAGGTATCATTTGTTATGATTTTATTTACCTTATCCTCGTATAGTTTTTTCATAAATGTCTGGATTTCCATGCGTCTCTTCTCAAGTTGAACCAGCTCACCACTGTACATATCCGTTTTTTCTTTCTTTGCTAAAGATCCAAATTGCTTATAAAAGTCGTTGGGTAAAGCTTTTAAAGCAATTTCTCTAAGCTCATTCATAATGAAAGAATCCAGGGTTTCTTCATCAATATAATGACTGCTGCAATAGCTTTTTCCGTGTCTTAAATAAGTCATACAGTTCATTTTATGCTTCCCATTTACCTTTTTATAGGTGAGCTTGGAGCCACATTCTTTGCAGTAAACAAGCCCATTTAGAAGGTGCTTTGCACCACTCTTTCTTCCATAAAGAACGGTCTTTTTATCCATTAATTTTTGTACTAAATTGTACTGCTCCTGATCAATGATGGGTTCATGAGTATTCTCAACGATAATCCATTCTGATTGTTTGTAGTTCTTCATTTTCTTTGTTTTATAGTTAATCTTTCCTGATCTTCTCTGTGCCATATGGCCGAGATAAGTTGGATTTGTAAATACATTTTTCACCATTCCCTGGTTCCATAATCTCCGATCGGTCCTCTTGTTTTTATAATTACAGAAGGTCTCTTTGTAAGCAATGGGGGAAGGAATATTTTCTTCGTTCAAGATTTTAGCTATGGCTCCCATGCTGTTGTCATTGATATAGAGATTGTACATACGTTTCACGATGGCCGAGGCATAGGGGTCAACAATTAATTTATTTTTGTTATCAGGGTCCTTTAAATATCCGTAAGGGGCAAATGCACCAATGAATTGGCCTCTTTTTCTTTTTTCGTCAAATACAAAACGGATTTTCATTGAAATATCTTTTGCGTACATGTCATTTAAAAGAGATTTGAAGGGACCTATATCACTGACGCTGCCTGGAGCACTGGTGTCAATACCATCACTTAAAGCAATATACCGGATATTTTTTTCCGGGAAATACCGTTCCAGATAATAACCGGTTGTTATATAATCCCGTCCTAATCGGGACAGATCTTTTGTTATAACTAAATTGATTTTTTTACTTTCTATATCATTTAATAACTGTAAAAATCCGGGGCGGTCAAAACGCAGACCAGAGTATCCGTCATCAACATATACCTGATAACAAGTCCAGTCCTGTGAAAGTATGTACTCGATTAAAATATTCCTTTGATTCTCAATACTAATGGACTGACCGATTGATTCGTCTTCCTTTGATAGCCTTAAATAAACAGCAACTCTGTATTCATTTCTGAATTTACTAAGTTCTGACCTGGTACGGTTATCGTTACCAATCATTCTTTCACTCCTTTTCGTCTTCAATACTAATTATGCCTGCAGAAAGATTTTTTTTAGTTTGAGGGTTCTTTAGGATATAATCATTGGATTTTAAGTAGTTATAAATAGATTTGGAAAACAGCTTATTGAATTCACTCCCCTCCTCTTTAAAACCAGAGACCGCTTTTAGATGATCTTTACTCATATTACCTACCTTAACGTTCTTTGTTAACCATATGCAATTATAGTTGTCTACTTAGATAGTTTCCTACCACAAATCTCGACATATTCATGTTATTTCATCAGATGATGCATCAGCAAATAGTCTGAATTTATTGTCTTTTGTTTTCGATATTAGAACATTTGATTTGTATTTTGAAAGGTTATCATAATAATTTTCTTGATTCTTACCACAAGTTAAACGGAGCAGTTGCTCCTGTTGGGCCAGTCGGGCCAGTTCCACCGGAACCCTCCCCGCCAATTACTACAAGGGTTGCTTTGACCGGGACAATAGTGGGATAATAAACCTCTGCGGTACTGTTATTTCTAAGCTCTACCGTAACAGGTGCCTCATTGACCACAAATATTCCCACACCTACAACTTCACCAGTCTTAATGGGTGAATTACCTACAAGAAGGTCTCCCTGAGATGATACAAGCGCGAAGCCCACACCATTTGAGGATGCAGAAGATTGGGTATCTACCCACCAGTCAAATTCATATCTACCCGGTTGAAGCAAAGTAATGGTACCGGTGGCGCTGTTATAACTGACAGAATCAGATATAACCACAATGGAATCAAAAATTACATTTTCATTTACCCCAACGGTTCCATCTGCTAACCGCTCTATCTGTAAAATTGTGTCGCTCATGATATCCTTCTCCTTTACCTAAAATAAAGTATTGTCGAACAATAACTGCAAATGCCACCTTAATTATCTATCTATATCCAGGACTTCTACAGCTATTATACTTATCATAATATGTCAAGCTGGCTTACTGAGTGTATAATCATAACTACTTTGTGTTACCAATATTCAGCATGAGTATATGGGTGAAAACCGGGTAAGATGGGTATGTCAAAATTGACATCTCACCATTTGACATTTGAAAAAGCTATCTGGAAAGTCCAATAAAAAAAGGACTTTCCAGACAGCCTTTTTTGCGTCTATATTCTCAGTAGGCTATTTATTTCTTTTAACCAGATATCTTAATAATCAAAATTTGTGCCGAAGGCTGTGCAATTGCAGGACTTAATCTGGCTGGTGTTAAGGCATCATTAGCAAAACTAATTACATTGCTAGGCTCAGTAATCTGAAGAATGAAAGTCATACCCATAGGAACTTTGTTTGGAGTAATGGGTGCATTAGCGTAGATCGCTCTTCCACCGGGTACAGCATTACCTGGTCTTCTAACATCAAAGGCTAAAAGCAGTCCGGCGGCACTCACCGAACCGTGAACGTACCAGGATACAAGGTAAGTGCCAGTTAAAAGAGTAATTTCATCAGCTGCCGTCTGTACAATATCTGGGGCACCGTTATCGATTAAAGTTACGTTAAATGACACTGTTTCAAGGCCATTAACCACAATATCTTCGTTATTGGCAATAAATAAGCTTCTCGCTGTGCTAGTTCCACCGGTAGGACCAGTGGGGCCGGTGGCTCCCGTTGGACCTGTCTCTCCTGTCGGACCTGTGGCTCCCGTTGGACCTGTGGCTCCTGTCGGACCTGTAGCTCCCGTTGGACCGGTGGCTCCCGTTGGACCTGTGGCTCCTGTCGGACCGGTGGCTCCCGTTGGACCTGTGGCTCCTGTCGGACCTGTAGCTCCTGTGGGGCCCGTGGCTCCTGTCGGACCTGTGGCTCCTGTGGGGCCTGTTTCTCCTGTTGGACCGGTGGTTCCCGTTGTGCCTGTTTCTCCTGTCGGACCGGTGGCTCCCGTCGGACCGGTAGCCCCTGTCGGGCC
>NZ_JHWJ01000032.1 GCF_000687555.1 [Clostridium] aerotolerans DSM 5434 | reverse complement strand
TTTGGGCTTTGGGCTTTGGGCTTTGGGCTTTGGGCTTTGGGCTTTGGCAAATAGTTTTTTTAATTATTCTATATATCTTTTTTATTTCATCTTATATCTTTTTCATTTTTATTTCCAAATACCATTCCATAAGTGATTTTTTATTTTTGTTAATCATTAGCTGTTTTTTAACAGATATTATTTGTTTAATATATTGGTATTTTATTTCTATCATTTTATCTCAGTTGTATCTTTTACTATTCTTATTTGATTCTGAATCTTTCAAAATTTCTCAACATATTTAAATAGCTTAGGGAGGTGCTTTATTGTTTTGATTAAAAGGCTTTTATTTTTATTTTCTGTAATTGTATTTGTTTTTCAAGGGAGATCGTATGAAGAATACATATGGGCATCAGAGAATCCTGATATAAAGGTGGATACTCAAAAATCGATGGTAATTATCAGATCTCAAATAGCTATTGATGAAAAAGACGACTATAGACCAGATGAAAGTTTTACAGACCAAGATGGAAAAGAATTTTGGCTAAAGGAGTGGCATATAGAACCTCTCTATTTACCAGAAAGGAAGGAGTGGGCGGTACAAACGGTAGATTATAAAGAGGTGGAGTGGGCGGGGCAGATTCCTGAGCAGACTCCTATAACTATTAAAGATAAGGTTACTGGACAAACTGTGAAGCAAAATATCCCCATTTACCAAGTTGAGCCTGGTAATGAGCAGTGGGTTACTGGATTTTCATTTACTGCAGTATTTCACTCCTATGACGCGGATTACTATCAGTTGGGGGACAAAAAGATTCCATTTGATAATAAAAAGCCTCAAATAAAGGATTGTTACACTGAGCTACTAAATGAAATACAGGTTAATCCTGAAAAATATAGGATTACTGATGCCGCATGGGAGGGAGATACTTACTTAGGTGATGGTGGTATCATTTGCAGAAATGCTTTGATAACGGGAGAAAAAAAGGTATCTGATTATCATGTAACTTATGGTGGAGAGGCGATATTACCTTCTTTTCAAGGAAATCAGTGTGTGTCTGTTTATCGAGGGTTTAATTCTGTAATAGATGGTTGGGATCAGGCAGGAGAGCACCTTGTGAATTCAGGAAATTCCACTGAAAATGATAAGAAAGGAAGCTGGGTGATTTTTCGTAGAAGTGTTGTTGTAACATTCTCCATTTTATTGATAATTGGTGTAATTGTACTGGCAGTTTCCTTAAAACGCAGATTAAAACACAACAAAAGAAGAAAGGAGATAGATCATGAGGAATTTTACTGACAAGAAGAAAAAGAGCAGATTAATTATTTTCATAATGTCCCTGACCTGCATGTTTTTGCAAATGAATGTAATGGCCAGTGAGCCTTTAAAAGAAGGGAGGTGGGAGCTCATAGATGAAAATTGGTTTTATTTCAGTGAAAATGGAAAGGTGCTAACTGGTTGGCAACAGATTAACGGTAAATGGTATTTTTTAGCTTCTGGATTAAATGGTTTATCAGGGAAAATGCTGACCGGATGGCAATGGATTGATGGCCGATGTTACTACCTGTCAGTAAAAACAGAAGAGAATTATCCCGAAGGAGCTATGTTTCTAAACGATTTAACTCCGGATGGATATAAAGTAGGTGAAACCGGAGCCTGGCTTGAGGGAACAGAAATAATAGAGGTTCCCGGAAAGGGAATACAAACCGAAAAAAAGAGTTCTGCTGCTGTATCAAAGTTTATCTCAGGTGGCGGCGGGGGAGGTGGTGGAGGAAATAGGAAAATTAATGATTTCAATGGTTCAATTGATGAAGGACCTAACTCAAATCCAGTAACGCCTTCTGAGCAGCCGCCTGAAACCAAACCTGATAAGAGTGAAAGTGAAATTCCAGAAAATTCAGAGAGCCAATGTATTTATACCATCAAATATATGGATATAGCTGACAAATCTATACTACAGGTAGTAACTGGGGCTGGGAAGGAGGGAGATACCATTCAAATTAAATCAATAGAGATTGATGGTTACAGGATTTGTAAAGAGCAAAAAGATAATCTTATTCTTACCGGTAACCACACAAATGTCTCTGTCTATTACCAAAAAGAAACTCTTTCTTCACCGTCGGAAGCAAAAAAGATTAGCTGGAATTTATATTTTATTGAAGAAGGCAGACCTGACAAAGAAGTATTAAAAGGACAGACAGGAGAGACCGAGGAAGGAAAAGAACTTGTCATAGATTTTCCTGAAACATTTATAGGAACGGACAGATATTATTACCATTCCCTGGTATCGAGTCCCTGGAGCGTTGAGGTAAATGGTAATGGGATACAGAAATATTATATTGAATATAAAAAAGGGGAACAGATTCCAGACGAAGCTGATCCAGATGCTGAAACCAAAGAAAGGTTACATGATTGGCTTGAAGTTGCAAAAAAAGCGGACTATTCCATAACTGGAGAATATCCAACGGATGTGCAAGTAATTACAAAGACTCAGGCAGAAGGGAATGAGAGACTTCTGAATCTGGTATCCATGGCGGAGGGGATAGAACGGAAAGAAATTTATTTAATTGCTAAGGACTACTATCCAAGTGCAGGAATTATTAGCCAGAGGTTGCCAATGGTGAATAACATTTCAGAACTGCCAATGGAACAATTAACAATATCAGGTGCGACTTACACTGTTTTGAGGGTTGGATTTGAAAGAGTGTACGATGAAAGTATATGCGTTCATGAGTATGAAATGGTAGATGAAGTAGCTGCCACATGTACAGGGAATGGTCATCAAAGCGTTCAATGCAAAAAGTGTGGAAAGGAGGAAATAGTTATTTTACCGGCTATTGGTCATCTAGATGAGGATTATGATGGTGTCTGTGATATTTGTCATGAGGCGGCAGATGAAGTACCGGAAGCAGTACATTACAGCATTGGAGATGTGCAGGTGAGAAACATTGGAGATAAGTTATATTTGTTTCGCTGTATCGATGATGATTATGAAGATGCAATGGAAAACAACCAAAAGCTTGCATTGTTCCTCGGTGATAGTGTAATAAGGTCAGATATCGAAGGGACTTCGAAAAAGCTGAACTTCGGGTCTAACAATAACTACAAATATTCTAAAGTCAGGGAATGGCTTCTTTATAATACTAAGGCTGATTTTGTTCATGATACTTACATAGGAATTACGAATGCTTATATGGGAGCAACAAGAACAGGATCATTTGAGCAGTTTTCTGAGAGTAGTTTACTGGGACAGTCGAGATTATTTCAGCAGTTAGAGGACAGGGTGTTTATTCTCTCTGTAGATGAAGCAATTAAGTATAAGGATTATCTGTGGAAGTTTAACGGGAGCGAGGAAAATAATCCGGAGTCCCAGGTTTCGGCATATTCTAAAGGGTATTATCTTCGGACACCGCAGGATAGTGGATCTACGGATTTCTTGTATGGGAACGGCATTTTTATCGTTAGTTTGGTTGATGGTAATATACGACCAGTGGAGGTCACAGAAACAAGCATTGGAATCCGGCCTGTGATGGCAATACCTCAAAGATAAGGAGTTAAAAATGTTTACAATGATGTCTTTGCATCTATTAATAGTTGTTTTATTTTCTGCAATATTTTTAAGTAAGGTCCTTATAGTAAGTCCAGAACAAAGAGAAATCAATGATTAGGAACAAATATAGTGGATCAGAGAATTAAAAAATCAAAAGATACAGGAGAAAAACATGAAAGGGAATGGGAAAAGAATTTTAAGTCTTTGCCTTGCAGCTGTTGTAACAGTAACTACAGTAGGGTATGCTCCGCCATTTACTTCCTCAGCATCGTGGAAGTCAAATATGGAGAAGGCATTGGAATTACTTGCTTCACCGACTGAAGCATTTAAGCAAGTATCAACAGCCACACCATCAGAAGCGGAAAGTCCAAGCATAGAAGCCACATCATCGGAAGCGCAAATTCCAGATGGAAAAGCTACACCATCAGAGGCAGTAAAAAAATTTGTGAGAGTAGAGCCGGAAGAAATACCGGAATATTACTCCCAGTCATCAGCTTCCGGAAAAAGGTTATGGAAATTTGAGGATCGATATGGAATGATGCAGTACAGGGACTACGGATATGTACAAGGAGAAGCGGAATTTCCTCTATGGTATGTAACAGATCTGACCGGGAAGGTTGATGATACATCGGATTCTGCGAATCTGGATGAGGAATATTATAATCTTGCTCCTTATGTTTACAAGAGTGTAGCACCGGATCAAATTGCATGGGCAAACCTATCTTGGAGGTTGTTATCCGATATTGATGAAATTAATAGCTACACTAGAAAAAAGGTAAGTGGTTTTAAAAACTGGAATACATCTGGATATGATATCTGGCATCTTGTAAATAAAGGTGATGAAGAGGAGGATCTGGGATATCACTTTTTTGGAATCATAATCAATGAGGAAGAGGGAGAAAGAGAAAAAGAACCAGGCTGGTATTATTCAGATGAAAACGGCAATATAAATAATCAGGCAAAGCTTTTATTGACCGCTCAGTTCGAGCTGAGTTCTCCAATTCTCACTTTAGATGGAAACGGAGGCAGTTTTTCTGATAAAACAAGCATGACATTGGAGGTAAAAGCTGGAGATTCACTGGATCAGTTACTTACAGATGCAAAAAGCCAGATTATCCGAAAATATTATACCTTTGACGGCTGGTACACAGCTTCCACCGGGGGAATCAAGTATACGGAAAGTGGAAATATTATGCCAACTTCTGATTTAACCTTATACGCAAGATGGGTGAAAAGTTCTTGTGAAGTCATCTTTAAAGACTGGGATGGAACAGTGCTTGAGGTTCAGGAGGTACCAATAGGAGGAGATGCAGTCAATCATATTCCCGAAAGACCTAATTATGAGTTTATGGGGTGGAACCGTTCCCTTACTAACATAAAGTATGATACGACAATTACTGCTAAATACACTTTAATATCTGACCTTGATGGGTTTACGGTATTTTTTAGTAGATACGGTTTTGATAAGTATACGAAATATGTGGAATCCATACCAGGAGAACATTACGCTAAAGTGGCTTATCTACATAGAAAAAAATTACCTTGGAAAAATAACAATTTTTATTATTTAGATACGGATTATTATAATACATCAAGGTATGTCTCAGAAATAGATTTTCCAAAGCTAGAGAGTGATGATAATAATTACCTGATTGGATGGACGCTTGTACCAGGTAGAGCAGATTCTTATAAAAATAATGGTAGGGGGCTTTATTGGTATCAACCAAATTATACTTTGTACCACGGGCAGTTAGAAACAGATGAATCGGAAATTGTGTTTGGATTTCCTTTGTTTCAGCGCAGAGACAACGTTAAAGTAAGGGAATATATGGGGCTAACATCATGGAACTCCACAGTTGAAGAAAATAATAATGGTTTTGGAGCTGTACAAACGACTGCATTGTATTTGCCGAAGGACAAGGCAAGCTTAGTTTTAGTAAACGGCATCAAAGATTTTCATTCAACGTTCCATGTGCTTTATGAAAATTATTGGGATAAAACTAATATTGGAGAAACAAATTTTACCACAGTATTTCAGGAAGATACTCCTTTTATAGAAAGTATCAGTGTGGAGGACTTTGGTAGTAAGGTAAATATTTATTCTTCCACAAAATACCCAAATCAAAGAATATATCAAGGAAAAGATGGAATAGAAGAAATATTATCCTATAAAGAAACAGATACTACGGGAACAAGGGGTAGATCTTGGTATACCACTCATAAATTAATTGGTTATTACTCGGAACCAAATGGAGCAGGAAAGGAGTTACTAGGAAACTACACATTCAACAAGGTAGACGACAGATATTATGCTTACTGGGTGTCTAAAGACGCAGAGTTTTATGTGACCTTTAAAGATGAAAATGGGGCTGTCCTTGGCAGTGAAACTGTAACAGCTGGAGATCCGTGTAAAAATGTACCAGTAGGAACAGCTAAACCCGGATACAAATTTATAGGCTGGCAGCCAGTGGATTCTGATAACAATTCTACTACGAATAAAGTAACACGAGATACCACATTTATTGCTGCTTATGAAAAATTAGCCACTTATCAGTTGATATTAGACGGAAATGGCGGTACCTTGGAGGGAAATCCTCAAAAAGAAGTGGAGGTTGCTTTTGAGCAATCGTTTGATCAAGTTCTAAAAGATGGAAAAGATGTTGTTACGAGACCTGGATATTGTTTTGATGGTTGGTACACCAGTGAATCTGGAGGCGCCATTTACTCTTACAGCGGAAATCAGATGCCATCCATTAATGTAACTGTGTATGCTCATTGGACCCCTAATACATATAAAGTAACCTTTGATCCAGATCATAAGAAGTGGACGAAAGGTGTGTTTAAGGAAGAGTATACTTATGATACGGAACTGGGAATTCTTCCAACTCCAGATATATACGGCTTGAACTTTGACGGTTGGTGGAGCGGAAAGAACGGCACAGGAATAAAAATAACCCAGCATTCCATGGTGGAATCTAAAGATTCAGTCTATTACGGAAACTGGTCAGCAGTAAAATATGTAGTTCGTTTCCTCTCAAGGGTGGAGCAGCCAGAAGGGGAATCGATACAGACATTTACCGTGGATCAGGCATATGAGGAAGCATTTCAAACGCTCCCAGAACCAGTAGAAAGGGGATATACCTTTGCCGGGTGGTACGATGAGGAGAATAAAAATATTAGTGCTCAATCCATCTTCCGGCCAGAACATTTAGCCGAGGAATATACCTATCATGCAAGGTGGAAGGGAAATCAATATATAATCCAATTTATTTCCAATGATGTCAATGGTACACCGATTGTAACAGAATTAATTCAGGAATATCCTTCCCGCTTTGGCACGCTGCCAACTCCGGAAAAAACGGGATATTCATTTGCTGGCTGGTTTGATGAAAATGGGAATGAAGTGGAAAAAGGAAGCTGGATAGACGCTGATGATCGGATTTATAAGGCCAAATGGATAGCTAACCAGTACACGATTCATTTTGTTAGAAATTTGCCAGAATCTGGGATTATGGAAGAGCCGGAAGATAAGACCGTGACCTATGCTCTTCCTATTGGTGCACTGCCTAATCTAAATGAAACAGGTTATGTGTTCCTTGGTTGGTTTACTGAGCCAGAAGGAGGAACCCGGATCAAGGAGACCACGCTGGCAGCACTGGGAGATCAGACCTATTATGGGCATTGGACCATCGGAATCATTGACAACGGAAATGGGACTTATAGAAAGCCCGGAGCCGATGGAACATGGAATACCACGGATGATGAACTCTGGTGGAAGGGGCTGGATGGAATTTCTCTTACTTCCGATGACAAGCGAATCCTTACCTTTGTAAATAGGACTGGTACATATGCAGACAATGAAAACGGAACCCACTACCGACCAGGTACGGGGGAAAGCTGGACCAGTGGAATAGAACTCTGGTGGAATGGACCCGATGGAATCCCCGGAACCGATGATGATGTCCGGATTTATGCCAGAGGGAATGGAAACAGCGGAACACCCATTTATTACATAGATAGTGGAAATGGAATCTATATCCGGCCAGGAGCTGATGGTAATTGGGGAAGTGGAACTCAATACTGGTGGTTTGGGCCAGATGGAACATCGGGAACCGATGATGATAGGCAGATTCATGTACTACCCGGAGGCGGTTATTACATCGACAA
>NZ_JHWJ01000031.1 GCF_000687555.1 [Clostridium] aerotolerans DSM 5434 | reverse complement strand
TACTCAGCTGTCATAATAGGGATAAAAAATGAAAGACAATTGTTTGATGATAGAAACTAATAAAAAGAGAATAATTTGTATAATTTTGTAAAAACAAAGGATGAATCCTCATATTATCAAATAAAAATAGAAAAAACTTGCATAATAATTTTGTACATGTTAATATGAATGTGTAAATATTTACCAATTAACTGTGATGATGTTACATATCAGATATTTTGAGGGGAGATTTTATCTGCATTAGACTTAAACTAGTTAGATTCGCTCAGGTGTGATATCTAGCGTTGTCCAACTAATAAGGGGGATTTTGTATGAAACGAAACGTAAGATTTCTACTGGCATCTGCATTGGTACTGACCGTAGGGTTATTAAAATTTACCAACGTTTATGCCCAGGAGACGACATCAGCAAACATTGCTGATGTGAAAGCGGCAGCGAATGCCGGGAATGTATACCTTACCTTTGATGACGGCCCGAATAATGCAACTTCACAAACATTAATATCCAATCTTAAGAATGCTGGATGCTACCAGGCAACATTGTTTGTCTGGGGCAACAAAATTGCCGGCAATCAGGCTGCATGGAATGCCTATGTAAACTCAGGCTTCAGCCTTCAAAATCACAGCTGGACCCATTCTCAGATGAGCAGCTGGAGCTATCAGCAGGTCTATAACGATTTCCAGAAATGCAACCAGGCCATTCAAAACGCTGGTAAGCCAAAGCCAACCAAAGTGAGATTACCCTATCTTTACAACAATAATACCATTACTCAGGCATGTTCCGCATTAGGCTTATCCATTGTTACTCCTACTGTCTATACAAGCGACTGGGAAGGCGCGAGTACACAGACAATTATCAACTCCTGTAACAATTTAAGGGCAGGCGGAAATCCTCTGATGCATGATGCCTATCAGACGACACTACAGGCACTACCGACAATCGTAAATAATTTAAAGAATCGTGGCTTCGGTTTTGCGCAGTATTAAGCTAGGATTGTACATAACTTATACACGCTGCCTGTTTTCTTGGGCAGCGTTTTTATTCACTACATGAAAAAAGGGGTAAATATGAAGAAAAAGCTTTGGCTGCCTTTCTTGGTTCTTTTGCTACTGGTTGCTGTATCGTTTGTATGTTTCAGAAGAGAGGCATCCCAGACATGGGAGCAGACCAATGGTCCATATGGAGGATATATCTTATGCATGGCAGCTGAGAAGGAAAAGGTTTTTGCAGGGACGCAGGGAAGCGGTGTCTTTGTCTCCACTAATCAGGGGGCTGACTGGAAAGCTGCGAATGAAGGCTTAGACAGCGATCATGTATATTCCTTTGCCATCAGCGGGACAATGATATTTGCAGGAACCAGTGCGGGCATCTATTCCTCACCAATAGATGAGATACGCTGGCAAAGTGTGGATTCTAAGCTTCAGGATGTTATGGTCTATTCAATTGCAGGAACAGAAGAGAAACTCTATGCAGGAACCAGCAAAGGCATTCTATATTCTGCAGATCGTGGCATAAACTGGAAAGAGATGAATGAGGGATTAACTTCAAGCAATGTAAATTCAATAGTCGTAAGTGGTACAGACTTATTTGCAGGAACAGAGGAAGGCGGTATCTACCGGTCTTCTGATCAAGGCGATCATTGGATACAGGTCAACAATGGCCTGACCAAGCTGCAAGTCACTTCTCTTGCAGCAAGCGATTCTGCAATCTATGCCGGTACTCTTGGAGGAGGTATATTTATGTCTGATAACAATGGAGAGAGCTGGCAGTCCTTAGACATGGGAGAGACCAGTAAAAATGTCAATTCCTTATCCATAAAGGAAACCAATGTTTTTGCAGGAACAGAGGAAGGGATATTTCTTTTTGACGGCACTGGCTGGAAGGCGGTTAATAATGGTCTGACAAATCATTATGTATATACTTTGATTGCAGATGATTCCTGTATTTATGCCGGAACCAACGGAGGAGGAGTATTTGTCTCTCTGGATAATGGGGAAAGCTGGAATAAGATCAATGAAGGATTGATGAACACTCATATCAGTTCTTTTGCCTCTCATAACAAGGAAGTCTATGCCGGCACCAGCGGCGCAGGTGTCTTCGTCTCTCAGGATGGGGGACTGAACTGGAAGGAAGCCGGATCAGGATTAACAAATCCTTTTGTCTTTTCTCTTGCGATTAAAGATACAGGCATTTTTGCAGGCACTAACGGCGGCGGAATCTTTTTATCCACAGATCAGGGAAAAAACTGGAACGAGATGAATTCCGGGCTTACTAATAAGTTTGTATATTCTCTTGTAATCAATGGCAATGATATCTTTGCTGGTACCTTTGGGGGCGGCATATTCCGTTCCAGTGATAATGGAAACAGCTGGGAAAGTGTTAACCAGGATATCACCAATTATTATATCAGTTCTCTTGCGGTAAGCGGTAAGGAGCTTTATGCCGGTACCTTTGGCAGCGGAGTGTTCCGGTCATTTGACAATGGAGAAAACTGGGAGGAGGTTAACAACGGAATCACCAATGCCCAGATCTTTTCACTGACCGGCAATGAGTCCTTTATCCTGGCAGCCACACCGGGGGACGGCGTATTTCTATCTACAAACAAAGGAGACAGCTGGAAGCCGGTCAATACAGGTCTGACCAGTGGAAATATCAATGCCCTTGCTGTCAGTAAATCAGCCGTTCTTGCAGGCACTTACGGTGGTGGTATGTATCATTCATTTGATGATGGAAAAAACTGGAGTGATTTCAATACCGGTCTGGAATCGGTTGATGTTTATTCTATTTTAATCGGAGATAATAATGTATTAGCCGGAACCAGCGGAAAAGGAGTCTGGACACGGTCTGATAAATAAGTTTAATCGGCTGTATATTCCTTCCGTCTTTAAAGAGATGGGAGAATATACAGCTTTTTTATGTACAAGGAGCTTGCGGTAGCATAGGACAATCCGGGAACTGCATACATTAAAACTGTAACTGAGATGAGAGGAAGAATGGGATTGACCAGCAAAGAAATACCAGATGATTCAGAGTTTCGTAAAGAAGATCTTGTTGACATCAGATCAGTTCAAATTGATACGAATCTGCCAAAGGAAGAACGAATCCAAAGTTTTCTAAAACAGATTAAAAATCCATATTTATTCCGTTATGGAGATATGGTGATTCATTCTGTTTTTTCAGAGACAGAGGTTACTTTGGATGAGCGGTTAAAACAATACTTCCGGATAGAAAGCAGGTAAAGAATCGGCATGAAAAAGCAAAAACAAGGTTTTACACAGGTGCGTATTGTGAGAGTGGATGATATAAAGTACATAGGGATAAGATGGAACCGCCTGAGTTTTTGCTGATACAGTAAATGCTTAGGAGGTTTTTTTGTGGAATCAATTCAGGAAAACAGAATATATCACGGCGCTATTTATATCCGGCTATCCAAAGAAAATGGAGATAAACAGGAAAGCAATAGTGTTGGAAATCAACGGGAGTTGATTCTTTCATTTTTAAAAACGAAACCGGAAATAGAAGTATGCTCGGAACGCATAGATGATGGATACAGTGGGGTATCCTTTGAACGGCCTGCAATCAAAGCGCTGCTTGAAGATATCAAGGCAGGAATCATTGACTGTGTCATTGTAAAGGATTTATCCCGCTTCGGCAGAAACTACATAGAAACTGGAAGATACATAGAACAGGTCTTTCCTTTTTTAGGGGTCAGATTCATAGCCATCAATGATGGATTTGACAGCAAAATGGCACAAAGTCAAACCGATGGAATAATAATTCCTTTTAAAAATCTAATGAACGATGCCTATAGCCGTGATATTTCCATAAAAGTAAGGAGCCAGATAAAAGTCAGATATTCCCGGGGGGAATATATCGGCGCCTTTCCTATTTATGGGTACTTCCGTTCGAAGGAGGATAAACATAAGCTGGTAATCGATGAGTTTGCAGCAATGACAGTACGCGATATTTTCAAATGGAAAATTAAGGGGTACAGCAACCAGAAGATTGCAGATCGTTTAAATGCAGCAGGAATATTATCACCTCTGGAATATAAGAGGATGCTTGGCTGGGCATTCAGCACATCCTTTAAGCTTAAGCCCATAGCCAAATGGTCAGCCCAGGCAATCAGCCGTATTTTGGAAAATGAGATATATACAGGCACCATGGTTCAGGGGAAGGAAAGCTCCCCCAATTACAAGGTGAAAAAAAAATTCAAAAAACCAAGATCAGAATGGGCAATTGTGGAAAACACCCATGAAGGAATTATTACAAAAGAAGACTTTTCCCTTGTCAGACGAATCCTTTCTACAGATACCAGAACAGCTCCGGAGCAAAAAGAGCTATATCTTTTTTCCGGCATTTTAACATGTGGGGAGTGCAGGAAAAGCATGATACGAAGACCAGTGAAATCGGGTGGTAAGACCTACATCTACTATATATGCAGAACAAACAAAGAAGATAAAACAAGATGCAGCAACGCAAACAGAATTGGTGAGCATCAACTTAAGGCCTGTGTTCAGGAGGTCATAAGGCAGGAAATTAATACCTTCAGTAATGCAGATGACATCCTTACCTATATGGATTCCCTTCCTGGGAAGGACATTGAGGTTACAAAGTATTGTCAGCGGCTGAAAAAGAAACGAGAGGAGTATGAGTATTACCAGAACCTGATAATGGGGTTATATGAGGATTATAAAAAAGAGATTTTAAACAGGGGAAATTATTTTAATATAAAATCCGCCTATGAAACGATCGTGGAAGAGATTTGCCAGGCCATAGGAATATTGGAAGAGAATTTAAAAGAACTTTTAGAAAATAACGATTCGAAGAATCAATGGCTGGAAGAATTCAGAGACATAAAGAATATCACAGAGATCAATCGTTCTCTGCTTCTTTTTTTAGTAAAAGAGATTGTGGTATTAAATAAGAACCATATCCAGATTATTTTTAATTTTAGGGCTGAAATTACGGTACCCATGGGAGTTGAATGAAATGGCCAGAACAAATAGAAACAATCGGGAGGTTTTAAAAGAGACCGTTGAAAAATCCTTTTTAACAGCCATATATGCCCGTCTTTCCATAGAGGACAACGGGATTGACAGTGACTCCATTGAAAATCAGGTGTACTATTTAGAGAAATATGTGAAGGAACATAAAGAACTAAAGCTTATCACCACTTACTGTGATAATGGATTAACAGGAACCAATTTTGACAGGCCAGGGTTTCATGCCATGCTTGATGATATCAAAAGCAGTAAGATTAATTGCGTGGTTGTGAAAGATCTGTCCCGGTTTGGAAGAAATTATATGGAGACAGGGAACTATCTGGAGAATATTTTCCCTTATTTAGGAGTGCGTTTTATCTCAGTTAACGATTCTTACGACAGCCAGGAGGCAACGTCTAACGAAGGGCTCTCCCTTTCCCTTAAAAATGTATACCATCACATTTATGCAAAAGACATTTCAAAGAAAGTCTGTACTTTACTTGATGTGAAGAAAAAGAAAGGGCTGTTCTTGGGGAGATTTGCTCCTTATGGATATAAAAAGTCAGAAGCCAATCCGCGTCAGCTGGAAATAGAAGAAAAAACAGCATCTATAGTAAGGGAGATTTTTTTCCTTAGAAGGAGTGGGATGGGGGCTGTAAAAATAGCAAGAAAGTTAAATGACAATGATGTTCCATGCCAGACAAGAAGGCTTTATCAAATGGGATTATTAAAAGGGATCAACGGTGAAGCCGATGCACTTTGGTCTGGCTCTTCTATTGTTAGTATTCTTGAAAATCCCGTTTACTGTGGCTGTATGGTAGAGCGTAAATCGGAGCAGTCCTATTATAAAGGCGGCAGAAAGCAAATGATTCCAAAAGACCAATGGAATTATATTGAAAATACCCATGAACCTATTATTGATTGGGAATTGTTTACGAAAGTCCAGGCTATATTGGAAGAATCAAGGCAAACCAGAAACAATAAAGGAAGAAACCACCGGGAACAAACAGAAAATCCCTTAAAAGGCCTTATTGTATGTGGCTGTTGTCAGGGGAGAATGATACGGGACAGCGGATATTTTGATCAGGAGGGAAACTTAATACATCATCGTTTTATCTGCCGAAGAAAGTATTTAAAGCAGCAGGGGTGCGAGGCAGAAAGTGTACTGGAAGCAGATCTACTGCCGATGGTGACCGAATCTGTTACAAATCAGTTAAAGGTACTTGGCGGCTCAGAGAGCCATGAACAGCCGGAAAAAGTACTTGACACAACCAGGCAACTGGAACAGAACCAGGCAGCCTTTATAGAAAGGGAGATAAAAGAATTGGAACAGTATCAGGATTATAAACGAGGGCTGTTATCCAAAGAGGAATACGTCTGCATACAAAGAAAAAGAGAGGAACAAAAAGCGGCTCTTGAGAAAGAGAAAGTAAGGCTAAAGAATCAACAGACAGAGGAGAAACAAAAGGAGGTGGAACGGATTGAGGCAGATGACACAGGAGATATGTGGAAGTATCTTATAGAAAGAATTGTTGTCTGCCACCACTGGGTGGAAATACATTATACCTTCTGTTCCGAATACGATCAGCCGCTTGCTTAAAGGAAAAAGCTGAAAGGTGGTGGACCTAATAGACGGTCAGCAAAATATAGCAATTTATATGCGTATTTCTGATGAGGACGAAGAATTAGAAGCTGGTGGAGAAAGCGACAGCATAGCCGGGCAGAGAATGCTTCTTATGGATTTTATAAGGAACCGGAGAGAATTAAGGGATTATAACGTGATAGAGTTTGTGGATGACGGATACAGCGGAACGAATTTTGACCGTCCCGGTGTTTTGAACTTGCTTGAGATGGCAAAAAGGAAAGAAGTCTGCTGTATCATTGTAAAAGACTTTTCACGGTTAGGGCGGAATTATTTGGAGGTGGGAAACTATCTGGAACAGATTTTCCCTTTTTTAGGAATCCGGTTTTTCTCTGTAAACGATGGCTTTGACAGCTTTTACAGTGCAGGAGCTGCCGGTGCCCTGGATGTGGGCTTTAAAAATATTATTTACGAGGCATACAGTAAGGATCTATCCGTAAAGATCAAAACGGTACGAAAATCAAAAGCAGAACAGGGGAAATTTGTAACAGCCTTTGCACCATACGGTTATAAAAAAGAGGAAGGGAGCAGAAACCAGCTTATCATTGACCCGGAGTGTGCTCCCGTAGTTAGGCATATCTTTAAGCTGTATTTATCGGGTGTAACAAAGACGGAAATCACCAGACGGCTAAATGAGGAAGGGGTACCAAGTCCCATGAGCATAAGGAAAAGACGAAGGGAACCTTTAAACAGATCAGGAAGCCGTAATTCCTTTCTGTGGACGGTAGGAACGGTATCTCGTATATTAGAAGATCAAAGGTATACGGGAGATGCTGTTTATGGAAAAGTCAGACCAGAATCTGTAGGAAGCAAAAAGGAGATTAAGGTTCCAAAAGACCAGTGGATTCTCGTTCCTGATGCTCATGAAGGAATCATTACCCATGAGGAGTTTAGGGCTGCGGAAAAGAGAAAAAAAAGTTACAGCAAGAAAGAGAAAGGAAACGGAACGGAAAGCTTGTTTGCCAAAAAGATAAGATGCAAAGCATGCGGCCATGCGTTGACAAAGATAGAAAAGGGCAAGAAAATCAGCTATTGCTGCAAAACAGGCAGGAATCTATATAAAAACACATGCTATCAGGGAAGAATTGAGGAGCAGGAGCTAAATGGCGCAATGATAAGCTGTTTGCAGAATTTTGCTTTTATGACCAGTCAGCCACATAATGACCAGACAAGGAAACAACCTGTTACCAGAAACCACATGACTGAAATTAAGACCCTGCAACGAAAGATCAGTAAGCTGAAAGGAAAAAAGTTTTCTTTTTATGAAGCCTACAAAAAAGAAAAGCTTTCCCAATTTGCTTTTCAGGAAAGGTTAATGGAACTGGAACATTCCGTTACCATATTAAAGAATCAATACCAAACGCTTATGGAGAATCCGGTGTCGGAAGCGAATGAGGAGCCATTTACCGGCTGCTTTCCATTTGATACCTGTAACAGGGCAATGATTGATGGATTCATAGAGAGTATTACCGTAGAAAGGAATGGAACTGTTACCATCAGGTGGAGCTTTATGGAACCATTCATTTGTCCCTAATGAAACAGACGAATA
>NZ_JHWJ01000030.1 GCF_000687555.1 [Clostridium] aerotolerans DSM 5434 | reverse complement strand
CCAAAGCCCAAAGCCCAAAGCCCAAAGCCCAAAGCCCAAAGCCCAAAAATCATTATAATGAAATGTAAAAAATCTGCAAGCCCATAACAATAAATTGTCTATAATAAATTGACTCATTTAAAAAATATCATCTGTCAGCATCTATACACAGATAAGAATATAACTAAAAATATAAATTCAACACCAACTACTTTAGACACAAAATCATCAGATGCCCATGTACGTTTATAACTATATTAAATTATAAGTATAAATCTCTTAGAAATACAATCTAGAATTGCAACTAAAAAACAAAACAGAATAAGGAATGTAATCCGAAAGAAACAGATAAACAGCGAAATAACACTTTTACAGAATAACCATATGATAGTAGAATTTAAAACTTGTGATAAGTATAATCTATTTTACAAAAATAATCAATTATCTTTTTTCATTTATATAACAAAAATATTTACACTCCAATACAGAAAATATTATAACAAAAATAACTACCTTTAACAAATAGAATCAAAATAATTTTGCAGCACTCAACCTCCCTCCGTCAATTACCCACTCTTCACTTCCACATTCTCCACCCAACCCTATCTCTCCTCATTTCATTCTCTCCTCTCCCTAAATCCTCCAAAAAACCGAACTTGTCCCCCCTACTACTATCTACTCACCCAACCGCTCATCTACCCTAAAGCTCATCTACCAGATTCTCTCCACCCCCATATGCAACAAAACAGCCCACAATCTCATCCATAACATTAAGATTCTTCTAACAAATCACTTTAAAATCTTATTATTTTGTTACAATTTGCAAATTAATTGTATTATTAACTTTGTCTGCATATAATTATATCAGCAGATAATATCTGCAGGCAATCGTGTATAGGGTGGTTGGCCTCTATTCTACATAGAATGGAGGGGTTGCTTATGAAGAATTTTGACTTTAAAGACATGATGTCTTTTGGCATGTTCATCTTAGCACTACTGACATTCATTTTTATGACATGTCAATAAGTAAAAAACCTCCCCTGTACTTTGGCCGGTAGGGAAGGTTTTCTAAAATTTCGATCGGTCAACCACCCTGTGGCGATTGCCTATGTTAAGTATATTATAACAAATAAATGAATTATTACAAGTAAATGAAATAGTTTTTCAAACACCTCTTAATTTCCGGTGTCACTGACAAGATCATAGAAGGATGCCTGCCATAAACGGGCATTTTCTCTGATGTCTATTATTTCAGGAATTACAAGCTATTCCTGATTATTCTATCAATTTTGGTTCAGTCTCGCAAGCTTCTCTGCCTGGTCTGCTGCAATCAGGGAATCCAGTAATTCGTAAATATCCCCATTCATAATATTATCAATCTTATAAAGTGTCAGCTTGATTCTGTGATCTGTTACACGGCCCTGAGGGAAATTGTAGGTACGAATCTTCTCAGAACGATCTCCCGTTCCAATCTGACTTCTTCTTTCCTCTGCCTCAGAGTTTTGGCGTTTTTCCAGCTCCAGATCGTAAAGCTTGGAACGCAGCAGGCGAAATGCCTTTTCTTTGTTCTGAAGCTGTGATTTCTCTGTCTGGCTGTAAATAACGATTCCGGTAGGATTATGAGTCAGTCGTACTGCGGAGTCAGTCGTATTGACACACTGCCCACCGTTTCCGGAAGCACGCATTACATCAATTCTCACGTCCTTATCCTCAATCACAACATCGAATTCCTCGGCCTCAGGCATAACTGCAACCGTAGCTGTAGATGTATGAATTCTTCCGCCGCTCTCTGTCTCAGGGACTCTCTGAACACGGTGCACACCGCTTTCATATTTCATCTTGGAATATGCGCCTTTTCCTGTGATCATTGCAACTACTTCCTTAAAACCGCCGATTCCATTTTCATTGACACTTATAAGCTCTACCTTCCAGCGCTGACTTTCCGCATAGTTAACGTACATACGGTATAACTGAGAAGCAAATAACGCAGCCTCATCGCCGCCTGCACCGGCACGGATTTCCAAAAGGATATTCTTATCATCATTTGGATCCTTTGGTAAAAGTAAAATCTTAAGCTCCTGCTCTAATTCTTCTATACGCTTCTTGGCATCGGATAATTCCTCCTTTGCCATTTCACGCATATCTTCGTCGTTTTCTTCCTCAAGAAGCAAAAGGCTGTCTTCTACGGCCTGCTTTGCCTTCTTATACTGGGTATAGGTTTCAACAAGATCTGCTAAATCTGCCTGCTCCTTCATCAGCTTACGAAAACGATTCTGATCTTCAGCGACGGAAGGATTGTTAAGCTCCTGCATTAATTCTTCATAATGAACCAAAATATCATCTAACCTGTCAAACATAGGTAACCTCCTGAATCTTACAAAACGGGCCTCGCCCAAACTTATTTCATAACGGCACAAACCACACGGTCTAATCCTGCCGCATCTTTTACTACCCGTATTTCGGCAAAGCCTGCATCTTCAAGCAATGCACTGACTGACTCTGCCTGATCATATCCGATCTCAAAATATATCGATCCCCCGGGATTTAAGAATCTGCGTCCCTCTGAAACAAGCTGTCTGTAAAAAAACAGTCCGTCTTCCCTGCCATCAAGGGCAAGCATAGGTTCAAAATTCCGTACCTCCGGCTGAAGCTCCTTTATAATCTCTGTTGGAATATAAGGAGGGTTAGAAACGATGATATCAAACCTGCTCTCTGGTTCAACCGCCTGAAACAGATCGCTTTCTATCAGGGTAATCCTGCCTGGTCCTAAAAGGACATCTGCATTTCTTTTTGCCACTTTTAAGGCTTCTTTGGATAAATCGACAGCAGTCACATCCTCAAATCCGCCGATGTTAGACAGGCTGATTGCAATGCAGCCGCTTCCGGTGCACATATCCAGGATCACAGGCTTTCTGCCCTTATAATCCTTTAAAATCAATTCTACGAGGGTCTCTGTATCCTGTCTTGGGATCAAAACGTGTTCATTCACAAAAAACTCTAATCCCATAAATTCCCGGCTTCCCGTAATATGCTGCAACGGAATCCGTTGAGATCTTTTTTCAATCATAAGACGATACTGTTTCACCTGATCTAAGACCTGGTCATCCTCAGATAATACTGTTCCTCTATCCAGAAGAAAATGAGTCATATCCGTATGAAATACCTCAAAAAGCAGATATCTGGCATCTATAGTTGCCTCGCCTATTCCTGCCTCTGCCAGCACCTTTGCACCCTCTGTTAGTAATAAATCCAATGTCAGGCTCATGAGTATTTCTCCGGAAAATTCTTAGCTAAAAATGCACGCCAGTCAAGAACAGCTTCAACCGAAGCGATTCCAACTTCAATCATGGAGTCATCCGGTTCCTTAGTGGTAAGCTCCTGCATCCATATACCAGGACGGCTTAAGAGATTCACAAGACTGGAATCACTGCGGCCAGCAAGGCGTAAGAATTCATAGGAAACACCTGCAATTACCGGGATTAAAACAATTCTGCTAAGAACTCTAAGGGGAACGGTGTCTACCTGTACCACCATAAAGAATAAAATACTGATAATCATAACAATCAAAAGAAAACTGGTACCGCACCTCTTATGTTCTTTGGAGCTGTTTCTAACATTCTCTACAGTGAGCTCCAAGCCATGTTCCAGACAGTTGATGCATTTATGCTCTGCTCCATGGTACATAAAGGTTCTCTTAATATCCTCCATACGGGAGACCAGTTTGATGTAAGCAATAAAAATTCCAATTCGGATCACGCCCTCTAAAATAGCCATCACCGTATGAGAACTTACAAAACGCTGAAAAATACTGGCGAGAAACATGGGGAGTACCATGAAAATACAAATGGCCATCACCACGGAAAAGACCATGACCATACTCATAAGAGCCTTCTCCATCTTTTCTCCAAATATTTTTTCAAGGAACTTTTCAAATTTTGATGGTTCCATGTTTTCTTCATCATCTTCAAAGAAACTAGCCGAAAATGTCAGAGCTCTCATTCCAAGAATCATGGAATCTGCAAAGCTGAAGACTCCCCGGACAAATGGAAGTGCAAAAAACTTCACCTTTTCTCCCATACTGACATAAGAATCTTTTTTTACCTCAATGGCACCGTCCGGCTTACGGACTGCTGTGGCATACTCATCCCCGTTTTTCATCATAACGCCTTCAATTACGGCCTGACCGCCGATTCCTGAATACTTCATACGCCAACCACCTCTCTATTTAAAATGGAAGCTTTTGCCTTTTCAAAATTTCAAAAAAGGTTGAGCTAAAGTGTTTCCACTAAACTCAACCTTTTCTTTGCTCCAAACTTATTCAGCGTTAACGCCATATTTACGATTGAATTTATCAATACGTCCACGAGCGGAAGCAGCTTTCTGCTGTCCGGTGTAGAATGAATGGCATTTAGAACAAACTTCTACGTGGATATCTTCCTTTGTAGAACCAGTTACGAATTCATTACCACAGTTACAAACAACTTTTGCCTGATAGTAATTTGGATGGATTGCCTCTTTCATGATTTTCACCTCGCATAATCTGATTTCTATTAAATCGCGGTACTTAAACCGACTTTGTCTAATAAACAGCTTGTATAGTATAACATAGATAATTTTCTAATGCAAGCATTTATTTCTATAAAAACCCGTAATTCCTAGAAAAACCGCATTTTCTTGGAAGCCTCGACAAATTCCCAGTTGTTTTTTGTCTTGGAGAACAAATCGAGAATTTTTTCCACTGCATCTTCTGGCTTTAACGTGTTGGTAGCCTTGCGGATATTGTCCACTGCCTCTGCCTCTTCTCTGCTTAACAGCAAGTCATCTCTTCTGGTACCAGACTTTAAGATATCAATAGCAGGGAATATTCTCTTTTCAGACAGCTTCCGGTCAAGAACCAGTTCCATGTTTCCAGTTCCTTTAAATTCTTCATATATGACATCATCCATACGGCTTCCTGTATCCACCAGGGCTGTGGCAAGAACGGTAAGGCTTCCGCCTTCTCTCATATTTCTGGCTGCTCCAAAGAAACGCTTCGGCATATGAAGAGCGGCCGGGTCAAGACCACCGGATAAGGTACGTCCGCTTGGCGCCACGGTTAAGTTGTAGGCCCTTGCAAGACGGGTAATGCTGTCAAGCAAAATGACTACATCACGCCCATGCTCCACCAGACGCTTCGCCCGCTCCACTACCATCTCGGACACTCTCTTATGTCTCTCTGGAAGCTCATCAAAGGTGGAATAAAGAACTTCAACGTTATCTCCCACAATGGATTCTTTAATATCTGTAACCTCTTCCGGGCGCTCATCAATGAGAAGAATCATTAGATGAATCTCAGGATGGTTAAGGGTAATGGCCTTTGCCACCTGCTTAAGCAATGTGGTTTTACCGGCTTTTGGAGGGGATACGATCATTCCTCTCTGTCCTTTTCCAATGGGGGCCAGAAGATCTAAAACACGCATGGCTGTGGTATTCTTTCCTCCCTGTGTTTCCATATGAAGTCTTTTATCCGGAAAAATAGGAGTCATGTTTTCAAAGTTTGGACGGCGTTCTGCCACACTGGCTGGAAAACCATTAATTTTCTTTACATACAGCAAAGCAGCAAACTTCTCAGTCGCTGATTTTACTCTTCTGCTTCCATGAATGATATCTCCCGTTTTCATATTAAAACGGCGTATCTGGGAAGGTGCAACGTAAACATCATTTTCCCCAGGCAGATAATTTTCACAGCGGATAAATCCAAATCCATCCGGCATGACTTCTAAAATACCATGTGCATCGATTCCGCTGTCTAATTCCTGCAGTTCAGGGCTGGGCTGAAAATCCGGCTTTACTTCTTCAGCATTATAGTCTAAACGTGACTCACTGCGAACCGGTGCTTCTGCAGTATTAGCAGCTGAAGAGTTTACAGATGATGAGTTTGCCTGGGCAGGACGATATGGGGCAGGTCTCTGCTGTGCCTCTGGACGATAGGATCGAACAACTGTCTTTCTCTGGCTGTTTCCAGAGGAATATCCTTGCTGATCCACCATACCCTGGCCTTGGCCCGTTGATGCAGATGTTGGTGCAGTTGTAGATGCTGGCGCTGTTGTTGATGATGGCGCAGTTGTTGATGCTGGTGCAGTTGTTGATGCAGGCGTAGTTGTTGATGCAGGCGTAGTTGTTGATGCTGGCGCAGTTGCTGGTATGGGTGAAGATGATAAATTTGATGTAGATGATGCTATGGTTGATTTCATTATATTCTTATTATCTTCTTTATTTTCCCGTGAAGCATTCCCGTCTGAAACACGAACCGGAGAATTTTCTTCTTCCTTTTCACAAAGTAAATCTATAATTTCAGCTTTTCGCATGGAACTGCAGCCTTTAATCCCTTTGGCTTTGGCTAGCTCCTTCAATTCCGCTAGGGGGAGTGTCTGTAATTTTTCACGCATATTATTCTCCTTCATGATTCCTTATAACACATTTTTCGTAATCTTGGGAATGATTCACGATAGAATATCGCAAACAGATGGCCGGAAGTGTAATTCCGGCCCAAATCAAACTGAATCAGGTCGTACGATACGCCTATTATATACCTTAACAGAAAAAAAGAAAAGTTATTTTTTCAGAAAGCTTAGGTGGTCTTTTATTTTCTTTTCATAACCATTTTCCGTAGGGCGGTAGAATTCATTTCCCTCCATCCCATCAGGCAGATATTGCTGCTTTACATAGTTATTGGGGTAATCGTGGGCATAAAGATATCCCTGTCCATGGCCCAGCTTGGCGGATCCCTTATAGTGGGAATCCTGCAAATGCACTGGTATTGGCATGGTTTTCTGGTCCCTTACTGCCTGCTGTGCCTCAAATATCGCATTGCAGGCTGCGTTGCTTTTAGGAGCTGATGCCACGTAAGTAACTGCCTGGGATAGTATAATCTGAGCTTCAGGCAGCCCCACTCTCTCCGCAGCCTGAGCTGCCGATACTGCTACCACAAGGGCCTGAGGGTCAGCATTTCCAACATCCTCAGAAGCACAAATCATGATCCTTCTGGCGATAAATGTTAAATCCTCTCCTGCATATAGCATTCTGGCCAGATAATATACTGCTGCGTCGGGATCAGATCCTCTCATACTTTTAATAAATGCAGAAATGGTATCATAATGATTATCTCCATTTTTATCGTAGCGGACAGCCCGTTTCTGAATGCATTCCTGCGCCACTTCCATATCAATATGGATTTTTCCGTCCTGCTCGTTCCGCCCTGTTGTCATAACCCCCAGCTCAATTGCATTAAGGGCTGCTCTTGCGTCGCCATTTGCCACATCTGCAAGAAATTCCAACGCGTCTTCTTCGATTACCGCATCGTAAGACCCCATTCCTTTTTCCCTGTCATACACAGCACGGCGGATCAGCTCCTTAATGTCGTCATTACCCAGGGATTTCAGTTCAAATACTCTGGATCTGGAAAGCAAAGCCCCATTCACCTCAAAATACGGATTCTCCGTTGTGGCACCGATCAGTATCAGAGTTCCATCCTCTACAAAGGGGAGAAGATAATCCTGCTGCCCTTTATTAAAACGATGAATCTCATCTACAAACAGAATGGTCTTTTTGCCATACATTCCAAGGGAATCCTTCGCTTCCTTAACGATCTCTTCCATGTCCTTTTTACCGGCTACCGTTGCATTTAACTGCTTAAAGTCCGCGCTGGTGGTATTGGCGATGACTCTTGCAAGGGTCGTCTTTCCGGTGCCTGGAGGGCCGTAAAAGATAACGGATCCAAGCTTATCCGCCTTAATAGCCCGGTAAAGCAGCTTATCTTCACCAATAATATGCTGCTGCCCAACTACCTCCTCAAGGGTCGTGGGTCGAAGCCGGGACGCAAGAGGAGATTCCTTTTCCATGGTATTCGCTCTCATATAATCAAATAAGTCCATTTACATTCTCCTATTTTACATTCATTCTATGGGATTTTTTCATTCATTTGAGATTAAGACAGCTAAAATGAATGATTGAGATATATCTTCTGTCAGGTTTCATCTTCATTTATAAATCAGCTTTGATTTGAAATTCAGCTAAACTTTATTTAGTTTATGTTCTGGATTAAGGTTTCACATAAATTCTTTAGTATATAACCATTATGGGCAGAATCTATTTCTTTGTCAAGAACAGTTCCTGCTAATCTACTGTAAATGATTTAGAAATGATGTTTATTATTGAACCTTTGATTTTTTTAGGTTCCCATAGAATCTATCAATGATTAGACAAGCTTCGACATTCAAATTTATGTGATTTTTTCATTCTTACAAATTTGAATCCAATGAAAAAGAAATTTGGTGTTACTATGATTTATTTGAGTTACAATCGTCTTTATTTGTTTTAAAACCTTAGGAAACTGGACCTATGCAAACGTTGTTCCTTGCTCACATATCTTAATAGAAAGATATTTTAAATCTATTGCTTTGCAGCTACTTTATTATTATTCAAATTGTTATTTACATAATCCATTTTAATCCAATGTAGTAAATGATTTTACTTTTTCGTTTATTACATAATTACGATTATTCTAAGTTATTTTCTCAATTTAAATATCTTTTGGCAATGTCTGATGGCATTCCTAAATCAAACTATTTAATGACGCTTTTTACAATAAAATGGATTATATGTATGTTCAAATTCTATTGCTGGTAACTCTCCTTTTAAAATATCAGCAAATAGCATATGTTTTTTACAGCTTTATCTTTCATACGAAAGGAGTTCTATAATGAGCAATATTGCAATGCAACTAGTATTAACATCAACGACTAGTGTGACTGTTGGAAATAGAGTATTATTTAATACAACTCTCTATTCATCTGGAAATATAACTTACAATTCAGCAACAGGTACTATAACTTTTCTAGAAAAAGGTCGTTATATCATAGATTGGTGGCTGGCAGTACAAACTTCAAATTCTACGAACGGTTTGGCATTTTCGCTAACGTCATCCCAAGGCGATAATATAATAAGCAATTCACCCATAAAAACAACTCAAGTATATGGAATGGGTATTATAGATGTTATATCTGCTCCGGTTACTTTGTCTCTTGTAAATGTAAGCACATTTCCTGTAAACTTTTCTACGTTTGTTCCTGTGGTCGGAAGTTTGATGGTTGTAGAGGATAATTTGCAAGGGGGGACTGGGCCTACCGGGCCTATTGGGCCTACTGGACCGACGGGTAATGCTGGAAATACTGGACCTTCAGGGGCCACTGGACCTTCGGGCGCCACTGGACCTACCGGGGCTACTGGGCCTTCAGGCTCTACTGGGCCTTCGGGACCTACTGGACCTAAAGGCGATACTGGAACTACCGGGGCTACTGGGCCTTCGGGCTCTACTGGGCCTTTGGGACCTACTGGACCTAAAGGTGATACTGGAACTACCGGCTATACCGGACCTACTGGCGATACCGGTCCTACTGGCAACACCGGGCCTTCTGGCTATACTGGACCTACTGGCTATACCGGATCTACTGGCAACACCGGGCCTACTGGCAGCACCGGGCCTACTGGTAACACCGGACCTATTGGCTATACTGGACCTACTGGTGATACCGGGCCTACGGGGAACACCGGGCCTTCTGGCTATACTGGACCTACCGGCTATACCGGACCTACCGGCGACACTGGGCCTACCGGCTATACCGGACCTACTGGGCCTTCTGGTAACACCGGGCCTACCGGCTATACCGGGCCTTCTGGCGAAACTGGTC
>NZ_JHWJ01000029.1 GCF_000687555.1 [Clostridium] aerotolerans DSM 5434 | reverse complement strand
GAAGCCTGTGTGGCTCCGTGGATTGAAATCAATAGTTGCCACATTATTCCCCCTCGTTTATTTGTCGAAGCCTGTGTGGCTCCGTGGATTGAAATTGTAATGCCACCAGAAAACTCCGAATAATCCATACGTCGAAGCCTATGTGGCTTCGTGGATTGAAATTCTAAGTAATCATAATATGCCTTTGCTAAAATGTGTCGAAACCTATGTGGCTTCGTGGATTGAAATCTCCACACCTTTTATATAAAGAGTCTGTAGCCCAGTCGAAGCCTATGTGTCTTGGTGGATTGAAATCTTAGCTTTTGTGGTATTTATACCAATATTATTTGTCGAAGCCTATGTGGCTTTGTGGATTGAAATGTCCCTATACTTGGCTATATCAAATTTTTCGCTCGTCGAAGCCTGTATAGCTTCGTGGATTGAAATACAGATTTATATGTAATAATGCCTTTTTTCTGCGTCGAATCCTGTGCGGCTTCGTGAATTGAAATTTTTCTTTTTGCCATATATTTTCTATAGCTCCTTTAGTCGAAGCCTTAATAAGAGTTATAGAGTGTCTTTCAGGAGCTATATGTTAATGTTAATTACTAGACCGTCTTTTGGTAAAACAAGAAAACAAAATACAGTGTAATTGAGCATTATTAATTACACATATAATAAATCTTTGAATCCAGCTGAAGTACTCAGTTAATTTCAAAGATTTATTTTTGTTCAAACTATTATCTAAAAAGTCACTTTAATGTAATTCAACTATACAAAAATCGTCAAATTATGTTAAAATATTACATATATATCAAATTGGAGAATAATATGTGGGACCACTTAAAAATTGTAATAATGAGAGTAACATTTAAAGCTTTAAAAAGAGGTAATTTACCACCTTATTTAGGATCTACCGTGCGGGGAATCATGGGGCATTGTATTCGAGATTTTGAATGTACGGAACCAGACTTAAAATGCATTCAATGTGAGAAAAAAGACACGTGCTTGTATGTGAAATATTTCAGCAATACTGGTAAAGATGGTGGTGCTATAAATCCATATACCATTCATGTTTTAAAAGATGGAAAAATGGAATGGAGAGAGGGAGACGAGTGTGAGTTTGATTTAACCTTATATGGATATGCAGCGGAACAGCCTGGAATATATCTAGACGCAATCATCTCAATGCAAAAACGAGGTTGGGGGGCTGAAAGAATACCATTTCAACTTAATAGAATAGTAAATAAGCAGACAAATCAGCTTATATATGCCCAAGGAAAAACGTGGATTAGAAACTTAAGCAATTATGAGATTAAGGGCGAAGAAAGAGATGCCAGATGTGTTCTTGTTTCCTTTGATACACCATTAAGAATTGTAAAGGGGAAGGAGTTGTGTAATCTTCCTACGTTTTCTGACTTGATACGATTTATTTGTGGGAGAATGTCGTTAATATCACAGGTATGTGGAAACCAGAAAATAGAATGGAATGAACAGGCTATATTAGAACAATCAGAAAAAATTAAGATTGCAGATAGTAAGCTTAGATTTGTTGACTTTCAGCGGTACTCCATAAATCAGAAGGATAATCGATTGGAACTTCCAGCTGTAGAAGGTTTTATTATATATGAGGGAGATCTAAGATATCTGGTACCGATATTAGAAGCTGGCAAACAATTTCATGTAGGTAAAAATGCAACCATTGGTTTTGGACACTATGAAACTTATTACGATAAATAGGAGGGCGAGTATAATGGAACAAAAGGACCCAAAAACAAAAGAGATGAAAAATGAAGAGAAAATGAGTAAAGCAATTAATCAGTTGGGTGAAAATTACATAAATATGGAACGGTCCATTGTGGAACAGCTAAAGATGATGACGCCCAGTCATCATCTTACAACTGGGACATTTCGTGAAGAAGTCTGGAAAAGTATGTTTGAAATGATGATACCTAAAAAGTATTGCATTGATCAAGGAGTTTTTATTATTGACAGCAATGGAGAAATTTCAGATGAGGTAGACCTAGCAATATTTGATGAAATGTATACACCTTATATCTTTAAATATAATAAAATAAAATTTATTCCAATAGAAGCAGTGGCAATTGTTGTGCAATGTAAATCTACTATAAATAGCGATGAAAAAATTGATGATTTAAAAGATTGGTTAAAAAGTATAAATAAATTAACAACTTCTCAGAACTCAGTGGTTAGGATTATTAATGGATTATTGGATAATGATTATATAGAGGATAGTAATAAGGCCCAAACGGGAACTAGGCCTATAAAGATTTTATGTGCTACTCAAATTAATGATAAGTCTGCAAAAAAAATATTAGATAAAAAGAAGTTCTTTGACCTTATAGTAACTACAAAAGAGAATCGTTTAAAGATGTATGTCGATAAAATTGAGGAAGATTTCAATGTTTGGTATAATTTTCTAAACCATAACAAATCAGATCGCAAGCCAGCCGAATATAAAACAAGTAAAAATTTTGTGAGAAATCTTGAAAACCTCAAGGTAAAAGACAAAGATGGAAATGAAAACGTAATTATGTCTCTCACATTTCAACTAAATCAATTATTAATGATAATTAATAACCCCATGCTGTTTCCTCACAAAGCCTATGTTGATATGTTTAATAGAGAATTTCAAAATTATAAAAAATAAACTCGGGGGGATTTAAGTATGAAAAATAATGTTGCAAACACTATACTCCTAGCTGCATTTGATGTAAGTGGAATTCAAGAGTTTATTTTTGCGACCAATCGTCTAAAGGAAAATGCAGGTGCGTCGGTATTAGTAACCGATATATTGAGAAATGAACTTCCTATCGCATTAAAAAATCTGGAACAAAATAATTTCCATTGTAAAGCTATTGTGGACTGGGAAAATGCTAATAACAACAGAATTTCCCCACTTTCCTGGATTGATAATGATAGTGAAATATGTGCGGAAATTATTTATATTGGTGGGGGAAATGCAATTGTAGCATATAAGGATCGAGAATCGTATAATAGCACTCGAAAATATTTAGCTGAGAGTCTGATTAAAAAGTGTCCTTATTTAACTATATCATCTTGCATAAAAGAAGTCCCACTCGTTGATTTTCCTAAACAGAGGGGTGAGCTGCTGGCTGACCTTGCAAACAAGAAAAGAGGAATGTTAAGAAATCAGATTATCTCTACTTTCCCAATTGTTGAACAAGACACCGCATTTGGCTATCCAATCACAGATATAGATGAGTGGGGAGAAAATATTACCAGCATTCAAAAGGATAAGCGTCTGGCATTTAAAAAGGATTTGAGTAATAAAAATTCAATATATCAGACGACATTGCCAACTGGATTCTCATATGCAATTGAGATGCCCCACATGGTTTCTGATACAAATAGTTTTGTAGCAGTAGTACATATTGATGGCAATAGTATGGGAAATTTATTCCATCAGACAATAGATAATATGTCAACTGAATTTGGAAATGCCATAACAGAGATGAGAAATCTCTCTGTCGAAATTGCAACAACATATCAAAAAGTGTTCCGTAAGATAATGAATCAATACAGTAAGTATGTCAAAACTTCCGCTAACACAGATTCAGGAGAGAAAATCATACCGCTTCGGCTAGTATTAATGGATGGGGATGATGTAACCTTTATTTGCAATGCAAGTCATGGAATTCCTCTTGCAGCAGCATTTTTAAGGGAATTAATGAGGGAAACCAAAGGGAAATTCACTGCATGCGCTGGTATCTGTCTAGCTCATAGTCATTTTCCATTTCGGATCTCTTATGAAACAGCAGAAGATTGTTGTGCAAGCGCAAAAGAAAGTTGGTACCGGGATCATACAAATCCTGCTGGCTTTGTTGATTTCCAGCTATTAAGGGGAGCTAGTGAAAGGGAACTAGTAACAATTAGAGAGGGAATAGATAATAAGAAGAGTCTGATCCTTACTCGTCCATATAAGATAGTTGATGGAACGGATAGGAAAGAAAAAGAATCTTTTGAGTGCTTCCATAATCAATTGCTCAGATTGCCATATAAAAACAAAGAGGTACAAGGTGCATGGCCGAGGAGTCGATTAAAAAAGCTTCATGAATCCTATTTAAAAGAGCATGAAGATTTAGAAGCACTAAAGATGGAATATAAATCCAGGGGATATTGCGTAGATGAACTTGCCGGAGGCGCAGACAGATCCTTATTTGATGCATTAGAGGTCATGGATTACTACGACAAAGATCTTTATGAGAAACTGTGTGAGTCTAAGTCAGGAGATACCATGGAGACGGGAGGGGGGAGATCTGTATGAAACATAGTTGGTGGCTTGAAATTGCATTAAAAAGTGATCTTTGCGCTGCAACAGGAAATGGAATAGAAGGATTGGTCGATATAGAGACTGCCCAGGAACATGGTTTACCAGTGATACCAGCAAAAAGAATAAAGGGTTGTCTTCTGGATTCTGGAAAGGAACTATTAGATCATGGCTTTGTCCGTAGAGAAGTTGTAAATCATTTATTCGGACAACCAGGACATAGTATCAGTTCAAAACTTCATATAGAAAGCGGTTACCTTTATCAGGTACCAGGAGCATTTTTGGAACAAGAAGAAATTTTGACCCTTGAGGACTATGAATTATTACAAAAAGAATTGGAGTATCAAAACGACTTAAATTTACAAGTGATTCTTTCTATATTTACCCGACTCCGAACCAGGACAGCTATGGATATAAATGGAGTTGCAGAAGGTGGGACTCTTCGAACCATGCGTGTAGTAAAAAAAGGGCTTGTATTTCGAGCCAGGTTAGAAGTAGATGGGGATTTAGATGAGGAAGAATATCAGCTTCTTGAGTGGTGTGTAAAAGGAACCCGTCATATTGGATTAGGAGTTACAAGAGGTTTTGGTGAAGTGACTTGCTGTTTAATACCAATGGAAGAAAAAAGGATTATGCCAGCAATACATCTTTCACAAAATATAGAAAAGGAACAAAAGGTTAGATTAAATTATAATATAGAGCTGTTGGAACCTGTATTGCTTGCGGGGAAAAAAGGGCTGTATGAAGATTGTGAAGACTGGATTACAGGAAGCTCTATGAAAGGAGCAATTGCATCCATGTTCATTGAGGAACGAAGGCTATCTGGCAATCTTCATGAAGATAAAGATTTTAATCGATTATTTATTAGTGAAGGCATAACTTTTGGGTATGGTTTCTTTCAACAGGACGAAAACGTATATTATCCTTGTCCGGCTTCCGTTGTAAGAAGCAAGGGAGGAGGCCCACTGATAGAAAATAAGGTTACTTTTGACCGGTTATACGACACAGATACAACAAAAAGAGTAAAAGAAATTCACAGCCTGGTCTCTATTTCTAATGAAGGAATATATTTAAGTTCACCGGAAAAAGAGATGAGGATGCACCATGCAAGACCAACCGACCGGGGAATTGGACATGCCTTGGGAGATCGAACAGGTGACAGAAAAGATATGGGACAATTTTATCAGTACGTTTCTCTGGTAAAAGGACAGAAATTTTCAGGCAGCTGGCTGGGAAAAAATGAAGATATCCAGTTGATATTACAATATCTGGAGAAAAGAAATGGAAGGCTGCGTATTGGTCGTTCAAGAACTGCGGAATATGGAGCAATCCGTTTCACACCTGAAGCAATTTCGAAAGTAGATTTGTATACAAACAAAGATGAAGTATCCAACCACTGGATCATACATTTTCTTACTCCCATGATTCCTTTTAATAACAATAGCCTACGGACAGAAGCTAACCCGGAATGCTTACTATATGAATGGAACCAAAAGGGCGTTAAAGCGGTAATAAAAACTGCCTTTTTAAAATTCACCCGAATCGGTGGGTACAATAGCCGTTGGAAGCTTCCCGAAGGTCAATCCCCTGCTCTGGCGGAGGGAACTGTGCTGGAAGTTGTTACAAATGAATTAGTCTCCAGGTCTTGGTTTGAGAATCAACATTTTGGTATTATGACTGGTAGTGGATTAGGTATGGTTAGAGCAACCGTTTATAATTCTAATAAGAAGGAAATTCCTATATTGACAAAAGAGTCCGTTTTAAAACAACAAGTTGTAAAGAATCCATTTATTATAAAGCTGAAAGAATATAGCCAGAAGTGTAAAACGAAAAGAGGGGATTATTTAGAAGGACTTAAAACGGAAAATTATAAAGTGCTCTATCCATCTGCAATTGAATATGTAATTTCAGTGGTTGAGGATATGAAGGATTATTCTTATGAGAAAGTGCTGGAAGAGGTACAAAAGATAAAGAACAAGGAAAAAAGAGATGAAATAAAGGATTTTCTTTCACCCTGTAAGGATAAAAGCAAAGACTTTATAATGGCATATCTGGAGAAGGAAAAATGGGAGGCAAGAGATGGGGGGAGGTAGCTTGGGGAATAAAATATGTGGAAGAATTTACGTGAGAATCTCGGGTGTTTTGTCGGCTCCATTACTAGTTGGATCTGGTGAAAACAATAATTCGGATAATGATGTAATACTTGATAGCAGCGGAACTCCATTTCTACCAGGTGCCTCCCTTGCTGGTGTTATGCGCAATTACCTTTATAATCATACTTTAAACAATGAGTTAAAAAAAGAAGATATCATTCATCTATTTGGAGCAGACCGGGAAAAAACTGCAAAGGGAACCAATCATGAACCAATGTTAGAAGAGAGGCAAAGCAGATTATATGTGTATGATACTCCTCTTTTTCATTCCTTTGTAATAAGGAGAGATGGAGTAAGGCTTAATGAAAGAAAAACCGCTGTAGATTCTGCTAAATACGACTATCAGGCAATCGAGAGAGGTGCTGCCTTTGTAATACGTCTGGAAATTCTTCAACGTGATCAAGACGTGGAGAGAGAGACAGGAGATTCCCATCAGCAAAGACTTAAAAACGCTCAGAAAAGGGACTTACATAATATAGAACTATGTATCGCAGGAATGATTCGGGGTGAGTTAAGGGCAGGAGCTAAAAAGCACAGAGGATTTGGTTCTTTTTCCGTAGAAGATGTTAAGACCCAGTCATTTCATATGACCGATATAAATGAGTATAAAGATTGGCTTAATTGGGATTGGGAGATGCCTGATGCATTTGCTGGAAAAAGGTCAACGCATTTGGCAGGAGAAGATTTGCAATCTCATTTTAAAAATAAAAATAAGTTGAATCATGAACTTATTATACCTTTAAAAATTGATGGTACGTTACTGATTCGTCAATATGATGGAGAAGCGTTAAAAGATGGTACATTACCAGACAGTGAAACATTAAAGGTAAAAGGAGTCAAAGAGCCTGCTGCTATCATACCTGGAAGCACATGGGCAGGCGTTTTCAGAAGCCGAATGGTAGGAATTATAAGGAAACTGACTGAAACGAATCACTGGGAACAGGTACAAGGCTATCTAGATCCCTTATTTGGCACATGGGATATGAACTCAGTCAGACAAGACCAATCGATTTTAGCCTCTGGGCTCCTATTTGAGGAAACTCTAATTTGTGGAGGACATAGTCTCCCGATTACCCGAAATTCCATAGATCGTTTTACTGGTGGTACTGTAAAGGGAGCTTTATTTACGGAAAGTGTTTGGGTTGGTGGAACCCTAATGGTAAAAATACAGATACCGGATATGCCAAAGCCAGAGTTTATGCCGTGGCTTGGCATGCTTCTTTGGGTTGCTAAGGATTTGCAAAATGGTCTTTTATCCGTTGGTGGGGAAGGAAGTGTAGGGCGCGGGATTTTTTGTGGCAATGGGGAAATATCCTTAGATGGTATCGCTCTTGATAATCAGAAGGAATACCAGATGGCTGCTCTAAAATGGTGCAAATGTGTTACAGAGGGAGGGGAAGATGAGGGTGTGTAATTCATTGGTAAAAGAAATACTTCCTGAAGATATTTATGGAGAAATTAATAAGAACTTTACAGGGAATCCCTTTTTTTACGCAGTTTTAGAGGATGCAATTGTCCTTGGAATATATCAAAATGGTCAATTTCTTGCTGGGCTTGCAAAAGATGGAACCTGTTCTATAAAGACGCTAATGGCTGAGGAAATATTGGAAATTAGAGTCTTTGATAAGGAGAAGGAGTGGAAGGCTCTTAAGATGGGAGATACTTTTTCTACTCGTCTAAAGAAGGATGTACAAGAGGATCAAGAGCCTGGATTTGTTGAAGAAACACAAAAAATGTGGGGAGCTGTAAAAGTGAGTGTGCAGATTCCAGGATGGTGTCTTTTAGAATCCGGAAGGGGAAGCCGTATTCTGGTACCACTGGAAGGAGAAGTCGGTCAGGAAAAGGCTGTTATAGTAAGAAAGTATTATGAAACGCCAGATCATGATAGAGAACTATTCCGTTTTACAGATGAAAGATTGTGTGATATTACAGAATGGCAGAAACAGGAAGAGGTGATAAGAAGTAAGGAGGAAAACCATGAAGACTAAGTGGCAAGAAGATACCAAAGAGCGTTTTATTAATCCTTATAATTTTATTCCTTTGGAAGAAAAAGTATCTCGAAAAAAGGTGGATCTTTCATATAAAGATTCGTATACCGGATATTTTCAATGCAAGTATCAATTACTTACACCGCTTATCATACCCAATACGTCTAGCAATCAGGCATTTTACAGAGACGGTGATGATTCGGACAGCGTAAGCTATGACTTTTTTTCTTATGAAAATCTCAATGGAAAACGGATGTCTGACAATGAAATGTATCGGCCAGTAATTCCAGGTTCAGAAATAAGGGGAGCAGTAAGAAGTGTCCATGAGGCTGCATTCTGCGGCTGTATGTCAACTGTTACAACGGATCATTCTTTAGATCGTAGAAGTCCGAAACCCAAACGACCAGGCGTTTTAAAATATGAATCAGGTGAATGGAAACTTTATCCTTGTAAAAGGGCAATGCTAAACGTGGAAAGGAAAGGCACCAAGATTGGCAGCGGAGACGAAAAGAAATTTGGTGAAAAAGTTCTTGAGAATAAATATAAGGAATGGAGCGAGGGCCAGAAAATTTACGTTTGTCTAGGTGATGAATTTAATAAAACCAGAACTGAGGTTGTAAGTGCTTATAGTATCGACTATCAAAAAAGCAGTTCAGACCGGGTCTGGCAATGTGGTTATTTGCATAAGGGAGAAGCTTTTCTTAAAAAACATCACGAATCTGTGTTCATAAAAAATGGGAACAAACCTTTTTCAGTAAAAGAAGAAGATATACGTGCATTGGGGACAGTAATATCCCAATATCAAAAAAACGCACCAGATAATACATATAAGAAGATAAGTAAACCTTATAAAGATTATAAAATAGACAAGGATAAAACAATTCCAGTTTATTATTATAAGGACAATGGAAATGCTCCATTTAGTTTTTCGCCAGCTTGCATAGGTAGAGAATTAACCGACAATAGCATAAGCGCAATATTGGAGCACAACGGTGCTCAGCCTTGCGAAGACAGTACATGCGTATGCCCTACTTGTTCTATCTTTGGTATGGCTTCTAATAAAAAAGGTAATCATGCAGCTTTATCCTCAAGAATTCGATTTTCCGATGCTAGTGTAAGTCAGGATATAACGGATGAGGAAGTGAAAAATTATTATTTGCCTCCCGTATTTTTGGAGCAAGGGGAGCCAAAGCCTGGAACAGTAGAATTTTATACGTATCAGCCAGAAGGTTTGAGAAACGGAAAGAATAACTCTGAAAAGGGTTATTGGACATACGATTATTTTATTGATAATAATAAGAATAGACAGATGTTGGAAAAAGGTCTTCCTAAATTAAGAGGAAGAAAATATTACTGGCATTCAGAAGTGAAAAATAGTGTGTTTAATAATCATAAAAAATTAGGTCCAATGAATCAAAGAGTGAGACCATTAAAGAGCACGCCAGAAAGTATATTTGAAGGAAAAGTATTTTTCGAAAATCTATCAAAAGAGGAATTGATGCAACTAAAGTGGGCTTTGGATTTTCATGACAAAAGCTGTGCTCACAAAATAGGTCGGGCAAAACCTCTTGGCTTTGGCAGTACAAAAATTATAATTGATTCTGCAAAAGTCAGAGAGATTGATATGGAAACCGGGGAATGGTTGCTTCGTGATCTTGATGTGAATACCATGATGGATGAATTTTCTGTAACTGGAGAGTCCGAAGAAGTTCTCAAAATAATTGCAAACTGGGAAAAAAGACCGGAATTGATAAATAATAAAAAGCCAGGTACAAATGTTTACGTGTCGTATCCAATAGTAAAAGGTGAGAGTAAGGATAAAGAAAATAATAAGAATTCAAATGCATCTCATCAGTGGTTTAACGGAAATCGTAACCGATTGCCTGGGTCTAATCCTATGAATCCAACGTTTGCAAAGGTTCTTCCAGAAGTAAAGGAAGAGGTGGGTAACGATAGTAACAAGTGGCTGTATAAATTAGTTAAAAAATAATATGTAATTTTAAGCAGTAGAGTAGTATGTGGTACTTATTAAATGGTGCGAACCCCAAGTGTACATGAAATACCTGGGGGATTCGCACCATGAAATGTGCACAAAAATATTAAGATGCGGTTTTTGGATTGTTTTGTTTGTGTTTTTTTATAATCTCATTTATAATAAATGTGCAATGTGAACAAATAAAATAATGATAATTGTATACTTTTG
>NZ_JHWJ01000028.1 GCF_000687555.1 [Clostridium] aerotolerans DSM 5434 | reverse complement strand
ATTTCCACAACCATACAAAGGGAAACTATTTGGTGATCCCATTTGAATCCCGTAATTTCAGCTGCTTTTTAATTATATCAATGACAGCTATTTTTTCATCTGTACTTAAATCAGAATCTCTTAACCTTCGTTCTATGAAGTCAATGTAGAATTCATTTATTTTATCTGAGAGAGCCTCAATATCCATGGTATCTGAATTATGTATTTCAATGGATGGAATGCTTTTATTTTTCAATGTGTTCCCACTTAAATGTGATGTTAATTTATGGTATGAAGGGAAAAGTATGTCCTATTACGGAGCAAGAGGAATTCAGTAGAAGCTTGCATATTTGAATCAGTAGTTATAAAATAATCATAATAAAGACATGGTATGAGGCGTTCATACGTAAGGCAAAGGAGCATTTGATGATAACGATAAAGAAAATGGCAGAGCTTTTAGGAACCAGTACCACCACAGTATCCAATGTAATCCATGGAAAAACTGGTGAAGTCTCCCCGGCCATGGTGGAGAAAGTACAGCAGCTCCTTTTAGAATATGATTATGTCCCAAATATCAATGCAAGAAATCTGGCCAGGAATAAATCCGGTATCATTGGGTTGGCCATGAAGGCCTGCCGGGATAAATATGAGAATTTTATTAAAGATCCTTTTGCGGGAGAGCTGACCGGTGCCGTTGAAAGCTGTGTAAGAGCAGGCGGATATTTCACCATGCTTTATATCTCCGATGACATCACAGAAATCATCAGCTCTGTAGCCAGCTGGAATGTTGACGGACTGATTTTACATGGTATGCAGGCAGAGGATGGGGCAAAAATCACGGAAAAGATCAAAAAGCCAATGGTATTTATCGACTGCTATCTGGAGGAAACCGTGCCTGACTATGTGAATGTGGGGAGCCAGGACAGAGAGGGCTGTTACGATATCACCAAATATCTAATCGACCATGGTCATGAAAGAATCGCCTTTTTAGCCGATAACCGTTTTGGTGTTGATTTTGAGCGTCTGAAGGGTTATCAAGATGCGTTAAGGGAAGCTGGCATCCTGTATACGGAGGAACATTTTATCATGCTCCAGCCAAATGGAGATGATTTATCCAAAACTCTTGATGATGTATACAAAAAGGTAGGAGACTTTACTGCATTTGTATGCGCCTCTGATTACTATGCAGCCCATATTTTAAATGATTTAAAAGATCGTGGAGTTAAAATACCAGAGGATATTTCCATTGTAGGCTTTGATGACAATGTTTACAGCCAGATCGTAAGACCGGCTCTTACAACGGTTCATCAGGATGTAACAGAAAAAGGAAGTCTGGCAGTTGATAAGTTATTTCAGATGATACAAAAGGAGGAAATCGGGGAGCGGATCATTCGGCTTCCGTTGGAAATCGTAGAACGGGATTCGGTGAAAAAAAGAAAGGGAATGCATGTGTAAGCAGCGTGCGTTTCCTTTCTTTTTTTGTCATTTTCTTAAGGTCGTATTTTGTGGAGAAAAAAGAAAAAGAAATTGTTGCCATGGAGACTATAAAGTGCTAATATGATATTTAAGATAACTTATGCGCATAAGTTACAATAAAGTATAAAATAATATCAATAATAACAGCAATATGTAGAAAGGGGAGCGTTATGAAGAAAAAAGTATTAGCAATGGCAATGATGGGAGTTATGGCAATGTCTCTTATGACTGGCTGTGGTGAAAAGGCAGCATCCCAGACAGGAACTGAGCAGTCCGAAAACCAGACTCAGGCAAAGTCAAGCGGTCAGGCAATCCGTATTGTAAACGGTAAGATTGAGATTGATGAGGCGTTAAAGGCATTTGCCAAGAAGTATCAGGAGAAGACAGGACAGGAGGTAATCATTGAATCCTTAGGAGGGGGAGCCGATATCAACGGTACCTTAAAAGGATATCTGGCTGCTGGCAACATGCCGGATCTCTTTGTCTTCGGCGGAGAAGGAGATTTTAAGACCTGGAAAGATTACATGACGGATTTAAGCGGGGAAGAATGGGCGTCTCAAACTGAATTCAGCTTTAAGGATGAGGCTGGAAAGGTAGTGGGCTTTCCTTATGCAGTGGAAGGCTTTGGAATTACATATAACAAAGATATCCTAGAGAAGGCAGGCGTTGACCCGGCTTCCCTTACATCCTACGATGCCTATAAAAAAGCATTTGAAACCATTGACAGCAAAAAGGAGGAGCTTGGAATTACCGCTGTCTGTTCTGTAGCAGCAGAATCCGGACAGATGTATTGGTCAACCGGAAATCACCTTTTTGGCTATTACCTTTCCGGCGGTCTAAAAAGAGGGGACACCACCTATATTGATATGCTGAAGGAAGGAAAGACGGATACAGGACGTCTTGGTGAGTTTGCTGATTATATGAAGCTCTTATTTGATTATTCCGATCCAACAACCTTGATATCAGGAACCTACGATGATCAGCTGGCTTTATGGGCGCAGGGAAAAACAGCATTTATCACACAGGGAAACTGGATCGATCCGTCACTTCCAGACTATCAGGTATCCTTTGACTGCGGAATTGCCCCGTTTGCATTTACAAAGAACGAGATGAAGGGCATTCTTGCAGACTGTCCATCCTGGTGGGCTGTTTATAACAAGGGAACCCAGATTGATGCAGCCAAGGCATTTTTAAAGGAGCTTGCCTTATCTGAGGACGGCCAGAAATGTCTGGTAACGGAGTGCGGAATGATTTCCCCTTATACCTCCAACAAATTAAGTCCTTCCACACCTTTAGCCATGAACTTAAAAACTTATGTTGATTCTGGAAATACGTACTCCTGGGAATGGACCAAGATGCCGGAGGGCATTGCCATGAACGCCACTGGAGCTGTATTTGAGCTTTATGCCAAGGGTCAGATCGACAGAGATGGTTTTGTGGACATGATGAGTACAGCAATTGCAGATTACGTGAAATAGTTCCGGCAGGGCGGCAAGAAACTTTGCCGCCCTCCTTAAACCAATGCAAAAGGGGAAGAGGGGTAGGATCATGGTAGAGGAGAAGAATAGAAAAATAATAGCAGCTTTTGTTTTGGCTTTTGGTACTTTCGCAGCACTGATTGCCTTGTATCTCGATGTGTTTCACCGGGAAGCGCAGATCAGGGGAGGTCTGTTAGTCATAGGGCTTTTGTTCCTGCTTACAGGAGTGCGGCTTTATCCGGTGAAGAACCGTAAACGAATGGTAAATATATTGTTTTTACTGCCGTTACTCGCTGCGTTTGGCATAACCGTTCTGATTCCCTTTGTTTTCGGTATCTTTTATTCCTTTACCAATTGGAACGGAATCAAATTTACACAGTTTGTAGGGCTTAATAATTACATACAGATGTTTCAGGCACCGGATTATTTATACTCCCTGTTCATCACATTTCTGTTTACGGTCTTAAACATGACCACGGTCAATGTCATGGCATTTGCCCTGGCACTTTTATGTACGTCTGAGGTGAGGGGAAAGAATTTTTACAGGGCGTCCTTCTTCCTTCCTAATCTGATTGGCGGAATTGTTTTAGGGTACGTGTGGCAGTTTATTTTTAACAAGGTGTTTCCTTCCCTGGTCAAGGGAAGCGTATCCATGCTGACCGATCCCAATCTTGCCCTCATTGCAATCTTAATTGTCAGTACCTGGCAGTACGCCGGATACATTATGATGATTTATGTCACTGGACTTCAAAGTGTTCCAAAGGATATTTTAGAGGCAGCAGGAGTGGACGGTGCAGGACGATTCCAGACCTTGATTCATATGAAGCTTCCCATGATTGCCAACACCTTTACGGTGTGCATATTCCTAACCCTTGTGAATTCCTTTAAGCAGTTTGATTTGAATTTCGCTATCACCAACGGCGCGCCAAGCAGGATTTTGGGGGCAAAGGCCATCGCTTCCACGGAATTTCTGGCTTTGAATATTTATAATACCGCCATTGCAAAGAACCAGTATGCGCTGGGGCAGACGAAAGCTGTTGTATTCTTTGTAATTCTTGCCATGGTGTCCATGACCCAGGTCTATTTCAGTAAAAAGAAGGAGGTGGAGCTGTAATGAACAGGAGAAAAGTAATTCATTTTGGAATCCAGCTGGTTGCAATCGTTCTCTCTTTCACCATATTGTCCCCTTTTCTTCTCGTTCTCTTTAATTCAGCGAAAAAGAGTGCGGATATCGTCATAAGCCCCATTGCATTTCCAAGAAACTGGGGGCAGCTGTTTATTAACTTATCCAATGTCATACATAACCAGAATTTCAGTTATTTTAAATCCTTTCGAAGTTCCTTATTCATTACCGCAGTCAGCCTGACACTTCTAATCCTGCTATCCAGCATGTCGGCGTGGGTGCTGGTGCGGAATAAGACCAGGTGGTCCGATATCATTTTCATGGTGTTTGTAGCGTCTATGGTAATCCCGTTTCAGGTGGTCATGCTGCCGCTTTTATCTACCTTTCGGGGATTGTCAGACTTTGTTGGAATTCGGTTCTTAAGCAGTTATACGGGAATCATCATTGCCTATCTTGGCTTTGGCGGCTCCATGTCCGTATTCATCCTTCACGGATTTATCAAAGGAATTCCAAGAGAGCTTGAGGAAGCAGCGTGGATTGACGGGTGCAGCCCGGAAGGGACCTTTTTTCGAGTGGTATTTCCTTTGTTAAAGCCGGTACAGATGACAGTACTGATTCTAAATGGAATATGGATCTGGAATGACTATCTTCTTCCGTCCCTGATGCTTGGCTTGAACGGAAGGATTAAGACGCTTCCAGTGGCAGTCAGCAGCTTTGTAGGCTCTTACGTAAAACAATGGGATTTGATACTTGCAGCAGCATTTCTTGCCATGATACCTGTAATCATTCTGTTCCTATGTGCACAAAAACAGATTATTCAGGGGCTGGTAGAAGGAGCCATTAAATAGAGGAGTAAATGAGATGAATAAAACGTGGTGGAAGGAAGCGGTGGTGTATCAGATATACCCCAGAAGCTTTCAGGACAGCAATGGAGACGGAATTGGAGACTTAAATGGAATCAGACAGCGGCTTGATTATCTGAAGCTGTTGGGAATTGACGTGATCTGGCTTTCCCCGATCTGCAAGTCCCCCAATGATGACAATGGATACGACATCAGTGATTATCAGGATATTATGAGTGAATTCGGGACCATGGAAGATTTTGATCATCTGTTACGGGATGCCCATGAAAGAGGCATCCGAATCCTGCTTGATCTGGTGGTCAACCATACCTCGGATGAACACTCCTGGTTTTTAGAGAGCAGAAGGAGCAGGGAAAATCCATACCGGGATTATTACATCTGGAGAGAGGGAAAGGAAGACGGAAGCTGTCCCAATAACTGGGGCTCCTGCTTTAGCGGCTCAGCCTGGGAATATGACAGGGATACAAAGATGTATTACCTCCATCTATTCTCCAAAAAACAGCCGGATTTAAACTGGGAGAATCCCAGAGTCAGAGACGAAGTCTTTGATATGATGGACTGGTGGTGCAGGAAGGGAATTGATGGTTTTCGAATGGATGTCATCAGCATGATATCCAAAGACCCGGCTCTGCCTGACGGAGAGGTCACCAATGGTCTTTATGGAGATTTTACACCCTACAGCGTTCACGGACCAAAGGTACACGATTATTTAAAAGAAATGAACCGCAGGGTCCTTTCCAAATACGATTTAATGACAGTGGGAGAGACCGCAGGGGTCACCATAGAAGAAGCGAAACGTTACGCCGGAGAAGGGGAAGAAGAGCTTAACATGGTCTTTCACTTTGAACACGTGGACAGTAGTGGCGAGTTTGGTAAATGGACGGATCAAAAGACGGAACTAAGAACTCTTAAGGGTATCTTGTCCAAATGGCAGACAGAGCTTGAAAACAGCGCGTGGAACAGCCTTTACTGGGATAATCATGATCAGCCAAGAGCGGTATCAAGGTTTGGAAATGACAGAGAGGAATACCGGGAATTATCGGCAAAGATGCTTGCCACCTGTCTTCATATGATGAAGGGAACGCCCTACATCTATCAGGGAGAAGAGCTTTCTATGACCAATTATCCGTTTGAGGATATGACTCAGTTTAAAGATATTGAGAGCATCAATGCCTACAAGGAACTGGTCGGGGAAGGTCACGTTACCCATGAGAGCATGATGGATTATCTGCGCTTTAAGAGCCGGGACAATGCAAGAACTCCCATGCAGTGGAACGATAAGGAGCAGGCAGGCTTTACAAGCGGGACTCCGTGGCTCTCAGTAAATCCTAATTATAAGGAAATCAATGCAGCCCGGCAGATTGATGATCCTGAATCCGTATTTTCTTATTATAAGAAGCTGATTGCTCTTAGGAAGAAGCATGATGTAATCGTATACGGCACTTACCAGCTCATACTTCCAGAGGACTCTCACATATTTGCTTTTGTAAGAACCTTAGAGAAGGAACAGGTTCTGGTGCTGTGTAATTTTACAGATCAGGAAGTAAAGGCAGACATACCGGAAGTATTTAACCTAGAAACATCAGAATGCTTTATACAAAACTATAAAGACCGAGAATACTTAGCTCAGGGAATTTTAAGGCCCTATGAGGCTTTGGCATTGTATTGGAAAGAACAATAAAGAATAGATAGGACGGATTAATAAAATGATTAAAAAATGGTGGCAGGATAAGGTGGCATATCAGATTTATCCTAAGAGTTTTAAAGATACCAACAATGACGGCATTGGAGATGTAAAAGGAATCATAGAAAAGCTGGATTATTTAAAGGACTTAGGAGTTGATATTATCTGGCTCTCTCCAATTTATTGCTCTCCCCTGGCAGATCAGGGCTATGATATTTCCGACTATTATCTCATTGATCCCAGGTTCGGAACCATGGAAGAAATGGATGAATTGATCGCAGAAGCAAAAAAGAGAGAGATGTATCTGATCATGGATCTGGTGGTCAATCACTGTTCCGATGAACATGAGTGGTTTCAGAAGGCATTAAAAGACCCGGATGGTGAGTACGGCAATTATTTTTATATCCGGGAAGGCAAAGACGGAAAAGCTCCCAACAACTTAAGATCGTATTTCGGCGGAAGTGTATGGGAGAGAATCGGAGATACCAACAAGTATTATTTTCACGCATTTCACAAAAAACAGCCGGATCTTAACTGGGAAAATGAAGTCCTTCGGGAAAAGATATATGAGATGATTCGTTGGTGGCTGGAAAAGGGAATTGCTGGATTTCGTATCGATGCTATTATGAACATCAAAAAGGTTCTGCCGTTTCATGAGTATGAGCCTGATCGGGATGACGGATTGACTTCCTGCGAGAAGATGGTAGATGAGGCAGAAGGTATTCTGGACTTTTTAAATGAGATGAAGGAAGCGGCATTTGACAAGTACGATGCGTTTACAGTCGGTGAGGTATTTCGGGAAAAGAAAGAGGATCTGGAGGCGTTCATCGGAGAAAAGGGGTGCTTTTCCTCCATGTTTGACTTTAATGAAACCGTTTTTGGCATCAGCGACAAAGGCTGGTATGACTATCAGCATATCACTCCCGATGATTACAGGGACTGCTGCTTTGCCAGCCAGCTTCGGTCAGAGGGCGTTGGCTTTCTGTCAAATATTATTGAAAACCACGATGAACCAAGAGGTGTCAGCCATTATATCCCGGAAGGAGAGTGCTCCGACCAGTCTAAAAAAATGCTGGCAACGGTTTATTTTATGCTAAAGGGCCTCCCATTCATCTATCAGGGACAGGAAATCGGTATGGAAAATGTGCCTTTTACCTCAATCGAAGACATAGACGATATCTCAACCTTGGATCAGTATCAGGTGGCCTTAAGTCAGGGATTTTCAAAAGAAGAGGCATTTTCTATGGTATGCCGCTATAGTAGGGACAATGCAAGAGTTCCCTTTCAGTGGGATGGAGGAACGAACGCTGGATTCAGCCAGGGGATTCCATGGCTTAAGGTAAACCCCGATTATCCAAGTCTTAATCTGGAACTACAATTAGAAGATGAGGATTCCGTCTTCCATTATTATAAAAAGCTGATTGCCTTACGAAAAAGCAGGGAGCATAAGGAGACCCTTGTATTTGGAGATTTTGAACCTGTGTATACAGAATTAAAGAGAGTCATGGCTTATTATCGGAGTAGTAAAGCTGAGAAAATCTTAATCATTGGCAATTTTAAACAGGAACCACAGGAAATTCTTCTGGAACAGGAAGAGTATGAGGTGCTGTTAAATAATGAGAAGGAGTTATCATCAGACGGCAGAAAGCTATTGCTACATGGTTATCAGGCATTGATACTAAGATTTAATCAATAAAATAATAAGCATTATAAATTTCAGGATGGATTGCTTGACAGCTATCAAGAATATATTGATTTATTTATGGCGGCTTTGGTGTTAAAGTTATGGCATAGACACAAAAGAAGACTTCTTACACTTTTACTGGGCCGGGTATACATATGATATTAAATTTATCAATAATATGGAGGTATATTATGGCAATCTATCCTAAATTTAAAGCTGCTGCAGTACAGGCATCACCTGTATATCTTAATCTGGAGGCCACGGTAGAAAAATCTGTGAAGTTAATAAAGGAAGCTGCTGGCAATGGAGCAAAGCTGATTGCGTTCCCAGAAGGTTTTCTGCCGGGATATCCTTGGTTTGCATTTATCGGACATCCGGAATATACTAGAAAATGGTATCACAAGCTTTATTTAAATGCTGTTGAAGTCATGGGGCCAGCGATTCAGAAAATCAGTCAGGCTGCAAGGGACAATCAGATTTATGTCTGTATCTCAGGTTCAGAAAAAGACGGAGGGTCCTTGTTCCTGACCCAGTTCTGGTTCAATCCCCAGGGAGATTTGATGGGGAAGCATAGGAAGATGCGGGTGTCTGTGGCAGAACGTCTTTGCTGGGGAGATGGTGATGCAAGCATGATGCCGGTTTTTGAAACAGAGATTGGGAATCTTGGTGGATGCATGTGCTGGGAGCATCAGGTTCCTCTGGACTTGTGTGCCATGAATTCGCAAAATGAGCAGGTCCATGTTGCTGCATGGCCAGGATATTTTGATGACGATATTTCCAGCCGCTACTATGCCATTTCCACTCAAACCTTTGTTGTAATGACTTCCTCTGTTTATTCCGAAGAAACCTATACCATGCTTTGCACGGATGAGGACGGTACCATCAATCAGGAACGGCTTAATTACTTTAAGACATTTAAGCAGGGACATACTGCCATTATAGGGCCGGATGGGCAGCCCATAAGTGATTATGTACCGGAAGGTAAAGAAGGAATCGCCTATGGAGACATTGATGTAGAGCGGATTATAGACTTTAAATACTATATTGATCCTGTGGGTCATTACAGCAATCCCGGACTAACCATGAATTTCAACCGTACTCCCAATCCGATTGTAAGAAAAATCGGTGACTATCACCAGACCACGCTTGCATACAATGAAATAAATCCAGCCATAGAAAAATAATTTGTCACTTTGTTGCTAAGTAATATAACATTTGCAGCGAAGGAGCTAACTGTAACGAGTTAGCTCCTTTTTGGACGTTTAGGAGATGAAATGAATATAAATGATATGGAATCTTTTCTAGAAGTTTATAAAAGAGGTAGTATTACAAAAGCAGCAGATAAGCTGTACGTTTCTCCGCAAGGACTGAGTGTTGTCATTAAGAGGTTGGAAAAGGAGCTGAATGCTAATTTATTTAAGCGCACGAAAAACGGAGTCCTGGTTACGGAATATGGCCAGCTTTTTTACCAAAGAGCAATTAATATCGTATCGGAATATAATAAAACCAGGTCAGAAATCAATGCTTTAAAGCTTCAAAATATGGGTTATCTTAAAGTGTGTTCCGCATTTGGTATTATCCGGCATCTATCCCCAGAATACATACTAAATTTTTCTAAAAGCCATCCTAAAATACACTTTGATTATGTGGAGTTTCCGGATCTGCTGGTGGAAGATTATATTTTAAATGGAAAAGCAGATATTGGATTAACTCCGAACCCTGATCCCCGCCTTTTCAATATTACAAAGATTTTTACCACAAAAATATGTTTTGTAACACATAATAAAAGTAAATTCTATAACAGAAAAAGTATCTCATTGGCTGAAATGTGTGAGGAACCTCTTGTGATAGAAAGCAATCATTTTAAGATTCACGGAATCATTGATCGGGAATGCAGCAGGCTGGGAGTGGAGCCTAAAATCATGTTTAATACCAGCGGATTCAGCCTGTGCCATAAGATGTGCAGCAATAACGAAGGCAATACGGTTTGCCTGGATTTTATATTTGATGATATGAAATATCATAATATTCGAAAAATCCCATTTAAAGAAAACATGAAATGGGAGGCATGTTGTGTTACAAAAAAAGATGTATCCATTTCAAAGGCGGTTCGGGAGTTTATTAATTATACCGTTGACTGGAGTAAAAAAAGAGGAAAATAAGGAGTAAAATTAAGAGGCATTTCCTCCATAGGAGAAATGCCTCTTAATTTTAGTATAAAGTCTGATTTCATAAAGACAATCGGACTATTTGTTTCTGCATACGCGAAGTCCCATATCCGGCCCCTTACCATTGGCTTCATATTTGCCGCGGTAGGAAATCTGGCAGCTGGTTTTATCCCCAAGCCAACCTCCGCCTTTCCAGACACGGTAACTTCCACTTCCGATCGCAAGATCCTGATACCAGTTAAAACACCATTCCCGGACATTTCCAGACATATCGTAAAGACCCAGTTCGTTGGGCTTTTTAGAACCAACGGGATGAGTCGAATTCCGATTGTTTTCAATGCGGGTCCATTCCCAATCACCGGTTAAAAATTCCTTTCCGGAGTTCCTGAAATACCATGTGGTCTCTTCTTCATTGTTGCCGCCGCTGTAGGTATACTGTTTGCTTTCCATACCTCCGCCGGCAGCATATTGCCATTCTGCTTCTGTGGGCAGCCGGTAACCGTTTGCTCCCTCATTCACAGATACGGTCCATTTCATATCATCAAATTCACTTACGTTTTCTGGGTCCTTATTACTTTTATCAATGGAGTAATAAGGGGTCAATCCTTCTTTTTCGCTTCTCTTATTGCAATACTCAATGGCATCATACCAGCTTACTGTTTCCACTGGCAGGGTATCACCTTGAAAACCAGAAGGATTATTGCCCATCACATCCGCCCATTCCTTTTGGGTCACCTCATATTTGCCAATATAAAAGTCGGAGATGGTTTCTGCTTGTCCCTGTTTCAGGGACGTAGTATCTGCAGCAGCATTGCCTTTGACTAACACGAGATTTTCCTGTTCTACTTTCGAACAACCGCAGGAAAATACGGCTACTGCAATCAAAAGCAAGATCAGTTTTTTCCCCATTGCTGTAATCCTTTCCGTATGGTTTTCATTTCTTAAAAAATATATGGATTCATAACAATACATGTTATGGAAATTCCAAAACTGCAATATTTAAATAGTATGTAGGTAAGTACAGTGTTAATTAGATAATTACACCTTATCAGGTGTTATATTAAATTACCAAACAGTTACATTAGCATTTCCGCTGCTCTGATAGCCCTCTACGCACATTGCCTGATAAGACCAGGAATTACCTAAATTCATACCTTTGTTTTTCCATGCATTTGCGTGGTTTGCAAAGTTGATCTGAGCATTGCTGCCGGTAGGTCTCTTAGACTGTCTGACACTCCAGTACTGTGGGAATGTCTGATAACCATCAATAGATGGAGCGTTGTAACGCATGGTTGTATAGATGTCATAGGTAGCACCGTCGCTGCTTACGGTTCCCTTATAGGTGCCAGTTGGTCTGTAGGATCCCCAGCTGTCAACTACGTAATATTCGATCAAAGAGTTTCTTGTCCAACCGTAGAAGGTCAGATAACTGTTTCCAGATGGTGCAAAAACACCTGCGTTATAATTAACGACTCTGTTAGCAGTTCCGTAAGTCCAGCCTTTACCAACAACAAAGTTACCGCAGTTGGTCCAGTTTACGCTGAAATTACCGCCAGAGCCATTGACCATATTTACAGTTCCGCCGCCATCATCATAGTTCTGCCAATAGTCTGTGGCAGCATATGTAGTACCAGCAAAGATACTTGAAATACCCATCGCAATTACAAAAACAAATGATAGGACCTTTTTACTTACTTTGTTCATATAATTCCCCTCCTGTTTAAAGAAACATGGTACTTATACTTACCTACATACGATATAAATATTACTTAAAATACCCTCCTTTTTTTATTTAGCCAGCTCTTCTAGCAATAACAGAAAAGCTGTCTTTTATCAGGTTATCATGTGAGATGTAACTAGTAAATTGAATGTGGATTGTGCTTGTGACCAAGAATTAGTCAGGTAAAACTAAGAAGTTTGAAAGATTAGTCTGAATTCAGGCTATAGAAAAATAAAAAATCTCTATTACGCACATATTATCAGCCATGGACATGTTTGTAAATGGTTTGTAATAAATTTAATAATTTTTGGTTAATGTTACCAATTGTTTGAAGCGTCTGTATAATAAAAAAAATTTTTTTTGTCTATTTTTTAATCCTTAAGATTTGCTTTTTTTAGTCATATAAAAGCCTTTTTCCTATGGGATAAAAGCATTAATAGGATCCATTTGCATAAATGTAATGAAAAGGATGGTGAGCAGCTTTGAATATTTTTATTTACAGCCGGAAGTCTGTTTATACAGGAAAAGGCGAGAGCGTGGAAAACCAGGTGGAGATGTGCAAAGAATATATTTCAGATAAACTGCCAAATGCCAATCAGGCAGAGATAAGCATTTATGAGGACGAAGGATTTTCCGCGAAAAACACCAACCGACCTCAGTTTCAGCAGATGCTTAAGGATTTGAAACGAATAAGGCCTCAATACGTCATCTGCTATCGTCTGGACCGTATCAGCCGTAATGTCAGCGACTTTTCTTCTCTCATCGAGGAGCTGAATCATCAGAATATATCCTTCATCTGCATCCGGGAAGAGTTTGATACTTCAAAGCCAATGGGGAAGGCCATGATGTACATAGCCTCTGTCTTTGCCCAGCTGGAGAGGGAAACCATAGCCGAACGTGTCCGGGACAATATGCTGTTACTGGCCCGTACCGGCCGGTGGCTGGGAGGCACCACACCATTAGGCTACACCTTTGAGAAGCTTCAGGAGGTTGTTTTAGACGGCAAGCTGAAAACCGCCTGCAAACTAAAGGAAAATTCAGGAGAGCTTTCTATCGTAAGCAGTATCTATGAGAAATTTTTAGAGCTTCGCAGTGTTTCCGGTGTCAGCAAATATCTGATCAGAGAGGGGATAGGAACCAGGAATGGAAACATGTTTTCCCTCCCTGGAATCAAAGAGATTCTGCAAAATCCCGTTTATTGCATTGCCGATGAGGAGGCCTGGGATTTTTTTACAAACCACCATGCAGATATCTGTTTTGACCGGCCTGATTGTTCAATTAAATATGGATTATTATCCTACAACAAACGGGATTACCGAAAAAAAAGCGCTCCAAGGCAGGAGATGGACCAATGGATCGTGGCCATGGGAAAGCATAAAGGACTCATAACTGGTAAGAAATGGGTGGCAGTCCAGGAGATACTTAAGAGCAATATTCCCACTGGGAAAAAGCCTGCCATCATGCACAACAGCTATTCCCTTCTATCAGGAACCATCTATTGCAGTCAATGTAACAGCCGTATGTTTGCAAAACAGAGAAGGAGCAGGGAAAGGAGCAGCAAAGAAGGAAGTCAGAAACCATATGATTATATCTGTAACAGCAAGCTGCGTGGCGGTACAGATATTTGTAACTGCCGTAATTTGAACGGAGGGCAGGCGGATAACATGGTCATCGAGTCCCTGTTCCCCTATATAAATGAAAATAAAAATATCTTTTTGCTGCTGGATAAACTGAAACGTGAGTTACAAAAGCAGATAGGGAAAGATCCCTGTAAGGTGATAGAAGATAAAATTAAAAAAAATACCGGTGAAATCAATAACTTAATCAACACCCTGTCCCATGATAATCTGGGAGAAGTCTTTGTAAGCCGGGTAAATGAAAAAATAAGTGAGCTTGAGGGAGAGATTACTTCTTTATTGGAAGAACAGGAGCGTCTAAAAAATAAGGCAGGCAGCTATGAGGAAAGTTCGCTTAAAATCAACCAGGCTTCTGAAGACTTAATTAGTTTTAGAGGGATTTATAAAATCATGACCTTGGAAGAAAAACGGACTTTGATTAAATTAGTGGTTCAAAAAATTGTTTGGGATGGTAAGAAGCTGCATGTTTACATAGATCAGTAGTTTCCCTTTGACTGGTGGCGCATTTCCACAACCATACAAAGGGAAACTATTTGGTGATCCCATTTGAATCCCGTAATTTCAGCTGCTTTTTAATTATATCAATGACAGCTATTTTT
>NZ_JHWJ01000027.1 GCF_000687555.1 [Clostridium] aerotolerans DSM 5434 | reverse complement strand
CTTTGATTAAATTAGTGGTTCAAAAAATTGTTTGGGATGGTAAGAAGCTGCATGTTTACATAGATCAGTAGTTTCCCTTTGACTGGTGGCGCATTCCCAACCATGATTGCAATAATAACCATGTTCTTTATCGGTGGCGCCACCGGTCTTTCTTCCACTGTGCTTTCTGCCGCCATTCTCTCTGGTGTCATTGTACTTGGAATCGTCATGACCCTTGTAATATCAAAGCTTTTGTCAGTTACCATCTTAAAGGGAGTTCCTTCCTCCTTTACCCTGGAGCTGCCTCCTTACAGACGACCTCAGATTGGCAAGGTCATTGTTCGGTCCATATTTGACCGGACTCTGTTTGTACTTGGTCGCGCCGTAGTAATCGCTGCCCCGGCAGGTATGGTTATCTGGCTCATGGCGAATTTAAGCGTAGGGGATGCCACCTTGCTATCCCTCTGCTCCGGATTTTTAGATCCATTTGCAAGAGCCATCGGGCTTGACGGAGTCATTCTTTTGGCGTTTATCCTGGGCTTTCCTGCCAATGAAATTGTTGTGCCCATCATCATTATGGCTTATATGGCAGAAGGAAAGCTGCTTCAGATTAATGATCTGTCTGTTTTAAAACACCTTCTGGTTTCCAATGGCTGGACCTGGATTACGGCTGTGAGCACCCTTTTATTTTCCCTGATGCACTGGCCCTGTTCCACCACCTGCCTGACCATACGAAAGGAAACTCAGAGCATGAAATGGACCCTGGTATCCTGGCTTGTACCCACTGTGACCGGGGTGATAGTCTGTTTTATCTTTGCGACCATTGCCAGGGCCTTCCTGTAATGTTTAAACCTTCCACCATTTGTCTACAATTGGAGTAGAACAACAAACGGAAAGGAGGGAGAAGCGTGAACCGGAGTTACCACGTTTGCGCCCTGTCAGACCAGAAGAAAGCCAGGAGCATTGAAAAGGAGATTAAAAAGGTAGACGGAGTGCAGGATATCAGGATTTCAGAAGATTTAAAAGAAATGCAAATCAAAATGGAATACGAAAAAACACCCGCTGTCATGGAGCGGGTGGTGAACATCTGTAACCGCATCTCTAACGGCTGTGAAGTGAAGTATAAATTCACATAGGTGTTGTTAATGGTGATTTATGAAAGTTATAAAACGTCGCGAGGTACTGAAGCTCAGTACGGCCGTGGCGTTTTATATTTTTTATATATTTAAGGTGGGGAAAATAATTGCTCATTAGACTGTGATATGTTACCATAGTGGTATGGAACAATCGTGTCACTGCAAGGGCGTTGGCCTTCCATCCTACATAGATGGGAGGTGGTGCGGATGAAATATGACTTTAAAGACCTTATGGCCTTTGGTATGTTCATAGTCGCATTACTTACCTTTATTTTCGTAAATTGTAAGTAGCATTTTTCTATAAAGTCCTGGGAACAGGCGTAGAAAAACCACCCTTGTATACTTGGCGGTAGCGAGGATGGATTTCTATCATTGTTATGGGCCAACCCCCTTGTATTGGGGCGGTTGTTCCTTTTATAACTATAATATATCACAAATAAATATGTTTTACAATATATAACTGGATAATGCATATAATTAGGCAAGCCCTTAAGATTTTATTTCACGTCAATAGCCATTTTATAAAGAGACTGACCTTGCCCTTTTTACAGAGCTTCCTTAACCGCAAGCTGCAATTCCTTCCATTTTTTTATCAAAAGATTCGTAGACCAGTCATAAAAATCTCTTGTATCATACATTCTATAATCACATTCCTGTGCCACCAGAAGCAGGGTATATATGTCATACCACAGCGCCCGAATGGATTCTTCTTTAGACAAGGTTTCTTTTCCATAACCGGAGCGGAAATCCTCATGATTTTCATAAGTACGAAATCCCACTTCCATAAGAGGATCACCCCACAAACATCGTTCCCAGTCAATCAATCCGCTGATCTGGTTATCCTTTATAAATATGTTTCCATCCCATAGGTCCCAGTGAACCAGGCATGGTGTGGTAACAGACTGAAAGAATGGTTTACTAATGGTTAAACATTCTTTTAGCTGGAGAGAGGGAATTTTTAAATCCACCGACATGTATTCTGCATCCTTTAAGGCATACTCTATGATTTGGGAGAACACGAAAAACCAGTTGTTGCCCTGCAAATCCGAATTTCCCATATATCCAAAGATATCCCCGGTCATTTGATTGATCTCTTTGTTAAGCCTTCCGGTATGGATTCTGATCTGCTTTTTCACTTCCTCTGAGAGCTTTTCCTGCTGGGATGAAAAGCTGGCACCTTTAAGCTCCTCCATAAAGAAATAAGGAGAACCGCATAAGGAGCAGCTATCATCATAAAATAGAACCTTTGCAACGGGAAGAGATGTTTTCCTGGCAACCAGATTCATGGCGTAAACTTCACTAGCCATGATGTTTTTCTCATAGGACATGGTACGGACTTCTTTGGGAGGTGCAATCTTGAGTATACAGGTGCGTCCCCCGGAGAAAGAAATCCTGTAAGCAACATTAAAGTAACCCTCAGTCAGTTCCAAGATTTCCGTACATGTTTCAAGGGGAAATGCATTGGCTGCCATACGATGCAACGTATCTTTTGTCTGTGAATTTTTCGTCTTACTTATCATAGAGAAGAACCTCCTGTTTTTAATGTGGATCCTTGATGGTATTATACCATTGTTGAAACAGTCAGAAAAGCAAACCTATGAAAATAGTTGATTCCTTGCATGAATTCGCTGATATTTGGGATAGTAGTGTTTAACGTAAAAAAAGAACGGTACCAGTCAGATTGTATTTCAGAAGGAACCGTTCTTTTTCTATGTATAATTATGCTTTTTTTGCAAATTCCCCGATCTGTTTGTCCATATTGGAGATATGCTTGGTCAGCCAATCAAGAATCATCTGATTCGCATTAAGGATTACCAGTAAATTCCCGCCGGAAGAATTGTAATCACTCTTAATCTTATTAAGCTGAGTAATAAAGGCTGTATGTGCCGCCTTTTGTTCCTGATATCCAGGATACTTAATACTTAACATGTATTTTTCCTCATCGGCAAAATGCTTTTTGGTATAATCATCAAGGAACTCAAGAAGCTCCCCTACATATTCCTTTGCACGATTGTTCTTTCCAGCTTCAAAGAGAGCTTCCGCTTTCTGAAACCACATCTTGTGCTGGTCGTCGATCATAGAAATCCCAACGGATAAATTTTGTGTCCAAGGCATAACTTTTTTCCTCCTGATAGTATTAATACTTTAATTAACATTATAAACCCATATATTGGAAAAAGCAATGAGTAAAACTGAAAGTAGTAACTATTACCATATTTTTGTTATAGGTAAAACCTAATCCTAAAAGAAGCGTTTAAGTTTGACGTTCCCACTCAGCAATGCTATAATTTTTACTTAGTAAACAGTAAGGGAGAATGATTATGGAGGCAGATGGAATCCGTCTGAATAAATTTTTAAGTGAAGCAGGGATTTGTTCCCGTAGGGAGGCGGACCGTCTCATAGAGGCTGGAAAAGTGAAGATTAATGGACAAGCCGCAGCCACCGGTCAAAAGGTTCTTCCTGGCCAGTCCGTAACCGTGAAAGGACGTGTGATAACCGCATCCGGTCAAAAGGCCGGCCACAAGGAAAAGCAGGTTCTCTTAGCCGTCCATAAACCAAAAGGCATAGTATGCACCACTTCCGATAAAGACCGGGCTCCTAATATAGTGGATATGTTAGACTATCCGGTTCGCATTTACCCCATCGGACGTCTGGACAAGGAATCCGAAGGCTTAATCCTTATGACAAACCAGGGAGACCTGGTGAATAAAATGATGCGCAGCGGAAATGCTCATGAAAAGGAATATCTTGTAAAAGTAAATCGTCCCGTCACAGACGATTTTATCCGTAAGATGAAAAAGGGAGTTCATTTATCCGAGTTAGATGTAACTACTAAGCCCTGCTTTGTTGCAAAAACCGGAGAAAAAGCATTTAAAATCGTCTTGACTCAGGGCCTTAACCGCCAGATCCGCCGAATGTGCAAGGAACTGGGATTTGAGGTACGGCTTCTAAAGCGAATGCGAATCATGAACATTGAGCTGGGAGATTTAAAACCAGGTGCTTACAGAGAACTTTCTAAAAAAGAATACCACCAGATGAAGGAGGCCATAAAAGGCTCATCCAATCTTTCCTATAAAGATCATAAAAAGGAGTTATCTGATGGACGCTAAAATAAGCAGAATGAAAGAACTGATCCCCATCTTAAACGAGGCGGGAAAAGCCTATTATCAGGAAAGCCGGGAAATCATGAGCAATTTTGAATATGACCGGCTTTACGATGAGCTTTTAGACCTTGAACAGGAGACTGGAGTGGTTCTGTCTAAAAGCCCTACACAAAACGTAGGTTACCAGGTGTTAAGTGAGCTTCCAAAGGAAGCCCATGACAGCCCCATGCTTTCCCTTGATAAGACAAAAAGTGTGGAATCACTGGCCGATTGGTTAGGCAGTCAGGAAGGAATCCTCTCCTGGAAGCTGGATGGACTGACCGTGGTTTTAAACTATAATAATGGAACCCTTCAAAAAGCAGTAACAAGAGGAAACGGAGAAATCGGAGAGGTAATCACCAATAACGCCAGGGTCTTCGCCAATATCCCCTTAAATATTTCCCACAAGGGAGAGCTTGTACTCAGAGGCGAGGCAATCATCAAGTATTCGGATTTTAACCGGATTAACGAGGAAATCGAAGATGTAGCTGCCAAGTACAAAAACCCCAGAAACTTATGCAGCGGTTCTGTCAGACAGCTGAACAATCAGATCACAGCCAAGAGAAATGTAAACTTTAAGGCGTTTGCACTGGTATCTGCCACAGGAGTGGATTTTCAAAACTCCAGACGGGTCCAGTTTGAATGGTTAAAGGCCCAGGGCTTTGATGTGGTAGATTATAAAATGGTAACAAAGGAATCTCTTCCTTCATCAGTGGAAGAGTTTGCAACGGAAGTATCCGGTTATGATATCCCTTCCGACGGTCTGGTGCTCATGTATGATGACATTTCCTACGGCGAATCCTTAGGCCGCACCGCAAAGTTCCCCCGCAATGCCATTGCCTTTAAATGGGCCGATGAGATTCGGGAAACAAAGCTGACCAGGATTTTATGGAGTCCATCAAGAACCGGTCTTATCAATCCGGTCGCCATCTTTGAACCAGTGGAATTAGAGGGAACCACCGTAAGCCGTGCCAGTGTTCATAATCTAAGCATTATGGAAGCTTTGGAATTAGGAGAAGGGGATTTAATCACTGTATATAAAGCAAATATGATTATCCCTCAGATTGCAGACAATCTAACAAGAAGCAATGGCATCGTAATCCCGGAAGAATGTCCGGTGTGCAATGGTCAGACCGAAATACGACAGGTCAACGATGTAAAAAGCCTATACTGCGTAAACCCAGACTGCCAGGCTAAGCGGATTAAGAGCTTTTCCCTGTTTGTCAGCCGGGATGCCTTGAATATAGACGGATTATCGGAAGCCACCTTGGAAAAATTCATTGGAGCCGGATTTATCAAAGAGTTCGCGGATATCTTCCATTTGGAGCAGTATGAGGAAACCATCACTCAGATGGAAGGATTTGGAAGAAAATCCTACGACAATTTGATTCAGGCAATCAAGACCGCTTCCAACACCACTCTGCCAAGGCTGATCTATGGTCTGGGAATCGCAGGCATCGGATTATCCAATGCAAAAATGCTGTGCCGGGAATTCCGGTTTGACTTTAATAAAATGCGTCATGCAGGAGAAGAGGAGCTTACTTCCGTATCTGGTATCGGAAAGGTTCTGGCAGATGCCTGGATTTATTATTTCAGTCAGGAAAAGAATAACGAGATGGTGGACCGCCTGCTTATGGAGGTCAATATAAAGCAGGAGGCAGAGTCGGAAGGCAGCAGAAAGCTGGAGGGTATGGTATTTGTCATCACTGGCTCAGTCGAGCATTTTGAAAACAGGAAGGCGCTCCAGGAAGCAATTGAGGCTCAGGGAGGCAAAGCCACCGGCTCCGTTACTTCAAAAACCACATATTTGATTAACAATGATACTACGTCCAATTCCTCTAAGAATAAGAAGGCAAAGGAACTGGGAGTGCCCATTATTTCGGAGGAAGAATTCATAAAATTACTGGAGGAATAAAATATGCCGATTAAAGTACAAAAGGATTTGCCAGCAAAAGCCATATTGGAAAAAGAGAACATATTTACCATGGACGAAGACCGTGCCTCAACCCAGGACATACGTCCTCTTGAGATTCTCATCGTGAACCTGATGCCAATCAAGGAAGACACAGAGACTCAGCTTCTTCGCGCCCTGTCCAATACACCCCTCCAGGTGGATTGCTCCTTTCTCATGCTGGAGAGCCATACTTCCAAGAATACTTCTGCAAGCCATTTGAATAAATTTTATAACTATTTTGATGAAGTAAAGAATAAAAAGTTCGATGGAATGATTATCACCGGTGCGCCTGTGGAGAATATGGAATTTAAAGAGGTGAATTACTGGGAAGAGCTGGAGCGCATCATGGAATGGAGTAAGACTCATGTAACAAGTACTCTCCATATCTGTTGGGGCGCTCAGGCCGGACTCTATTATCATTATGGGATTCATAAATTTAAAAGAGATAGTAAATTATCTGGTATCTATAGTCACAAGGTTCTGGACCGGAAGGTGCCATTGGTTCGGAGTATGGATGACTTTATCATGGCTCCCCATTCCAGATATACTGAGGTGAGAAGAGAAGATATTGATAAGGTTCCGGGGCTTAAGGTACTTGTGGAGTCTAAGGAAGCAGGACTGTTTCTGGTTATGAGCGAGGATGGAAGACAGATCTTTGTCCAGGGTCACCCGGAGTATGACAGGATGACGTTAGATGGGGAGTATCATCGGGATTTGGATAAAGGACTGAACCCGGAGATTCCTTGTAATTATTATGAGAATGATGATCCTAGTACGGTTCCAATGCTTAATTGGAGGAATGCGGCGAATACGTTGTATGCCAATTGGTTGAATTATTATGTTTATCAGGTTACTCCGTTTGATCTTGAGGGAGAAGAAGAGGATTACGTAATATAATGTGAGGCCGTGAGATTTATGTTAGTAAAAATGTAGCGTTATAAGTTAATGTGATATCGTAATTTTATGTAAAACGGTTGTATGTTAAAGTTATGAACATGATTTTGCTATATTACAAAAAGAATATCTGAAACTAAAAAACATGAATCAATAAAAAAAGTAACCAGTTAGAGGGAGCATCGTCATATAAATTTGGCGGTGCTCTCGTTATATATTGAGTCTACTTAGTGATAGCTCAAAAGATAATGGATATACCGATCGTAAATGTTTAATCACATAAATAGTAAAGGTATTTAGAGTATTCGAAGCACGACTTGGTTTAATAATCAAGTAACGATTGTTCAGAGGAATGAAGGAAGAAATGAATTGATTCCGGTTTCTACCTCTTTTATAATAAAGAATAGGAAAAACAATTGAGAAATGATAAGGAGAAAAAGCTGTGAAGATACATAATCATAATCTAAATATTCATTATACAGCACCTGATGAGGTGTGGGGGAAGCTAGGGGAATTATATGAGAAAATGCCACATTGGAATGGATTTGTAGATGGCTGTCCCCAATGGTATGGAGTGGATCAAAAGCTAATTGATGTATCCGTAGAACCCAGCGGATTAAAATTTTATGCAGAACTCCCCGAGGAAGAATGGAATGAATGGTTCTCATTGTTTAAGAGAGAGGCAACAAAACTTTTAGGGTATCCAATTGGAGAGCCGGAAGATGGTTTTGAATTTTATTTCTGGGAATAGAGTCATTGCACCATTAAATCACCTTATAGCGATTGAAGTTCCTAAGTTGAAGGTACTGAAAATCTAAGAAGGCGGAAAAATGGGAAGATATGCTTTGTTGCGGAAGATTACTATGATTAATTTATAAATTTTATTGGTCTCGATTTTCTTTCCCAATGAATTATTTTGATTTAATTGTGATACAATGGTCCAAAGGATTAAACCTTTAATTGATGAAAGGATTTATACAATGGAACAAGCAGATGAGTTAGAACTATTAACAAATGAATTTAAAGCCTGTCAAAAATCCCTAATCGCATTAGGGGATGAAACACGGCAGAGTATTATTATGTCTCTTATGGAATGTGATTGCAAGGGAGTAAGAGTAGGTGAAATAGCAAACAAAACTCATTTGTCAAGACCTGCGGTATCTCACCATTTACAAATACTAAAAGATGCAGGGATTATTGGAATGAGACGAGAGGGTACAAAAAATTATTACTATCTTGACTCTAAGAAAAATGAATTAAACAAGTTGAAAACATTGTTGCTTCATGTAGAAAAGATCCTTGAAAATGCACCTTGTAGAGGAGAAGAATAAATAAATCTTATTGTGGAGGAGAGTAAATATGAACCTATCATTTCCTATTGAAAAGACAGTCAAAGAGCGACACAGCGTGAGAACCTATGAGAAACGTGCGCTTTCTGCGGAGGTAAGGAATCAAATCGAAGTCTACATGACAGAGTTAACCAACCCATTTTCCATTGACATTACGTTTGAGCTGTTGAAGAAAAACATATCTGGAGATGGGGAAAAGCTGGGAACCTATGGGGTCATAAAAGGAGCCCAGGACTTCATTTCTGCATCCGTGAGCAAAGACGAACTCTCTCTGGAAGCTCTGGGGTATTCCTTTGAGGAATTAGTCCTGTATGCCACCTCTCTTGGACTAGGCACCTGCTGGTTAGGCGGCAGTTTCGACCACAACAGCTTCGCAACTGCCATGCATTTAAAAGCAGGAGAAGTCATCCCCTGTATTTCCCCAATAGGATATCCGGTAGACAAAAAGAGATTTCTGGAATCCATCATGAGTAAGGTGGTAAAATCGGACCAGAGAATGGATTGGAGTAAGCTCTATTTTAAGCAGGGTTTCACACAGCCTTTAACGAAAGAAGAAGCCGGGGAATATGCATTTCCGCTGGAAATGATGCGCCTGGCACCATCTGCGGTCAATAAGCAGCCATGGCGAGTTATTAAAGATAAGGACATATATCATTTTTACAAAGCAAGAACACTGAAAAAGGATGAAGAAAAGATTGATATACAGAGAGTAGATATGGGGATTGGTGCCTGCCACTTCCATATGGCAGCAATGGAAAAGGGATTAAAGGGCAAATTTGAGAAGCTTGCAACACCTGATATTCAGACTCCGGACCAGATGTTTTATACTTTTTCCTGGGTCGTTGGCTAACACACAGGATAAGAAAGTATTTGTTCCTCCATTTGAACAATTACAGCTCCAGCAAAAATGGTGCTGGAATCAACATTAATTAAAAACGGGTAAGAATAGGAGACTTCACGGCATCCATTCTTACCCGTTTCACATATAATAGAATTTATGCTGATACAGAATACATAGCGTACACTGGTAGTGTATAAGGAATTATCTAAAGATTGTAAAAAAATGCATTTGTTTCGTTTGTTTCATTATATGATGTTAATAGTAGCAATCTATATCATCAATATTATTAATTAATCATGATAACCATGGATATGATTTTTAACTAGTTGAGAATAAAGGGGAATCATTTACATAGATGGTCTTACTGTAAATGACAATGGCCAGCAAAGAAAATGATACGCATGTTATATAATAAACAGCGGAAAATTCCCATTATAATGAATGAACAAATAAGAAAGGCATATACATAGAGAGAAAAAGATCATTTTGGGGTATTCATGACCATACACATTGTTCAAGCTGGTGAAACCATTTCTTCCATATCAGAGCAGTACAAGATTCCGGTTGATCGATTAATCATGGAAAACGGAATCACAAACCCGGAAAACTTGGCAATTGGCCAAACCATTGTGATTGTTCAGCCTAAAACGGTCTATGTCGTCCAGCCAGGTGATACGTTGGCAAGCATTGCACAGCAGTACAATGTTTCCCCCATGGAGATATTAAGAAATAATCCCAATCTTTCAGATCGGGTATATCTTTACGCAGGTGAAACCATTGTGATAGAATATCAAACAAACAGAACAAGAACCATAGCTACCAGTGGGTATACTTTTTCTTATATTGATAGATCCGTATTAATAAAAACCCTTCCATTTTTATCTTATCTGACAATCTTTAATTATAGAGCTACCGAAGAGGCTGAAATAGTTACCGCTGGTAATGATACGGATCTTATCCATTTGGCAGAATCTTATGGCGTGGCACCGATTATGTTTGTTTCCACCATTGCGGAAGATGGGATGGTTAATCGTGAGGTAAACTATACTATTTTAAATAATCCTGACATTCAAGTTCTCTTGATTGAAAACTCTTTGCAAATAATGAAAGAGAAAGGATATCACGGCATAAACATATACATAGAAGACATTAGCTATGACAATATTGATAAGCTCTCAGAGTATTTAAGGAGAGCCTCTGCAATATTTCGTTCAGAAGGTTTTAGAATACTTATTACGATTACACCTGTTACGAATATTGATAACTCCGGCATCAGCCTTGAAAGAATTGACTATTCCAAATTGGCAGATTATGTAGACGGTATCATTTTTGCTTCCTATGATTGGGCGAGGACATTCGGATATCCCAGCTCGGTTTTTCCTGTGAATATACTGACAGAACTGTTGGATTATTCGGTTGATATTATTCCTCCTGAAAAAATATTTCTGGGAATCACTACGCTTGGTTATGATTGGTCACTACCCTATATTCCTGGATCTACTGGTGCCACCATAGTAACCAATAACGGAGCCGTACAAATTGCAGCGGAAAATAATATCCCCATACAATTTAACGAGCCGGCTCAATCGCCTTATTTCTACTATATGTCAAGTGATGGATTTTTACATGTAATATGGTTCAAAGATGCAAGAAGCTTTGAAGCACGAATCAATCTGGTTTCAGAATATAATCTCCAGGGATTATCAGTTTGGACCATAATGAGATTTGATGCTCAAATGTGGCTTATTATTAATAATGAATATTACATAGAGAAACCACATTTAAACATCTGAGTATGAGGATAGTATAATATATATTTAGTAGATAGGCCTTCTATGAGAATCTGATATCATAGCAGGTCTATTTTTGATTGCAAAAATGGAGCGTTGGATTAGCCAACCTTTTTCCCAAAGAATATATGTAATCAAGTCAGTTCATATGTAGACGATCAAACAATATATTGACAGGGTGTTGAGGTCATATTACCATTATAATTAAGATGATTCGCATTTTTTAAATAATCTATTATCTAAGCATGAAGAAGTATCAGATAAAAAATCCCAGGAGGAAAATCAATGGAAATTCGTCCCCAAACCGTTATTAAAATGACTGTAGTAAAAAAGAATCATTATTGCCCTGTCTTTCAAGAAGGTGATGAAATAATAATTAAGAAACATTGCTTAGACACAAGCTTCAATCAACTGAATAAGTTCTGTTATGCCACTCTGGCAGATATATATCCAAAGTGCAACAATTTAAGAAAGCAGCCGGTAGGAACAAAAGATACTTTTGTCTGCCGTGATAATGGTATTATTGAAATAGAATTAGAAAGATTGGAAGATGAGCCATACGATTTTGAAAGAAAGGTGTAAAAACGTGATAAAGTATAATAAGCTGGTGGAGATAAGATCCCGGATATAATAAGAAATGATGGCAGAACAGCATCCCATTACACGTTGTCGGAAGAAGAATATATAATGGAGCTTGATAAAAAGTTAAATGAAGAGGTTAATGAGTATCAGATAGATAAGAATTTAGAAGAAATGGCTGATATTTTGGAAGTTCTATACGGGATTTGTAAAGCCAGAGGGTTTAGTATAGATGAGCTAGAAGCAAAAAGGAAAGAGAAGGCCCTTTTAAGGGGAAATTTTGATAATAGAGTATTCTTAGAGTTTGTAGAAGATGAACATAAGACCAACGATGAAACAGGAAGTTCTCTTTTTGAAATGGGTTAATACGTATAAAAAGTAGTCTGGTACGAATCATAATGGGAAGAAAACAAGTTTCCAATTCTTATAGAGATATAAGGATAGGGGCTTGTTTTTTTATATCATCAAACTTAATAATAGGTCAATTTCTACATAAAATCGACTATTTTCGACACGACCCGCTTTTTGGGCAAATTTTATTATATATTAGGTTTATGATCCATAACTGCAAACAAAATGATGATTGAAAGAATCAATAACTGAGTGGTATATCCCTATGTGGAGTTGCATCCGAATTTAGACAAGTTCAAATAAATTAAGCAAAATATTATATAAGAAAATTGCAGCCTGCGTGCAGCATGAAATGATTCAATCATTATAATATTAAACTGCAATGGTTGAATAGGAGACTGGCATGACAGATTATGGTTCAAATAAAAAAGGAGGATGTACCGTAGGAATAATACATATTTTAAAATGAATGATTGATTTGAATCAAAAATAAGTGGCACAAAACTTAGTGTGCAATATAATCGGTTGCAATCAACTCTTAAAATCAGTACAAGGAGGTATTATTCAAGATTTATGTTATGACATAAATCACTATTGTATTTTTTTAATCAACGAAAACTAAATGATAAAATATGGAGGATTATATTTATGAAAAAGTTACTTTTAATGTCTTTAACCGTTACAATGTTATTATCAACCAGTACTATTTCCTTTGCAGGAGAAAAATTTTCCGACAAAAATTATGTGGAAGCGAAAGCTGCTTATGTAGGAGTGGAGAGCCGTCCTTTAAGCGTTAGCTCAGATTCTTTATCTGCCCCCAAAGGTGCACTCCCAGCAAGACCAAATGATAAATCTGGAGCAAAACCAAAACAGGCAGATATCTTAAATGAAAGTCTATCCCTTCGTGCGGCAGCATCCTGGAATTATCTTTCTGGATATACTGTATACAATCAGAAAACAAGCTACAATTGTGGACCAGCTACTGTTCAGGCAGCATTAAATTATCTTGGTTATAATCCAGATCAGTCGGATATCGCAAGGGGATGTAAGACAACAACAAACGGTTCTTACATCGCTGACATGGTTTCTTATATCAATCGGCAGCAGTCAAAGTACAAATATACTGGTAGATACAACGAATCATCATCTGGTATGAGTCAGATTTTATACAGTGGAATCGCAAATGCAAAAGCAGCTCCTATTATCGGACTTACCTTTTCCTCTAGTGATGGTTGGCTTTACTCAACCAATGGTCATTTTATGTCAGTATACGGTGCCAAAAGTGATCGTTCCTCATTTGCATTAGCTGATCCATGGATTGGATACTCAGGTTCCGGATTAAATGGTCAATCATGGACCTACACAAAATCTACTTCTACTCTTTATAAGGCATATAGCAAAGTAAATATCGGATTAATGTACTAAATCTATATAGTTTCAGATTTCTGGAAAAGACTAATAGGATATTTCCCGTTAGTCTTTTCCAAACATAGAGAGGGAGCGTTTAAATATATGATCAGGAAAATAAAAGGCCTTCTGTTGCCTTTCATCATACTTTTTATATTACTCTTATCAGGCTGTAACATTCAAACTGATCATGGAAGTTCCAATAAAAGCGCAATGAATCAAGCTCAGGCATATAGTGTGACATTTGATAAATCTGCTTTGAGGACCTATATTGATATTTATGAAACGAAGTTATTATATATGGAATTAAGGGATTCTAATGCTGACTTTTTTATATATGATTTTAAAGCGGGCAGTAATAAGAAGATTCTGACCATTAATAATTTTGCATTAAAAGGAATAAGCAATGCCCGAATGGGGGATATCCTTTATTTTTACGTAAGTGAATATCAGGGAGCAGATTTGGAAAATCATCTATATGCGGTGAATTTTACTGAAGGAAATATGCAGGTAGAATCAAAAAATACATATACCCAGAAGCTGATTCCATTAACAAGCCTGGATCAGAAAATAGTATCTCTGCAGGGAAATTATTTAGAAACCGGGGCATTTCAATCATTTCTGGAAACGTTTGATAATAAAAAACGTACTAGGCAGGTTAATTTAAATTCAGGTACGAATTCTCCAAGCGTGAAAGAGGAATCTATATCACGGCAAATGATTTATATAACCAGCGATGATCGTTATTTATATGCTTTAGAAAAAAACAATTTTGATTCAGAAATGAATTGCTTCCTTGTAAAATATGACAAAGATTTTTCTCTGATCAGCGAGATGGACATAACGGATACATTAAAGAAATATGATATAGCCGGCGGAGTAGGGTCATTCTTTGTATTTGGTCATTATTTTGGTATAACGGATTATTCCAATAATACAATAGTATGTGACTTAGATAAAGTCGATCCGGCTCTTCTATATGAAAATGATGTTGAATATGTCAAAGATTTTTTTGATCCTGGTCCATATGAATTTTTATATAAGAGAAACTCAAATGAGATATACCGGTTTGATACCGCATCAGGAAAAATTCAGCTGCAACAATTTGACTTAGAAAATAACACCTCCAGCATTCGGGTGATGCTTTCCTATGGGGATAATCTTTTAATCGTAAAGCAGCCTAAGTCGGATAGTGATATGGATGAAAAGGTATATTTAATATCAAAAAATTACGATACACAATGAAAGAGATAAAAATAGTTGAATGGTTAATTCCAATAAAAGAGCCGGGGAGATTTTTCCCCGGCTCATTTATTGGAATTAAATTGCGGGTTTTGATTCAATGGTGATATATGACTAAAGAAGGTTTTTGTATTTTAGGGCAGCTAATGAAATAAGAAAGTTAGAGAATGTTTGATTGGTTATTTGTATGAATATTGTTATTTGAAATTTAGTAAAAGTTAAATGAGTGCTAAGACCATGATCTTAAAAAATTAATACATAGGATTTTGTAATTATTTCATTAGCTTTGGAGTTCAAAGGCAAATGGAGCTTCTAACGTAACAAGTATCATAAGTATCATATTATGTTATTATAGTGAGCTTTTCTATGCTCACAAATTTTTTATAAATAAATTAGGTAGAAAGGAGGTCATTCTCTATGAGCGATATAGCATTACAAATAGAACGTGTTTTATCTGGTGTAGTAGCTGTAAATGCTAATGTAATTTTCGAAAATATCGTTTTTTTGTCAGGAAATATTAGCTACAATACTGCAACAGGTGAAATAACATTTAATGAACCAGGGAGATATGTAATAAACTGGTGGGTTGCGTCGCAATCTACCCAAGCGACAAACGGGGTGGTGTTTGCATTAGCGTCCTCCCAAGGAGATTTACTGGAAGGCAATTCTCCTATTAAAACAGGAGAAGTAGTTGGTTTTGGAGTTACAGAAATCACTTCTGCACCACAGACCTTATCTTTAATTAACGCCAGCAATGCTGAAATATTCTATGCTGTCGCCGTTCCCTTAACTGCTACTCTTGTCATTGTTGAAGATGACAATACTGGTGAAGGATCAACAGGTCCAACAGGAGCCACCGGCCCGACAGGTCCGACGGGTGGTACAGGAGCCACCGGTCCAATTGGAGCTACAGGAGCAACTGGCTCAACGGGTGATACGGGGGCCACCGGCCCAACAGGCGAAACGGGAGCAACAGGATCAACAGGCGATACAGGAGCGACCGGCCCGGCAGGAGATACAGGAGCGACCGGTCCAACAGGAGTTACAGGTCCGACAGGAGCCATTGGCCCAACGGGAGCCACCGGTCCAACAGGAGCCATCGGCCCGACCGGTCCAACAGGAGCCACAGGCCCAACCGGTCCAACAGGAGCCACAGGCCCGACCGGTCCAACAGGAACCACCGGCCCGACCGGTCCAACAGTAGATACAGGAGCCACCGGCCCAACAGGAACCACCGGCCCGACCGGTCCAACAGGAGCCACAGGCCCGGCCGGTCCAACGGGAACCACCGGCCCAACCGGTCCGACGAGCGACACAGGTCCAACCGGCCCAACAGGAGCTACAGGAGCCACTGGTCCAACCGGCCCAACAGGAGCCACAGGTCTAACTGGCCCGACCGGAGCCACAGGCCCGACCGGCCCGACGAGTGACACAGGCCCAACCGGCCCAACGGGATATACAGGAGCCACGGGTCCAACCGGCCCAACAGGAGACACAGGTCTAACTGGTCCGACTGGAGCCACAGGCCCGACCGGCCCGACGAGTGAAACAGGCCCAACCGGCCCAACAGGAGACACAGGTCTAACTGGTCCGACCGGAGCCACCGGCCCGACCGGCCCGACAAGTGACACAGGCCCAACCGGTCCAACAGGAGATACAGGAGCCACTGGTCCGACAGGTCCTACGAGTGACACAGGCCCGACCGGTCCAACGGGTGACACAGGTCCAACCGGACCAAGCGGAGCTACGGGAGCCACTGGTCCGACAGGTCCTACGAGCGACACAGGTCCAACTGGACCAACAGGAGATACAGGAGCCACGGGTCCGACAGGCCCAACGAGTGATACTGGTCCGACAGGCCCAACAGGAGATACAGGTTCAACCGGACCGACGGGAGCCACTGGTCCGACAGGTCCTACGAGTGATACCGGTCCAACAGGGGCAACAGGAGCTACAGGGGCTACAGGTCCAACCGGTCCAACAGGGGCAACGGGCCCGACAGGTCCAACGAGTGACACCGGCCCCACGGGAGATACAGGCCCAACCGGCCCAACAGGAATCACCGGCCCAACCGGCCCAACCGGCCCAACAGGAGCAACCGGCCCGACCGGCCCAACAGGAGATACAGGAGCCACTGGTCCGACAGGTCCAACGAGCGATACAGGCCCAACCGGCCCAACGGGAGCTACAGGGGCCACCGGCCCAACAGGAGATAC
>NZ_JHWJ01000026.1 GCF_000687555.1 [Clostridium] aerotolerans DSM 5434 | reverse complement strand
CCTACTGGCATCACTGGGCCTACCGGCGACACCGGACCTACCGGCGATACTGGGCCTACTGGCGACACCGGCCCTACTGGCAATACTGGGCCTACCGGGGATGCAGTGCCAACAGTAGTCATTCCATTTTCAACGGGTATAGACACAAGCAATCCCAGTACAAACGCGGCAGGAGAGCCTACTCAAATTCAAATAGTCAGTTTTGGTGGACATTCTAATAGTATTACCTTGACAGGAAACGCCTTTACCTTGCCCACAGGCAATAATTATCAATTTACTTTTGCAATGCCATACGATGCCATATTAAAATCAATATATTTCACAAGCACAAACTGGGCTGCTTTCACACCCCCTGCAGGCGCAAACATTTATCCTTTTGTAATGCTTGCTACTGCTCCACTAGGCAGCAATTCTTTTACCCTGCTCACAGCTACAGAAACGGCAACTGATACACCATGGATCGGAGGCGCCAGCATTCCGGCTGGAACAGCTTTATCAGGGAGTCAATTGGATATTGATGTTCCCATTGCAGCTGGAACTAGGGTTGCAATATGTTGCACTTATCGGATAACAGGAACACCTTCTGCACAAAGCTATTACTTTTACTATTCAGGAGGAATATTGTTCGAGTAAAAAAGATGCCTGAGTACCTTAATGAATCTTTGACAAATACTCAAAATAAGGCAGTGACTGAAAATTTTCAGTTCACTGCCTTATTTTTTTATAAGAAATTATTTGGTCTTTCTTTAAAAAACATACCTATTCAAGAATTAAAAAATTAAAATCTTATCTTTAATAAAATTTACACCTTTTATTCATGCGCATGTCTTTGTTTCTTAATACCAATAAAGGAATACATTTCTACAAAATATACGTATCAAAACGTTTAAGCCAAAATCAATATTGTTACATAAAGTCGAATAAGCTCTTTTAATATAACGGAGGATTCATTGATTGTCTCATAAAAAGTGTACCCTGCATATTATGCTCTATGCGATTTTTTCATTAGAGAGGTGTATCCCATGCAAAATATAAATCCAAATTCATTGCTGACTGAAAATATAAAGCTCCCACATTCCTTTGTTAAAAATAACGGACAGGAGGATTCCAGAGCACTGTTTACTACTTCCTTTAAAGGCAGACGCATTTTCTTTTCTTCAGACCGTATCACTTCAGTGGAGTTAGAGCCTATAGAGGAACATATCCCAGAGCCAGAGGATTTCCCTGTTCCTTTTCAAGAATCTGAAGAACCGAGAAATGGGGTAGCTCTGGAGCTTTCCTTTATAAATCCAAGTAAAAGCCTGGCTCCGGAGGGCATTTCCCAGCAATCAGGCTATCACCATTATCTTAAGGGAACAGACTCGTCAAAATGGAGAAGTGGGGTTCCTCATTACAAAGAGCTTCTCTATCCTGCTGTTTGGGAGGGCGTGGATTTAGAGTTATCGGCAAGTTCCGATGGCATGAAGATGAACTGGAAACTAGACAAACCAGACAGAATTTCCTTCATTCGCCTTCATTGGGCAGGGGCAGACAATCTGGAAATAGACGAAAAAGGAAACTTACTGGTTCATCATGCCTTGGGGACATTGACTGATCTATCTCCTATTGCCTATCAGGAAATAGATGGAGAAAGAAAACCAGTAGACTGCGTTTATCGGCTTTATGGAAGCTTTGACCTTGGGTTTGAACTCACGGGGAACTTTTTGGAAAATACTCCCCTTATCATTGATCCCATTCTAACTTACGCCACCTACCTAGGCGGCAGCTTAAGAGTGGATGCAAGAGGTATTGCAGTAGATACTGGGGGTTGCGCATATGTTACTGGATCCACTACCTCCATTGATTTTCCAGTAACACCTGGTGCATTTCAAACTACCTCTGGAGGTGGGCAAGATGCATTTGTTACCAAATTTGCCAGCGATGGAGGCTCCCTTATCTATTCCACTTATCTGGGAGGTAGCAATTTAGATACCGGCTATGCTATTTCTTTGGATACTCAAGAATGCGCGTATGTTACTGGTTTAACAAGATCTGTTGATTTCCCCACAACTCCTGGAGCATTTCAGACCACTCCTGCCGGAATATTTGTTACTAAACTTTCGGTAGATGGAGAAAGCCTGATTTATTCTACCTATTTAGGAAGCACATTATCGGGGTCAGGTTTTAGTATCGTAGTTGATTTTGAGGGCTCTGCTCATGTTACAGGATATACCAGTGATACAAATTTTCCCACTACTCCTGGCGCGTTTCAGACCACAAAAATCGGAACTTTAGACGGTGCTTTTATCACAAGATTATCCGCTGGCGGGGAGAGCCTTATCTATTCCACTTATCTTGAAGGCAGTAATCAGGATTATGGCTATGGCATTGCCTTAGACACGCAGAATCATGTCTTGGTTACAGGCGTTACTAATTCCCCTGATTTCCCCATAACGGCCGGTGCCTATCAAACAACACATACCTTAACTTCCGCATTTGTAACAAAGCTGGCTCTTGATGGTAGTGCACTTATTTACTCCACCTTTTTGTCTGGTATTGCCAACTCAGCCGGACGCAGTATTTCTGTGGACTCCTCGGGTAATGCTTGTGTTACTGGACGCGTCTATAGTACTGGTTTTCCAGTGACACCTGGGGCGTTTCAGATAACCTATGGGGGCGGAAATGCAGATACGTTTGCTTCCAAGTTATCTCCTGGAGGAGAGAGTCTACTCGCCTCAACCTACCTCGGGGGCAACAATACTGACCTCAATTATGGAGGAACTATTGACGCACAGGGCCGTATTTATGCTACTGGATACACTAGCTCACCCAACTTTCCATTAACTCCAGAAGTAATACCTTCTATATTAGATGGAGGTTCCAATATATATATCAGCATCTTTTCTACAGACTTAACAAAGCTTCTTGTCTCTTATTGTCTGGGAAGCGGAGTTGGCCATGATATGGCTACAGGGCCAGAGGGCGCTGTATATGCAACAGGGGATACTTCCTCTACCGCATTTCCAGCTACAACGGGTGCGTACCAGACATCTTTAAATGGAACGGTTGATGCGTTCGTGACCAAAACCGGGTTTGCATATTACCGTCAGGCGTCGGTTGAAATAGAAGGATTGATCTAGGGGATTTAAGAATAAAAATTAAGAGGTGTTTATCATGCAGAATATTGTTACGAATCCTTTCATTGAATATAGAACAAAACTCCCTCTCTCCTTTATCAAAAATAACGGGCAGGAAGATACCAGGGCTCACTTTTCCACGAACTACAAAGGACGGCGTTTCTTCTTTTCTTCTGACAGAATTACTTCTGTGGAGCTGGAACCTGTGGATGAACCAATACAGGAACCAGATGATCTCGCAGAGTCTTCAATGCAATCAGGAATACCTCGAAACGGTGTTGCTGTGGAACTTTCATTCGTAAATGCAAATCCAAACCTTACTCCAGAAGGAGTATTACCCCAACCAGGATACCACCACTTTTATAGGGGAAATGACACTACAAAATGGAACAATGGTGTTCCCCATTATAAAGAACTTCGCTATCCCTCTGTCTGGGAGGGCGTTAATCTGGAGCTTTTGGGTGGTCAAGAAGGCTTGAAGATGAACTGGGTGTTAGATGGGCCAGACAGAATTTCTTCTATACGACTACACTGGGCAGGAGCCGACAGTCTGGAACTAGACGCCACAGGAGACCTACTTGTCCATCATGCTTTGGGGACATTGACTGATTTGTCTCCTATTGCCTATCAGGAAATAGATGGGGGGAAAAAGCCCGTGGACTGCGTATATCGGCTATATGGAAGCTTTGATCTAGGTTTTGAACTCAAAGGCAGCTATTTGGAAAATACCCCCCTTATCATTGATCCCATCTTAACGTACGCCACCTACTTAGGCGGAAGTTTAACAGAAGATGCAAGAGGTATTGCAGTAGATACTGGGGGCTGTGCTTATGTTGCGGGATATACCACTTCGGTTGACTTCCCTGTAACCCCCGGCGCTTTCCAGACCACAACTGGAGGCGGGAACGACGCATTTATCACCAAATTTACCAGCAATGGAGGCGCCCTTATTTATTCCACTTATCTGGGAGGCAGTGGGAACGACATCGCCAGCTCCATTTCCTTAGATACACAGGAATGCGTTTATGTTACAGGTGGAACTAGTTCAACCGATTTCCCTATTACCCCTGGTGCGTTTCAAACTACGAGTGGAAATATATTTGTTACGAAGCTTGCAGCAGACGGAGGCAGTTTGATTTATTCTACCTATTTAGGTGGCCCGGCTAATGGAAATAGCTACGGAATTAAAGTTGATGCTCAGGGTCATGCTCATGTTGCAGGATATACTGCTTACAATAATTTTCCTATTACTCCAGGTGCATTTCAAACTACGAATTTGGGGATCTCTGGTAGTGGCTTTATCACCAAATTTTCCACTGACGGAGGAAGTCTTATCTACTCCACATTCTTGGGAGGTACTGGTCAGGATATTATTTATGACATCACGGTTGATACTCAAGGCTTCGCTCATGTTACAGGTGCTACCACCTCTACCGATTTCCCTGTAACACCAGGCACTTTTCAAACAACCTCCACAGGAACTTCCGCATTTATAACAAAACTTGCCCTTGATGGAAGTGCTCTTATTTACTCGACCTTTTTGTCTGGAAATACTAATTCCTCCGGACGCAGCATTTCAGTAGATCCCGTGGGTAACGCTTATATTACAGGACGGGTTAACGGATCTGGTTTTCCAGTATCACCTGGCGCTTTTCAACCAACCTTTGGAGGTGGAACTCCAGATACATTTGTATCCAAGTTATCGCCTGGTGGGGAAAGTCTTATTGCATCCACTTATTTAGGTGGAACGGTTGCTGATCTCAATTATAGTGGTGCGATTGACATGCAAGGCCATATTTATATTTGTGGATACACCACTTCGCCAAATTTTCCATTAACCCCGGAAGTGATACCTTCTATATTAGAGGGAGGTGCAAATATATATATCAGTATCTTTTCCGCAGACTTGGCAAAACTTCTTGTTTCTTACTGTCTGGGAAGCGGGAGAGCTTATCACATGGCCATTGGTCAGGAAGGCGCAGTATATGTATCAGGTCTAACCTCTTCTACCGAATTTCCCGCCACTCCTGGTGCGTACCAGACATCTTTAAATGGAACCAATGATGCATTTGTGATTAAGACAGGGTTTGCATTTTACCGTCAGGCTTCCGCTGAAATTGAAGGGTTGATTTAGGGATTTAAGAATAAAAATTAAGAGGTGTTTATCATGCAAAATATTGTTACAAATCCTTACAATGAATATAGAACAAAACTCCCTCTCTCCTTTATCAAAAATAACGGGCAGGAAGATACCAGGGCTCACTTTTCAACAAACTACAAAGGACGGCGTTTCTTCTTTTCTTCTGACAGAATTACTTCTGTGGAGCTGGAACCTGTGGATGAACCAATACAGGAACCAAATGATCTCGCAGAACCTCCAATGCAATCAGGAATACCTCGAGACGGTGTTGCTGTGGAACTTTCATTCGTAAATGCAAATCCCAACCTTACTCCAGAGGGAGTATTACCTCAACCAGGATACCACCACTTTTATAGGGGAAATGACTCTACAAAATGGAACAATGGTGTTCCCCATTATAAAGAACTTCGCTATCCCTCTGTCTGGGAGGGCGTTGATCTGGAACTTTCGGGCGGTCAGGAAGGTTTGAAGATGAACTGGGTGTTAGATGAACCAGACAGAGTTTCTTCTATACGACTACATTGGGCAGGAGCCGACAGTCTGGAACTAGACGCCACAGGAAACCTACTTGTCCATCATGCTTTGGGGACATTGACTGATTTGTCTCCTATTGCCTATCAGGAAATAGATGGGGAAAGAAGGCCAGTGGACTGCGTTTACCGGCTAAATGGAAGCTTTGATCTTGGTTTTGAACTGACGGGTAACTATTTGGATAACACTCCCCTTATCATTGATCCAATCTTAATGTACGCCACCTACCTGGGCGGCAGCTTAACTGAAAATGCAAGAGGTATTGCAGTAGATACTGTGGGTTGCGCTTATGTTACGGGAACTACGTCTTCCGTTGATTTTCCTGTAACACCTGGCGCTTTCCAGACCACCGCTGGAAGTGGGGGTAATGCATATGTTACCAAATTTTCCAGCGATGGCAGCTCCCTTATTTATTCCACCTATCTGGGGGGCAGTAATGGTGCTAGTGCAAACTCCATTTTTTTGGATACACAAGAATGCGCTTATATTACAGGTTCAACAAGTTCCACCGATTTCCCCATTACCCCAGGTGCATACCAAACCACACCAGGAGGCTTATATGTTACTAAACTTGCGCCAGACGGAGGAAGTTTAATTTACTCTACCTATTTAGGTGGCACAGTTAGTGGGTCTAGTGACGGCATTGTAGTTGATCCTCAGGGCCATGCTCATGTTGCAGGATATACTGCTGACACTAATTTTCCTATTACTCCTGGTGCATTTCAAACTACGAAATTGGGTTCTTCTAATACTGGATTTATCACCAAATTTTCCACTGACGGAGGAAGCCTTATCTACTCCACCTTCCTGGGGGGAACTGGTCAGGATATTATTAATGACATTACCGTTGATACTCAAGGTTACGCTTATGTTACAGGCGCTACCAGTTCTACTGATTTTCCTGTAACTCCAGGTGCTTTTCAAACAACGTTCACAGGAGGTTCCACATTTATTACAAAACTTGCCCTTGATGGAAGTGCTCTTATTTACTCCACCTTTTTGTCTGGCACTAGCAACTCCTCCGGCCGTAGCATCTCTGTAGATACTCAAGGTAATTCTTATATTACAGGACGGGTTGACGGACCTGGTTTTCCTGTAACAGCTAACGCTTTTCAAACAGCCTATGGAGGTGGAGTTGCAGATACATTTGCCTCCAAGTTATCTCCAGGCGGGGAAAGTCTTATTGCCTCCACTTATTTAGGTGGAACAGTAGCTGATGTTAATTATAGTGGTGCGATTGACATGCAAGGCCATATTTATGCGGCTGGATACACCACTTCCCCCAACTTTCCATTAACCCCGGAAGTAATACCTTCTGTATTCGGGGGAGGTTCAAATATATATATCAGCGTCTTTTCAGCAGATTTGACAAAACTTCTAGTTTCTTATTGTCTGGGAGACTGGGGTGCTTATAACATGACCGTTGGGCGGGAAGGGGCAGTATATGTAACAGGGCAGACCTTTTCTACTGAATTTCCAGCCACGCCAGGGGCATTCCAGACAACTTTAAATGGAGCCAGTGATGCGTTTGTGACCAAAACCGGGTTTGCCTTTTACCGGCAGGCTTCGGTTGAAATTGACGGAATCGCCACAATGACTTTTTAACAAGCATATGATTTATTTCTCATTGCGCACTTTAATAACGAATTATGAGGTGTTTTTATGCAGAATATTGTTACGAATTCTTTAAAAGAAGATATTATAAAACTTCCCCTTACTTTTATCAAAAACAACGGACAGGAAGATTCCAGAGCTCAATTTACTACTAATCATAAGGGACGTCGTCTTTTCTTCTCTTCTGACCGGATTACTTCGGTGGAACTGGAACCTATGGAGGAGCCTCGAAAGGAACTGGGTGATCTCACAGAACTTTCAACCAATTTAGAAACTCCAACCGATTCAGAAGTTCCCAGAAACGGTGTGGCTGTGGAACTTTCATTTGTAAATGCAAGTCCAAATCTTACCCCTGAGGGAGTGTTGCCGCAACCAGGATATCACCACTTTTATAAGGGGAATGACTCTTCAAAATGGAACAATGGTGTTCCTCATTATAAAGAGCTTCGCTATCCTGCTGTCTGGGAAGGCGTGGATTTGGAGATATCGGGTAGTAAAGATGGTATGAAGATGAATTGGGTGTTAGACAGACCAGACAGAGCTTCCTCCATACACCTACACTGGGCAGGAGCTGACCGTCTGGAATTAGATGCTACTGGGAACTTACTGGTCCATCATGCTCTTGGGACATTGACTGATTTATCTCCCATTGCCTATCAGGAAATAGAGGGGGAAAGAAAGCCTATAGACTGTGTCTACCGACTATTTGGAAGTTTTGAACTTGGTTTTGAACTGACAGGCAGTTATTTGGAAAATACTCCGCTTATTATTGACCCAATTCTAACGTATGCCTCCTACTTGGGGGGCAGTTTAACAGAATATGGAAGAGGAATTGCAGTAGATACTCAGGGCTGTGCTTATGTTACGGGAATTACTACTTCTGTTGACTTTCCTGTAACACCCGGTGCGTTTCAAACCACCTATGGAGGTAACACAGATGCATTTGTTACCAAATTTGCAAGCAATGGTGCCTCCCTTATTTATTCCACTTATGTTGGAGGCAGTGGCATTGAAGCCGACAACTTCATTTCCTTGGATACAGAAGGGTGCGCATATATTACAGGTGGAACGACTTCAGCCGATTTTCCCATTACTCCCGGTGCTTTTCAAACTACTGCAGGAAGAATATATGTTACTAAGCTTGCACCAGACGGAGGTAGTTTGATTTATTCTACTTTTTTAGGAGCTAGTGGAGTTGGAAATGGAAATGGTAACGGAATCGCAGTTGATTCTCAGGGCCATGCTTATGTGGCTGGATATACCAGTGACCTTAATTTCCCTGTTACTCCAGGTGCATTTCAAACTACAAAATTGGGGTTCCAAAGCGGTTTTATTACAAAATTCTCACCTGATGGAGGAAGCCTTATCTATTCCACCTACCTGGAAGGCAGCGGTCAGGATATCATTAATGATATTGCAGTGGATGCTCAGGGTTACGCCTATGTCACAGGATCAACCACTTCCACTGACTTTCCTGTAACACCAAGCGCTTTTCAAACTACTTCCACCGGAAGTTCTGCGTTTATAACGAAACTCGCCCTTGATGGAAGTGCTCTTATTTATTCCACCTATTTGTCTGGCAACGCCGGTTGTAGCGGGCATAGTATTTCTGTGGATTCTTTTGGTAATGCCTGTGCTACAGGAAATGTTTCTGGGCCCGGTTTTCCAGTAACACCTGGAGCATTTCAGACAGTCTTTCCAGGGGGACTTAGTACGTTTGTTTCCAAGCTATCTCCTGGCGGAGATAATCTTATTGCCTCCACATATTTAGGCGGCACTGCTAATAACTCAAACAATGGAGGAACAGTCGACGCGCAGGGCCGTATTTACGTTACCGGAAGCGCTAACTTGCCCGATTTCCCACTAACACCAGATGTGATTCCTTCTGTACTGGATGGCAGTACAAATATATATATCAGTATCTTTTCCGCAGACTTGACAAAACTTCTTGTTTCTTACTGTCTGGGAAGTGGAATTGGTTATAGCATTGCCACGGGGGCGGAAGGTGCGGTATATGCAACAGGGCAAGCCCTTTCTACTGGATTCCCAGCCACGACGGGCGCATTCCAGACATCTTTAAATGGAACCAGTGATGCGTTTGTGACGAAAACCGGGTTTGCATTTTACCGGCAGGCTTCCGTTGAGATACGCGGATTGTTTTAGAGAATTCTATAAATAATGAATTATGAGGTGTTATTTATGCAGAACATTGTTACGAATCCTTTGAATGAATATAAAACGAAACTCCCCCTCTCCTTTATCAAAAACAACGGACAGGAAGATTCCAGAGCTCAATTTACTACAAATCACAAGGGACGGCGTCTTTTCTTCTCTTCTGACCGAATTACTTCTGTGGAACTGGAACCTATGGAGGAAGGGCTACCGGAACCTGATGATCTCACAGGACTTCCAACCGAGTCAGAAACTCCCCGAAACGGTGTGGCTGTGGAACTTTCATTTGTAAATGCAAGCCCCAATCTTACCCCTGAGGGAGTGTTGCCGCAACCAGGATATCACCACTTTTATAAGGGAAATGATTCTTCTAAATGGAACAATGGTGTTCCTCATTATAAAGAGCTTCGCTATCCTGCTGTCTGGGAAGGCGTAGATCTGGAGATATCGGATAGTCAAGATGGTATGAAGATGAATTGGGTGTTAGACAAACCAGACAGAGCTTCCTCTGTACGTCTACGCTGGGCAGGGGCCAACAGTCTGGAACTAGACGCCACAGGAAACTTACTGGTTCATCATGCTTTAGGGACATTGACTGATTTATCTCCCATTGCCTATCAGGAAATAAATGGGGGAAGAAAGCCAGTGGGCTGTGCTTACCGACTATTTGGAAGTTTTGAACTTGGTTTTGAACTGACAGGCAATTATTTGGAGGATATTCCCCTTATCATTGATCCAATCCTAACGTACGCATCCTATTTGGGTGGTAGTCTCTCAGATATTGGAAGAGGTATTGCCGTAGATACTGAAGGCTGCGCCTATGTTACGGGAACTACTACTTCCGTTGATTTTCCAGTGACACCTGGTGCGTTTCAAACAACCTTAAGAGGCAGCCAAGACGCTTTTGTTACCAAGTATGCGAGCAATGGCGGCTCCCTTATTTATTCCACTTACCTGGGTGGTAGTAATATTGAAACTGATAACTCCATTTCCTTGGATACAGAAGGGTGTGCTTATATAACAGGTAGAACACTTTCAGCCGATTTTCCCATTACTCCCGGTGCGTTTCAAACAACTGGAGGAAGTATATATGTTACTAAGATTGCGCCAGACGGAGGTAGTTTAATTTATTCTACTTTTTTAGGAGTTGGAGAAAGTGGAACTGCTTATGGCATTGCAGTTGACTCTCAGGGCCATGCTTATGTAACTGGAAGTACCCCTAATCTTAATTTTCCTGTTACTCCAGGTGCATTTCAAACTACGAAATTTGGGTTTGAAAGTGGTTTTATCACTAAATTCTCACCTGGCGGAGGAAGCCTTATCTATTCCACCTTCCTGGAAGGCAGCGGTCAGGATGTAATCAACGACATTGCAGTGGATGCTCAGGGCTACGCCTATGTCACAGGCCTTACCGGTTCCACTGATTTTCCTGTTACTCCAGGTGCCTTTCAAACTACTTCTACTGGAGGTTCTGCATTTATAACGAAGCTCGCACTTGATGGAAGTTCCCTTATTTATTCCACCTATTTGTCTGGCAGCTCCATTTCAGACGGGTACAGTATTTCTGTGGATTCTTTTGGTAATGCCTGCGTTACAGGACACACCAATAGTAATGGCTTTCCAGTAACACCTGGAGCATTTCAGACTGTCTATCCAGGGGGGACTTTAAGTACGTTTGTATCTAAATTATCTCCTGGCGGGGATGACCTTATAGCGTCCACTTATTTAGGCGGATCATTAGGTTCAATAGGCTATGGATTAGCACTTGACACACAAGGCCGTATTTTCGTCACCGGATTTGCTTCTTCGCCCGGCTTCCCATTAACACCAGATGTAATACCTTCCGTATTGGATGGAGCTTCAAATATATATATCAGTATCTTTTCCCCAGATTTGACAAGGCTTCTTGTTTCTTACTGTCTGGGAAATGGAAGAGGTTATAGCATTGCCACAGGGCCTGAAGGCGCGGTATATGCAACAGGGCAGACCCTTTCTACGGAATTTCCAGCCACGCCGGGAGTATTCCAGACAACGTTAAATGGAGCCAGTGATGCATTTGTGACTAAAACAGGGTTTGCTTTTTATCGTCAGGCTTCCGTTGAGATTGATGGATTGTTTTAGAGAATTAATGTTAGAACCACCACGCAATGGCAACTTGTCAGGATTGTCTCAAAGAAAGAATATTTTGCATATTATGCTCTATCAAATAAATGATTATGAGGTGTTTATTATGCAGAATATTATGGCAGACCCATTGCCTTTAAATAAAATCAAGCTTCCTCTCTCCTTTGTTGCAAACAACGGACAGGAGGACTCCAGGGCACACTTTACTACCAACCTTAATAAGCGACGGATTTTCTTCTCTTCAGACCGGATTACCTTGGTCGAGCTGGAAGCTATAGAGGAATCGATACCAGAATCTGATGATTTTCCTGCCCCTATCACTGAATCTGACGAGCCAAGAAATGGTGTTGCCCTGGAGCTTTCTTTTACAAATGCAAATGCCGGTCTTGCCCCTGAGGGCATGTCCCAACTGCCCGGACACCACCATTTTTACCGGGGAAATGATTCTACAAAATGGAACAATGGTGTTCCTCATTATAAGGAGCTTCGATATCCGGGAGTGTGGAATGGGGTTGATTTGGAGCTATCGGGTAGTAAAGATGGTTTGAAAATGAACTGGTTATTGGATACACCAGACCGGATTTCCTCCATCCGACTTCATTGGGCAGGGGCAGACAGTCTGGAGTTAGACTCTACTGGGAAGCTTTTGGTTCATCATGCATTGGGAACCTTAACTGATTTGGCGCCCATTGCTTATCAGGAGATTGAGGGAGAAAGAAAACCAGTAGACTGCGTTTATCGACTATATGGAAGTTTTGAACTTGGTTTTGAACTAACTGGAACGTATTTGGAAAATCTCCCTCTTATCATTGACCCAATCCTTCCGTATGCCACATATTTAGGGGGCAGCTTGACGAATCAATCCAGAGGAATTGCAGTAGATACCCAGGGGTGTGCCCATGTAGTTGGTGATACAACCTCAATTGATTTTCCTGTGACACCTGGCGCTTTTCAGACAACCAATGCTGGCGTAAGTGATGTATTTATCACTAAGTTTTCCAGCGACGGTAGTTCTCTTATCTATTCCACCTATCTTGGAGGCAGCGGTACGGATCTTGGTTATGCCATTGCCTTGGATACCCAAGGCTGCCCCTACGTCACAGGACAGACTAATTCGGCTAATTTTCCAATTACACCGGGGGCATTTCAGACAACGGCTGGAGGAATATTTGTCACAAAGCTTGCGGCGGATGGTGAGAGCCTTATTTACTCCACCTTTTTAGGTAACTCGGGAGGATTAGGTTATGGCATTGCAGTTGACTCTCAAGGCTGTTCTTATGTCACTGGCCAAGGTGGCACTATACCTACTACACCCGGAGCGTTTCAAACGACTCTTACCGCTCCAGTAGGTGCTGTTGGTTTTATTACAAAGTTTTCCAATGATGGCAGCGACCTCATTTATTCTACCTATCTTTATGGTAACGGTAATGGCTATTGCATGGGGATTGCTTTGGATGCTTATGATTATGCCTATGTTACAGGTATTACTAATGCTACTAATTTTCCAGTAACACCTGGTGCCTTTCAGACAACACTAACCTCCAATGCAGTAACTGTCACAAAACTTGCCATAGATGGAAGTTCACTGGCCTACTCCACCTTTTTATCTGGCAATGCTAGTGATGTAGCCCGTAGTATTGCAGTAGATAGTCAAGGCTGTGCCTATGTTACAGGTAGAACCGCCTCTGCTGATTTTCCAGTAACACCAAACGCGTTTCAGACAACCTATGGAGGTGGGAGTGATGATGTATTTCTCACTAAGCTATCACCTGGAGGAAACAGTTTAATCGGATCCACCTTTTTAGGTGGAGACCTTCACGATGATGGTTTTGGTGTTGCTTTGGATGAATATGGCCACGCCTACGTTACAGGACACACTTCTTCTCAAAATTTTCCAACAACACCCAATGTAATTTCCTCTGCTTTAAAAGGAACATATGATGCATTTATCTGTATTCTATCCTCAGATTTGACAAATCTCATTGTCTCTTACTATTTGGGAGGCAACGGAGGTGAAACTGGTCAGGGAATTGCTCTTGGGCCGCAGGGTGCGGTGTACACGGCTGGGTCTACCAGCTCCGCTGATTTTCCCGTTACTCCTGGGGCTTACCAGGCAACACTTAACGGAACATCAGACGCATATGTTACAAGAACTGCTTTTGCCTTTTACAGACAGGCTTCAGTTGATGTAACTGGATATTTATGATGATATGAGAAAAGAGGGAACTGGTTTTTTGGCCTTATGTGAGGTTTGTCTCATAAAGAGATTATTCTGCATATTATGCTCTATCAAATAAATGATTAAGAGGTGTTAATTATGCAGAATATTATGACAGACCCATTGCTTTTAAATAAAATCAAGCTTCCTCTCTCCTTTGTTGCTAATAACGGACAGGAGGACTCCAGGGCACACTTTTCTACCAGCATTAAGAACCGGCGTATTTTCTTCTCCTCAGACCGGATCACACTGGTAGAGCTGGAACCAATAGAGGAATCATTTCCAGAACCTGATGATTTTCCTGCCCCTATCAATGAGCCTGACGAGCCAAGAAACGGTGTTGCTCTGGAGCTTTCTTTTACAAATGCTAATGCCAGTCTTGCCCCTGAGGGCATATCCCAACTGCCGGGACATCACCATTTTTACCGGGGAAATGATTCTACAAAATGGAACAATGGCGTTCCTCATTATAAGGAGCTTCGATATCCGGGAGTCTGGGATGGGGTTGATTTGGACCTATCGGGTAGTAAAGATGGTTTGAAAATGAATTGGGTGTTGGATAAACCAGACCGGATTTCTACCATTCGTCTTCATTGGGCAGGGGCAGACAGCTTGGAAATAGATTCAACGGGGAACCTTCTGGTTCATCATGCACTGGGGACCTTAACTGATTTGGCTCCCATTGCCTATCAGGAAATAGAAGGGGAAAGAAAACCAGTAGACTGCGTTTATCGGCTATATGATAGTTTTGACCTTGGTTTTGAACTTATTGGCAGCTATATGGAGGATTTGCCTCTTATCATTGACCCAATCATTGCGTATGCCACCTATTTAGGAGGCAGCTTGACTGATGGGTGCAGTGGTATTGCAGTTGATACGCAGGGCTGTGTCTATGCTGTGGGATCTACAAACTCAATTGATTTCCCTGTAACTCCTGGTGCTTTTCAGACCTCCAATGCTGGCGGAAGTGATGTATTTATCACTAAGTTTTCCAGCGACGGCAGTTCTCTTATCTATTCCACCTATCTTGGAGGCAGCGGTTCGGATACTGGCAATGCCATCTCCTTGGATACGCAAGATTGTGCCTATGTCACCGGGGCGACAACTTCGGCTAATTATCCAATCACATCTGGAGCGTTTCAGACCACTGCAGGGGGTATCTTCGTAAGTAAGCTTGCCGCAAATGGAGAGAGTCTCGTTTACTCCACGTTTTTGGGAAACGCGGGAAGCAGAGCTTTGGGTATTGCTGTAGACTTTCAGGGTTCTGCTTATGTTACGGGTGAAGGTGGTATTATACCCACTACCCCGGGTGCATTTCAAACGACTCCTCCCAGTTCAGTAAGCTCTATTGGTTTTATTACTAAATTTTCAGATGACGGAGGAAGTCTTATTTATTCCACCTACCTTGGAGGAAGCAGCAGTGGTCACTGTAATGGTATTGCTTTGGATTCTTATAACTACGCTTATGTTATCGGAATGACCGGTTCTACTGATTTTCCTGTAACCCCGGGCGCATTTCAAACCACTCTTATCGGTACTGGAGCATTTGTCACGAAACTTTCCACAGATGGAAGTGCACTGGTCTACTCCACCTTTTTATCTGGAAGTTCTTATGATGATGGTCGCAGCATTGCTGTAGATAATCGTGGTCATGCTCTTGTCACTGGAAGAACCACTTCTATTGATTTTCCAGTGACAGCTAATGCTTTTCAAATAACCATTGGCGGAGGCTCAGACGCATATCTTACCAAACTATCCCCAGGAGGAGACAGTCTGATTGGATCCACTTATCTAGGAGGAAGCCAACATGATGATGGTTATGGTATTACCGTGGATGAACTAGGCCATGTCTATGTCACAGGGCATACTTCCTCTCCCAACTTTCCAACAACTCAAAATGTGCTTGCATCTGTATTAATTGGAGCTCCAGATTCGTTCATCAGCATCCTCTCATCCGATTTAGCCCACCTGCTTGTTTCTTACTATTTGGGTGGAAGTGGAGGCGATACTGGTTCTAGCATAGTTCTGGGGCCGGAAGGTGCTGTATATACAGGGGGAGAGACCTCCTCTGCAAATTTCCCCGTTACTCCAGGGGCATATCAGACAACTTTAAATGGGACTCGTGATGCTTATATTACCAAAACAGGGTTTGTGCTTTACCGGCAGGCCTCCGTTGAAATTGAAGGGTGGTTTTAGAGACTTAAAGTTAGGACCACCACACAATGGCAACTTGTCAGGTTTGTCTCAAAGAAAGAAGCGTAAATTATGCAAAATATGATAATTGATTCTAATGGTTATGATAAGAACAAACTTCCACTCTCCTTTGTTAAGAATAATGGGCAGGAGGACCAGAGGGCACATTTTACTACTAATTATAAAGGACGGAGATTTTTCTTTTCCCCAGACCGGATTACTTCAGTGGAGCTAGAACACAAGGAGAAACAGGTCCCGGAGCTCGGCCATTTCCCTGGCCCTGTTGAGGACTCAGATGAGCTTAGAAACGGGGTTGCCCTAGAGCTTTCCTTTACAGATGCAAATCCAAATCTCACTCCAGAAGGCGTATCCCAGCAGCCAGGATATCACCATTATTTCAGGGGAAATGACTCTGCAAAATGGCGAAATGGCATCCCCCATTATAAGGAGCTACGGTATGCTGCTGTCTGGGAAGGGGTGAATCTGGAGATTTCTGCAAGTGAAGACGGTTTGAAAATGAACTGGTTATTAGATAAGCCACTCCGCGCTTCCTCTATCCAGCTTCATTGGGCAGGGGTAGACAGTCTGGAAATTGATGCAACAGGAAATCTTTTGGTTCATCATGCACTAGGAACACTGACCGACCTGGCTCCAATCGCTTATCAAGAAATTGATGGGATTAAAATAACGGTAGACTGTGCTTATCAGCTCTATGGTGAGTTTGATTTTGGGTTTGAACTAACTGGAGATTATTCTACTGAAGTCCCCATTGTTATTGATCCTATTTTTCAATATGCTACCTATCTTGGTGGCAGCGGTGTTGATATTGGTCAGGGAATTGCTGTAGATAGCCAGGGGCATGCGTATGTAACAGGATACACCTATTCACTAGATTTTCCAGTAACTCCTGGTGCCTTTCAGACCACAATTGCCGGTTCATACAATGTGTTTATTACGAAATTTTCCAGCGATGGAGCATCACTTATCCGAACGTTTGTCTCATAGAATAAATATTTTGCATATTATGCTTTATACAATTTAGAAAGAGGTGTATATTATGCAAAATCATTTAAAAGATTCCGTTCATTTAAATAAATGTAAGCTTCCTCTCTCATTTGTTAAAAATAATGGGCAGGAAGATCAGAGAGCGAACTTTACGACAAATTTTAAAGGCCGCCGTTTTTTCTTTTCTTCAGACCGGATTACTTCCGTGGAGCTGGAGCCTATAGAGGAAGAAGTCCCAGAGCCAGATCAGCCTAGAAATGGTGTGGCTCTGGAGCTCTCTTTTACAAATGCAAATACCAATCTTTTCCCGGAAGGTATATCTCAGCAAGAGGGATATCACCACTTTTTCAAAGGAAATGACTCTTTAAAGTGGCAAAACGGAGTTCCCCATTATAGGGAACTAAAATATAATGCTGTCTGGGAGGGCGTGGATCTGGAGATTTCCGCCAGTGATGATGGTTTGAAAATGAACTGGTTGTTAGATAGACCAGAAAGAATTTCATCGATCCGACTTCATTGGGAAGGGGCAGACC
>NZ_JHWJ01000025.1 GCF_000687555.1 [Clostridium] aerotolerans DSM 5434 | reverse complement strand
CGCCAGTAGGCCCGGTATCACTGGTAGGCCCAGTAGGCCCAGTGTCGCCGGTAGGTCCAGTATCGCCAATGGGGCCGGTATCTCCAGTAGGTCCAGTGTCACCCGTAGGTCCTGTGGGTCCTGTATCGCCGGTAGGCCCAGTTTCACCGGTAGGTCCGGTATCACTGGTGGGCCCAGTAGGTCCAGTGTTGCCAGTAGGACCGGTATCACCAGTAGGTCCAGTGTCGCCGGTAGGTCCAGTGTCGCCGGTAGGTCCAGTGTCGCCGGTAGGTCCAGTGTCGCCAGTGGGCCCGGTAGGTCCAGTATCGCCGGTAGGTCCAGTATCGCCAGTAGATCCGGTATCGCCAGTGGATCCAGTATCGCCGGTAGGCCCAGTATCACTAGTAGGCCCAGTCGGCCCGGTGTCGCCAGTAGGCCCAATATCGCCCGTAGGTCCAGTGTCGCCAGTTGGTCCGATGCCACCAGTAGATCCGGTATCACCCGTCGGACCGGTGCTGCCTGTCGGACCGGTGCTTCCCGTGGGCCCGGTATCACCAGTTGGCCCCTCATTATCAGAGTTCTCCTGAATGATAACAAGTGTGGCTTTTACCGGTAGATTGGGACTATAATAAAACATAGCAGAGCTTACGTTAACCAATGATAAAGTTATTGGAGCTTCAGGAACATCTATAACTCCAATTCCCACCACTTCGGTTGTCTTTATAGGTGAATTTCCTATCAGGAAATCGCCCTGTGAAGTGACGATAGCAAAAATCACGCCAAAGGTGTTGGGGGAAGACTGGGTGGCGACCCACCAGTCAATATAGAATCTGCCTGTTTCATTGATGGTTATGGTACCGGTTAATGGGTTATAGCTAATGTTTCCAGCGGAATATACAGTGGAATCAAAAAGGACATTGCTATTATTATCTACAGTACCGTCGGAGGTACGTTCTATTTGAAGTGCAATATTGCTCATATTCCCAAATATCTCCTTTTCATTATTTTTACTAGATGTATTTAGAACTAATACCTTAGGTCTATATAATAAAATATGCTGAAAAACAATACGGTTTCGCGATGAGGGATAAAGGAGTGGAAAATTAAGAAAAGATAGAAGCAATATTTTAATCTGAATTAAATAAAAAAGGTATTTTCCAGTGAATACTCTTTTAAGAAAATAGGGAAATAATAAATGTGCATCAATTAGTAAGACTCAAGTTTTATATTGTCGCATTTTCCTCCCCTGCCAAAGACAGACTAAGTCCTAAGCTAAAAAGACAAATAAATGTGGAAAGCTTTAAGGTATGATATCATCTATTCAGGCAAATGAGATATTTTAGGATTGGATACAGCATTAGGAATCATATAAGAAATAACATAAGAAATAAGAAGGTAAGAAAGGTCTATATTTATTTTTAACGTTTTATTAATACCATTCTGTTATAAATTACACTTGACAATAACGAAAATTAAGCCTATGATGATTCATCGGAATATTTAATTATAGGAAAGTGGCTATAATTAAAATATGTAGTAAATATGCCAGAGAGGAATTGTCATGGATTCAAAGAAAAAGTTAAAAAATATATTACTGGGGAATGCTTTAAAAAACAATGATCTGGAAGGAGAGAAGCTGGGACCGTTTTGGGGTGTCCCCATTATGGCAAGTGATGCAGTATCTTCGGTAGCATATGCCATTGAGGAGATGTTGCTGGTGCTGGTTCCAATTATAGGACTGGCTGCAGTGAATTACTTAGGCCTGGTTACTTCGCCGATTATTCTGCTTTTCCTGGTACTTGCGTTTTCGTATTCGCAGATTATTGCCTGCTATCCAAATGGTGGTGGTGCTTATATCGTTTCTGCTGAAAACATAGGAAAGACGGCCTCCCTGGTTGCGGCTTCTGCTCTTATGATTGGTTATGTCATGACGGTAGCCGTCAGCCTTTCAGCCGCCACAGCGGCGCTTGTATCGGCATTTCCAGGCTTCATACATTACAGACTGTTGTTTGCACTGTTATTCTTGTGCATCATCACTCTTTTAAATTTAAGGGGAATGAGAGAGGCATCAAAGCTTTTTGGTATCCCGACGTATGCATTTATACTAATTATGCTGGCTCTCATTGTTACCGGCTTTGTAAAGCTTTTTACCGGAAACCTATCTCCGGTTCAATACCCGGAATCCATGAAGTCCGTGACAGACGGCGTGGGCACAGTATCTCTCTTTCTTTTGCTCAGGGCCTTTTCTTCCGGGTGCTCGGCATTGACCGGTGTAGAAGTAGTCAGCAATGCAGTCCCAAGCTTTCGTGAGCCTTCTCAGAAAAATGCCAAGAATGTACTATTTATTCTGGTAGGAATTATTATTGTCATTTTCGGAGGATCCGTAATCCTTGTAACATCACTGCACATCATTCCGTTAGAAGGAAAGACTGTAATCTCCCAGCTTGGGTCAGCTGTTTTTGGACATGGTATCATGTTTTATATCCTTCAGTTTGCTACCTCTTTGATTCTTTTATTGGCAGCCAATACCGCTTATAACGGCTTACCGACTCTGCTTGCAATTCTTGCTGACGATGGTTATGTACCGCGCCAATTCATGCATCGGGGAACTAGGCTCAGCTTTTCAAACGGTATTTTATTTATCTTTTTCCTGGCGGCCCTTCTGCTCATTATTTTTAACGCAGAGACTCATTATCTGATACCTCTTTATGCCATTGGAGTATTTTTATCCTTTACCCTTTCCCAAACAGGAATGGTGCTTCGGTGGATTCGTGTAAAAGGGAAAGGATACTGGTATAAGATGCTGATTAACGGTCTTGGTGCTTTGATGACCGGAACCGGAACTGTCATTGTATTTGTTACAAGATTTCATCAGGGTTCCTGGCTTTTAGCAATTGTCATTCCGGTAATCGTATACATTATGTACCGGATCGAGAAGCATTATCAATTCGTAGGGCGCCAGCTAAAGGTCAATAACTTCATGGCCCATTATCATAAGAGCGTCAGCAAGGATACGAACCTTTGTATCGTATTAGTGGGTGGAATCAACCGTTCTGTATTAAAAGCTCTTAACTATGCTAATTTAATAACCTCCAACGTTGTTGCCCTTCATATCTCTACCGATGAAAAGCAAAGTGAACTGCTGAGAAAGAGGTGGGTGGAGACGGGCATAGATGTGCCCCTTGAAGTTGTAAACTCTCCTTACCGGGAGCTGATAGAGCCGGTTGAGGATTATATCAGCAAACGGGAACAGAACTTAGAGCCTGGCGATATGATTACCATTGTCATGTCTCGTTTTATGGAAGAAAGCTGGTTTGCTAACATCCTGCACAACCAGACCACATATTTTATCATGCAGAGACTAAGGAGACATAGAAACGTATCTACCGTCCTGGTTCCTTATCTTTACAGTTCGGCATTTGTGCCTGCTTGTGAAAAGGAAATAGCGCATGAAGACCGGAGAAAAGAAAAATAAATGACAAAAACCGTCTTATCTCAGTGGCTGACTGGCAGTCATAGAAAGGATAAGGCGGTTTTTTATATGCTTTATTTATTAAAATAGCAGGGTAATCAGTATGACAAACAGACCAAAGTAAATACGGTACCAGCCAAACAATTTAAAATCATGCTTTTTAATAAAGCTCATTAAAAACTTGATGACAAAGATTGAAACGAGAAAGGCTGTTACCATTCCCACCACTAAGATAATTAATTCAGAACCGGAAAATTCCAGGCCGAACTTAAGGATTTTCAGTGCACTTAAGCCAAACATAACAGGGACAGCGAGAAAGAATGTAAATTCTGCCGCAGCCACACGGGAGACGCCTATGATAAGAGCGCCGATGATGGTGGAGCCGGAGCGGGAGGTCCCAGGGATAATAGAAAGAACCTGGAACATGCCAATGAGAAAAGCCGTCTGATAAGTGATATTCGTAAGCTCATTAATCTTAGGTGTTCGATGCTTGTTCCAGTTTTCCACCAGTATAAATGCGATTCCATAGAAAATCAGTGCCGCTGCAATCACAAATGGAGTATGAAGATGGGCTTCAATAAAGTCATCAAATAAGATAGTGACCACTGCTCCAGGAATGCAGGCAAAGGCGGTTTTAAACCACAGGGAGAAAACATCACCCCGAATTACCGGCATATTTTTGTTTTTAAATTGAAAGGGAAACATCTTATCCCAGAAAATACCCACGACTGCTAAAATGGCGCCAAGCTGAATGACAACAAAAAACATCTCTTTAAAAGCATCACTTGCATTTAATTGAAGAAACTCATCTACAATCAACATATGGCCGGTACTGCTGATTGGCAGCCATTCTGTAATGCCTTCCACAATTCCAAGAAAAATTACCTTTAAAATTTCAATTACGTTTAGATCCATGAATAAAAATCCTCCTTTTTATTGCTGATAATATAGTAATCCCTTGGCAAGGTTTTATGCCGGGTACGTTGTTTTATTTTATTTCCCAGGCAGAAAATATGCAAGAAACCTGTAGTCACTATCATGAAATACGTTGACACGAAACGTGTCAAAGGCCGTAAAGTGCCGTATTTATCACGTATGCTGCCATTTCGCCTGTTTCACCAGCAGTATTGTCTTAATAATAAGAAGCAGAAAAGAAAATGCAGTGATATAAGGCTGACGGGTCATGATAAAGATCAGAATGGCAATGGAATGCAATAGAAAGGATCCTATACGGAATGTCTTTAACGCTTTTTCTTGTTGTAGTGACCGGAGTATCAGCTGAGCGGCTCCCCAGATGGATATTAAAATCAGCAAAATAAAATATACGAGGCGTATGATCTCTGAATCATGATAGGAAAATAGTGTCACTGATCTGATGTAATCTCCATCAGGCTGGCCGTATAAGGGAAGAAACATAAATAAGATGGTAAATACGTCCAGCAGACCGTAAATCAAATGAGTGATACTATTTATATTAGTGCGGTTTTCTTCTTCCGCAAGAATAATCAATTCGTCTCCTGAAAGCAGATCGTCAATGGTGACGGAAAAAAGTCTGGATATGCATTTAAGGGATTCAATATTTGGATATCCTTTGCCGCTTTCCCATTTGGAGACAGCAGTTCGCGATACATATAGCTCATTGGCAAGCTGTTCCTGGGTCAGCTGTTTTTGTTTTCTCAGCTGCTGCAGTTTTTCATGAAATTCCATGGCAGTCCTCCTGTTGTATCTTTCTATAAGCTTAACTGATATCATCTTCATAATCAAGCAGTTCCTGTTACAGATATGTCCTTTCTGAGAATGCTCAAAATCGGATTTTATATCCATACGTTCCTTATCTCATAGGACAAACAAGGGATTGCATATATCTAACCATGAAAAGAAAGGGGAGAAACAAGCTTCATGGCAAGATCAGCGGACAGGCAGAATCAAAATAAAACGCCTTTAAAGACGAAGGTATGGCTTGTGGGGTTTTACATTCGCCTATCCCGTGAAGATAAGCGTGGAAAAGATGAATCAGAGAGCATTACCAATCAAAGGCTTATTTTGACCGACTTTTTAGAACAGCAAGACGATGGTGATCAATATATATTTGCAGGGGAGTATGTGGATGATGGTGTAAGCGGTACAACGGATGAAGAACGGGAAAATTTTCAGCTTCTGTTAAAAGATATACAAAAGGGAAAGGTCAATTGTGTCATTGTCAAGAATCTGGCCAGAAGCTTTCGTAACAATGGGGATCAAAGCTATTACCTGGGTGATTGGTTTCCAAGAAATAACGTGCGGTTTATTTCTCTTTACCAGCAGCCCATTGATACCTATAAAGACCCCAGGAATGTGCAAAACCTGGCGGTTCCGGTTCAGGGAGTACTAAACGAAGAGCATGCAAGGGGAACCTCAGAAAGCGTAAGAAGGACATTTGATAAAAAAAGGGAAAAAGGGCTGCACATCGGATCCTTCGCCGTATACGGTTATGAAAAAGACCCGGAAAATAGAAATGCTCTTATCATAGATCCAGAGGCTGCAAAGCAGGTAAAAAGTATTTTCTCCTGGTATTTAGAAGGAAAGAGTAAAAATGCAATCGTCCATCTTCTCAATGATTATGGCATTTTATGTCCATCTGCTTATAAAAGACAGAAAGGACTGAAATATCAAAATCCCAATGTAGATATGGGCAGAGGTCTATGGAGTGTGATGACCGTCACTGGGATTTTAAAAAACCAGATTTATACAGGGGACATGGTTCAGGGGCGTTACCGCAAGAAGAGTTATAAAATCCATGTGCAGGAAGCCGTTCCAGAGGAGGAATGGTTTGTTGTGTCAGATACTCATGAGCCAATTATTAAACGTGAGGATTTTAATCAGGTTCAGGAGCTGCTAAAAAGAGATACAAGGACAGCACCGAATCAAAATGTCCTTTATCTATTCAGCGGTTTTTTGCGCTGCGGAGATTGCGGCAAGGCGATGACACGCAGCAAGGTCAAACATAATGTTTATTATCATTGCAGTACTTATAAGAACCAGTCAAAAAATGCCTGTACCAAACACACCATCAGACACAGGGATTTGGAGCAGGCGGTCTTAGAGGTAATCAGAAAGCTGATCTCTACTTGTATTTGCTATCGGGAAGTGATAGAAGAAATAGATACAGATCCAAAAAAGGAAAGCCGTTCTGATCCGTTAAAGGGTCTGATAAAAACCAAAGAAAAGGAGCTATATAGGATTACACATTATAAGCAGAGCCTTTATGAAGACTGGAAAGATGGTGAGATCACTAAAAGGGATTATCAGCAGATGAAGGAAGATTACGAAAGAAGATCAGAGGCCATACAGCATATATTAGATCATCTGCGAGACCAAAAGGAAGAACTTGATATGTCCAATGAGGTGGAGAATCCTGTGTTAGCGGCATATAGGAAAAGTGAAAATATCAACGAATTGACCAGAGATATTTTAATTCAATTGGTGGATCATATCAGGATATATGAAAATGGTTCTATCTGTGTTAAACTAAGGTTTGCCGATGAATTTCATGTTATGAAGGAGGAATCAGATGTATAATCACGCACCAGATAATTATATCTGCCCGTTTTGTCAAGTCGCTCAGGGAATAGAAAACCAATTTATCCATACAAAACAGTCGGACATCGTATACCAGGATGAATACATAACAGCGTTTATTAATGCAGGATTTTTTGAGAATAACAAAGGAAATGTAATTATCATACCCAATGATCATTATGAAAATATTTATGATTTGCCTGATGACATCTCAGCAAAGATACACAAACTGGAAAGGGAAGTTGCTATTGCACTGAAAGAAGTCTATCAGTGTGATGGGGTATCATCAAGGCAGCATAACGAACCTTACGGAAATCAGGAGGTCTGGCATTATCACTTGCATGTATTTCCAAGATACAAGGATGATAACTTGTATTCATCAGGCAGAATGTATTCAAAGCCAGAAGAACGAGTCAAATACGCCGTTGGGCTAAAAGAATATTTTAGAAATAATTACCCTTTAAATGAAAGATAAGGAAAGCCGGTCATGGCTTCCCTTTATGTTTGTTTTTATGAAGTATGTAAAGGTAAAAATAATTCGATATAATAAACCGATTCCACTGTCTTTTCATCTGACTTATTTTGAAATGTGTAACCTGGAAGATGGCAGCTATAGGCGGCACCAGTTAAATGGTATCCCTGCTCCCTTGCCCAGTTAGCTGCTTTTGTGATTGAAAGAGAATCAGGAACAGGCTGGCTGGAGGCAATGATGGTATAAACACAACGGTTATGCTGGAGCATGGAGAAGTCCTCTAATTCTTCCTGCAGATCCATGACAGCCGCAGTATGGCTTGCCAGTACCGTATATTCTTTTGTTTTTTCTGCGGAATCCTTAATGATCCGGTATTCCTGAAAACGATAACACAGATCGGATATCTCTTTTTCGTGTATAAAACTAGTATCCGGAATGATATAATGCCTGCGCAGCGGACGAATATCGTACCGGTTCAGACACAATTCAACATTTTTTGATAGCTGCTTTAAGTGGGCCAGGTGGACCAGAGATTGCTTGTGCTTTTCCACTTCCTGCTTTTCTTTTGCAATTTTCTCCTGAATGATAGAACTGTAGGAGGGAAGTGAACTATGAGACAGAATCCGGTCAATGTCTTCCAGGCTGAAGTTAAGTCTGCGGTAAAATAAAATGCTGGAAAGCTTGTGAATGTCATCATAAGTATAGGCCCGGTATCCGTTTTTTTCTTTTTTAGGTTTAATGATTCCTTTTTTTTCATAAAATCGAAGTGCATCCCTACTTATGCCCAAACGGTCTGAAACTTCGCCAATGCTGTAATGTTTCATAATAACTCCTTAGTTTCAGTCTCATGTTTTATTATTATATATTAACATAAAACGGGAATGAATGGTCTTACAGTTTTCTTTCTATGTTTACGAAAAAATGACAACGCCTGTAAAAAAAAGATTTTTTATGGCAAAAAATGGAGGTGCTGACCTGGGTATTTTGAGTCAGCACCTCCATTTTTATTCGACTGAAATATGGTAAGTTTCCAGCCAGTTGTTGATCTGTAGGAGATAGGCAAGCATCTGAGGACCTGCCATCAACTGACCGTACCATGGTTTTCCGTAATCGGAAGGACTTGTTAAGAATTTTTCCAGATGTTCCCTGTCAAGGAACTGCATGACTGGGGAGGAAGCCAGTGCTATTTCTTTTACCCGTTCGACTAAAAGTGCCTCGTAGTTTGTGTCATAGGTTTTGGGATAAGGTGACTTTCTTCGGAACAGAACTTCATCTGGAAGCAGCCCTTTCCCGGACTCCCGAAGAAGATTCTTTACAACACCATTTCTTGTTTTCATATCCCATGGCACGTTCCAGACGTATTCGATGATACGGTGGTCGGCAAAGGGGACTCTTGCTTCCAGGCCGGAGTACATGCTGGTACGGTCCATACGGTTTAATAAAGTCTGCATGAACCAGCGAAGATTTAAGTAGGAAATCTCCCTTCTTCTCGCTTCCGTTTTATTGTCTTCCAGAAGAACCGGTGTCTCGGCAATGGATTTTTCATAAGTTTCCCTCACATAATCCTCCATATTCAGGTAGTCGAGGAACTCATGATTTAACATGGCCTTTCGTGGCTTTAAATCCATGGTCCAGGGAAATGCGTGGGCATTAAAGCATTCCTCTTTATGGAACCAGGGATAACCGCCAAAGATTTCATCGGCACATTCTCCTGTCAGTGTTACTTTGTTATAAGGCTTTACCAGAGAGCAGAAGTGGAGCAGTGAGGAATCGATATCTCCCATGGCAGGCAGGTCGTGGGCTCTTACAGAATCATAGAGCCGGTCTGCCTGAGTCAAGTTGTCGCATTCCAGGTAATGATGGTCAGAATCCAGAAATTTTACCATCTGGTCTACATAAGGGCGATCCTGTGACGGCTGAAAGTTGTTGGCCTTAAAAAATATGTCGTTGTTGACAAAGTCAAAGGAAAAGGTAGATAGCCTTTTGCCCTGTTTTTTTAGCTCCTGGGCACAGACAGCGGAAACAAGACTGGAATCAAGTCCCCCGGATAAAAAAGTACAGATAGGGACATCAGATACCATCTGGCGGCGGATAGAATCCCGAACAAGAAATGAGGTCTTTTCAATGGTCTCCTCATAGCTGTCCTCATGGGGGTGGCTTTCTAGCTTCCAGTAGCTTTTTAAACGAAAGCCATCCCTGGAACAGAAGAGAAAGTGTCCGGGAAGAAGCTCTTTCATTCCCTTTAGGATTCCAGAACCAGGGGTGCGGGCCGGGCCAATGGAAAATACCTGGTTCAGTCCATCCCGGTCTAACACAGGCTTTATACCCGGATAGGCAAGAATCCCCTTTAATTCCGAGGAAAAGATGATCTCCTCATCCTGAATGGTGTAGAACAGGGGCTTAACCCCGGAGCGGTCCCGAAAGAGACATAGTCCGTCGCGATAGGGATCCTGGATGGCAAACGCAAAAATCCCGTTCAGCTGCTTCACAAAATCAGGCCCAAATTCCATATATCCGGTGAGAATAACCTCTGTATCGCAGGTGGTGGCAAAGGAGTGGCCTCGTTTGATTAAATCCTTACGAAGTTCCTCTGTATTGTATATTTCGCCGTTATATACAATGACAAAGGTTTTCCCGGCCTCTGTTTTTTTCATGGGCTGGCTCCCATTTGCCAGGTCAATAATGGATAAGCGGGCATGGGAAAGTCCACCGTGCTCAAAAAGCCAGATTCCTGAATCATCAGGACCCCGATGCTTTTGGGCTGCTGACATAGATTCCAATACATTTTCATAATAAGTTTTGTCTTTGACATAATTCCGGTTCGGATTGTAAAAACCAGCAATTCCACACATAGCAATTCCTCCTTTGAGCTTAATGGGTTATAAAAGAACACAGGCGACCAGAAATGTTGCCAGGAAGCCTATGACGACTGGAAGAAAGTTCTTTCTGGCAAGCTCCAGAGGGCTTACGTTACAGATGGCGGCAACTGGGATTAGCCCCCATGGAACAATGGTTCCCCCGCCTACGAAGATGGCGGTGATCTGTCCCAGAGAAGCCAGGATAGGAACGGAGGCTCCTACCGCAGTCCCGAAGGTGTTGGCGAGAGAGCCGGTCAGTGGCAATCCGGAAAAGCCGGATCCATCTAAGCCAGTCAGGCAGCCTGCCGCCATTTCAAGAATTGCTGCCATATATTTGTTAAGAGGGGCATTGTGTGCAAGCCATAAGGCCCAGTCATTCATAATGCCTCTTTGAAAGGAATCTCCCATAATAGCGGTGATCCCATTTCCACCTAAAAAGAAAAATGCCCCGATAATGATGACAGGAGCAAAGATGCGGATGGCAAACAGGAAGCCGTCTGTAATATAAAAGGTAATCCGTTCCAGAGAATGAATGCCAAAGCCCAGAACAGTACCAATACATGTGAGCAGAATGGCAGTACCTGATATCATACTGGTGGCATCGGTCCCCTTTAAATGATAAACAAGCATAAAGACAATATTGGCAAGAAGTGCGAGGGGCGTTAAAATCGCCATAAATAGGGAGGTATAATCCCAGGTCTTAAACTCCGGCTCAGGTGTTTCCTGAATGTATAGCTGGGGGCAGCAGGCAGAGATTTCCTTTCTATTTAGAAAATATGCGGAGCAGACAGTAACAATACCCATAACCAGGAATAAAGGACCGCCTTGAGTCAGGATATCAGAGGTCTCAATAGAGGCGGCTCCTGCGGAGATGGAAGGTGCACCCTGAATGATAATATCAGAGCTTAAGGCAATTCCATGGCCAAAAAGATTCATGGCCATGGCGGCAAAAAGAGGGTCTAATCCTGCTTTTACGGCAAAGGGAAAGGCAATGGCTCCGACCAGGGCCACCGCTGGGGAGGGCCAGAGAAACATAGAGAACACCAGCATGGTAAGCCCTAAAATCCACCAGGTGATGGAGGGAGATTTCATGATTTTTGACATAGGTGCCATCATTAAATAATCGCTTCCCAGCTCCTTTAAGCATTTGGAAAGGGCGATGATCAGGGCAATGGTGGCAATGATATCCATGAATTCCCTGGCAGCATACACAATGGCATTGAAAACAGTCATGATGCCGCCGGTCACAGATCCATACCCAGCAACCCCCAGAAAGAAAAGAAATGCAATGCAGACAAGAAGGGTATCTTTTCTTAAAATCATTACGGCGAGAATTACGATGACGCCCAAAAGATATAGATAGTGCATTGGTGTGAGCACCAGATTAGGATCAAACATAGAAGCCACTCCTGTGAAAAAGATATAGTCTATTCTATGTCAGAAAATTTTCGGGGTACATAGTTTGCACATTTGATTTATTTTTAAGGCCATACCTTCAGAAAACAATAAAAGTGCAAGAAAGTGCTATTACTTGGACAAATAAGAGCACGCTTTTTTTCTCCATTTATATTATAATCAGGGTATGATACTTAACGAGGAGGTATGGGGATGAATTATCTGATTGGGATCGATGTAGGAACATCGGCCACAAAGACAGTTCTGTTTGAAGAAGGGGGAAAAGTAGTAGCTTCCGCATCAAAGGAATATCCTCTTTACCAGCCAAACAACGGCTGGGCGGAGCAAAAGCCTGAGGACTGGAGAGATGCGGTTTTAGAGACTCTTTCCCAGGTGGTTTTAAAGTCAGGGGCTTCAAAGGAAGACATAAAAGGAATTGGAATCTCCGGCCAGATGCACGGGCTCGTCATGCTTGATGAGAACAATGAAGTGCTGCGCCCTTCTATCATCTGGTGCGATCAGAGAACCGGGGCAGAAGTAGAAGATATGCTACGGATCATGCCAAGAGAACAATGGATTGAGATCACAGCCAATCCTCCTCTTACCGGCTGGACGGCTGCCAAGATACTATGGGTGAGAAAGAATGAGCCTGAGCTATATAAAAGATGCAGACATATTCTTCTGCCAAAAGATTACATACGATTTGTGCTGACAGGCGTTTTTGCCACTGAGGTTTCCGATGCCAGCGGCATGCAGCTGTTAAATGTTGCAAAAAGGTGCTGGTCCGAGGAAGTCCTGCATAAACTTGATATCGATGGAGCGCTTTTAGGGACAGTCTATGAATCCTGTGAGGTAACTGGAACACTCCTTCCGGAGATTGCTGCGCTCACTGGTCTTTCTAAGGAAACAAAGGTAGTAGGCGGAGCCGGGGATAATGCGGCTGCGGCAGTGGGAACCGGAGTTGTAAGAGATGGTACTGCCTTTACCACTATAGGAACCTCTGGTGTGGTTTTTGCTCACAGCAGTCAGGTCACCATAGACCCGAAAGGAAGAGTCCATACATGCTGCTGCGCGGTACCAGGTGCATGGCACGTAATGGGGGTTACCCAGGGGGCAGGCCTTTCCTTAAAATGGTTTAAAGACAATTTCTGTCAGGATTACATCGAGGAAGCCGAGCGACAGGGAATTGATGTATACGATTTAATCAACCGGGATGTTGCCATCATCAAGGCAGGAAGCGATAAGCTTCTCTATCTGCCTTACCTGATGGGAGAGAGAACCCCTCATCTGGATCCGGATTGTCGAGGCGTTTTCTTTGGATTATCTGCCATTCATACAAAAGCTCATATGCTCAGAGCCGTCATGGAGGGAGTTTCCTATTCTCTTAGTGACTGCAACGATATCTTAAAAGAGATGGGAATTGAAGTAGATGAGATGATGGCCTGCGGTGGCGGCGGAAAAAGCCCCATCTGGAGGCAGATGCTTTCGGATATGTATGAATGCGGAGTTAAAACCGTAGAACAGACAGAAGGCCCGGCACTTGGCGTGGCAATTTTAGCAGGCGTTGGCTGCGGAATCTATGAAAGTGTGGAATCAGCCTGTGATACCATGATTTCCGAAGATAAATCTACGGAACCGGAATCAGAACAGGCAGGGCTTTATAAAAAATATCACTCATTATACAAAAAACTTTATGAAGATTTAAAGGACAGCTATAAAAAACTGGCATCTTTATAGAGTAATAATAAAACATACAGGAGGCAAAGGATATGCGTTTTTTTGTTGATACGGCAAATGTGGAAGAAATTAAAATGGCTGAAGAGATGGGAATCATCTGTGGTGTAACTACCAATCCGTCCCTGATTGCAAAAGAGGGAAGGGATTTTAATCAGGTAATTGCTGAGATTGCTTCCATTGTAGACGGTCCTATCAGCGGTGAGGTTAAGGCTACCACTGTGGATGCGGAAGGGATGATCGCAGAAGGCCGGGAGATCGCTGCCATTCACCCAAATATGGTAGTAAAGATACCAATGACCACGGAAGGCTTAAAGGCAGTGAAGGTTCTGACCGCAGAAGATATTAAGACCAATGTCACTTTAGTATTTTCCGCAGCTCAGGCACTTCTTGCAGCAAGAGCAGGGGCCACTTACGTATCTCCATTCCTTGGACGCCTGGATGATATATCAATGCCTGGAATTGATCTGATCGCAGATATTATGGAAATCTTTGAGATCCACGGAATTGAGACGGAAATCATTGCTGCCAGTGTGAGAAATCCGATTCATGTCATTGACTGCGCTAAGGCAGGAGCTGACATTGCAACGGTTCCATACAAAGTACTGGAGCAGATGACAAAGCACCCTCTTACAGATCAGGGAATTGAAAAATTCAAAAAAGATTACCTGGCTGTATTCGGAGAATAAAAAAGGAGAGGACGCATTTATGGGTTTAGCAGTCAAGCCGGTGACAGATGAAGCATTTCGTGCTTATGGAAAAGTCATAACTGGCTATGAAACAGGGGAATTATTAGAAAAGATGGGCAGCACGCCCCTTCCTGATGATGTCATCTATGTACCTTCCGTTAAGGAACTGGAGGAATTAGAAGTCACAAAGGAATTTGCAAAAAGGGTTTACGGCCAGATGCCAATACAGGTTGGCTTCTGCAACGGCCATAACAAAAAATTGAACGCGGTAGAATATCACAGGGATTCAGAGGTCAATATTGCGGTGACGGATCTTATCTTAATCCTTGGAAAGCAGCAGGATATTACCACGGAATTTACTTATGATTCCGGTTTAATGGAAGCATTTCTCGTGCCTGCTGGTACTGTAATTGAGGTATATGCAACCACGCTGCATTACGCCCCCTGCCATGTAGAGGACAGTGGATTTCGCTGTGTGGTAATTCTTCCAAAGGGAACAAATTTGGAGTTAGAACCTCTGGGTGAAGCCGTATACAAGGAGGATGAGCTGCTGTTTGCAACGAATAAATGGCTCATTGGCCACGAGGAAGGCGGACTTTCTGAGGAAGCCTATATCGGTATCACCGGGGAGAATCTCTCCGTGTAATACAATGAAACGTAAGAAAAGAAGGCGTAATTTATAAAATGTCTTAATAATAGGAGGAGTCATATCATGTATAATATCCCTGAATTAAAAGTAGGTATTGTAGCGGTCAGCAGAGATTGTTTCCCGGAATCACTGTCAGTGAACAGAAGAAAAGCTTTAGTTGAGGCTTATGAGGAAAAGTATAATGGGGAAAATATTTATGAATGTCCCGTTTGTATCGTTGAAAGTGAAATCCACATGGTGCAGGCTCTTGAAGATGTAAAGAATGCGGGCTGTAATGCCTTAGTGGTTTACCTTGGTAACTTCGGACCAGAGATTTCTGAAACTCTTTTAGCAAAGCATTTTGACGGACCTGTCATGTTTATCGCCGCTGCAGAGGAAAGCGGAGACAATTTAACTCAGGGCCGTGGTGATGCCTACTGCGGAATGTTAAATGCCAGCTACAATTTAAAGCTTAGAAATATAAAAGCATACATACCGGAATATCCTGTTGGAACAGCAGCAGAGTGTGCTGACATGATTGAAGAATTCCTTCCGGTTGCCAGATCCCTTGTTGGACTTTCCAGCTTAAAGATTATAAGCTTCGGTCCTCGTCCGTTAAACTTCCTGGCATGCAACGCTCCCATTAAACAGCTTTATAACCTGGGAGTGGAGATTGAAGAAAACTCTGAGCTGGATTTATTTGAGGCTTTCAATAAACATGCAGATGATCCAAGAATCCCTGATGTGGTAAAAGATATGGAGAAGGAACTTGGATCAGGAAATCAGAAGCCTGAAATCCTTCCAAAACTTGCTCAGTATGAACTGACTCTGTTAGACTGGGTAGAAGCACACAAGGGCTATCGCAAATACGTTGCCATTGCAGGAAAATGCTGGCCAGCGTTCCAGACCCAGTTTGGCTTTGTACCATGCTATGTAAACAGCCGTCTGACCGGCATGGGCATTCCAGTATCCTGTGAAGTAGATATTTACGGAGCACTCAGCGAGTTCATCGGAACCTGTGTCAGCCTTGATGCGGTAACACTTCTTGATATCAACAATACAGTTCCTGCTGATATGTACGAAGAAGATATCAAAGGAAATCATGATTACACCCACCAGGATACCTTTATGGGATTCCATTGTGGAAATACCTGCTCAAGAAAGCTGTCTGCCTGCTCTATGAAGTATCAGATGATCATGGCAAGAACCCTTCCGGAAGAAGTTACCCAGGGAACCTTGGAAGGCGACATTGCTCCTGGAGATATTACATTCTTCCGTTTACAGAGCACTGCTGATAATTTACTCCGTGCTTATGTTGCACAGGGAGAGGTTCTTCCGGTCGCAACCCGCTCCTTTGGTTCTATTGGCGTATTTGCTATTCCTGAAATGGGAAGATTCTATCGCCATGTGCTGATTGAAAAGAACTTCCCTCATCACGGAGCAGTTGCCTTTGGACACTATGGAAAAGCAATCTTTGAAGTATTTAAATACCTTGGTGTAGAGGAAATTGGATTTAACCAGCCAAAAGGAATGCTTTACAAATCAGAGAATCCGTTTTCATAAAAGGTATTTTATAGTTAGTGTCAAATAAATGAGCTGTCTGTGTACGGAAGCGATTCCTTATGCAGGCAGCTATTTTTATTGGGAATGTCCCGGCGGCTTGGCGTAGGTCAAATATCCAATCAATGATTTATGATTGATTCATACGTAATGGCAAGAAAAGAAAAAGTATAAATTAGTGTGATATTATAGCAAATTACATGAATGCTGTAAGTAATAAGAAAGATAGGATTTGTAAAATTGAATTCGCTTTTTCATCTTAAATTTCTGTTATTCTTTAAATGTTTTAGAAAAACAGTTAATTGTAATAAGAATTGGTTTACTTACATTCTCTCATATATTTAAAATACAATGATATTTTACTTTATAATTATAATTGAACCGAATATTGGTAAGACAAATGGACGGATAGTAAACACTGATAGGACAAATTAATCTTAATATTAGTACAGTTGCCAAAACTTAAAACCATTCATAAAATAGTTATAGGCATGATTCTAAATAGAGCATGCCGTAAATATTAAGAATGGAGGGTTAATAATGGCAAATAGTGCACTGCAAATAGAGCTAAATACACAAACGACTGTTGCCTCTGGTGCTAATGTCCTTTTTGATACCATAGTCTATTCATCTGGCGGGATACTCTATAATCCAGGAACTGGTGTAGTAACATTTACCCAGCCTGGACGATTTGTAATCGATTGGTGGCTTGCCACTCAATCGTCTCAAGCAACCAATGGAGCTTCTTTTGCTTTGTCTACTTCCCAGGGAGATTTTTTAGAAGGAAATTCTCCGATAAAAACTGGTGAGGTATTTGGTATTGGAATTGTTGAAGTTACAGTGGCTCCAGTTACCTTATCACTTGTAAACATTAGCAATGCAACCGTATTTTTCTCATTAATCGTTCCGTTAAAAGGAACTTTGGTGATTGTAGAAGATGATCTTAATGGATCCACCGGCCCGACAGGAGCTACCGGCCCAACCGGAGCCACTGGTCCGACGGGAGCCACCGGCCCAACCGGAGAAACCGGCCCAACCGGAATTACCGGTCCGACGGGAGAAACTGGCCCAACAGGAGCTACCGGTCCGACGGGAGCCACCGGCCCAACGGGAGAAACTGGCCCAACAGGGTTAACCGGCCCGACAGGAGCCACCGGCCCAACAGGTGATACTGGCCCAACGGGAGATACCGGCCCAACAGGGTTAACTGGCCCGACAGGAGCAACCGGTCCAACAGGTGATACCGGTCCTACAGGAGTCACCGGCCCAACAGGTGATACCGGCCCGACGGGAGCAACCGGCCCGACAGGAGATACTGGCCCAACGGGAGATACCGGTCCAACAGGAGCGACTGGCCCGACGGGAGACACTGGTCCGACGGGAGCCACCGGCCCGACGGGAGATACCGGTCCGACAGGTGATACCGGTCCGACAGGAGCAACCGGCCCGACGGGAGATACTGGCCCAACAGGAGCCACCGGCCCAACGGGAGATACTGGCCCAACGGGAGCAACCGGCCCAACCGGTCCAACAGGAGACACCGGCCCAACAGGTCCAACGGGAGATACCGGCCCAACCGGCCCAACAGGAGCCACCGGCCCAACAGGAGATACAGGCCCAACGGGAGCAACCGGCCCGACAGGTCCAACGGGAGACACCGGCCCAACGGGAGCAACCGGCCCGACAGGCCCAACGGGAGACACCGGCCCAACAGGCCCAACAGGAGACACCGGCCCAACTGGCCCAACAGGAGCAACTGGCCCGACAGGTCCAACAGGAGACACCGGCCCAACAGGAGCAACCGGCCCAACAGGCCCAACGGGAGACACCGGCCCAACCGGCCCAACCGGCCCCGCTGGAATAGCTGGTCTAGCAGGAGCTACCGGTTCAACGGGAGCAACCGGCCCGACAGGTCCGTCCGTTACTAGTGATAGCATGTCAGCAAATAACACGACTTCAGCGGTTATTGCTGTAGTACTGGGAGGTACTGATGTCCCATTACCAGATAATCAAAATTTGAATACTTTTACCGTAGATGCCACAAATACCGATTTTACGGTACCTGCAACAGGAGAATATCTCATAAGTTATGCTGTTACTACAACTGTAGCGCTTTTGGTATCTTCACGGGTATTGGAGAATGGTGCACCTATAGCTGCTTCCGTTGTTACGCCAGTAGTGGCTGCTTCTGAATTGTCAACATCGTTTATTGTTCCGTTGACTGCTGGTGACACACTGACGCTTCAGTTGTTTGGTCTGCTTGGTGCTGCAACTCTTCTTGGAGGAGCGAGTACCTATTTGACCGTTGTTCGTGTGATCTAATTTTTACTCTAGTTTAAATCCCCCTCCCCTAATGGGAGGGGGAACTTTCTTGACCTGTTACGAGGAAGTGGTATTTTCATTTTTATTAAAAACAGTTATAATATAAAAGTATCCAGACACCAGATTAAACGAGAGGTTGAATGTATGAAGAAGCATCCTAAGGTAATTTATATGAGTGCACATTTCTGTACAAGGTCTGATCTATGGACGAGGCTTGTACAGAATCAATTGTTTTAATCAATCTCGTCCCCATTGGGCCTTGTACTTATAAGACTAAATACTTATAAGGAAAGAGAACAATGGAAAATAATAAAAATTATATTATATTTTGGCTGGGACAGTCCGTGTCGCAGCTTGGAAGTGCAATGACATCATTTGCCCTGACGATATGGGCTTATGAAAGAACACAGTCTGCAATGACAGTCTCGCTTATGACATTTTGCACGTATTTACCATACATAGTAATCAGCATTTTTGCAGGCGCCTTTATAGACAGACATTCTAAAAAGGGTATCCTTATTATATCAGATACGATTGCAGCCTTATTAACCGTAGGAGTATTCTTTGCATTGAGACAAAATCAGCTGGCCATAGAACATATCTATTTGGTTAATACGGTGATAGGATGTTCCAATGCCTTTCAGTCTCCGGCATCTGCTATTGTTACCGGCATTTTGATACCTGCCGGACAATATAAAAAGGCGAGCGGCCTTCAATCCTTTTCAAGCAATTTGATCATGGTTACAGCCCCTATGTTATCTGGAATGATTACAGGGGCAGCGGGGCTTTCATTGGTTCTATTGGCAGACCTGACTACATTTATATTTTGCATGCTGACGTTAATCGTGATCCCAGTGAAACTGTCTTCCCTAAATGAGAAAAAGACAAAAGTGCGTGGAATGAAAACTGGCAGTCTCAAGGAAGGTATTTCATTACTAAACAATGAAAAAGGGATACTGCACATTATGATAAGTATGGCAATCATTAATTTCTTCTCCAGACTGACATATGAAAATATCTTATCACCAATGATTTTAGCCAGAAGCGGAAACGATATTAAGGCGCTCTCTTTAATAAGCGGAGTTATGGGGGCAGGTGGTATCGTAGGAGGGGTTATGGTCACCTGTGGAAGAGCCAAAACTAATCCGATTAAGCTTATTTATGTTTCTGCGGGAATATCATTCCTGTTTGGAGATTTAATGATGGGAAGCGGCCAAAGTATATTTGCCTGGTCTTTAGCTGGCTTAGGAGCAAGCATTCCAATTCCGTATATCATAGCGGGACAGACCATGATTTTATACCAGATGATTCCGCAGAGTAAGCAAGGAAGCATCTTTGCACTTCGCAATGCAATTCAATACTCCACCATTCCAGCGGGGATTCTTCTAGGCGGTTATCTGGCTGATCACGTATACGAACCATTTATGAGGTCTGACCACCTGGTCGCAGGTTTATTACATAAGGTGGTAGGAACCGGAGCAGGAAGTGGTATGGCGGTCATGTTTCTTTGTACTGGTATTCTGGGGGCATTCTCTTGTATTGCTGGATATAAAAACAGGCATATTAAAATATTGGCAAATCAATTGATGGATAAGAATGATACAGACAGCACTTCAAGGTAATCAAAATATAATGTTAAATATTCGTTATATTTACTGGTAATCCTATTTCTATCGTGTTACAATTGCAGAAACAAGCAAGGATAGAACAAGAACCATGTGGGGGATGCCGAATATGAAAAAGTGGGTTTGCGGATGTATGACATGCGCTTTAATAAGTCTCTTAGTGTTTCAGACGAAATATTTTAATAAGCAAAAAGCCATGATTCTGGAAACAGAACAGTCAAGTCATGAAATCCTGACCCATTCGGCTGACCCTACAGTAAATACACCAGTAAGTGATAATGTGGAACGTACAATGTCTGTCAATAGCACAACAATAAAAAAGACTTTGATTCATTCAGCCGGAACAACGCTGGAAGAACGATTTGCTACCCCTGATGGCTATGTCAGAGTGGAAAAACCTTTGGGCAGCTTTCAGGGATATTTAAGAAAGTACGTACTTAAACCGGATAAAAGCCCTGTACTTTTGCATGATGGAAGCGAAAAGAGAAATCAAAAGGCCCATGCTGCAGTTTTCTCAATGCCATTAGTAAATGGGGATTTACAGCAGTGTGCAGACAGTGTCATTCGTATGTATGGTGAATATCTATGGTCGGTCGGTGCATTTAAAGATATTTCATTTCAGCTCACCAATGGTTTTCTCATGGATTATTCTTCCTGGAGAGAGGGAAAGCGCCTGTCTGTGGAAGGAAATAAGGTATGGTGGAAAAAGCAGGCTTCTTATGATGAATCCAAAGAAAACCTGATAAAATATTTAAGGCAGGTCATGATATATGCGGGGACCATTTCCCTTGAAAGAGAGAGCAGCAGTGTTGATTTAAAACAGCTATTATCTGGAGATCTGCTGATCCGAGGAGGAAGCCCCGGTCATTGTGTTATGGTGATTGATGTAGCAGAGGATGCAGCAGGAAATAAATGTTTTCTTTTAGCCCAGGGATACATGCCGGCTCAGGATTTTCATGTTCTAAATAATCCGCTGCATGAAGATGATCCATGGTATTATGTTACAGAAATAAAAGATTCTATTGTTACACCGGAGTATACATTTGCAATTGGTGATTTAAAGCGCTGGAAAGTATTTATGGAATAGGTTAAATGATTAGAAGAGTTTCTTTTTTGAGGTATGATAGATATAAGGTATTCAAATGAAATGTCTGGGAATATTTAAAAGAGATTTTTTATATTTGACAGGAATAGTAACTTAGATTTAGTTAGATGCGTAGAATTTGCAGTCATGAAATGGATTTGCATTTTCTACGCATTATTTCATTTTTTAATGAAAGTTAAGTTGAATTAAATGACCCCATTTAAAACAAGAATCACCATGACGATTGTCACTAAAATAACTCCAACAATCAGTGTCATGCCTAAACTGATTGTTCCATTTTTACTCGTGTCTTGCGTCTGAAAAGACAGGAGATTTGATTTTCTCAGTGTAGTAACAAGTGGCTTATAAATAAGAAGAGTCAGGACTGTATTGATACCGCTTTTTAAAAGATTAAATGGTATAATAGCTGGTAACAAAAGTTTAACGACAGCTTCTCTGGGGTATCCCATATAAATGGGCGTAATCAGATAATTCCACAACACCATGACAGCTGTCATAAGCAGACAACCGATTACCATACCTACAAAGCCGCCAGTCATGGAATGGCGTTTTTTATAAAGATAAGCGGCAGGGCAGACAAAGGCAACTGTGGACAAGATATTCATGATCAGACCAATGATTCCAGTGCTGCTGATGGTAAACATTTCAATAAATGAAACGATAACGGAAATAATGACCGCTGACATAGGACCAAATACAAATCCTCCAGTCAATATAATAACGTCTTTTGGTTCGTACTCCAAAAATGGGGCGACCGGGACAATAGGAATCCGGATAATTAAAACGGCTACAAAAGCCAAAGCACATAACATGGCCATTATGGTTATTTTACTTGTTTTCTTGCTCATATTCATAATACTTTCCTCCTGAAAATAAAGTAACACCTGAAAGTGTGCCCTTCAGGTGTTAATAATAGACAGGTGTATTATCTTTATTTAACACATCTTCTTTCATCCAGACTTTACTGTCGGTATTGGAGTTACACCAATTCTGCGTGATACACGCTCGCGGACTTTACCGCCGGTCGGGAATTTCACCCTGCCCTGAAGACAACTATATGCAAATGTTCTGGATACATTATATCACCCAATAAAAAAATTGCAAGATGTAGTTGCAAATTTTTTATTGGTTTGATATAATAGCGTCCATGGGGGTATAGCTCAGCTGGGAGCGCGAGATGTCGGGT
>NZ_JHWJ01000024.1 GCF_000687555.1 [Clostridium] aerotolerans DSM 5434 | reverse complement strand
GAGAATATGAAAATGAAGAATAAAGACAAGCAGGAGGAAGTCCATTAGAAGCTTCCTCCTGTTTGCTTTAAATATCTGTTTTTGAACTCAGGTGGACCCGATGGAGAGATAAGTGCCTCCTTGCGTTATCTTTCTCAAAGATATGCGATGCCGTATAAAGAGTGTAAAGGTCTTTTGACGGATATCGGGACGGAAGAATTAGCTCATATGGAAATCGTAGCAGCAATCGTTCACCAGCTTACCAGAAACCTAACGCCAGAGCAGGTAGTGGAATCAGGCTTTGGACCGTACTACATTGACCATACAACAGGTATCTGGCCTCAGGCAGCAGGTGGAATTCCCCAGAATGCTTGTGAATTCCAGTCGAAAGGGGATCCCATTACTGATTTAGTAGAAGATATGGCGGCAGAGCAGAAAGCACGCAGTACTTATGATAACATTCTGCGCGTCATAACTGATCCTGAAATATGTGATCCGATTCGTTTCTTAAGAGAAAGAGAAATTGTCCATTTCCAGAGATTCGGTGAAGCACTCCGAATCACTCAGGATAATCTGGACAGCAAGAACTTCTATGCATTTAACCCAAGTTTTGATATTAGAAAACCATGCTAAAAATGATCGGGCTGCAGCGTAATTTATGCTGCAGCCGCTTTTTATTTAACATCAGTTTGTAGGTTTACACAAACTTTGGGATTCTCCCTGCCATTAATTAATATCATTCTCTTGAATGTAATAACTTCCATTTATTTCACTGTTGATACCGTTTAAATAATCACGCATAGTAAGCTCAGCGCCTACGTTTTTTACTTTGCCATCGTTGCGATCATAGTAATTTTGATCAGCAGCACTTGCCCAACGGTTCGTGCAACTGCCATCAGTGTCAAATGTATAGGTCGTCCCATCTGCTAAAGTAATAGGGGTTGTCTGCATATATCCCGTATCATTAAAATAATACCATTTGGAGTCTTTGTCCTGAAGCCAAGAATTAACTGGATAACTACCGTCATCGTTCTGGTACCACCACCCTTTGGCATCTTGTTTCCACTGCCCAGCGAATGAGGTAATACACATAGCTGTAGTCATGATAGTAGCAGTAAATAGTAATTTTATTTTGTTCATCTTTCTTCCTCCTTAAACTTAACGTTTTATTCTAAAGCTTGTTAAATAAATTATACTTCATTCTCATTGTTTTGTGCAACACACTTTGCTGTTACGTAAATTAATAGGCGAATATCCTGCATTCTGCCCAGATTTATAATTACTGATATCTGTTGAGTACATACGAATTAGCTCATATGGAAATCGTAGCAGCAATCGTTCACCAGTTGACCAGAAACCTTACTCCGGAGCAAGTAGTGGAATCCGGCCTTGGACCGTATTATATTGACCACACAACAGGTATCTGGCCCCAGTCGGCAGAACAGAAAGCACGCAGTACTTATGATAACATTCTGCGTGTTATAACAGATCCTGAAATATGTGATCTGATTCGTTTCTTAAGAGAAATCGTCCATTTCCAGAGATTCGGTGAAGCACTCCGAATAACGCAGGATAATCTGGACAGCAAGAACTTCTATGCATTTAACCCAAGTTTTGATATTAGAAAACCATGCTAAAAATGATCGGGCTGCAACGTAATTTATGCTGCAGCCGCTTTTTATTTACTAGTGTACGAAGTTTACGTGAGCGAATAGCTAAAGAAAGGCACCTTTTGAGATGTTTCATTATTATACTATAATCATTCCATTATCATCTGCTTTCTTACACAAAGCCATAATAAATTCTATAAGTGATGCAATCATAGGAATATAAGTCCAGCAGAAAACAAGATAGAGAATTCCCAATCCAATTTTTCCAGAATAAAATTTATGTACCCCAAGTCCTCCAAGGAAGAATGCTAATAAACAATAAACAACTTTGTTTACTGCCTTTTTACCATTGGTTGCGGTTACCGGCTGACTGCCAACGGTATTGGAATTATTAACATTAATATTAATTCCTCCCGGTATATCGTTCTGCTTAGGAGCTTCTTTTTTAGATACTATAGTCTTAGCTTCATTTTGAAAAATTTCTACTTCGTCATTAACATTAGGAGTAAAGTTTAAATCACACATGCGAACTTCTGTTAATGAGCCATTGTCCATCCCCACTGTAACAATGTCATTGTTAATTTGGATAATCTTTGCCATACTCAAATCCTCTTTTCTTTGGTTTCATATTTTATTAAAAGGCCATAGGCTATTTAATCTAATTTTGGTTCGACCGACAATAAATAATTAATTAATACAGTTCTGTGTATGAAGCATTAGATGGTTTGCTATTTATAGTTCATGAAAACTTCTATAATCTCATCTTTATTTTCCGCTTTTTCGCATATAAGCATGAATTTATCATTAATTGCAGTTGGTTCGATTTTTGTGCCAAAACCTTCTAAAACTACATATCCATTTTCTAATAAGCCCTTATAACTGTCTGAATCCTTATCAAATTCATATATAGCTACATCATTATATTTAGAACCACTTATTGCACCTAAGGATTGAGCGGGTATACCTGCTGGTTCACCTTCAATCATTTTATTTTCTTTTAAATAGTTAGCCAGATCTTCTAAAGAATTCGTTGAAGCGGCTGTAGGTGCTTCTTTAAGGTCCTTAGCAGCATTTTCCAGGCTTTCACTTAGGCTTTCAGCTTTCTCTTGAATTTGTTGAGTAGTTTCAGCTTGTGTTTGAGACTGGGTGAAATTTGTATTGCTTGCGCTACAAGCAGATAAAAGCAGAGTACTGACAGCAAACATAGGTAAATATTTTATTACTTTCATACTAAATTCCTCTTTTCTTATGTTTTGCTCATTTAAGCTTTCGACATTGTTATTTATAACTCAATCAACTAAAAATGCATTATTGTTGAGAGCGGTGTAAAAATAATCAAAGATACAAAGTGACAAATTAAAAATTAATAAAGAGGAATACCTGTAATTTGATCCAGTATATCTCTTTCTGTCCTTTCTGCACCTATGTTTTTCATAGTTCCAGTTTTTTTATCGTAATGGTATGTATCCCCTAACCCCTGCCATCGATTGATGCAAGAACCATCTTCATTAAAATTATAAGTAACTCCATCAGCCAATGTAATACTGGTTGTTTGCATATCGCCGTCTGCATATAATTAATACCATTTTGAGGAGATTTCAAGCCAACCAGTCTGCATATAGCCGTTGCCATGAAAATGATACCATTTCCCATTGTCCTGCAACCAGTCGTTAACTGGATATTTCCCGTTTTCGACTTGATACCGCCAACCATTATTATCCTGGATCCATTGACCAGCAAGTGCTGTTATACTCATACAAATTGACATTACAGCAGTCAAAATAAATAATTTTACTTTTCTCATCTTAAGCACCTCCAACATTTAAAACTAGTTGCTAAAGACTTAAAAGCTGCCTTCGCTAATGTTTGAAGGCAGCTAAAAAAGAATTTCTTACAAGGTTAAATTTGGTACTTATCTAATTGCGAAGTTGGCTTTATCGTTTCCGCATGAGAATTCTGCAATAATTGGATCAGTTGCAGCAGCTACACTATCTGGGATTTCAAAGGCAATATCTCCTTCTTTAGAAGAGAGAGGATTAATAGTAGCATTAATCATTGATTTGCTATATCCCAAGAGGTTGGTTTGTGTAAATTCGTATCCATCACCATAAATTACCTTTACAGAAGTATCATCTCCCATGGAGAAGGACGGAAGGAATGATTCTGCCTTTTTTCCTTCATTAGATACGGATAAAGATACTAGCAAATATTTGTTTCCTGCATCTGGAGAAAAGCTGCCATATCCATCTGGAATATTATCTACTATCTGCATATTGTTTACAGTAATATTCCATTCACCGATTTTGGTAGCCTGGCCCATTGGTATAGCTGCTGAAGCAGCTTCTGTTTCCGGTGCAGTAGTTGTTTCCTCGGCAGTAGTTGTTTCTTCAGCAGATGTTGTATCTGCAGCAGTAGTGGCTTCTGCAGTTGTACCTTCTGTTTTAGTTGATGAAGCATTACTGCCGCATGCTGTTGCACTGAGTGCCACCGCACATAATACGGGTACTAATAATCTCTTTTTCATACTTTTCCTCTTTTCTTATCTTATGTATTTATTAAAAAGCCTAAGGCGATTTAATCTAACTTATATTGTTATCATCATGTTATATTGATTTCCTAGCATATGCTTTTTGTTCAATCAATTATAATTATGATTTCAGTTCCTTTCTAATAAAATGATGCGTATAGCTGTTTATTATATGAATGGAAGAGTACTAAATAATTATTTATACACAAAAAAATCATGGTCATTGCCTACTTTTATAAGACAATATGCTTCTTTAACCATGCTTTATTTACTTAATGCTTTGGATATTTTAAATTTTTAACTTAGGCTGATTGGCACGATAAATGTGCTAATAGATGATTTATCCATTATTGTATAAATAATAAATGTGATTTTAAGATACACCTTCTTAAATATCACAGGAAAATAGTCGATAATATATAAGCCTAATAATATGGAAAATATTACCATATAAATCAATAAAAAGCAACCAAGTGCTTGTGGAAAGATATATTGAATTGAGAAATAGAAACATCATACTAAATACATAGATTATAATTGGATCATGAATTATTTCATACCAATATAACTTTTCGGTTAAACAAATCAATGCCTCAGTCATATTTTATTCGCCAAATTCAGCGTTTTTTCCACAAATATTTCCTTTATTTGATTGACGGAGCCAATTTATACTAGTAAAATAAAAGCAAATATACAAGAGGTGGGGCATTATTTATGGATAACAGAAATAGCATTTTGACAGACACACTTCCGGATCAGGCTATTTTCGCACTGGATATCGGAACCCGGAGTATTATCGGCATGGTAGGTATGCCAGATGGGGAGAGAATTCATATCGTTGCCATAGAGAGGGCCGAGCATACGAAACGTGCGATGATTGATGGACAGATCGAGGACATAGAGCAGGTCGCAAAAATCGCAGGACAGGTAAAGGACAGGCTTGAGAGAAAGCTGGGCTGTAAGCTTAATAAGGTGTGTGTGGCTGCGGCAGGAAGGGCGCTTCGTACAGAAAGCGTTACCTTTGAGATGGAGCTTTCCAGAGCCCAGAAAATAGACGCAGAATCCGTCAGCAAGCTGGAAGCTGGAGCGATCAGTGAAGCTGAAAAGATGTTTATGAACCGGGAGGGAAAAGATTCTGACCGGCAGTTTTATCTGGTAGGTTATACCGTAAGCCGATATTATTTGGACAACTACATGATATCCAACCTAGTCGATCATCATGGACGTGTATTAAAGGTCGATATCATTGCCACATTTCTTCCTACAGAGGTAGTGGAGAGTCTTTATTCCGCTATGCATAAAATCAATTTGGAAGTAGCAAGCCTTACGTTAGAGCCCATTGCAGCCATCAATGCGGCAATTCCCCAGAATATCCGTCTGTTAAATCTGGCAATGGTGGATATTGGCGCAGGTACCTCGGATATTGCTGTGTGCCGGGATGGAAGCGTGACAGGATACACCATGGCTATCCTTGCAGGGGATGAGATAACAGAATCCATTATGAAAGAATATCTGGTGGATTTTGAAACCGCAGAAAAGATAAAGGCAGAGATAGACGAGGCAGAAGAGATCCAGTTTACCGATATTCTTGGTTTTGAACAGACTATTACCAAAGACTCTATTTTTCAGAGTATCCAGGAGGCGTCCTCAAGGCTTTGCGAAGAGATATCTGAAAAGATTCTTGAAATCAACGGAGGAATGCCATCGGCGGTATTCTTAGCAGGAGGCGGCAGCCGCTTGTCAGGGTTAAAAGAGGGGATCGTAGAGCATCTGAAAATAGATTCCAAACGAGTTGCCATTGCAGGCAATAATTTTAAGATTAATGCATTTTCCGAGGAATACGATCTGGAAAATCCAGAGTATGCAACTCCCCTGGGTATCGTTATTTCCGCAGGCTTTAACATTATAAATGACAGTTACCGGATTGTTTTAAATGACCGACCAGCTAAAATATTTAGAAATGGCAGCTTTACTGTAATGGATGTGCTTATGATGAACGGCTACAATTACCAGGATATGATTGGCCGTTCCGGGCAAAATCTGGTGGTATCCGTAAATGGAAAAAGAACTATTTTTTATGGAGAAAAAGCAGAGCCTTCTGTATTAAAGGTCAATGGAGAGGAAGCCCAGCTTTCTGATCCAGTCAACTCAGAAGACTGGATCGTATTTGTACCAGCTACCCATGGGAAAAGTGCTCAAGCTAAACTTTCCGATGTAACCGAACTTGGCCCGGATAAGCTTATTTTAATAAATGAGGAAAGGGTATATTCCGATATCCCACTTAAAACCGGCGACAGTATTACGATAGAAGAAGTTATAAATGATGAGGAATTGTCCATAGAAGAGGACGAAACAGATGTAATACCTGTACCTGGAATTCATTCTGCTCCGGCTGAGATGAAGTCCACATCCATTCAGCTTGAACCAGTTTCGGAATTTCAAAATAAGGAAGAAATAAGGGGAGAGCTTACTGTTTTTCTCAATGAAAAACCATTAATACTACCTCCCAAACCTGACAACCAGCCTTATTATCTCATGGACATATTGGAATACTCCGGTCTTGATTTTAAGAATCTCACCAGACAGGTTATGCTTGAGATAAACGGAGAAAGCGGATATTTTCAGCAGGAATTACATAGCAGAGACAATATTAAAATTTATCAGGTATAGAAAAATATTAAATTTTGAGCGTTCTCATAAAGACAAAAGTAAGCTCTAAAAAAATAATAAAAAATGGATAAAAAGTTGTTCTAAAACTCACATCTTAAGTATATCAGCATAAAATACATTACAAGCCTGATAAATGAGGAGTAAATATAAAATGAGTTGTAATAATTGGAATAACTGCGGATGTAGTAATAATAACTGGAACTCCAGCAATAACTGTAAACCAGCTGTCAGCGATGCCAACATGAATGCATGCTATCGGCAGGGTTATGCAGCCGGTTTTAAAGATGGTTATGAAACAGGATTCCGTGATGGCTTCTGGACAGCAACCGGTTGTACTAAAAATACAGTTATGGGTGATACCGATACGAACTGCAGCTGCAGATAATCCATCATAAATAAAAGATTCCGGTTCCCTTTATGGGAGCCGGTTTTTTTATATTAGGAAACTATGTCCGATTACATAAAAAAGCTTAGCCATGGTGGATTTGCAGAATGCGTTAAAGGAAGTTTATTACTGACGTATCATCGAAACAACACCATAATCAGAATTACAAGAGACCGAAGACTCAATAGACCGAAGACTGCTGCGAAGGGCCACCCCAGGTTACAGGTTCAGACACATGTTTGCCTGTGTTTTGGCTTCTTATAAAGACTATTTATTTTGAGAATATCACATGAAAAATTATGACTAAATAAAAACACCATTGTTTGGCAATAATGTACATTGAAAAAGAGTGTGCAATATGTTAGCATATATACAAGTCATTAAGTTTGTATACAAATATTCAAGTTTGGATACAAATACATTTACAGCAATGACGAAATAACTGACCAAAAAAAACACAGGAAAAGGAGAATTGAATCATGAATAAGGATTACTTAACAAGCCAGTTTTCCCTTGAAGGAAAGGTAGCCTTAGTTACAGGTGCTTCCTATGGTATTGGATTTGCCATTGCAAAATCTCTTGCAGAAGCAGGCGCTACCATCGTTTTTAATGATATTAAACAGGAATTAGTAGATAAGGGCATTGCTGCCTATAAGGAAGAGGGCATCACAGCTCATGGATATGTATGTGATGTTACAAGCGAAGATGGCGTTAATGCTTTAGTAGCTCAGGTTGAAAAAGAAGTAGGCGTAATCGACATTCTGGTTAACAACGCAGGTATCATCAAGCGCGTTCCTATGGTTGAGATGTCTGCAGCAGACTTCAGACAGGTCATTGATGTTGATTTAAATGCACCATTTATCGTAGCAAAGGCTGTTATTCCTTCAATGATCAAAAAAGGTCACGGAAAGATTATTAACATCTGCTCTATGATGTCTGAGCTGGGTCGTGAGACTGTTTCTGCTTATGCAGCAGCTAAGGGCGGTCTTAAGATGCTGACAAAGAACATCGCTTCTGAGTACGGTGAGTTCAACATCCAGTGTAACGGCATTGGACCTGGCTACATCGCAACTCCTCAGACAGCACCACTTCGTGAGACTCAGCCAGATGGCTCCAAGCATCCATTTGACCAGTTCATTCTTGCAAAGACTCCAGCAGGACGTTGGGGAGAGGCAGAGGACTTATCCGGTCCGGCTGTATTCCTTTCATCCGATGCTTCCAACTTTGTAAATGGACATATTCTGTACGTAGATGGCGGAATTTTAGCTTACATCGGCAAGCAGCCGCAGTAATCAGACTGATTTTTAATGGGGGCAGGCTTCGATGGTTTGCCCCTGTTTTTTTAATGCTGATAATATAGAGGACGGAGAGAGATCCATGGAAGGAAAAACAAAGACCTATAAAAACCGTGGTGAGCTGGTGTTTGAGACTTTAAAACAGGAGATTTTAGACCTGGAATTAAAGCCTGGACAGATGATCGGTGAAAATGAAATATGCGAACGTTTTGGCGTTTCCCGGACTCCGGTCAGGGAGGCTGTACGAAGGCTGCAGGAGCAGGGCTTTGTCATTTCCGTACCGTATTCCGGAACCCAGGTAACCCTTTTAAATCTGGATAACATAAAGCAGATGATCTATATGAGGGTTGCTGTTGAAACTATGGTGATGCGGGATTTTGTGGAAATGGCTACTCCCATGTGGATGGAAGAAGTCCGTTATTTGATCCGAAAGCAGCAGGCGCTGATTCAGGAAAAGGGATTTGAACCGGAGCAGTTTTACCGTATGGATGCGCAGATGCACGCCATCTGGTACCAGGCCACAGGTAAGAATAAGCTGTGGGACATGATACAGGCTCAGCAGTTGCATTATACAAGGTTCCGTATGCTTGATTTTGTAACTGAAACGGATTTTACCAGAATCATAAGAGAACACACGGAGCTGTTCGAACTTCTGGAAAAGAAGGATATAGAGGGCCTGGAACGATCTCTAAGAGAGCATCTTTATTATAGCATGAAGAGAATGAAGTACCAGATTGAAGTGGAATACAAAGACTATTTTGAGCAGGAAGAGCAGGAGGAATACTAATGGCTTCGGTTTCAATTGCTGTGAAAGATAAAGATGGCAGGGAAAAAGCCCTGGCATCAGGAGAGAATCAGGCAATTCTCGCATTTGAAGGTGAATATGAGGAAGGAGACGTAATTGTTCTTTCTACGGAAAAAACAGACGCCCATTATGTTGTCCGGATTGATGACTGTCTGGATGAATCCCTGGTTTATATAACAAAGCCGGAAGTAACATATTTCATTCCCTTTGGGGAGAAAAAGGTATCCTATAATCCAAAAGCATTTACAGGAGAGCGCCATTATCTTACCATTCGGACCGCTGCTTCCTATGAAGCAGACTCCTACCGGAATTTAGGAAAGAATGTGATAGACCAGCATGGGGATACCGGATGTTACCCACATGCCTTTGCGAATGTAGAAACAAGAGGAGAAGCGGTATTTGCAGCCCGCAACGCCATTGACGGGGTTCTTGCCAGCGAATCCCATGGGGAATGGCCTTATGAGTCATGGGGCATCAACCGCCAGGATGATGCAGAGCTTACTCTGGAATTTGGCCGTCCCGTGGATTTTGATACCCTGGTTCTCTACACCCGTTCCGATTTCCCTCACGATAACTGGTGGGTAAAGGCAACCTTCACATTCTCTGACGGAACATCAGAAGTTGTAGAAATGGAAAAGAGCAGTAAACCCCATGTATTTGAAATAAAGCGCGAACATATCACCTGGATACGACTTAGCAATCTGATAAAGGCAGACGATCCATCCCCGTTCCCGGCTTTGACTCAGATTGAGGTATATGGAAAAGATTCTAAGTAAATAAGGGTAAAAAGTGTTGAAATGAGCCAAACCAGGCAAAGTTTGAGCACTTTTTTATTGTGGGAAATTTGAGAAAATATAGAAATACCTCTTTCCCTTTTGTACAGATTCAGTTAAAATAATGTCAGATAGAAAATTGACCACATAAGGAGGAAGCAGATGGAATTTTTATTTTTAGAGCCTGTCTTTAAAGAGGCCATCTGGGGAGGCACCAGGCTGCGAGACGTATTTGGTTATGATATTCCTGGAGATACCACAGGAGAATGCTGGGCAATCAGCGCTCATAAGAATGGGGAATGTCAAATTGCAGGGGGAAGATACGACGGTAAGCTGCTCAGTAGTTTATGGAAGGAGAGACCAGAGCTTTTCGGTCATTATCCAGGAGAGGAGTTTCCTCTTCTCATAAAGATCATAGATGCCAGGCAGGATTTAAGCATTCAGGTTCATCCCGATGATGCATATGCCGGTATCCACGAAAATGGTTCTCTTGGGAAAACGGAATGCTGGTATATCTTAGACTGTGAACCTGATACGGAAATCGTCATCGGCCATTATGCAAAGGATAAGAAAGAGATGGAATCTATGATCCGAAGCGGCAAGTGGGATGAGTTTATCCGTAAAGTTCCGGTTCATAAAGGTGATTTCTTTCAGATCAATCCAGGCTGCGTTCATGCCATAAAGGGCGGAACCATGATTTTAGAGACCCAGCAGAGCAGTGATATCACCTACCGGGTGTATGATTATGACCGCTTGCAGGAAGGAAAACCAAGGCAGCTTCATATAGAACAGAGCATTGATACCATAAGCACACCCTTTAAAGCAGATGAGAGCAGACCGGTGACAGAATCACTGGAGGGAGCAGATCACACTCATTTTATAAGCTGTCCCTATTACTCCGTGGACAAGTATGATATAAACGGTGTATTTTCTATAGAGTTTAAAAAGTATTTTACCAATGTAAGCGTGTTAAGCGGAAAAGGATCCGTCAATGGTATCTCTGTTATGGCAGGGCAGCATTTTATTATACCGGCAGAGAGTGGAGTGTGCAGATTTGAAGGAACGATGTCAATCATCTGTTCCAATTCAGAATAAGCAGGAGGAGACTATGAGACTTGGGGCATTAGAAGCAGGCGGCACAAAGATGGTTTGTGCCATTGGAAATGAAAATGGGGAAATATTGGAACGTATATCCATACCAACAGAATCACCGGATGTAACCATGCCGAAGCTGATTTCGTATTTTGCTGATAAGGATATTGAGGCACTTGGTATTGGCTGTTTCGGGCCCATAGACTTAAACAGAAATTCAGAAACTTATGGCTCTATTACAACCACTCCAAAGCTTGCATGGAAAAATTATAATATTGTAAAAGCGTTCCAAGAGGCTTTAAATGTGCCGGTGGGTTTTGATACGGATGTCAATGGCTCAGCCCTTGGAGAAGCTACCTGGGGAATTACAAAAGGGCTTGATAGCAGCATGTACATTACCATTGGAACTGGGGTTGGAACCGGAATCATCACAAATGGAACGCTTCTTCACGGAATGCTTCATCCGGAGGGCGGCCATCTTCTTTTGTCCAGACATCCAAAGGATTCCTTTGAAGGAACCTGTCCTTACCACAAGAACTGTCTGGAAGGACTTGCTGCCGGACCCGCCATCGAGGCTCGTTGGGGTGAAAAGGGGACTCAGCTGGCAGACCGCAAGGAGGTATGGGAATTAGAGGCCTATTACATTGCTCAGGCACTTGTTAATTATATTATGGTCATTTCTCCGCAGAGAATCGTTATTGGCGGCGGAGTCATGCATCAGGAGCATCTGATGCCATTGATCAGGGAAGAAGTGAAGAGTCAGCTTGCCGGATATATTGATACAAAAGAGCTTTCTGATATCGATCAGTATATCGTGTTGCCAAGTCTCAATGACAATCAGGGAATCATGGGTGCGCTTAAACTTGGACTGAACGAATATCAACTGGAAATGAAAGGTTAATTGCCATCTATCTCCTAATGTAATTCCATTTCCTGTATGTTATCATATGTTTGTAACAGAAATGTAATCAATATGTAACATATTAGGAGGATATTACCATGAAGAAGTTATCAACACTTGTTTTAGCAGCAGCAACCGTACTTACCGTAGCAGGTGTACCTATGACAGCACAGGCAGCTACCTGTTCCAGCCCATCAGTTCGTTATTCCTCAAACTGCAGCACACAGTACGGAAGTCTTAACGACTTATTAAACTGCTACGGAACAAAGGGAAGCAACTGCAATACTGGAAACAAGAACACCAGCAACTGCACAAAGGGTAAAACAACTTGTAATATCAATTTCAGCCAGTGCGGTTCTTTCGCAAGATTCTGCAGATAATTTAAATAACACATTATGACAGGCCGGACGGTAATCGTTCGGCCTGTTTTTTGGGAAAATCATTTCCCGTTTACGATTTCTTCCAGCACCTGGATTAAGTCGTAAATGGTGTTAATCTGAACATTCCGCTCCAGAATCTCATTCTTTAGATCGATGGAAAGCGTTTCAAACTTTGCCTGAACGGCGGGAGCTATATAGGACATGGTCATCACCTCATCATTATACTGTGCACTTGTAAATCAATTATACATTATTTGATGATTCACATAAAAATAATTCTGCCAGCCATACTAAGCTTGAGGTGATGGAAATGGACAAAAATAAAAAAGACAAGCACGTGATAAAAAATGAATTTGAAGTGCACAACAATACCAATGATAAGGGAAAAGTAGAAAATCAGAATCAGACCCATAATTCCCGTAGGGAAGGCATGGGACCGAATACGAAGAGAAGGTCGGATTAATTAAAAAAAGGTGGAGGCCAGGATGCGTTGGCCTCCACCCTTTTGAAGTTCCATACTTATGATCGGGCAGTTTTACAAAACTTCTTACCGAAGGAAGGAGCACAAGGACGTGCAGAAAATGAGTTGTTTATCAGTAGTAAGGCAGTAACGCGGCGGTTTTTACACTGGCCGTGTACCCCTCCCTCTCTGTTCGATAAGTTGTTTTGTAATATTATTATATGTAGGAATCCTGTACTTGTGAACAAGCAGAATCTGTCCGTAAAAACAGCCGGTCATGGGATAGGATATGACCGGCTGATTCATCTATTCGTCTTTGGCAGAAACTATATGGAGATATGGTTTCTCATCAATCTCCAAGAGACCTAATTCCGATAGGATGGAGAGGGTTGCGATGGTAGCGAGTTCAACGGAAACGCTGACAGAAGCTGCTGTAACACATCCAATCAGTGCAGCAGTATCCGGAGTGATTTCCATGTGCTTATAGGAACTGCTGGATACGGTAGTGCTAACTTTTTCTATTACATAATCCATGTTTTGATTGATTACTTTTGCTGTTATTTCTTTGGTCAGGTCATTAAGCTTTGGCATATGTATCAACTCCTTTTCTTATCTCTGGCCCAATCAGGCTCTTGACTAAATTCGAGCAATATCGCTGCCTTATTAAGTGGCTGCTTACTAAGGTAACTACTCATAATATATCAAAACTGGAGATTGAAGTCTATATTTATTTAAAATCGTAACGAGAATTAAGCACCCAAAATAACTGAAATAAGGGGAGGAAGCCGACAAAAGGGGGGAACTTCTGCCGGCTCTATGAAAAAAATTATATGTAAAAGGTCTTTCACCTCTTTGTAAGTATTAGTATAGACGGAATCTGTGAAGAGATTTTGAGAAAACTGTGAAGAGTCTGTGAAAGAGAAAACTTCCCTAAGATTCATTCTCTTATTGATAGCTGGGATTATTTGAGATAAAATGGTAACATTATAAGCTTCTATTCTATAAAAGGCAAGACAAATGGAAATGAGAGAGGAGACAGGCGTTATGAGTAAGTATAATGAGTTATGGGAATATGTTGGTAAGAAGGAGGATATATCTTTCAAACTAACATTCGCCGAAGTACAGGATATCCTGGGATTTGAGATAGATCATTCTTTTTTAAATTATAAGAAAGAGCTGATTGCCTACGGTTATGAGGTGGGTAAAATTTCATTAAAGGAAAAAACCGTTATCTTTAATAAGTTAGTTTCTTTGTAATTGGTCGCGTATGAAGAATAGCAAAGTGAAATTGATTCTACTGAGAGGAAATTCTGGAAGTGGGAAATCCTCCGTTGCAAAGGAATTGCAAAGAAGATTTGGAAGAGGTACTCTGGTGATATCTCAGGATGTGATCAGGCGAGATATGTTATGGGTAAAGGATGAAATAGGAACAAAATCCATATCCCTGCTGATGGTGCTTGCCAGATACGGGAAAGAGAATTGTGAGATCGTAATTGTAGAGGGAATCTTACATTCGGATGTTTATATGGATTTCTTCCGCATGCTAAAATCAGAATTTGATCATATCAATGCATATTATTATGATATTTCCTTTGATGCAACGTTAATCAGACATAAGTCAAAGCCTATTTGCAATGAATTCGGTGAAAATGAAATGAGGAGCTGGTGGAGGGATAAAGACTTGATCGGTACAATCCCGGAAACCTGCATTTCAGAGACAATGAGTCTGGAAGAAACTGTGGAGATGATCGTCTCAGATGTCTTAGACATGTAATCTAACATTAACAAGAAATAGGAAGAACTGATCTATTGAATGAAATCAGTTCTTCTTTTTATTAGTGTTCCTAAGGAAATGAATCATAATTTTAAAAATAATAATAAATATTATTATGGAATATATTGTAAAATAAAGACGTTTATTGTATAATAATAAAAAAATAAAGGGGGAATTGTTCATGGATGGTAGTTTATATGCATCATTGGCTGCATTTGGCGCATTTGTATTTGTATTAGTTATAGCAATCGGTATTTTATTAATCGTAGCCAATTGGAAGATTTTTACGAAAGCAGGTCAACCTGGCTGGGCCACATTGATACCAGTTTATAATGTTTATGTGATGTCTCAGATAGCCTTTGGCAGCGCCGTGTATTTTATCGCTCTGATTATTGCGTGGGTGGTTTCCTTTATTGGAAACATTTCAGGGATTGATTTTATATCCAGCCTCGCAAGCCTGGCACAGTTGGTTTTATATATCATTTACTGTGCTAACATTTCCAAAGCATTTCAAAAGAGCGTTGGTTTTACCGTTGGTCTGGTTGTACTGCCAGTCATCTTTTTCCCGATTCTTGGGTTTGACAGTTCTAGATACATAGGACCACAATCATAATTAAAAATTAGTATAATAGTTTATAAAAAGACGGGCATCTGATTTATTACAATCAGGCCCGTTTTTTATACTCTGAAAATCGTGAAGCTTATTTTTTTCTTTTCTTTATTCGGAGATACCATTCATCCAGTTTCTCAATAAGTATTGTAAGATACCGGAACAGGGACTCTGCAGCAAAGGAAAAGACTATGAGCAACAATACGCATATTTTAGACATTTCGCTTATTGCAAACAGCTGGTTTAGAAAGATACCGCAAAATATCAATCCAAATATATTAATAATAAGAATCCCATATTTGAGCCGATTGAAAGGCTCACTGATCTTAAATAATATGATAAATCCTACCACTGCAAGAAGCATGGTGGATGCGGTCGCTATGTCATTTTTCGGGAGTGAAAAGACCTGTCCGCAAATTACGAGAGAGGCCACTGCCAGAACATCGGTCAGACCAGCCGGTAATGCTTTCAACATAACATTTTTAAGGAAATGACCCTCAATGCGTTTTTTGTTTGGCTCTAAAGCCAGCAAGAAACCAGGAAAACCAATGGTAAACATACTGATCAATGATATTTGAGAAGGCTCCAATGGATATGTGAAGGAAATGAGCAGAGACAGCAAGGCCAGTAACAGGGAAAATATATTCTTGACCAAAAATAAAACGGAAGAGCGCTGCACATTGTTGACCACTTGCCTTCCCTCCAACACCACATCAGGCATATGAGCGAAATCCGAATCAAGAAGAACTACCTGCGCTGCCTGAGTTGCAGCTTCACTGCCTGACGCCATTGCCACACTGCAATCAGCGTCCTTCATAGCAAGAATATCATTTACGCCATCTCCGGTCATTGCAACGGTATGTCCTGCATTTTTCAGTGCCTGTACAAGGAGTTGTTTTTGCTTTGGAGTGACCCGTCCAAAAACAGTATATTGTTCCAAAGCAGCAGCCAGTTTACGGTCAGAATCCAGCGTTCCTGCATCTATAAACCGTTCTGCGTTCTCTATGCCTGCACGTTTAGCAACTTCTGATACCGTTTCCGGATTATCTCCTGATATGACTTTGACGGTGACCCCTTGTTCTTTAAAATAAGAAAAAGTAGCTTTTGCATTTTCTCGTATGGGATTTGTTAAAACAAGGTATCCCAATGGCACAACTTTGTCCGTAAGCCCGTCCTTCATATTGCTGCCGCTGTATTTGCCCAACACAAGTACTCGGTGTCCATTCTTAACATAGGAACTTATTTCTGGTGCAATGGAATTATAGTCCTCCCGCATAACAAATTCAGGCGCACCAAGGACAAAGTTTCCGTCCTCGAAAGAAATACCGCTGTATTTGGTTGTGGAAGAAAAGGGAATGATGTCTAAAGGCTTTCGTCTTTCTACGTTTATATTTAATTTTTCAGTGTACTCTTTTATGGCATGAATGGTAGCATTATCGTCAGCCATTGAAAACGCATAGTCCACTAAAAGTTGTTCCGGATCTTCTATAATAGTAAGCTCCTGATTGGTCAGGCTTTTAATAAACTCCTCTACTTCCATTCTTGTTTCGGTTATGGTTCCAGTCTTATCCACACAAAGCACATCGACTCGTGCCAGTGCTTCTATACTCTTCATATCATGAAGCAGGATATGTCTTTTCGCCAATCTCATAGTACTTAAGGCCAGTGCTATGGTTGTGAGGAGGTAAAGTCCCTCCGGTATCATTCCGATCAGGGCTGCCACCATGGAAACAATGCTTTTTTGCATGGTTTCCTGATTTACAACATATCCCTGATAAAATAATAGTGCACCAATAGGAATGATTCCGATTCCAATCCATTTAACCAGTTGATTGATAGAACGAATCATTTCGGACTGTTCATCGTTACCCATAGCTTTTGCTTCTGCGGTCAGCTTTGTTATATAAGAGTCATTTCCCACATGCTCTAATTTCCCATAGCACTGTCCGGCTACTACATAACTACCCGATAAGAGCTTACTTCCGGTGGTCTTTTCAATCTCATCTGCTTCCCCGGTTAAAAGTGCTTCGTTGACCTGTACCGTTCCTCCCATTACAACGGCATCTGCACATATCTGATTCCCTGCTGTTAGTAAAATGATATCGTCTCTTACCAGATTTTCGGATAGGATTTGCTCCTGCGTCCCATTTCTGATTACAATGGAGTGGGGGGCATTGATGATATTCATTTTATCCAGTATTTGTTTTGCCCTAAGCTCTTGTACAATCCCGATTATCGTATTGCCAATGATGATGGGCAAAAACGTAAGATTCCGAAATGAACCTACGTAGATTAGTAAAATGGCTATAATGAGAAAAATCAGATTAAAATAGGTCAGAGTATTAGACATGATAATCTCTTTGACTGATTTTCCAGTTGTGATGGTGGATTGATTTACAAGCCCTTGCTCAACTCTTTCCTGGACTTCTGCTTCTGATAGTCCATTTAATATTTTATTTTTTGCTTCATCTGGTAGATTGTTCATGCGACACCTCATTAATCTTTTTACCGGGCTTATAGAACTTTTGACCGTGATATGGTTCATAATGTGGAATATCTATGATTAAGCCGGGAATCATAATGTACATTACAAGTTTAATTCTGAATTTTTGACAGCTAATTTATACAAAAATACTTTATTTTTTGAAATAATATTTTTATTGTATATAATAATCATTAAAACTACAACGAAAGTATTCTTAAACTATCATGAATATATTCTAAAGCGTTCATTATTTTTATAGAAAGTGACCCTGTACATTGGGTGATTTTATATCGTACGTTTAAAAGGGAGGTATTTATTCTTGATTGAAGAGTCGAGAAAAGAATTAGATAGGCTTATGAGAGTATTGAATCATTAAAACCCACATAAATGCGTTTTTGAGAAACGCATTTATGTGGGCCATGGTTTCAGCTTATTAGTATATACCATCAGCAGCAATAACTGCTTCCAGTGGTGGTGTATCTCCCACAAGACCGACTGCGAAAATGCTAAAAATAGTACCTGGTGTAAGATATACATCTGGTATGGTTAATACAACTTGATTTTCTCCTGTAGGTCTGACTTGAAGGGTATAGGTTCCTGGATTTACAGCAATGTAGTCAGTAAATTGTGTGTAGGACACATTTTCAAAGAGCTTCGTTCCATCTGTCAGTGTGATATCTACAGCTGGAGCGTTCGGAGACAGATGTACAAAACGTACATAGGAAGCATTTCCCATTTCCATTGGCATATTCGGAGTAAATACTTCAGGAATAGCCATTAAACCTATATTGGCTAATTCGCCTGCAGCTGCAACTGTAAATGCGCTGTCTTGAGGAATTGTAACATTTGTATCTATGACAGCGTTTGTTTTACTGCCTGCGGGAAATACCTGTATCTGGTAATTACCAGGTACGATTGGAAGATAATCGGTTAATTGTTTATAAGAAAGTCCTTCTGCAATTAAATTATTATTTGCATAGATGTCCACGGCAGGAGCATCGGGGGAAGCGTGAAGAATTCTGATAAATGACATCCGAAATGCTGGCTGCATGGAATAATAAGAGTTACCTTCTTGGGTATACATATACATGGTTTTCGACCTTAGGATCTTTGATATATATTATGAAAGAAGATATGCAGTGCTACCATTAATTCATAAGTTTTAAGAATATTTTACGTGTTTGCAACATCGTTTCCTTGAAATAATGCATATGTTAAAGTCCTGATAAATGAAAAAAACTTGTGAAAGAGTGATTTTTGTTCATTTCCCCTATTCTAAATCAAAAATAGCATATTTTAAGTCATAACAATCCCTCCAAACTTGTAAGTCTGAAGGGATTGTTGTATGTTAAAACTTAAAACGTTTTAATGAAATCTCATATTTTTATTTATCAATCTTGTTGATATCAACTTCCGGAATTTTAGCGGCTTCTGTTTCCTTACTCTCTACATCTTGCCCTTGGTTTGACTGCGCTATGGACCCAATTGATTGAGCAGTAGTAGTATTAGTAGTAGCAGAGGGCTCTGAATTACGATCCAAAGATACGCCAAGCTTATCCAACGTAATAAATTTTAGCAAGGTATCCATAACGGTACTATTTCCGCCGGAATTGCTTGAGGATCCGTTTTCACTACTTCCCATCTGTACAACAGTCTTTGGAACAATATCGACTGTTGCGTTTTTAATTGCGTCAGTCAGTTTATCGGTGACCTCTTGAATGACTCGGAATTCAGCACCACCATAAGCTTTGACCTGTGCCTCAATGGCCTGAGCCTTGGCCAGGCCGACATTTGATTCCTTAGAAGCTTCTGCTTCGCCTTCCAGCTTGATTTTGGAGGCATTAGCTTTTGCAAGAGCAATAATCTGATTCGACTCCTGTTCTGCACGGCTTGCAAGGGCCGCACCATTGTTACCCTCTATTTCAATCTGAATCTTGGATTTGGTGAGGAAGCTCTGCTGTTCTGCAATCGCCTGTGCTTCACGAAGAGATTTTTCACTTTCCGCTGCGGATTGCTGCTTTTGGTAGGTGACCTTTTTTTCTTCGGCAATCTGCCGTTCTCTAAGCTGCATCAAAATGTTTTCTATTTGGGTATCGGCTACTGTTGTTTTAGGGGTGCCAATTAAAACTTCCTCTAATTGAAGATTGTATTTTTCGAATTTTTCCTTCATTTCTAAGACAGCCCGCTCTCGAATGGCACTACGTTCCTGTATCAGCTCAATAAGCGTTTTCGTCTGTGCCACATCTTTAAAATATGCGCTGACCAGCGGATCAAGCGACTGGTTTACCAGCATACCAATATCACCAAAGCGCTGAATGACCCATGGTGCCTGCTTGTAGTCAATATGCATTACAACCGAAAGAGGGAGTGATGGCTCAAATGCATCCTTGGTGATAATATCAACCTCTGTAAGATTTTCATCATACTTATGATCGCCAGTTTCTGTTTTGTTCCATTTTAAAATAATATTGGTAGTTGGAACCAGTACAACTTTACCAGCATCGGTATTAAATGCATATTTACCAGGCATCAAAGGTTTTTCAAGTACGCCTTTTGATCCAACGCTGACAAGCTCCCCATGCTTATAGTTTTCTCCCGAGGTATCCACGCCTTCACGGCCAAAGAAAGAAACTACAACGCCTACAAAGCCAATGGGGACGACTGTTTTAGGCCGGAATTCGACCGTAGCGAATAGGCGGTTAATGTAATAGGTACCATCCGTTAATACCTGAATCTGTTTCCCTCGTCTGCCGCCAAGCTCCAGAAATTTCTCAGGATCCTGAAAGCTGGCATGTTCTTCGCCCATATCCGGAGCGATAATTTCTCCTTGCTGAATCGACGTTCCGTCGTGCACTGTGACAATGCCCATCATGTCACTGGACTCATTGCCTTTGCCCATGATAACGACAGGTGTGAACCCATCCCTGTCAATCAAGGTTTTCTGCATGCTCACCAACTCGTTTTGCTCCTGCTTGGAATTACCGGATATGGATTTAATGCTGTTGGGGGTAATTACAATAAACTGAGCCAGATTGATGGCATATGTTCCTTCCCTTAAAATCCCTCTCTGAGGACCCCTCTGACCACCATTTTTAAGAAATCCAGAGACATCCTGAAAATTGTTTGCTTCCTCCACGATACGTCCCAACGTCTGCACCGGGGAGAGGGGAGAACCGTCACGGGCAAATAAATAGGCAATTTGTCCCTGGGGTATGGTGATAAGGGGGTATTTATGTATCTTGTACATGAGAACGGATTTGAAATGGATGCCACCACGCAGCAGTCCAGGCGCATAACCAGCTTCCCCGTTCAGCGCTATAATGGAATCCTTAAGAGAACCTTTAGGACTCCACCATTTTTCAACGACTGCCACCTCATTAGAACTGATGACTCTTAACCCAAGAATTTTGAAAATGAGCAGGTAAAGCAACACAAGTATTCCAACCGTAGTTCCTGCTATCATTAGCCATTGTTCCATAAATAATTCCTCCTACTATAATGTTGTTGATCCGTTGATAATGCTTTGTGTAGAGTGTTCCGTAGCTTTTGGGGTAAAACGTTTCCTTTTTACAGTGTAAAGCACCACCCAGCTTTCCATAATGACACATGGTGAAATATCAACTCTTATGAAGAGAAAATCAACGATAATTTGCTCACTTAACGATAAAAGATAAGGGTAAGCAAATTTGCCTTGAAATTAGTTTGGATATGGTGTATGAGTTTTGAGCATTAAGGAAGCATTAAGTCATTTTTTTATTTATTATTTTGAAATGAGATAGTTATTATTTCTACTATCTTAATGAGATAATACTCCTTATAATTTCAAATATCAATATTGATTTTCTAATATATACTCATAGGTCGAATCCTGTTCCAGACGATATCTATTTTGGGATATAAAAAGAAAGTGGGCAACTTCAAGATAGCTGAGTTCTCCACGATTTCGAGGTAAGCATTAGTTGAATAAAATATATTTGTTTTGTCAGGGTGATTTAGTGATGATAGGTGTATAAATGTTAATTACCGCTTGTTAAAATTCATGACAACGCTCATTATAAAACTCAAAATCGGGCTTTGTATCGTCAAATTCAAAAACGCTGTTCTATGCGCACCTGGGAAAGGGGGGGAATTCGGAGCCGGGCTTAATAAAGAAACAATATCATTTTAGATTTCATATTTCGTGCAATCACGTGTTGTGTTGATGGGTAAATTCATGTCTTTTAATTAAAAATTAATAAATCTGGAAACGCAAAAACCCTGGTATATACAATAATCTCTTGCATTTACCAGGGTTGAAAAGTGGAGACAACAGGATTCGAACCTGCGACCCCCTACACGTCAAGCAGATGCTCTCCCAGCTGAGCTATGTCTCCATATAGGAATTGTAACTGAAAGAGTAGAAAAAGGCAAGCAATATCGTTGTTATAGCGACTATTTCTAATCGACATTTTATTTGCAATTTCGCAAGGCTTTTATATAAAAAATACCGGTAATGAGCGATGCTTAGAAAGTCCGAGTGTAAGATATCAATATAAAGAAGACAGCAAATCACGGTAATTTCAAGGTACAGAGATAACGAACAGTGTCCGGATATTTTTCACCTAAGGATACTATCTGAAAGCCACATTTTCGGTAGAATCCAGTAGCGTCATCATCTGTTTCAGCTTTTATTATACTACAATTGAGTTTTTTCGAGGCGAAGGCTATCAGTTTTGATGCAACCCCTTTACTTCTAACAGATGGTTTGGTAGCAATGCTCATAATTTCATACTCGTCATTGATTAGGTGCTTTAGAATAATTACACCGCAAGGAATGCCATTAACATTACAGGCAAAAGAAAAAATATCGGCGTCTGTATCATATTTGTGGGCAAGACTATTCATTTTTTCTTCTGTAGGCCTGTACTGACTAAGGGAGATAATATCTAAAATGCGCTTATCATGAAGATTACCACTAATATTAATAAAATTCATATTATGACCTCCTTATTTTTCTTACGATTATGCGAACAACAAAATATCTTATGATTGTATAGAACACTATTTTAAGGCAGTATTCAGAAAATATGATTTCGGCAATCAAAATATTGCTCCAAGTGATGTGTGCGAAAGAATTAAGAATTATTTGTAGCTAAGAAATGGTTCCTTTGCTTGTGTTTAGATAACAAAAAAAAGACCACTCATGAGCAGTCTTTTTATCACTTAGTTTATGCGAGACAAACATTAACGGCCTGTGGCCCACGATTACCCTCTGCAATATCAAATGTTACAGATTGTCCATCTTCTAATGATTTATAACCGTCCATAGCAAGACCTGAGAAATGAACGAAATATTCTGTGCCTCGTCCGTCGCTGATAAAACCAAATCCTTTTTGTGAATTAAACCATTTTACAGTACCTTTATTCATGAAAGATACCTCCTTAAATTAAATTTATATTAGCTAAAACTAAAAATCGCATATATAAGTAAATCATCAATAGAATAATGACTTACCAATATATGCGAAATCAAGACTTTATTAAAATACTACTCTAATGTAACACAATAATTAGTATAAGTCAATAAGGATTTTGAAAAGTGATAATTTGAAAATATGACTTCTACTACGCTGACGTACATTTACAATCCGTTTCGAGTGAGTGAGACACAAAAATCCCAGAAGCTTTATAAAACCTAGCTTCTGGGAAAGTTTAACATATCGGAGTAACAGGATTTGAACCTGCGACCTCTCGGCCCCCAGCCGAGCGCGCTACCAAGCTACGCCATACTCCGTTTTCCTGACACTATGACATTATAGCAGAAACTTTTTGATTGGTAAAGTATATTTCTTGAAAAAATCCTAAAATTAGGATATTATTATAAGGACAAGGTTAATTATATTAGAAAAAGGTGAAAATAGATGAAGCCAATCGTAAGCTTTGATGTAGACATGACGTTGCTTGACCATAAAGACTGGGCCATTCCGGCCAGTGCCATGGAAGCCATTGAACAGCTAAGGGAAAATTACACCATTGTGATTGCCACTGGCAGAGATATGGATTCCTTTTTCAGCACAGCCATTCGAGATCAGGTAAGACCCGATGCCATCATTCATCTCAATGGGACAAAGGTGACCGTAGGAGATGAAATTATTTATGAACACACCTTTGATAAGAGCCTGCTGAAACAGATCTTAAAATACGCAGAAAACACTCCATACAGCGTTGGAACTACAGTGGGAGACTGGGACTATTATATCAATCCAGAAGGTGTAAAAGCCCATGATATATCCCTTTGGGGACAATCCAGAAGACAGTTCGGAGACCCATATAAGCTGTTGGAGCTAAATGTGAGAACTATGGCTTACATGGGAGATGAGACCGGTGCCAAAGCAATGGAAGAGGAGTTTCCGGAGATTCACGTCCATATGTTTGCTGATAAAAAAGGTGCAGATGTGGTGGAGCGGAAAGCTTCAAAGGCCGTGGGCTTATTAAGGCTCTGTGAATATTATAAAATACCCTTATCAGAAACTGTGGCTTTTGGTGACAGTATGAATGATTATGATATTATAAAAGCAGCAGGCAAAGGAATTGCAATGGGAAATGCCATGGAGGAACTGAAAAAGGCAGCCGATTATGTAACCGATCCCATTGATCAGGACGGAATTAAAAATGCCTGTCTTCATTTTGGACTGATCCGCTAAATAGCAGAGGTTCTGGTGTGACAGGAAAGAAAAGGAGAGAATTGCTATGATTAAAGAAAGGCTTGAAAAGCTTAGAAGCTTAATGGCTGAGCGAAATATGGATGCTTATATGATTCCTACCTCAGATTTTCATGAGTCTGAATACGTAGGAAGTTATTTTAAATGCAGAGAATTTATGACTGGTTTTACAGGCTCTGCGGGTACAGCTGTGATTACCAAGGATGAAGCTGGACTTTGGACCGATGGACGTTATTTTGTTCAGGCAGCCAAGCAGCTGGAAGGAAGCGGCGTTACGCTTCGCAAAATGGGATACCCAGGAGTTCCGACCATAGAAGAGTACTTAGACCAGGTTCTGCCAGAAGGAGGCTGCCTTGGCTTTGACGGACGCGTAGTCAACTGTCAGACAGGACAGGAGTTAGAGAACCTGTTAGGGGATAAGAATGTCACCTTGTCTAACGAGGAAGATCTTGTCGATCTGATTTGGGATGAGCGCCCAAGCCTTTCTGCGGAATCTGCCTGGATCTTAAAAGAAACTTATGCAGGTAAGAGTTCCTCTGAAAAGATAAAAGAGCTTCGTGACAACATGAAAAAGGAGAAGGCTACCGCTCACATTTTAACGACTCTTGATGATATTGCCTGGCTTCTTAACATCAGAGGTAACGATATTGAGTGCACCCCAGTCGTTCTTTCCTATGCTTTGATTACACTTAACGATTTTTCTCTGTTCATCAATGAGCAGGTTTTAAATGAAGAGCTTAAAGCTTATTTAAAGGAACTTGGTGTCAGTGTTTTCCCATACAACGACATTTATAAAACAGTTGGACAGCTAAAGAATGAAAAGATTCTTCTGGAGACAGGAAAGGTAAACTACTCTATTGTAAAGAGCATTGATGATTCCAACCGGATCATTGATAAGACGAATCCGACCGTCCTTGCAAAAGCTGTAAAAAATCAAGTTGAAGTAGAAAATATGAAGCTCGCACATATTAAAGACGGCGTTGCACTTGTAAAGTTCATTTACTGGCTGAAGCATACGGTGGGAAAAGAGACCATTACAGAAGTAAGTGCTCAGGAGCATTTGGACCAGCTGCGCTTTAAGCAGGAAGGAAATCTTGGCTTAAGCTTTGATACCATTTCTGCCTATGGAGCAAATGCAGCAATGTGTCATTATAAGGCAGTTCCTGAAAATGATACCGTTATTGAGCCAAGAGGACTTTATCTGGTGGATTCCGGCGGTCAGTATTATGAAGGAACTACAGATGTGACCAGAACCATAGCAGTAGGTCCGCTTACGAATACAGAGCGGGAGCATTTCACACTTACTGTCATGAGCATGCTGCGCCTGGGAGCAGTGAAATTCCTGTACGGTTGCCGGGGCCTGACTCTTGATTATGTGGCAAGAGAGCCATTTTGGAGTCGCGGGATCAACTATGACCATGGAACCGGACACGGTGTGGGTTACCTGTTGAATGTTCACGAACGTCCCAATGGAATCCGTTGGCGTATGGTACCGGAGCGTCAGGACAATGGAATTCTAGAAGAAGGTATGGTTACTTCTGATGAGCCGGGTGTTTACATCGAAGGCAGTCATGGTGTCCGAACGGAAAATCTGATTGTCTGTAAAAAGGCAGAGCTCAATGAATATGGTCAGTTTATGGAGTTTGAATTCTTAACCATGGCTCCTATTGATTTAGATGCCCTTGATAAGTCTATTATGACAGAGGAAGATGTAAGGCTTTTAAATGAGTATCATAAGGAAGTTTATAAAAAGCTTTCTCCGTATCTCACAGAAGAGGAAGCTTTGTGGTTAAAAGATAATACAAGAGAGATTTAATAAGAAAGGAAAGCAGAACCAGTATGTTTTGGTTCTGCTTTCCTTTTGCTAGTCCGCCATTTCCTTCAGCCTCAGCAGAATTGGAAAAACTGCTTCCAGATCTTCTGGGGTCAAATCCTTCATCAAAGATGCAGCCTCTTGAAATAGAGGCCGTTCCTTTTTTTCCGTATTAAAAAAATCTTTGGGAGTAATCTCAAGATATTCGCAAATTTCAAAAAACTGTTTCATAGAAGGCATTGACCGTCCTGAAGAGATACCCTGGATATAGCTTTTATTTTTTCCTAAATCCAGGCTCATCTGATACTCAGAGATATCTTTTTTTAAGCGGAGCTCTGTGATTCGATTCCTTACGAACTGCTCATTCAACATAATCACCTCTTGGTTAATCATATAGGATATTCTAACTAAACATTACGTATTATATGCGTAATAATACCTGAAAAACAAGTTGCATATACGTTTGAAAAGCGTTATCATATATGTTATACGAATGGAAAAGATACGGAATGAGGGATTCCGGAAGGTACAGGGGGAAGTATCATGGTAGGAAATTCGGGAAAGGAATTTGTGGATGGGAGCACTCAAAATGAGTATAAATTCTTCCATTACAGTGAATCGGATCATTTATACAGAAACATAAGCCATTTTGCAGATACAGTTTTATTTGAATACACTTACCAGGATAGACAGCTATACTTATCAGCTAATGCGAAAGGGCAGTTGAATTTACCTGCCTTTAAAGATTTTTTTGAAACGTACAGGGACAATGCTCCCGGATTTGGAGAGATACTTTCCACGGAAATATGTCTTGGAGATACCGGAGAACCTTATCATTGGTGCTCCTGTAAACTGAGTACCAAATGGGAAGAAGGAAGGAATCATCCTGTCAGTCTCATAGGAAAACTCCATGATATCACTTGTCTGAAAAAAAGAGAAGAGCAGCTTTTGCTTCAATCCATAAAGGACGGTCTGACCGGGGTATATAATAAGACAGCATTTGAGTACCGGGTAGAAGAAAAGTTAAAGGGCGGACGTTCCGGTTGGCTGTGTATGATTGACATTGATAATTTCAAGGAAATCAATGACAGCTTTGGTCACCCCGCTGGCGACCGTATTCTGGAGCAGGTGGGAAGAATGCTTTGTCATATATTTCCTGAGCCTGATTTGATCGGAAGAGTGGGTGGAGATGAATTTGTGGTTTTTACCTCCGCTGGTGATGTTCATGATAAGGCCCAATGTCTTCTGGATATGGTGGAAAGCATTGTGCCAGAGGAAGAAGGTCGTCTTTCCGCCAGTATAGGAATCGTATCAAGTCTTGGGAAAAAGAAAGAGGAATATCAGGAGCTATTTTCAAGAGCTGACCGCGCAATGTATTTGGCAAAGGAATCCGGCAAAAATCAGGTGGCCTTTTGTTAAAAATCTTAGAGACTATTTAATTAAATACACGATGTAATGAATGCAGTTACGGGACAGGAATTAGGAACCTGCCCCGTTTTTTGATGCCTCTATTTATATATGTTATGGCAAATCGACCAGTGTGTATCGGCAGCTCATGGCTGGAATGATTTTATCTAACAGATCAGAGGTCTTAAATTTCAAGCTGGATGTATTGATACAGGGATGGCAGGCAAAATACTCATGGTCTAAAACTTCACGGTCAATGAGAAGATGGACTCGTTTCTCTTTATCATTCATTAGTCCTAAAACGGAAACAGAGCCAGGAGTGATATCTAAAAACTCTTCCATAAATTCAGGCTCCGCAAAGGATAATCTTGCAGTTCCAATTTGTTTTGAAACAACAGCGGTACGAAACTTCTTATTTCCAGGTAGCAGGAGAAGATAAAAATCAGTCTTTTGAGCATTGCGCAGGAATAAATTTTTACATACATTAATTTCTAAGATGGAATCTACTTCCTGGCATGCTTCAATTGTTGGGAGAGGGGAATGATCCAGACGAATAAAGGAAATTTCCAGCTTATCTAGAAGGTTGTAGGTCCGTAATTCTTTTGGGAGACGACCATTTGGATTAAGGGGGCGTCCTGTATAAAGTGTTTTATCTATATAAAAAGAGTCATTTTGATCAACCATTTTAATACTTCCTTCCTGTTTTTTTATAATTATATCCAGAGGGAAAGAAAATGCAAGCCTTTTTCAGTAGTTGAAAGGATTTTAATGGTTTTATGGGACAAAATGTATTATAATAGAATAAATATCGATAACAAATTTACCCGGCGGAGATTCAGAAGGGATATTCAAAACTGAACAGCCGGGGTTTATTATGTGCGATGAAAAGAAAAAGGTGGTTAATTTGATGATAGATAACAGATTAAAAAAAGAAAAATTTCGTAAGGATGTATTGATAAAAGATGAGAGGAAAGATGAAAGAAAAGGAGAACGGAAAGGATTGAAAACTGGAAAGAGGCCAATGGAAGGGTTAGAAAAAAAGAGGGAAGAAAAGGGCGGAAAGAAATCGGGAGAAAAGACGTGGGAGAAATCTGGAGATAGGTCTGGAAAGAAAGCTGGAGGGAAGGTCTGGGAAAAATCCGGAGATAAGTCTGATAAGAGATCCGGAGAGAAAACGTGGGAGAAATCCGGGAATAAGTTTGATAAGAGATCTGGAGAGAAAACGTGGGAGAAATCCGGA
>NZ_JHWJ01000023.1 GCF_000687555.1 [Clostridium] aerotolerans DSM 5434 | reverse complement strand
CCCTCAAAGAAGAAGTAGATTTAAAGAAGTAAAATGCTGGAAACCCAGATAAATAAAGGGTTTTCGACCATATGGGGGTATAGCTCAGCTGGGAGAGCGCTTGAATGGCATTCAAGAGGTCATGGGTTCGAATCCCACTATCTCCACTAAAACAATAAGCCACAGGCATGAAAGCTTGTGGCTTAAATTATAACTTATAGGGACGGGACACTTGGTAAATCAAGAGCAAAGAGGCACGTTTTCAGTTATTAAAATGTGCTTTTTTGCCATTAATCTAAGTTGAACTAATGATTATACTTTAGAAAACAGTAGTTATGTTTTCTTATACGGAGCTTGTTGAAGCGGTGATAATGATGACGTATTGTGGTTTGGATAAGAAAGCAGGGGTTAGACCACAAGATGTTGTGGGTTTCGACTGAAAAATGAGCAAAAAATGGGGCTAAAAAATGCGATTTTTAGCCCCGTTTTTTTGGCTTTTCCACGGATGACATAGGATAGTTAAAGGCAAAATCTTTCCAAAGTGCTTTTATAGATAGGGAAAAGGATGGGGTATTCATCGGCAAGGAGAACACTTGAATGGCATTTAAGAGGTCCACTTAGCTTAAAATATAAGCTACAGACATGACTGCTTGTGGCTATTATTTTCACTTATAGGATGGAACACTTGGTAAATCAGAGATAGAAATTAAAAGGCATGTTTTTAGTGGTGAGAATGTTCCTTATTTTATTTGCCGTTTTCATGGCTGATTGTGTATTATTGAAGATATGTAAAGATGACAATTTGACATTATAATTTGCAATTATCTATAAAACGAGACAATGAGTGGATATTCCATTTAAATAGTGCACTCTTTCCGGAAATTCAGAGCAGACTTACTATTTCTGTAAATATGTAAATTCTGGATTGTCAATTGAACCATATTTACATTGATTCATCAAGGATGCTAACGCACTGCAAGCAGCAAAGTCCTTGACAAACCAATGTAAATATAGAAACTGTAATCAACCAGAATATAACGAAATTCTACAATTTAAAAGATGCACTCGAGACCGGAAATACATGCTCTATTTAATTGGAAATGGGTGCACTGAAGTTTCGGAAGATATGCACTATTTAAACGGAATATCCAAATGAGGATAAAGATATTTATGGTAATAAATGTCTTGATTTACATTATGGAGAAGAATCTGATAATAGAATAATGAATTACGATTATTTTTAATTGAATAATTTTACAATTTATCATAAAATAAAATAAAATAAAGTATTGAAAGTCGCTAGAAATATTTGAAGAAGGTTATATTTTTGATATTCAGTGTCGCAAATCATGCAATAACTACGGGGATGGAACGACATATAAAGTTCCATTATACATATAAGTGGGGGAGGGGACTTTTTCTTGGACTTAACTTGCCAGTCCCAGACTACGTCTGTACTGTAATGGGCTCATTGCCCCGAGCGACATTTAGATACGTTTCTCATTATTCCAACATATATAGCGGTCTACTTAATTTGATAACCTTCTTTAGCGGGCGTTAAATTTTATTTAAAATGGAAGTCTATATTATCTTCCATAGTTCTGAAAAAATTACAATGTAATGCGAGAAGATTCTACTAAACGCAGAGATAAAGGCAAATGGTAGAAGACATTAATTTTAGTATTCATATGAAAACATAATACGAGTTAGGAGGAACTGGTATGCCAATCATCATGAATGTAGATTTCCCACAACCACTTTTTGATGCAATAGCCTCGAATAGTTTGGTTGTGTTTGCGGGTGCGGGAGTGTCGGTTGCAAAGCCTTCCAATTTAATGAGTTTTCAATCACTTGCTGAACAGATTGCATCTTGGACAGGCCAACAGGCACCAGCGAAGGAACTTGACACGTTTCTTGGGAAATTAGAGCACGACGGTGTATTAGTCCATGAGTCGGCTGCTCAGATTCTTAGAAATGAGAGTGGAGAGCCCAATAGTTTACATAAAAATTTGGTCCGTTTGTTTTCGTTACCTACAGAAATCCGAATTATAACTACAAATTTTGATCTCTTGTTTGAACAAGCTCTCGAATTGAGTGGAGAACTTAAGGACATCACGGTTTTCTCTGCCCCAGCGTTACCACGCGGGAGTAAGTTTAAGGGTATTGTTCATGTCCATGGTGATATTAATCATGCGAATGACATGGTTTTAACGGATACTGATTTTGGACGCGCCTACTTAACTGAAGGGTGGGCGAGGCGTTTTCTGGTAGATGTGTTTATGAACTATACGATTCTTTTTATAGGTTATAGCTACGACGACACTGTCATGAAGTATTTGACTCGCGCGATGCCTGTTAATTCAGATCATCCCAAGTACATCTTGGTTGGAGATAATGAGGACAATTCTAAATGGAGCTATTTGAACATCAAGCCAATTTTCTTCAAGAATGATAAAATGGATTTCATAAATGAATATGATTCGGTAAAGGGTCTTGCTAATCGATTATCGCGGGGCATCTTGGATTGGAATCAGCGAATGAAACAATTCGCGTTAGAAGATCCGCCAAATGATGTTGATTTCGTGACCGAGTTTTTACAGGCGATGGACAGAAATTACCTGGTTAAGACATTTGTGGAAACTACTCAGGATCCGAATTGGTTTTCGTTTCTTGCAAAAGAAGGTATGTTGGATTCACTATGCGGTTCTCAAAAGCTGTCTGAGCGAGACCGGATTCTCATGAGGTGGTGTGTAGATCACTTTATAGATACTGATGATGGATTGCTTGGATTTCTTGCAATACATGATTTTTCCTGCAATCGAGATATTGCAGGTTCATTAGGATGGGCTCTGTGTGAGCAGAAGCAATTGCCCAATGAGCTGTTCGCTAAGTGGATTGGAGTGCTATTCGGTCGCGAAGAACGTCTGCTAGATGATAATATGGTACTTCTGTTGCTGCAAGAATGCGTAAAAAGGGACTTGAAGCAGTTAGCAATGCTACTGTTTTCCTCTTTGATTCGAATTGAACTAAAGGGAAAGTCCGGAGGAATACTTGCATCGTTGAATCCAGAGAATCATCTGGGATATGAAGCGTATTGTGATATCACAACAGAGCCTTATTATGTGGAAGAGGCGTGGAAGACCTGTTTCTGTGAAAATCTATTGTTTTTTGCAAATCCTTTAATTGAACTTATATTTGACAAGATGGAACAGTGGACAATACAGGGATCTCTTTGGGAACTCAGCATTCTGAAAGAATCCGATATAGTATGGAATCGGCAGAATCTTGTTCGTCAACGTATGGATGAAGATACGGAAGTCGATGGTTATCGCATGGAAAGTGCGGCATATCATCTAGTGACGATTTGCCGTGAATGCATGACGTTTATTCTTTCAACACAAATAGAAAATCATCTTCACTATTCTCAGCGTATGATGTCTGCAAATTCACCTTTACTCCGACGGTTGGGAATATACTCTCTGGCTAGAACGCCACTGCTTACTTCAGACCAGATAGTACAATATCTCATGGATAAGCTATCACTTGCGAGATCTACTGAAAAAGCTGAATTATACCTATTGTTTCAGCTGAATTATCCGACTCTTTCTGACGGCATGAAGACTCAAGTATTGGATCGGATTCAGAAGGATGCAGGGAAAGCACATATAGAAAAGGAAGAGTATGCAGATCGCGATGTATATGAATGGGTTCATTGGCTGCTACGAGTTTGTAAGAATCAAGGTAACCTTCAGCTTGTCGCTGCAGAGTTATCAAAAAAATATCCACATTGGATGCCTCGAGAAAATCCGGACTTGTTCATGTGGAGTTCATCAGGTTTTATTAACCAATCAAGTCCAATTTCTGTTGAAGAACTGTTGAGTTCTCCTCCAAGTGATAATTTAAATATTATGATTCATTTTGATGATCATTCATTTGAAGGACCGGATAGAGAAGGATTGAAAATTGTGATTTCAGAAGCCATTCAGAAAGATATGGGGTGGTCCTTGCAATTGGCCCATTGCTTGACTGATGGAAAGCTTTTTGAAACCGATTTGTGGGATACGTTACTTCAAGCATGGAAGAATTCCGATGAACTCACCTCTCAGATTGTGAGTCTTATTCCATTCCTTGAAAATCCGTCAGTTTTAGAAGGTAGAGTCAAGAATTGTGCTGCCATCTTACTGCAGTGTGCCGAAAAAAGCGATAATCTGTCAGAAGAAGTTATTAAAACTATGCATGACGTGAGTGAGAAAATGTTACGTACGAAATCACTACAGGGAACGACTGATATAGGAGAAGACCGTTTGATTTGTGCTATTGATTCTACGACAGGAACATTGTGTGAGTTTTGGATTCGGGAAGTATCATTGTTGAAGGCGGGAGATTTAGAACGGCGTCTTTCAGATACCTTCAAGGCTTTGTTTGAAGAACTTATTTCAAATCCGAATGAAATTGGAAGACAGTCGCGACCGATTCTGTGCAGTCAGTATTCGTTTTTAAGTACCTTGGATTATCACTGGAGCAAGGAAAATATTCTTCCACTTTTTTTAAGCGAAGATGATGAGCTGTTCCTAGAAGCGTGGCACGGATTCTTGTCTTGGGGCAGGATTCACATGAAAATTGCAGAGGATATCGAGCAACCCTTTGTGGTAGCTTTGAACAGATTTTCACTGTTCTCAGAAGATTATCAAAAGAGGTTCACTCATCACCTGACAGTGTTGATGATTTATTTCTGCGAGCAACCGCTGGGCAAGCTTATATCGCAATTGTTTTCTGTTGGAGGGCTTAAGACAAGAACGGAGTTTGCACATCAGGTGGATGCCTCGTTGCAGTCTATGAATGAGGAAGCGACTCGAACACTTTGGAATAGGTGGTTGAAGTTGTATTGGGAAAAGAGAATTTTACAAATGCCCATGGCTTTGGATGACGAAGAAATCAACATTATGATTGACTGGTTGCAATTTCTAGGTCCGGTATTCTCTGAAGCAGTTGACATAGCGATTAAGATGAGGCCGACTAAAAATCTGAGACATAGGATTTTATACAATTTCAAGGATAACCCTATAGTTAAGGGTCAATTTAATGCTGTAGCTAAGCTGCTACAGTTTCTTGCTCCCTACTGCTCTTCATATGAATATAGTTACTTTATGAACATATACGATGCTCTCGAGGGAGTGGACACTGATGTACAGCTGGGATTGGAGCGTGTGATGGTGGAGTGTGGTATTTCTAAAAGGGGATGAGAGTACAAGCGGAAATTGTAGGCTTTTTTAAATTTTGTGATTATCGTATACGGATGTTATATATGAGGTCATTTAGTATTATAAAGATAATGAATTTGAATTAGAGGCACTTAACCAAGCACAGAAGAAATTAAAGCAGAAAATAAAAGGATATTATCCAGTATTCTCTTTTTATCCTTAATGCTAAGAAATAGATACAAATGAAAAGTATAAGCGAACTAAGGAGTTTGTGACCTTACTGTTGGTGGCAATTGCAAACTGAAGACTATTTACATTAGGGGTGAAGAAGTTGTGGTAAATGGGCATACAATAAAAAGGGCAGAATTATCTAATATTAATGCTTTATATAATCTAAATAAAGCATTTAATGGTGATTATACAACTGAGGAGTTAGTAAAAGATTCCCTGCTGAATAATAAACAAGAAATAGTCCTGATTGCATATACAGATGATACTCTAGCTGGATTTTTATGTGGACTAATACGCCATTCAATGTGCTATAAAACATTACATGGCGAGGTGAGTGAATTGTTTGTTCATGAAGAGTGCCTCGACAAGGTAAGCTAAAAGGATTACATGGTGGTGATAAATTCAAGTCAGTTATTGCACTAATTATTTGTGGTTATGGAGAACGCCCGTCATTTACGTTGCTATCTATTATAATTTCTACTCTTCTATTTTGATTGTTATATATGTTCAGTGGCATAGATGCAGGCGGAGAAAAACACCCGAAGCTGGCAACAATGCTGTTTATAGCCCATTCTGGAGCAACTGCTATAAATGCTGGCAAAGTTTATTTTACGAAGAATCCGATGGCAATCAATTATCCACAGTGGATCGCATTTGTCAAATACTCATATAAGCAAATCAAATGGGTTCTACTCGAAAAATCGGAAGCAAGGGATGCTTATGTCAGTGGAAAACTATATGATGACTTAAAGGGAACCTGTTTCATGGTCGATAAGTGCTTTGAAAAATTTTCTTCCGGGTACATAGTAGTATTTGATAGCCCTTAAACATAAAGCAACAAGTTTTTGATCTATTAACTGTATGTAGTTGCAGAATTTTGATTTGGAGGTGGTATATATGGAAAAAATGAGAGGTCGAATTGTTAACATAGAAAAACACCAGAGTCTTGCTACTTATATTAAGCAAGGTATAAAAGGACCTGATCAATATAAGTATGACAACTATCCTGGCGGAAATGGCACATATGTTACTGGAGGCGAGTATTATGGAACGGTGTTAAATGTTAAAATAAAAGTATATGATATTGATAGAAGTATTACTTTTGATGTGTATGAAATTATTTTGTCTTTAGCTGGAAAAAAGAGAATATCGCCACAATTGCTTGAAGTTATAGAATCTCATGAAGGTGACAGGGTGGATGTTTACACAAATGATGGCATTAATTTTAGCTTTGATGCAAGTGTCTTATTGACAGCCAAATAGATAAACTTTTGTTCGAAGGTTTAGGGAAAAGTGGATATATTTCCACGTACACATGAAATGGTAGTGGATATGTTTCCGGCAACGGACGAGGTTGACCTGTGGCACAAGACGTACTTACAATCAATTCGTCCCATTTTAACTTATGATAATGTATTAGAAAACGGTTGATATGTTTTAATATAGAGAAATAAGAGACTAAGTTTTGGGAAATGTTCCATAAAACTAAGTCTCTTTATTTATGACAATTATGGAAAAATTTTGACCAAAGATGTATAATTAACTATAATCATATTGAAACAAGACGCTAGAAAAGAATGCGTAAAGAAAAGATCTTAGAATAAAGAATTTGGAGAACTGTTTAATGGCATATGAGAAGAAAAATATTAGAGCTGTAATTGAAGATATAAATAGTCGCAAGATTTACCTTCCGGCTATACAAAGAAAATATGTTTGGGATGATGATCAGATAACACGACTGATGGATTCAATCATGCTTGGATACCCTGTAGGAACATTCCTTTTCTGGAGGGTAAGAAAGTCAATCGTAAACGAGAAAGAGTACTCTATGTACGAGTTCATAAAAGACTTCCATGAAAGGGATATGTATAAGAATCCTGCAGCCCCACAGCCTTTTCCTGGCGGAGATGGTGAGGAAAGCATATGGGCGGTCCTTGATGGTCAGCAGCGTTTAACATCGCTTTATATAGCATTACAAGGAAGCATGGGGCGTAAGATACCTATGAAGCGTTGGAAAAATGATGATGCTTTTCCGAAGAAGGAACTATATTTTAACCTTCACAGCAAGAAAACTGATGATGAGGATCTTTCGTATGAGTTCATATTTCTTACTGCTAATGAAGCACAGAATCCCAAAGATGATAAACTGTGGTATTTAGTCAAAAACATCCTAAAATATACGCAATCAGAGCTTGTAAAGGAAGTCATCATTAAAAATGGATGGGTGGCTGATGACCTGGCGATGGATAATATATCATTGCTGCATTCAAAACTTACCGGCGATGAGATAATAAACTATTTTGAAGTCAGCGCTGATTCGATTGACAGTGTGTTGGACATCTTTGTGCGCGTTAATTCCGGAGGAACAGTTTTATCTAAGAGTGACCTTTTGTTTTCAACTATTGTCTCTCACTGGGATAAGGCAAGAGACGAAATAGATAAGCTACTAGCTGAAATAAATAAGATTGGAGAAGGATATAAATTCACAAATGATTTTGTAATGCGTGCTTGCCTGTATCTTTTAGATATGTCTGTAACATTAAGAGTAGAGACCTTCAAAAAGGATAGTGTATTAAGAATAAAAGATAATTGGGGAGCAATCCGTACTGCAGTAAAAGATACTGTAGATTTGCTAAATGAATTTGGATTTAACTCAGAGAACATAATTTCATATGTTGCAGTAACACCTATTGTTTACTATAGATTTAAAGGCGGTGCATTTGACGCGGACAGTAAATCAGAATTAAGAAAATACATTGTAATAGCACAAGTTAAACAAATATTTGGTGCAGCAACTAATTCAGCGCTTACCAATATTAGAGAAGCACTTAAGATTTGGCCATATAATTCGTTCAAAATGGGCCATTTATCAAATGTGCGTTTTACAGGGGATAGAAGCTTGCGTTATACATCAGATGAGATTGATACGTTATTTGATACGTACGAGATTGGTGCATATACATTTATGCTATTGTCACTCCTGTATCCAAATTTGAAGTACAGCCAGAAAGGGTTTCATCAAGATCATATGCATCCTCACTCAAGCTTTGAAGGAAAAAAACTTAATGATATTGTGTTGCCAGATAATACGGTAATTGATGATGAGAAAAAAGAAGAATGGCGACGTAGAAGAAATACACTCGCAAATCTTCAATTGCTTGAGGGTCGAGAAAATGAAAGTAAAAATGCTACTCCTTTAGAAGACTGGCTTAAGGTACCTGAGAACAGTGATAATGTTAAGTATCTGCCTACTGATGTAGTTTATGATTTGGCGCACTTTGAAGAGTTTATTGAAAAGAGACAGAAGCTGATGAGCGATGCGCTTAAGGCAATTTTATTATAAACCGTAGTTTTGCAGAAAGGAAATAGATGACAATGAGCGAAACAATAACAGAACAGAAAGTACTTAATAAGTTGGATATACCAGATTTTAGGCACATGACAAAAGATAAGGTGATGGGCTTTGCGTCAATGCTACCGGATATGGATCCTGAAGTAGCTAAAAAAGCATTGGGATAGTTTCTGGAGTTTGCAAAAACAATATGAAATAACAATAAATTTCATGAAAAAGGATTAGAGGAAAACGCAGCAAGCACAAAAGTTTGCTATAATGCTTGCAATGTAATAATTGAATCTTTAGAAAAACTTCTTGAAAAAGAGGACTTATCATATAAGGAACGTAAAGATATTACAGATAAAAGATTGAAGTTTCTAAAATAATGAGTAATATAGATTCAGAAAACAAGGACTGTACTATAAAAGCGTTAGCAATTGCAAGTTTAGCGATAGCGGTTATTTCTGGTGGAATGATTGCAGTTCTTGAGGGAAAAACAAATATTAATCAGAAAAAAAATAACACTGAATAAGAACTCGGAGTTTACAATTATTAAGCGGAGAGAGGGATATGAATGTGAGGTAAGATATGCTAATGTTTCAGATAATGTCATTTTGGGATGGAATGAGAATACCACGTAGCAAATTAAAATGCAGATTTGAATTCTTTTTTGGGAAAAAACATTGTAGAGTTGAAGATAGACAAGAAGCAATAAAGATTCTTATGAATATTACTTCAACAATACAAAAAGAAATGGTTGCTCGTTTAAATGTGGAGAGTACATATGGATTACTTTTGAAGTTGTATTTTATGTTTGATGAAGTGCATTCTCTTTATTTGACAGAAAAAGAAATTAGAGCAGAATTGGTAGAACAGAATATTAATGACGAAGCTGTGGTTGAGGCATTTACTGTTAATAGGAATATCGAAAGAGATATAATAGATGCTTGTAATATTTGGATTGAAAATTGTGTGTTGTATCAACATGATTTAGATATTAGAAAATTAAATGTCAAAAAAGAATTTGTAATGGATTACTCTTTAATAATAGATATGTATTTATACGGTTTTGCATCTCGTTCGATTTCACTTCTTATGTTATCTAAAGAGATTGGAGAAGAAAATACATTCTATGGATTGGAGATAACTCAAGGAGAAGATATACCAGCAGAAGTTCTGAAATATCATCCGTATATTTATTTTAACACTGCTATTGTGGGTAATCAAAACGTACTGGTTGATAGACCATTGACTCCAGAGGCAAACGATACAGAGTTTGGGAAAGGTTTTTTTGATGAAAATAAAGTGCAGTTTTTATTGTTTCTGGCAACAATAAAAAGTTTTCACGAGGATCAACTGCGGAGAGATGATAAATCATTGACTGTAATTACTAAGGAAACATTCATTTCCTTAGTAGAAAATTATACTAATTCGAAAATAGAAGATGGCGAAGCCTTTTACAAAAGCTTTGTTTTGACAAAAGAGAAAATAAAGCAGCATTTGAGAAAAAAGGAAGAAATAGTATGGATTGTAGGAGCCAATAAATATAGACATGAACTCAGACCGTTTATTGGTTTGGATGACGGAAATGTTCTTATTGCATATGGAGCATTAGAACAAGCAAAGCAGCTATGGGTATCCTATTTTAGTAATGGTGGAATGTGCTATACTAATCCTAAAAATCCAGATAGCTTGACCCGGGCGATGGAAAAGAGAAATAAGGAATTGTCAGATATTCTGGTGGTTAAAGCAAGAGAAATACTGAAGAAGCATTACACTCCTAAAGTTGATTATAAAGATGTTCAATACTATAGAATTTTTGGAGAACGTTCAATTAATTACGGAGATTTTGACATTGTCTACTTTGACGAAAGTAAGAAAGAACTTATTTTAATTGAATCGAAGTATTTTTCTGATTCACTAAATTCAAGTGGAATGGTGACAGATTATCATAAAATATTTGAAAAAGATGGCTATTATGATCACTGTAGGAGAAGATACGATTTAGTATTAGCAGAGCCACAAAAAATCAAAGAATTTTTGGATACTAAAGAGGAGATATCAGTTCATATGCTGTTTCTGTCATCGAAACCAATTGAGATGGAATTTCAAGATAAAGACGGAGTTGTAACGTGTTTATCATTGGACCTTCTTGAAAAGTATATTACAGGAAATTTAATAGATGGAGAAACAGATGAGGTAATGCGTCCTGTGAAAAAGTTATGAATTAAGTAAGGGACAGTGAGTGTATTACGATATGATAATTAATAGGTCGCAGACATGAAAGTTTGTGACCTAAATTATAAGGGTAAGGCACTTGATAGATCAAGGCTAAAAAGATACATTTTCATTTTGAGTCTTAATGTGCTTTTTTTATATAAGCTTTTATTTGACACTTACTTACTAGATTAGGTATCGAAAAAAACAGGTTGGCATGTTATAATTAGTACAGTCTTTTATATAGAAGTATATTGAGGTAGAAAATGGGATTTTTTATCATGATATTATTGATTATTTGTATACACTTCCTGAACATATTAAACCGCATTCCTATCCAATTAAGCGGTTGGTAAAGGGAAATCGTACTTTTAATTTTAGTTGTCCGGTCATGCTGGGAAGTCCAAATAGAACATGCACACAGGGGCTTTCTCATAAAGAAGCGATATCTAGTTGCTCAATAGATGTTTTTGAAGAACAAGTGAAATTATGCAAAGTGGGCGCGCCATTAGATTCAACAATAGATGCTTGGGCATTAAGTTTATTAAGGGACATAAGGGAGAGAGCTGATGATTCAAGTGTAATAGATGAATTATTAAGCTATTATAAGGACCGTGATTTAGCGGTACAGAGAAACTATTCGTTTGAATCTATTCCATCAGTACTGGTAGTTGTTACAGATAGCAGGCTGTCACAGCAATGATAATGATGGTGAATAATAAGAGCTTAAACAAGACTCACATGTACCTTTTTTACATACTTGACATATGTATAATCTATAATCCTATTACAGAAGAAAAGTAACTAAATTATTGGAGAAATAAATTAGTGTACTAAAATTTAGGACATGAGGGACAAAACTTTCATGTCATTTTATATATATTAAATATTAGAAAAATTTAGTTCTTTTTGTTGAAACAAAGATCCTAAAGATATACAATTATAATGTTAAAGATTGCAATGAGCGTAGTATTGATAACGAATGCCAAACGAGTGAAAATTTCTTGTCAAGTGATATTCGCAGATATAGATAATATCGATTAATGATTATAACCCTAATATGGGAGTAAAGAATATGGCTAAGGTATAATTAATTGGTTTTTCAAGGTAGACTGAAAGGTCAATTTTAAAAGATGACTATGATGCCATCTGACTCTGGAAAGCCGTTGAGTGTCTAGGAGTGTGAGCTAATACATCAATTTCCGGATGCGTAAGTTTTTAGTGGAACGACGGCAGCTAAATATCGGCAAATCGGCAATGTACCCATTGATATGGGAAAAAGGATTGGAAAAACGATTATTGCCCCAGTTAACAAATACTGTGTTTGAATAAACTAAGCGTTTTAAAGAAGCTAATTCTGATTGGGAGAAATTACTGGAACTCTGTTCGGGGAATTGACAAAAATGTGTGTGAAGTGGGGGGTGAAATGTATGAAATATGCAATTGATCGCATCAGAATCGGTTCCGAAGAAGAAGTGAGTGCTGATGAGTATTATAACTTGTATATACCCCAAAGAAAAATACGTTTTTTCTGCCCAGAATGTGGAGAACCCGTCTTTTGGAGATCTAGGGGAGGAACTCAACCGAATAAATTCTGCCATTATACAAAAATGGCATCATCACCAGAGTGTGATAAACGTGTAGATGGAAGATCTGAACTGAACCTCTACGAAAGAGTGGGGCTTCCGATGAGTTTAATACGACTGGGGGAATCCAATTTCCGCATAAACATTATGTTCCCAGCAATAGGAGAAAGACTTCTTGAGATAGCATCAAGACAAAAGTTAAAAATATGTATATCGGGTTATGGAAAAGATAGGATATTTCCAATCAATCATACTTATTTTCGGGAAGATGCTACAACGATGCTACCCGTAGATTTTGTACCCCAATGGGGGACAAACTATTCTATACAGGTCGATGCCGGATACGAAATTAAAAGAAAATGGTCTGATTATTCGGATGGATTTGCTCAGGGCGGCGCGATATTTACATACGAAGAAACTGGAGGGAAGAAAATAAGACGTGGTGACAGTATTTCGCCCGGACGGCTGTACTATATTGTTACGAAACAGTTTCATTCCCCTTATAGTGAAATTAAGACCGAGCGTATAGGATCGATACGACTGAATGAATGTAATTATTTGGTATACACCGCTTCGGTCAATGTATCTATCGACGATGAGAATAGGTTTACAGTGATTAGCAACTATCTGAAATCTCAGTTTGGAGTTTTGTTACTGGAAACAGCACCGGAATTGATTGTGCTTTGGCCTCCGGTGACGGAGCAGGATGTGTTGGTGCCAACAAAAAACACATCGGTCATTTATTGTGGAGTATCAAGTGGGAACACTGTTCCCAAAGTTTATTCTTACAATTCTAATATTGTTTCTCCCCTTATTATTAATCAGGACGGTAATGGTGTGAATGCATTGGTACTACCAATTTATAAACATGAAACGGTAGTTTCGGTAGATAGAAAGTATATAGGCAGAGAGATTATATTTCGGAAAAAGCTGCTTGCTATTGAAGATTATGCCTACGAGATTGCTATTGAGAAGCAAGATGGTACGGCTCTTGATTTTGAGGCATTAACATCCATTTCCCTATCATCTGATCTAGTTTTAAAAAGTAATGCCAAAATGGAGTTGTATATTGGGAGTCATGACAAAACCTATTTACATGTACCAATCCGCAGTTCCTATACAACTATACCAGCCAGACGAAACCCAGCGGAAATAATTTTTGTTGTTGAAAACGGGATCTTGCAGCAGTATGGAACTAATACCATACAGGAGCTAAGCATAAACGAGCAGAATGTACTGCGTCAAATCAATAAAAATTGTATAGGAGAGTATGTTCCTGCTCCGCGATGGATTGGATTTCTATTGTCTGAGTGGCAAAGAAATGGGCACGGTACTTTGTCTTTCGCTGTTCGGAGATATATACACAACGGGAAAATTCCACGAGGGTTGCTAAAGATACTTCAAGTTTCAGTAAAAATGCAAGAATGATAATGCTGCAAAATAATGTGTTGTAAACACATAAATTTTGAAAGGATATTGCTTATGAAACAAATAGATATATTAAAGGCAAAATACATAAAGCAAGATAAGATTATGCCTTTTACATGTGCTCGGTGTAGTGAGCAGAAAGCAGCAAAAAAATACGCAGAGTGTATTATAGATGGTGTAACACTCCAAATTTGTAACGGTTGCTATGGATACTTGAAATCTGTTCAGAGGCAGACAGGCAATAATAATACCGATAGTGAAGAGATGGCTTTGTGTGATTTTCCCAGTCTGGTGCTCACGGAGGGAGTGAAAGCATCAAAGAAAGAAGCCGTACTTTTTGACCTGACAGACGAGGAAATCGTGTATGTTAGTCGTTTGGTTACCCCAAAAGAAATTCGCACCTATTTCCAGAAACATCCGAAGGAATTTGCAAAAATTCGACCTGGATTCCGGGTGAATTCTTTGTCAGATGATGATACCATTACGCTTGTTTGTAAAAACTCGAATAGCCCTTTTGTTGCCTCATTTTTGAAAAAATGGATTGATAAATGGTTGCTGCAGATCCAAGAGTGTCGTAATGACCTGGATCAGAAAGGTGCTTCGCCCCAAGAATCATTACTGCTTGCCATTTCTACGAGCATTTTTTCGGACAACATTGATTTGTTTTTCAAAATTTCAGACGAGGAATATTTAGTTGAATATATTGCTTTGGTGAAGGCAGCATTATTGCTACTTAAGGATAAATCCGTGGTGAAGGAAAGTGATAATGGTGCAGCAGTTGCGCTAGATCAGCATGATGCATCTGAACTTTCTGCGGTGAAAGAGAAAAACGCTGAGTTACTGGCGTTGATAGAACAACTGCGACAGAAAATAGAAGTAGAAAAGGTATTATACAGTAGAATACAGGAATCATTGGCTAATGCTAAAGTAGAAAAGACAACTATGCAACAGGACTTGGATGCGGAGGTTGCACAAAATATTACGCTTGCTGAAAAAGTGCAGGTAATGCAGGCGGAACTGGATCATTTTTATGAGCTAACAAAATATACCGATACAGAAGCGGAAGATGCTTATAATAATGAATACGAATATGCCTCAATCTGTGAGGTTTTTTTAGACTACTACTCTGGGCAAATGTGGTTGTCCCGTTTGGCAGACATAAAGGACGGAAAAATCACTCGTTTCACCAAGAATGAAGTTGCACCACATTATTTTAAAAACCGGGATCGTCTCTTTTGGAAGAATGGTCCGAGAGAGGAGGGATTTATTGGCATTTGGCAGTGGAATGCTGCACCTAATAAATCCGATCCGTCTACTGACTATGTAACTACAGCATATGCTGACAATGCCAAAATTATTGAAGTTATTGAGCTTTCCGAATGCCGGAGATATGAGGATATTGCTCAAGCTTTGAAAAGCAATATTTTTTCTCCAACACAGGGGAGAAAGTGTCTTTTTATCTGTCGAGATAATGCTGGTCAAATAATTGGTTTGCTGTGTAATGAGCGAGATTTTGATGTTAATAATGGAAATGCAAAGTTAAAATCCACGGTTTACACACTGCCACGGTTTGAAATAACTTCGACCGATATCCTAACAGTCGCTGGAAAAAAGATATATGGCTTTACCAGCTTAGGCATGTCCAAAGGAGTATTTCAGATTAGGAATCCGATGGACGTTGTAAAAGATGTTATAATTTTGCGCGCTACAAGCGCTGTACTCCGGCAGCAAGGGCTAAGTAAAAAAGAAGCGCAACACTGCCAAAGTTTCTTGAAGAATCTGCCACTCCAGACGATATTCCAGGAGATCGCTGATGCCTACGCTTGTACAGAAGCTGAGGCTCAGGAATATGTTTTGACATTTATCGAACAGGCCGATTCCTATTTAGCAGAAAATGATTTAGATATTGGAACGCTTGCTGTTGCATTGGATCATAATAAAGAACTAGTAAACAAATGCAAAGATTTGCTGACGGCTACTTGGGAATCTGAAAATGCTGAAAGATTGTATTATGCACAACAACAACTTGATGAGATAGAAAGTGCAGTTACTGCGCGACGTATGGAAGTTGAAGCACTCGAATCTTCTTATAGCATTCTGCAGGATAAGAAGGCAGAAGTTCAAGTGGCAATTGATGAGAAAATTGCATTGGTCAACGATGTGGAGCGGAAAATAGCAGAACGTATTGCTACCGCACGGAAGAACGCATCGGACTTCATTTGCGAAATGGCATTTTCCACTCCTGCATTCGCAACGGAAGAGTATTCCATGGCGGTAAATTCTTCTCTGAGAATGGTTTTAACCACGCGAAGGATTGATGGAATACAGGGTGAAGAAATAACAGATGTAGAAACGTTTGTTGACGAATTAGCAGATAATCTGAGTGCGGTAGGGTATGATGATATCATAGCAACCTATATGGCTCAGATGATCACATTTTGTATCGAAAATCGCTTGCCGATCGTATGTGGTACAAATGCTCTCAAAATAGCTGATTGTGTTGCGGCAATGTTTGGAAATGTGGGGGCATACACAACATCGCAATCTATAAGCCAGCCGGACTGTTCTGGTATTTGTGCAGCAATTCAAAACGCGTCCGTTGATAAGAAGTGTGTAGTTGTGGTAAATGGAGTGTTTGATGGGTTGAGCCTGAACGGCTTCAACGAAATCACACTTCAGTCGGAAATCTGGAGAAATAACGTTGTCCTGATATTTCCATTGAATGGTGTTACTGTTAATATGATTCCTAGTTATGTTTGGGGTCAAACTATGTTCATTGATGGGGATACAGGGCTGGATTATATGGGGACAGAGAATATTTCCATACATACAACAATTGTTGAGTTTGGCATTAGATGCACATCTGAGGAAACAACAAGCAAGAGAAAACAATTGAAAAACCTTTCTAGCATAATTAGTAATACCGCAATGCTAAACTATGCCAAATTTATGGCAGAAACCGATAGTACACTAAAGGATAATACTCAGATTTTGACGCAAATCACACTTCATGCGCTGTCTACAGGAAAAAAAGAACTGTTACTGAGAGAACTTTCGTCTATTGGTATCGATTTAGAGGCAAACAAAGAAATATCGCGGTATCTGTGAGGTGAAAAAAGTGGAAGATAAGATGCTGTACGTGATGGCTTCTGATTTGGGTATAACTAAATATGAGATTGAGACCGATGTTCAATATAGGTATAGGATCCTATATTCAGCAATGGCATGCTGGATAAAAGCCGCGAGTATGGATTGCCCTATAACCGGAAGCATTAATACAACCCCAGGTATAAGTCGTCGGCATATTAACAATAAGTGTTCGGCTGTTCTAGCTGAATTGTTAAAGAGATACCCCGATTGCAAAATGTGGTTTGAAACCGAAGGTAATCCAGAAAATCCTGTTATCATGCTCCGAAGTAGATTGCTACGTAACGGTGATTTGGTGAATGTTGGATTTAGTACTAATGTAGCTCTTACGACACCAAAACGGGTACAATTGACGCAAAATCTTGAGTGTATCAAAGGTAATGTATTACAGGCTAACAATACATATTCTGGTGTAGCAAATATTGTTTTGACACCACATGACAAAAAAATAATTCCAGAAATGGTTCCGCATGTAAGCAAGTGGTTTGGTCAATACATCAAGAGCGCCTGGTGGCATCAGACAGATTTATTAGATGAAGGAATTCAGTATTTTGATTCTTACAAAAAATCCAGAAATAATCATGCATGCTGGCAAACAATACTTCCACAGATAGTTGGGGATATAGTTTTGCTTCGCCGAATCGTCAATAAAAATTCATATGAATATTTGTTATATAAACCCAATGAATACAAAATCCATAGGATTGATCCTGTATTGCAGGAACTTGGAGAACACCATAGGTTTATGATAGGGATGCGAGCGGTTTCTGGAAATCCTGTTCCAATTCAAGTCATTCAATATTCCGATCATATAGAACTGAAATTAAGAATCCATTTACCAACGAGGGAAGGTGTACTTCTGGAATCATGTGCATGGCCACATAACAGCATTACTGATAGATTAGAGTGGGATATGCCATTTCCGGTGTGGGAGTACATAAAGCCGTATTTGGCAGGGCTCGGGTTGAAGATAACGGAGGGGACTTATGGATAAGTATGGAGTAAAAAGTACCCATGATGCCATAAAAAATAAACTGCTTGACTACATAAACACGGTATACTTGGGAAACTGCGATGCGTTGCGTGAGGCGTGTGAGGCGGAGCTACAAAGTCAGGGAATGCTATATCAGGAACCGTATATTGAGGCAAGCCATGCATATCTTGCAGTGGAAAATGGACTGGAAACTGCGAATGTGGGAGAGGATGTCAAAAGAACACTTATATCTATGTCAGAAATGGCACTTGGAGTTTTCAAAAGTCCTTATAAGCACCAGATTGACTCGTTAGAGGCATATTATCGTGGGAAAGACTTATTTGTGGCTACAGGAACGGGTTCAGGTAAGACGGAATGCTTTATGTGGCCAATGGTCAGCAAACTGGTACTTGAACAGATATATTCTCCTAAAACGTGGGAAGTGCGTGGTGTTAGAGCAATTATGCTCTATCCTATGAATGCACTTGTTTCTGACCAATTGGGTCGTCTTCGACGTATGATCGGCAACGGAGATAACGGATTCCATAGTTTACTTTCCGATTTAGCACCTGGATGTCGTGTTCCGCAATTTGGTATGTATACTGGTCGTACACCGTATCCAGGAACAGTGGATCGACACCAGAACTATGAACTTGCCGAAACCATAGATAAGGATATTCTACAGCAGCCGGAGAAAGTTAAGACCAAATTGCGTGAACTGGGTAAATACCCTTCCAAAAAGGATCTGGCTACTTTTATTGAACGGTTGAAAAATAACGAAACTTTTTTAACCGATCCGGAAGATGCGGAGTTGATTACTCGCCAGGAGATGCACCTACAATGCCCAGATATTTTAATTACAAACTATTCCATGCTAGAATATATGCTGATGCGTCCCATAGAAAAGGGAATCTGGGACAAAACACAAGCATGGCTTAATAGTGATCCTGCTAACAAACTACTTTTCATTATTGATGAAGCACATATGTATCGTGGATCTTCTGGCGGCGAGGTTGCACTTTTGGTTCGCCGTGTTCTTCATAAGTTAGGGATTGGACGCAATAGAGTGCAGTTTATTCTTACAAGTGCCAGTGTCCCTTCTGGAAGCGAAAAGGAGCAGGAGGTGTATAAATTTGCTTGTGATTTAAGCGCACAAGAGGAAGAGAATAATACTTTTGCGCTTATTAAAGGAACACAAGTGACGGTTAATATCAATGGTAATGAATTTGATCCTTTAGTTCTTATGGACTATGATTTTGATGCTCTCCAACAGGAATGGAGTGTAAAAAGTGAGGCTATTCGGGAATTTGGTCGAAGAGTTGGATTTGAGTTATCGTGTGATTTTACTGATGAAGAAGCAGTTGAAAACTGGCTGTATGATCAATTGGAATCTTGCAACCCAATGCTCCGTATAATGAAGCAAACACGTGGAAATGCAACAAACTTTAACAAATTAGCATCAGTTGCATTTCCGGATATTGATCATGTTGTTGCCGAAAAAGCTACAAGTTCCCTTTTGGCAATTGCTCCGTTAGCAAAGAATTCTGGAGGAAACATACTTTATCCTGCACGCTTGCATATGATGTTTCGTGGTCTGCAAGGGATATATGCTTGTTCAAATCCGGCATGTACATGTAACAATCATGATGCCACTACACTTGGTCTTGGTCGGATATATCTGAATAAGCCAAGCTCTAGATGTGAATGCGGTGGAATGATATATGAACTGGTAAACGAACGTGCTTGTGGTGCATTATTCTTAAAGGGTTACCTGAATACCTCAGAACGCATAGATCCATTTGTTTGGAACGAACCCGGTCTGCAATTCACCGCCGATATGAAGGAAGTGTATTTTTATATAATTCAGAATGACGGGAGTTATAAGCGATCAGGCGATCAGAAAGTTGCTTGGCTCAATACGATTATTGGACGACTGGATGAGTTCAATGATCATACGGGAGAGTCAGACTTCATCCAGGTTGCGTATTGTGACACGGAAATCAAGGGAAGGCCGGATGCGTGGACCTTTAAAACTTGCCCCAAATGCGAAAAGCAGCATTTTGTAGCGACCGATTTTAAAACTAAAGGAAATGAGCCGTTTTTCAACCTGGTATCAGAACAATTTTATGTTCAACCACCAGTGCCCAAATATAGGGATCTAGTAAATGAGGGCAGAAAAGTGTTGTTATTTTCTGATAGCCGTCAAAGGGCTGCGGTTTTAGCAAGGGATTTAACACGGGCAGCAGATGAAGATGCTATGAAAAAAGCACTCACCGTTGCGGCGTTTGAATTGCAAGAATGGGCTAAATCGGAAAATAAAATACCAACCCTTAATCTGCTTTATACAGTATTCTTAAAAGTTGCATATAAGAATAACCTTCGTTTCTTTTATGGGAATAACGAAGAGCATCTTCTCAAAGCAGTGCATTTAATGGGCGAAAAATATGAAAAGAAGCAGGGGAAGGTAAAATACGACGTTGTTGCTAAAACGTTATTCAAAACGATACCTGATCAGTATAATGAACATCTGCTGCGGCAGCTATGCAGTAACTTCCGCTCCTTGACCGATGCAGGACTCTGTTGGATAGAGCCATGTGACATCGATGATGAAACCTTTGACGAGATTGAGGAGGCATTTAAAGCGGCGGAGATTAATTTATCTCTTAATGAGTTTGAGATACTCTTTGCTGCCTGGGCAATGGAGATCATGACCTCCCAATATGCGGTGGGTTCCGAAATTGATGATGATGTCCGTAGGAGACTCACCTCATACCATCAACATTTGGGAATTGAGAACGAAAAAACACTGCCACCACGCATCAGAAAAATGCTTGAAGCAAAAGATTTTACAAAAGAGCAAATTTTTTTGATTACTAATACCCTTTCGCAATATTTGGTACAAGGAGTGAATTCCTCTGCAAAATATTTAAACACCGATATGGTGGCTTTGCGTTTTGATGAAGACCATGAATGGTATAAATGTCCTCGATGCAGTGGCGTATTCCCATATAAACTTTGGGGAAGATGTGCGCATTGCGGAAAAGACGTGCCCAAAAAGATGTCAGCAGACGATTTCGCTGGTATAGAATTTTGGAGAAATCCCGTTTTGAGAGCAGTTCATGGCGATCCTCAGGCGTTGATGACCCGTATCAACACTGAAGAACACACCGCTCAGCTTTCTCATAAAGATCAGCGTCAAAAAACATGGTCTACCACTGAGGATTATGAAATGCGGTTTCAAAATGTACATGTGGATAATGACCGTCCGGTGGATGTACTTAGTTGCACAACAACAATGGAAGTCGGTATTGATATTGGCTCTTTGACTGCAGTCGGTCTGAGAAACATTCCGCCAATGCGCGAAAATTATCAGCAAAGAGCAGGTCGAGCAGGGCGAAGGAGTGCAGCCATTTCTACCATTGTTACATATACAGATAATAGACCGCATGATAGCTACTATTTTCATAACCCTGCTAAAATAATTTCTGGTGATCCAAGAACACCTTGGATCGATGTGGAAAACAATAAATTGGCATATAGACATCTCAGTGTTATATGTGTAACAAAATTCTTTGACAAAATGGGTGTTGGCGCGGATACAGTTGGTATCTGTGACTTTATTGAAAATACCTATGCTAAATTTACAGCATTCATCTATGGGCTAAGATCCCAAAATTTTGATCTTAAAGCCCTTATCCCCAGCAAGGTAAAAATTGATATCGATAATTTTAAATTCGATTTTTTAGAGCAGCTTGAACATTTAAAGACACAAGTTGAAGAGTTCCCAAGAGAATATCGGGATGACGATGACCATGAAAAGAGCGTATTAGACACATTCCTTGAATGTGGCATTTTCCCCACATATTCGTTTCCCAAGGATGTTGTTGGTTTCTATGTCGAAAATAATAAAGGTGCTGTTATCATACAAAAACCCGAACGTGCAATAGAGATGGCTATAAACGAATATGCACCGGGACGTCTGGTTGTTATCAATAAGACTACATATAAATCCGGTGGTATTTATAGCTTTCATTCCAAGTTTCGTCCAGATCAACAGGAACACCCTGCACGTCCGTTCTTTGAGAGTCAGGAATATTTTAAGCCGCTATACTACTGCAACAACAGTGCGTGCAATTGGATGGGTCTTGAGTACAAGCATATTTGCCCGTTTTGTGGTAAGGAAACTATTGAACAGCAGAATTTGCTAAAACCATGGGGGTTTGCACCAATTAATGGAATCAATGCAAAGGAAGTTGAAGCTGAGGCTGAGATGACATATGCGGAAGATCCGTGTTATTCAATTACCCCTGCAGAAAGTGAAATGGTGACTCCAAACGGTTTTGATAATCTTCGCTATTCTAAGAGGTCTGGTGATCCACTGATTATCTTGAATAAGGGACCTAAAGCTACAGGGTTCATGGTTTGCAAAGACTGCGGTGCAGCTATTCCCGGTGATGACGAGTCCCTTCTAGTCCGTATTAAGAAACCTTACAGACATCCTCATCGAATCTATGAGTGTCACCACCCAGCAGCTCAGATTGTTAATACTTATTTGGGCAATCAGTTCCTGACTGATATGGTTGTATATGAGATTTCGCTTGACTCAGAACAAATCAATGTGGAACCGAGTGGTTTATGGATTAGAAGAGCAGGTCAGACCCTTGCCGATGCACTGACTTTAGCGGGTGGACGGTTACTTGATATTGAGTTCAACGAAATAAAAAGCGGATATAGACTGAGATACTCACCAGAAAAACATAAAACATATATTGACGTTTTCTTGTTTGATAGTCTTTCAAGTGGTGCTGGTTATTGCTCGACCCTGGCAGAGCGAACAGATGAGCTAATGGCGATTACCAGAGAAGTTCTGACGAATTGCCCAGCGGGATGCGATAGCGCTTGTCACGATTGTTTAATGCATTACTGGAACCAACGTGTCCATTCAATGTTGGATAGGCCGGCTGCGCTGCAACTGCTGAATTGGTGCGAGGATTCTGTTCTCCCAGATGCTTTGTCATATGAAGAACAGGACAAGCTGCTGAGACCGCTAAATGCACTCAGCGCAGAGTTTGAGATCATTGGCAACGGAACAAAGCATTTTATTAAGACAGTAGACAGACAGCATGAAATAGTGGTATATCCGTCAATGTGGAATGAATATAGCACATTGTTACCTGCAGGTGCTATCACCGTTTCCGACAAAATATTAAAATATGCATTGCCGAAAGCGGATGTTATGATTCGAATAAAAATTTAATGTATAGTTTACAAAAAAGATGTATAGTAAGCGTCAAACTTGCTCGCGGTTTGAATAGTCTCATAGAAAATGAAACAACGCAAACTGAAGGATATCAAAAAATTACAAAAATTTAAAGCATATTAACATTTTATATACAGTGATATGAGAAAATATATTAAGGGGTGTCTAAATGGAAACTAATATTATAAGAGCAATCATTAACCTAGTTAATAACCCGATTATTGAACTTAAACAATATTCTGAAAGTCATAATAGGACCAATAGTATGGGAGAAAGTCTTGAAGAATATATAAAAGATATTTTTGCGGGTACCGTTAATGAAAATGATATGATGGTAAGGAACAGAAAAATAAGTCAATGTTTCTCTTATTTAGGTAATCAAAATAACCCACCCGATTCTATTATCAATGGAGGAGATGCAATAGAGGTTAAGAAGATTGAGAATAAAGGTTCTTTTCTAGCGCTGAACAGTTCTTATCCAAAAACGAAAATATTCTCTAATAGTACAATGATTACTGATGCTTGTAGAAACTGTGAAACTTGGATTGAAAAAGATATTATTTATACTGTTGGGATAGTGAAGAATAATCTTTTATCAGGCTTGTGCATGGTGTACGGGGAAGATTATGCTGCAAGCGAGGGGATTTATACAAGAATAAAAGATGTAATCAGTAAAGGAGTTAATTCCATAGAGGGAGTTGAATTTTCAGTAACAAACGAGTTAGGTAGAGTAAATAAAGTAGACCCACTTGGTATAACATACCTTAGAGTAAGAGGGATGTGGGGCATTGAAAATCCTATGAAAGTTTTCAATTATATATATCGTAGAGACGAAAGCAAACAATTGAACTTTATGGCATTGATAAATCAAGATAAGTACAATACATTACAATATACAGATGAATTGGAGCGGTTAGCAAGAGAGGTTGAGAACTTAAATATGTTAGATGTTGAAATTAAGGAGCCTGATAATCCGGCTAAATTACGTCCAGCTAAATTAGTGACATTTTCAGTATAAGTGTAAGCATAATAAAAATTTGCAGATTAATTTCATAGAGTGATTAAATGAGTTACTGCCAACACTGGACTATGTAAAGCTGGATTGATCCTGCAACTCAATGGATACGTTAATATGTCGAAGAGGTACTAAAGAAACCACACGATACGCTTATAAACAACGGATTATATGGATGAAAGATATAAGTTTGTAGAGTTCCCTGCCGTTATCAGGGAACAAAGCAATTCGTTTGGCATTGGAAATATAATGTAGTAGATGAGGGAATATGCGGGTACATTGTGAACTGACCGAAGAGGAACTTGACCTGCTTAAGGAGATAATCATTGGGCAGGTTGCTGATGCCTTGGAGAAGATCTGGAGCGGAGACCGATTAAAACTTCGGCTGGAGAAATCTATGTTAGTTTATTGAACGGCGGCAGTAGCTGGAGTACAATGACGCAGGAAGAACTGGAATAGGGGCAAGACCAACGGCAACAGATGGGGGAGGCAGCTTGGATAACCATTTTACATATTCATAATAATTAAATTTGCGTTTTTGGGTTTCAATGGAAACTGAGAGACGCTCTTTTTTTACAACCTAATAACAAAATATTTATAAATGGGCGCTGTCTTTGAAAAAAAGATGGTGCCTTTTTTAGTTTTAGCGAAAGGAGTGCAAAGCATGAATCAAAATACAAAACCAACAGAAAGAAAAGGTATGGGAGTAACCAGTTTACCCAAAAGCTATGGTGTCTCACTGCCACAGGATCTTACACGCTGTGATGGCTGCCCATACCCCCAAGTCGGTTTCATCTGCTGGAGTCCAGATGGAACCTGTATGAAAACGGATGTTGATGCGATCAACCGCCGCAGCAAGGGCAGGTGAAAAAATGAACAGCATCATCAGCTGGGTGGGAGGAAAGAAGGCGTTGAGAGAGTTGATTTATCAGCGAATGCCCAAAGAGTTCGGACGTTACATTGAGGTTTTTGGCGGTGGTGGCTGGGTGCTGTTCGGGCGTCCCATGGATACTGCCATGGAGGTGTATAACGATTTTAACTCCGATCTGGCAAATTTATTCAAGTGTGCAAAGGAGCAGACTCTTGACCTGGTTCGGGAGTTGAACTTTTTGCCGCTGAACAGCCGGGATGAATTTAGTGTACTGCGCAGGTATCTCTCAAAGAAGGAATTCACCAGCGAGTATCTTTCAAAGGAGCTGGATCTTGCTGAGCGTCACCTACCTCCACCTGATTATGAGGACATACAGCAGATTCTAACGGAGCAAGCGGTAATGAATGACGTCAAGCGAGCCGCTGCATTTTTTAAGCTCATTCGCTACAGCTACGGAAGCGGCTGTACCAGCTTTGGCTGTCAGCCGTTTGATATTCGAAAGACCTTCCATCTGCTATGGCAGGCCAACATTCGTTTAAGGGACACAGTCATTGAAAACAAGGACTTTGAAGATCTCATCCGACAGTACGACCGGGAGAATGCCTTCATTTACTGTGACCCTCCTTACTACCAGACAGAAGGACATTATGCGGTAGAGTTCAGAAAGGAAGATCATTATCGCTTGCGGGATACGCTGATAGTCTGCAAGGGTAAGTTTTTGGTCAGCTACAATGACTGCGAATTTATCCGGGAGCTGTACCAAGGCTTTCACATTGAAGCAGTCAGCCGTCTTAACAACCTGGCACAGCGCTATGACAACGGAAGTGAATACGCGGAGGTATTCATCTCTAACTATGACACCGGGGAACGGCTGAGAGATAGGCCATTACAAATGAATCTTTTTGATTCTGAACTATTTTTCAATGAGTCTTAACCGGAAAAAAATATAAAGGAGGAACTTATTTTGAAAATTATGAAAACAAAAGCGGCAGTCGACGACCACGGGCTTCTGACTATTCCTGTGATTCCTGCCGGACTTACCCCTGGTAACAAGGTTGAAGTGGTGCTTGCATCCAGGGGAGATGAAGTAGCTCCACTTCTTTTACTTACGCAGTCAGGGATTGAAATTGCCATACCACTGTGCGCTCTGCCGGAGGAGGATACGCTGGAAGAGAAGGATGAACCAGAGAATGAGGACGGTCTGAATCTTCCAGAAGAATTGCTGGAGGGGGCGGGGATTTCTGCCGACAGTGATCTGGAAATCATCTGCGGGGATGGTGCGATTGTTATTTTAGCCTCGGATATTTTGAACCGTTTGCCGGAGGAACTAGCTGGGCTCTTCCAGGAACTTGGTATTCACCCCGATACTATTCGGGAGGTAATGAGGAAGGAGGGATACTATTTATGAATTCAAAAAAAACATACCGAATTATTGACTGCAAGGGCCGTGTACTGATTCCAAAGGAGATGCGCTCCGCGTCTGGATTGGACTATGGTGATATCGTAAAGATGAATGTTCGACAGGGTGCAGTCAGTGTTCAAAAGGTGGAGCTCATCGAGGTGGGAGACCAGTCCCCGGAAGCGGTGGAAGCCTTCGTCTGTGTAGCCATTAAGCAAATGCCAGACGGCACACGTCTTGGACTGATCAGTGAATTGACGGAGCTACTGAAGCAACGAAAGGAGGAATAAGTCTTGAAAGAAAATATGCTTTTTACCCCTCTGGATTGCCGGCAGATTGGATATGACTTTTCTATTGCCGGCAGGGTTGTCATTCTTTGCGCCTCCTCTCTGCCTGAAAACGATAGAAGTGCGGAGAATCAGTTGTATTTTTGTACCGGAGGCTTTGGCAGCAAGCCCAATCCCAGCGGACGGGCGGTTTTTGCCGTGTCTCTGGAAAACGGCGAGCAAACACGCTGGAACCGCAGCGATATCATGGGCATTGCAAAGCCGGAAATTCTCACAGACCATGCCAGGCTCCAGCTTAGTCAGATACGCCCGGCAGGAGCGCTGGATTTAAAAAGCCATCAACCACAGTTCAGCGGCTATTGTTTTCTGCCAGATGACCGCTACACCTCCGGCGTATGGCTTTGCAGCCAAAAGGAAATGCAGTAATTTATAGAAATGCAGATGGATTACCAGCATAGGATTATGATCTGTGACCGGAATGACTTCTGCGTATTTGAGATGCAGGAGGGAAAGCTCCTTTATCCGACGCAGGAAATGCTGGAAGCACATCAAAAGGAACAGGAGCAAAATGGCGGCATGGAGTTTAAGCTATGAAGATTACATACTTTAACTATTTTTATTAAAAATGAAAGGAAGGTACTCTCATGACAGATAAAAAAAAGAAGAGGGTCGGCGTGCTTGCCATCCTCCTTCTATTCCTGCTGCTTGGCAGCGGTTTTTTTATTTATACCCAGGAGCGTCCGGAATTGTTTATACCGAAGGATGAAATCATTACCCGCGGTGAGTTTGCCGCAATTTTAGTACGGGACATTCCGCTGGATACGGCGGATGCAAAAAAGGATACAGCCAGCTTCCCAGATACCCGCGGTCACTGGTCGGAAAAGTATATTGAGGCACTCATTAATGCGGGGATTATTGATCCTGCTGATTATCCAGATGGCTTTAAACCAGATGAACCAATTACCCGTGCAGAGATTATCAAGATGCTGGTGCGTATCAGCGGAAGGGATGAGGAAGCCAAGAATACCAAAGGCCACAGTGGATATGACGATGACAAGGATATTAAGAATAGTGACAAGGGCTATGTCATCGTTGGCAGAGAGGATGACATTATTGGAGATGAGGCTGGCGGCAAATTGAAGCCGAATAAACCAATCACCAAGGGCGAAGCAGAGAAAATGATTGATAAGACAAAGCCGCTGCCTATTCCAACCTCTGAAATGCCCAAACCGACCCCAGAGCCCACTACGCCTGTTCCGGTGGAGCCAACGCCAATGCCGGTGGAGCCTACGCCTACCCCAGAGAAGCCTACACCTACACCAAAACCCGGACGGGATTTTGATAACCACGGTGATTCCGGCGGTGGCTCCTATTCCTATCCAGATACGCAGGTGCTCTTTGAGTTTCCCGTTACCGCTCATACCGATACTGAAATTAAAATCATGCCAGTATGGAAATACATGGAGAGCTTTTCCTGGTCATTGACGAAAACTGCTGCGGATGGCTCCGAACAGCCAATGGAGCTTGCAGGTATTGGCACTCTCGGTCTGGAGGGAGGAACGCTCCAGTTTAAAGAGCCAGGGAAATACACCCTGACCGCAGCTGCAAAAAATGTCAGAGGAAAAGAAACTCTGCTCGCTAAAACAGTGACCATTTATCCGACGATTGACCTGACCTTTGCCCTGCCCGAAACGATTCATACAGACAAATCTGTTACACTGGACTATTCTTTGGAAGCACTCTATGGATATGACATTGTGTGGACGGCAGAAAAGGACGGAGAAGCGGTTCAGCCAGCCGATATTCTGGACGGCACTCTCTCTAATGAGGGAGGCAGCTTTGTCTTTAAAAGCAAGGGTACATACACCCTTACTGCCACGATCGTGGATAAAACCGGGCGCATCTTTATCCATACGGAAAGAACAAGAGTCTATCCCGTCGCGGAGATTGCATTCACGCTTCCAGAAGCGTCTCACACCGATACCGCCTTGGAAGTCACTGCAGCACGAACGAATGCAGATGGATTACCTGTGGTCTGGAGCTTAATGAAAAACGGTGAATCGGCTGAAATCGAAGACGAGCTGGAAGGTTCCCTGGACAATGCGGGTGGAAAGATTCGATTTAAGGACAAGGGCGTGTATTGGATTACCGGAATGCTAACTGATGAAACCGGCAGAGTCTTTGATGCTACGCAAACTATTATTATTTACCCGGTAGGCTCTGTAGGTTTTTACCTGCCAGAAATTACACACACGGACAAGAGTGTTCAGATAGAAGCTACATTCCAGAATCTTGGGACTTCTGAAATCCAGTGGTCACTGACCCGAAACGGTGAAGACATCACTCTTTCTGATTATATTGAAGGAACGCTAACCGATAAAAACAGTACTGTCCGCTTTAAGAAAAAGGGAGATTATGTTTTAAAAGCCGCCTTTACAGACCCTGCCGGACGCAGCTACAGCTATACCTCACCCATTAAGGTTTATCCGGTTCCAGGTATTACCTACCAGCTGCCGGAAACAGCCCATACGGATACCCCCGTTTCTGTGATTCCAAAAACCATGGATTTGGATGGCTTAACTGTGGAATGGCTGTTAGAGAATAGCTTTGGATTCCAGAATCTTGCGACTTATCTTGATGGTACACTGACAAATAGCGGCGGCACCATCCGCTTTAAGCACGCCGGAGTTTATGATCTCATTGCAAGAATCACCGATGAAACCGGGCGTGTATTCCTGTATGAGACTGGAGGAAAAATCGAAGTACTTCCTGTACTGTCTATTTCCTTCGAACTTCCGAAAGCGACTCACACCGACCGAACTATTGACCTGCGCACCCGCGGTAACAATAACACACTGCCGGTAGAATGGACGCTCACAAAGGATGGAAATCCTGCAGAGCTTACCAATGCATTGGAGGGAAGCCTGAATGCCTATGGCGGGAAAATCCGTTTTAAAGAAGTGGAAACTTATACCCTGACCGCTTCTATGACAGACGCATTGGGGCGGATATTTTCCTACAGTGCCAGTACTACAGTCTATCCAGTTCCTACGATTACACTAAATGTACCTCTCATCTGGTATACAGGTGAAGCCGGAACAGTCACCGTCAGCGGTACGGACCTGGAGAATCTCACTGCCAGCTGGAAGATTATTCAGGACGATGGAGGCTTGGAGCCTTATGAAATCTACGCCTCCGGAACTCTTACCAGAATGGGCGGTACAATTACATTCCCTGCAAAGGGTAAATATCAGCTGATTTTGACAATGACAGATCCTGCCGGCCGTACATACGAAAGAACTCAAAGCTTCACCGTATACCCAATCCCTGATATGAACATAAGTATTCCAGCAATGACCTACAGCGGAGATTCTATGGCGGTCAATGCCACAGGTTCAGAGCTGGATAATATGAGTATAGCATGGCTCCTTTCAGTGGATGGCGGCGCAGCAAAGCCCTATACCCAGCATGCTGAGGGTTTTCTTTCTGCCGATGGCGGGAATCTGCGTATCTCTGCAGACAAAACAATAGCTGTGAAGCTGGTGGCAGAGGTGACTGATTCCAACAGTCGGAAATTCACCTTTACTTCCAATACCGGGACCATCAAGCCCACTGCCAGTTTCCCATTTACAGTTCCATCTAATGTTCACATTGGTTCCGGTTTTCAAGTATCCCTGCCGTCAGCTACCGGACTGGACGGCAGAATCCTTTCGTGGTCATTAACAAAAGGAGGCAGTACCGCCAGCTATACCGGAAACCTATCTAACAGCGGAGGTAATATTTCTATTAATGTCACAGGAAGCTATGTCCTGACTGCCAGCACTACAGACAGCATGGGCCGAACCTTCAGCTATTCCCAGAGCTTTGCGGTCACTAATAATGCGCCGAATAAACCTGTAGGATATGCCTCATTCTATAGAACTGCTCGGAACGGTAAGCTGTTGGTAAACATTACTGCATCAGCAACAGACCCGGATGGCGATGCAGTAACGCTGGAATACTCAGGCAACACTGCGGATAGCTACTATGCTGTGGGTACCCACACCGTTAGGGTCCGTGCCAAAGATGCATGGGGGCTATATTCCGACTGGACGAATATTACCTTTACTGTAACCAATTCTGCACCCAGCACTCCAGTCATTACCCGTACACCAAACGGAAACAGTATAGCCCCTGGTGTTCCTGTCACCATTACTGCTTACAGCACAGATCCGGATGGTGATGCCATTACCTACATTTGGGAGGGACGCCCTGCTGAAACCAGCACAGCATATCCGCTGGGCAAAAATGTGGTGCGGGTAAAAGCAGTGGATTCCACCGGAGCCGAATCCTCCTGGGCAGCCATTGTATTCTTTGTAGCTGACCCAAACCGCGGTGGCGGTATGACCCTGACTGGTCCGGAGTCAGTGATTCTGGAGCAGGGTATTTCCGGCGCAACCATCACCAACTATACCTTTACTGTGCCACCAGTATCCGGGCATTCCGGCAATGATTATGGCCGTGTCCGAGGCTATAACATCCTGACCGGGCAGTGGGACCAGCTGGATTACGGAACCACCACAAACGGTATCACCTTCAGCCGTTCCATCTCGCCCGGCATCTACAGTCAGCTGGAGTTTTACTACTACACAAATCACAATTGCATGTACAACAAGAGCAATATCACCTACAGTGTTGAGTTTTACTTTCAGTAAGAATGCACTTGATAGGAGGAATTTTCATGTGCAACATTCAAATTAGAAGCAACCGTATTCTCTATTACGGCAACATAGCTGGTTACCTCTCAAGAGAAAAAGCTGTGGTAGATCCCATGTTTCAGACCAATGAGCTGGAGTCCTATCTTACAGAAAAGAGAGGACTGGAGGTGGACTGGAAGCCCGGCACCTTTGAGAGACTGGCGGCAGGAACCATTGATCCGGAGGGCAACGCAGCATTGCTTAAACGCTGCCGCGTGTGGCAGCTTGCACCCGAAGTAGATATTATGATGAAATTCATTAGCTATGATACGCTCACAAGCCGCTTCGGGGAGCCGGACTCTGCCAGCTATCAAGTAGTGTATGACGGCGAGGTAGAGACTAATGATTTGGAAGCACTCTATACGAAATTTAATCTCGACCACCCACCCGGCTACCAGGGACATAGCCTTTCTATGTCTGATGTGCTGGAATTGTACGATGAAAATGGCTGTGCATTTTACTACTGTGATACCTGTGGTTTCAAAGAAATTTCTTTTCAGGAGCCGCAACAGGAGCAAGGTCAGGAACCGCAAATGAATTTATAATTACAAGCAGTGCAGTTGAAGGACTGCATTTTTTATTCTAGAACAAGGAGGAACTCAAATGGATTCACAGACAACACCTATGAAAATAGAAGTGAAGATCGGCTCTATTCACCCGGACGGTAATGTTCGCGCCTATGCATCTGTTAATCTGAATGACTGTTTTGCCATTCGCAACATAAAAATTGTTGACAGTACTAAGGGGCTGTTCATTGCAATGCCAAGTTATAAGGCAGGGAGCGGCGAATACAAGGATATCTGCTTTCCGGTTACGAAAGAATTTCGGGAACAACTAAATCAGGCAGTTTTCCAGGCTTATGATCTTGTTCTAACAAAAAATCATGAACAAAACCAGCGGAAAGCCGAGATGCCTACTTCGGATCAAATGCCAGAACAGAATACTGGCATACAAATGGCAGGGCTTTGAGGTTCAACATTTTATCATCTGTTATTAAATAATTATTTTGGAGGGAAATTGTCATGAGAAATCTATTAAATAAGGTAAGATACAAAATGTCAGGAATTTCTGCAACTATTGAAAGTAAGCTGGTATCCCTATTTGATAAATCAAAAAATACTCGGACTGTTTCAAACGCATGGAAGCTTCTTAGCTCCCAGCGTGGGGAGGGTTTTGTGGATACTGCTATTAAGATTCTAATTTCTGTAGTCATTGGTGCGTTGGTGTTGTCGGGACTCTATGCCTTATTTGGAGAAACGGTACTCCCGACTTTGAAAGAGCGCATTGTAGATATGTTCAACTATGGTAAGTGATTGGCCGCATCTGCTTCAGGGCGGCTTTTTTATTGCTTTACTTGTTGCAGCTGCCATATGGGATGCAAAAAAACAAATCATTCCTGACGTGATTTGTCTTGGAATTGCTCTGACAGGGCTTTTGGACTTTACATCGGAAAAATTGTTTGGACTGTTAACCGCTGCAGTGTTTCTGTTTCTCGCGCTTTTCCTGGGTGGTTTATTCGGCGGCGATATTAAATTTTCGGCCGCAGTGGGTCTGGTATTGGGCTTTCAAAAGAGTATGACCGGTATGATTTTAGGACTGATTCTGATGCTGGCATTCCATATGATCCATACTCTGATTTGGAGACGGCACAGAAAGGATATAAAAAAATCATATCCCCTTGCACCTTTTCTTTCAATTGGCTGCCTTGCAGCTTATTTTTTATGTTAGGAGGAACATTCATGCGTTTTTTAAAGAACCGCACAGTACTTGGTGTTATTTGTATTATGCTGGCATTAATTATCTGTTTTGGAATCAACCCTCTCTATAACCAGAGTATATCGCAAAAAACAACCATTGTCCGGGTAGTAAAAGAGATTGGAAGCGGAGAGGAGATTACTAAAGATATGGTTCAGTCGGTAGAAGTAGGTAGCTACAACCTACCGGAGCAGGTGGTTTGGCAAATGGATTCTGCCATTGGTAAGTACGCCGTAACGGCCTTGTCACCCGGTGATTATATTCTCACTTCAAAACTGGCGACTGCTCCAGCAGAGGAAAATGATTACTTATATGACCTCGATGGAAACAAACAGGCTATATCAGTCAGTATCAAAAACTTTGCACAAGGGCTATCCGGCAAACTGGCATCCGGCGATATTGTCAGAGTCATTGCACCGGATTATAAAAAACAGGGGGCGACCGTGATTCCACCAGAACTGACTTATATCGAGGTAATTGGCGTAACTGCAAGCTCCGGTTATGATTTAAATCAGAAAAACACCGAATCCAATCAATCGGCAGAAAAAGAAAAGAAATTACCTGCTTCTGTGACCCTGCTAGCTTCGCCGGAACAGGCGAAAATCCTGGCAGAGTTGGAATCCGAGGGAAATATCCATCTTTCTCTTGCATATCGGGGGAGCAAAGAAAACGCAGATAAGTTTTTAGATATTCAAAGTAAACTATTGGAGGCTTTGTATCCTTCCCCAAGCCAGAACAGTACCTCTCAGGCAGACAGTACAGTGCCAGAAGATGGTTCTTCTGGTGATACATCATCAAATGACAGCTCTGAAACGGACACATATGCCAATTCTGCTGTAGAACCGGAAAGTGGGGGGAATGAATGATTAATTTTATGAAAGGAAGTCTTTTTTTCAGGAATCAGCTGAAGCCATCCCAGGAGAACTTAAATACAGATGTTCAGGTGTTAGCGGTGTGGGGCAGCCCTGGCAGTGGAAAGACCACAGTCAGTGTACGGCTTGCCAAATATCTGGCTGCTCATAAACGCAATGCGTTGTTGCTTTTATGTGACATGACGGCACCGATGCTACCATGCATATGTGCGCCGACAGATCTGGAATGTGAGCGTTCCCTCGGAAGTATTTTGGCAGCAACTCATATTACAGATGAGCTTATCCGTCAAAATTGTATTACCCTCAAAAAGATGGAGTATTTGACCATCATAGGAATGAAGAAGGGGGAAAATATGTATACTTACCCACCCTATACCACGGAGTTGGCGACGGAATTAATTGACCGTCTTCGGGATATTGCTCCTTATATTATCATCGATTGCAGCAGTTACATTGCCAATGATGTTCTTTCAGCAGTTTCTCTTCTGGAAGCCGATTCAGTTTTACGGCTGGTAAGCTGCGATTTAAAATCCATCAGTTATCTGTCCAGCCAGCTCCCACTTCTTAAGGATCAGAAATGGGATGCGGATAAACAATATAAGGTTGCATCTAATGTAAAATCAAATCAGGCAAGCGAACATATTGAGCAGGTGCTTGGCAATGTAACCTTTAAACTTCCGCATTCTGATGAACTTGAGAAGCTGGGATTAGATGGGAATCTCTTGGGAGATCTTTCGCTTAAGGACAGCCGGGGCTTTCGGAAGGAGATAGCAGAAATCGCAAAGGAGGTGTTCGGTGTATGAGAAAAGAACCCGTACAAACGGACATCCTGTTGAATCAAAGCACAGACGGTAATCAGGAACTGTTTTTTTCTGCGGAAGGGTCGATCAGAGAGTTTCGTCAGGTGCTCAAAGAGGTGCAGTCCTATATTTCCAGCAAGTATGCAACGTTAATCACCGACGGAGATAGCGAAGAAGTCAAGTCCCAGGTGAAGCGCTATATCAGCAAATATATTCAGGATTACCGCCTGGCAGTTGCCGAAATGTCACAATCCCAGCTGGTTGATGCCCTTTACACTGAGATGGCAGAGTTTTCTTTCCTGACTAAATACGTTTTTGGTGCAGGAATTGAGGAAATCGATGTTAATGCCTGGAATGATATCGAGGTGCAGTATAGCAGCGGAGTGACCAAAAAACTAGATGAACAGTTTGAAAGTCCGGCACACGCGGTCAATGTGGTACGACGCATGCTTCATGTTTCCGGTATGGTTTTAGATAATGCAAGCCCCGCCATCTTGGGACATTTAAGTAAAAACATTCGAATTGCGGCTTTAAAATCCCCGGTGGTAGATGAGGAGGTAGGCGTAGCTGCTTCCATTCGTATTGTAAATCCTCAGAGTATGCAAAAAGCTGATTTTATCAAGGGTGGCACAGCCACGGAACCTATGCTGGATTTTCTTACGGAATGTCTGCGGTATGGTATTTCCGTATGCGTTGCTGGTGCTACCAGTTCCGGTAAAACTACACTGGCCGGTTGGCTGCTTACCACAATCCCAGACAATAAACGTATTTTTACCATTGAAAACGGTTCCCGTGAACTGGCACTGATCCGTAAAAAGGACGGCAAAGTTACTAACAGTGTAATCCATACCCTGACCCGGTTCAGTGAAAATGAAAAACAGAACATTGATCAGGATATTCTTCTGGATATGGCTCTGCGCTTTAATCCTGAAATTATCTGTGTGGGTGAGATGCGTGGGCCGGAAGCCTATGCCGCACAGGAATCTGCCAGGACCGGGCATACGGTGCTGACCACCATTCATTCAAATTCCTGTGAAGCCACCTGGCGCCGTATGGTTACCCTTTGTAAGCGGAAATACGATATGGCAGATAACACCCTCATGGATCTGGTCACAGAAGCCTTTCCAATCGTGGTATTCGCAAAACAGCTTGAAAATAAAAAAAGGCGTATGATGGAAATTATGGAGTGTGAAATCCTACCTGATGGCACAAGAAACTATCGGAGCCTGTTTCAGTTTCAAATTACGGAAAATCGTGTAGAGGACGGAAACGTTATTATAAGTGGAAACCATCAGGCAATACAAGGCATCTCTCAAAGTCTGCAGAAACGCTTTCTTGAAAATGGGATGCCACAGGATACCTTAAAACGGATTTTTGGGCTGGGAGGTGACATAGCATGACCACAATTCTTTTAGCCTCCTGTATTGGGTTAATAGCCGGCTTTTTCCTTTTATTAGGCTTAACTCCCATGGAATTTACAGATAGCCTGTTTGGATTTTTGACAAGAAAGAATAAGAGTATTCGTTCCGAAATCAACGAGGCAGCCAAGCGGAAAAAGATGTCTCTTTTCCGGCGGGAGATTACAGAGATACAGGAAATTCTAAAGATTACAGAACGGAGCGGATGGTTTTCTCTTGTCTGTGCCGCCTCACTGTTAGGCTTCGCCACCGGTGTCAGCCTTGCTATACTTATGAATAATTTATTTCTTGTTCCAGTTCTGGCTGTCGGTATGATGTTTCTGCCATTCTGGTATATAAGGCTGACCGCCAGCCATTACAAAAAAAACATTGCGGATGAGTTAGAAACTGCTTTATCTATTATTACCTCAGCATACTTTCGGAATGAAGATATCGTTACTGCGGTAGAAGAAAGCGTCTCTTACTTAAATCCTCCTGTAAAAAGTGTGTTCGCCGGATTTTTGACAAAGGTAAAACTGGTTAATCCGGATATTGTAGAGGCACTTCATGGCATGAACTCACAAATTGAAAATGAAGTATTCCATGAGTGGTGTGATGCTATCGCAGCCTGTCAATATGACCGGAGCTTAAAAACGACTCTGACTCCTATCGTAAGCAAGCTGTCCGATATGCGTATCGTTAACGCGGAGCTGGAGTATATGGTGTTCGAACCAAGAAAAGAATTTATAATGATGGCACTCCTTGTAGTCGGCAATATTCCCATTATGTACCTGCTAAACAGAGACTGGTACTATACTTTGACACATACGGCAGTTGGACAGATTGTTTTGGCGGTATGTGCAGCAGCAATCTTTATTTCAACAGCCTTTGTGATTAAGCTTACAAAGCCCGTAGAGTACAGGAGGTGATGAGATGATGGGACAACTATTTTTGGTAGGATTTTTACTTGCGGCAGGACTGTTCTTTCTTTTGGCAGATGTTTTGAAGATCCCCACTTTGAGTACGTCAAAAGCTATGCGGGGAGCGGGAAGCAGCAGTAAAAGAGCTTCTGGAACCGTGGAAGCCTGGTTGATGTCCGGTGCAGTAAAGGTGTCGAAATACATTCGATTGGACGAATATAAGAACAGTCGTATGAGCCATGTTCTAAAAGCGGCAGGTTATTCTATGACCCCGGAAGTATATGAGGCATATGCCATCACAAAGTCCGGAGCTATTCTGTCCGGAATTATTCCATGTCTGATTCTGCATCCGTTACTTACTCCTATTGTGGTGTTCCTTGCGGTACTGTCATATTTCAAAGAGATCCGAAAGGCGGACGAACAGCTGAAGGTAAAAAGGGATCAGATTGAAGGAGAACTGCCGCGGTTCGTGGCAACCATAGAGCAGACCTTAAAAGCCAGTCGTGATGTACTGGCGATGTTGGAAACATACAAGAAGAACGCCAGCTCTGCTTTTGCTCAGGAGCTGGATATATTGACGGCCGATATGCGTTCCTCCAGCTATGAGGCAGCACTTACTCGATTTGAGGCAAGATTTAATTCCCCCATGTTATCCGATGTAGTCAGAGGACTCATTGGCGTCCTAAGAGGAGACGATAGTGCTGTATATTTTCAAATGCTGGCTCATGACTTCAAGGCGCTGGAACTTCAGCGTTTAAAAGGTCAGGCACAAAAAGTCCCTCCGAAGATCCGTGTGTATTCCTTTGTGATGTTGATGTGCTTTCTGCTAACCTATCTGGTCATCATTGCAATACAGATTATGGATTCTTTAGGCAGCATGTTTTAGGAGGAATTTATGGTTAAAGATGAAAAGAGACAGAAAGAGGATGGTGGAAGCATGTGCTTTGGCGTATCACGTTCAGAGAGTGGGAGAGATGGAGGACGCTATGTTTTAAAACTTAGACGAGGTTGCACATTTATACTAAAACTCCTGCGTTCTCAGTGTGGGGAGGGATATGTGGATGTGGCGGTACTGGTTCTGTGTGTTATGCTGGTAATTGCCGTAGGGGTCAGTGTTCTGCCAGTATTTATCTCCAAAAATAAGCTGGACATCTATGCAAGTGAGCTTTGCCGTGAAGCAGAAGTAGCAGGAGGTGTTGGGGCGGAAACCACCCGTAGAGCACAGATATTAACGGAACAGACAGGTCTTAAACCGGATATCTCATGGTCCCAGACTGGAAAAATCCAGCTGAATGAAGAGTTTACGGTAACTTTAACCATGCAGACAGATATCGGGATTTTCGGAGGTTTCGGCAGTTTCCCTATTACTCTGGCAGCTAAGTCATCTGGTAAAAGTGAGGTGTATTGGAAGTGACAACTGTTAAAGTCGGTGATATACTAAAAAGTAAGAAAGGTTCGTCTTTTCCTCTTACCGTTGCAACAGCACTTGCCCTTTTACTACTTCTGTGTGTTATTTTGGAGGGCCTCCGATTGATGATTGTTGCACAAGGTGTTCGTGATGCAGTACAGTCCGCTGTGATTTCGACTGTAAATGACAGCTATGATGACGTATATCACGGTGTAAGGGAAGGCTACTCGGGAGCATATCAGCCGTTTGCGGGTGATTTTGAGGAAAGTTTGGATTATGGTGATATTTACAGTCGTTTGGATCAAGTGCTTGGATTAAGACAGGAAAAAGGATATCATGTGAAATATGCCGGGAGCACAGCCGAGTTCCGATTGTCAGCTCTATCTGTCAGTTTAGATAACATGCCGTTTGCTCCTGCAATTCCTGACAATTCCAATGGCCTTTTGGTTGATACGACAATCCGGTTGGAAGTTCCGGTATCTTTTGGAGGAAACTTCCTCCCGCCTATGACAGTAAATCTGAAGGTTATGGCTAAATATATGCCTTTATTTTAAGTTCTCACATATGTACCATAGACTTGCGAAAGTATCTGTGGTAATGTGTGTTACTGAATAAAGGAGAAACTTATACTGAAAAAGGGGGAGATTTGAATGAAACTATCTGACAGGAAAAAGAAATGGGGTATTGTCACAGGAATCAGTTTTATGTGTATCATCCTGGTAATTGCAATTGTTTCCCGATTTAAGACGGAGACACTTGTTGAAGCAGAGGCAACTACCGCTGCGTTGAAAACAACTACAGATTCTCCGACCATTTCAACACTGAGAGTCACGGGAGAGGAAACGACAACTCCGGTTACTACGCAAGAAGTAAGCGTTCAGCCGATTGCTTCCACAGAAGCGGGTATACAGAATATGGATACCGGAGATTCAAGTGGTACCGAGCAAAGTATTCAGCCAGAGGTAACAAAACCCGCTGAACCTATAGAAGAAGCAAAAAAAGATCCGACTAAAACACCAAGCGGAGAAAAAGTAACTACCGCGGTGCAGGCGGAAGAGAATAAGGTTCAATCAACGACTGCACCTACGCAATCACCATCAGAAAATAATCATGAAGGGGAAATTTATGTTCCAGGTTTTGGTTGGGTAGAAGACAATGGCGGAGGCGTATCTCAAGAGACTATTGAGGATATGTACGAAAATGGAAATAAAATTGGTTCAATGGATTAAAAGTAACAATTATCAGAAAATGCATCGCCTCAAATTTAGGGGTGGTGCTTTTTTTGTGGAAGGGAGCAGTATGAGAGGTATTTTTCATCTGATTCTTATGATTCTTATGGTGACCTTATCTCCAGTAACAGTCTATGCAATCGGCGATGGAAATATTGACAATGGTGGAGGAAGCATGGGACAGGGAACCTCACAAAACAGTTGGACTCCGGGAATGGAAGGGGTTCGGGTAACGGTTGTGGAGACAGTAAGTCGCACACCGATCACTACACCCATTGACCTGACAAATAAGAGATTAAGCAATATTTCTTATTCGTTTGGAAAGGTTTGTAAGCTTTCTTATTCGGGTGGATCGGCGCTTAGTTTGAATACAGGAGTATATGTTTGTAAGAAACCGGATCAGTCACTTCCGAAGATTATCAGTTCCCAAAGTCTTGGAGCAGCCAGCATTGAGGCGATAAAAAGTTATTTCACAGATGAGCAGGTCATACGAAGCATCGCAAATCAGACAGGAATGGATTTTGAAGTATTGATTGGTGGAAGGTATAAGCTGTTGCTGGAACCAATTATATATGTTAAATTCCAGGGATTATATATGGCGATGACGGCAACAGAAGCAGCCATGTATGATGAATTAACAAGCGGAGCGGTACGTGCTGTGCTTCCAACGTCTGCTTTTCAAAACTTACCTCTTTCCATGTTTTTGGAGGCGGAAGATTTGGGGTATCCAGCATGGAGTGGACCAAAAACAGGTATTCGAACTAATCAGGAAATAAAAATAGCCTTGGGTTTGGGGATTGTTCGATTTAAAGTGGCAGATATACCGCCAGAAGCTGAGGACTATGATTACGAATATAGAATCAACACAGAGGTCATTACCTCAGTAACTGTTAGCGGTGGGCAGGCTGATCCGGATAATCCTGTAAAAGTTAAATTTAACATTGGGAGTCAGACTTATACAGTAAGTGGTGTGTATTATCCGGAGGGGGATAGTCAGTTGGTTTGGGTAAGGTGGACGACACCGTCTACTCCCCAGACCATGATTATACGTGTATCTGTGACAGGAGGAGGTGTGGTAAATAAAGGGACAATTATCGCAAAGATTGTAGACCTGATAGGAAATGACCCTCCGAATCCACTGGCGGGTGATCGTAACGACTCATACACCACCTCATCTATACCAAATAATACCCAGAAGACCTCGGCGTCATGGGGAATCTGGCACCCATGGTGGCAGGAAAATTGGGTGTGGCATGACGGAGATGACGATGATGATGGGTATTGGGATGATGAGGGATGGTGGGAATTTGACTGGAATTCATATAGTGCAAGTCTTTCAGCCTCGATGAGTATCACTCCGGATGAAAAAGGCCCAACTGCTTCAGACAAAGATTTGAAAAGTGGATACGGAATCAATCAAGCTACAGCTGCTCATGTTAGTACCAATCAATCATCAGCTGTGACGAATGCACAGACGGCTTTGACTTATTTACCAGAATTTAATTACCAGAACTATTGGAGGTTGCTTGATCAGACTCAGTCTGGATATAATGCAAAATTTGAATTTCCGAAAAATAAATTTTCAACTTATAAACGACGGACGCATTTCACTCCCATATGGATGCCAGACGGCAGATATACCCCGTATACATGGCTTTTTGACTGCTGGACCCCTGATGGTATGCTATCCATGAATCTAACTGACTCGGTGTACATTCATGGAAGTCTTTGGGACGATTGGCATATCGCTCCTGTAATGCCCTGATTGGCAGATGGAAAAAGTGCACTGTTAACTTAGTGGTCTAATTTAAATTAAAGAAAGAGGTGCAATTTCAATGAAGCTAAAACGTATCCTTATAATCCTTAATATAGTATTGTTGTTGATTTTTCTGTTTGGAATGACTGCACTCGCTGCTGGAAGCGGTGATGTTGCTGGAGCCGTTGAGAGCACATGGAATGATGCGTCCAGCCAAATAAAGACTGTTGTTAACAAGGTTGTATTTCCGGCTATTGACTTAATTTTGGCAGTCTGTTTTTTTGCTAAACTTGGGACTGCATATTTTGATTATCGTAAGCATGGTCAGTTTGAATTTGCTGCTCCTGCTATTCTTTTTGCTTGCCTTGTTTTTACTTTAACATGTCCTTTATATATCTGGAGCATTTTGGGTCTATAGGCAAAGCAGGAGCCGTTGCATCTTTGTTTTGATGCAACGGCTCAACTTCGTTATAAGTGGTATCATATTGTGTGGTGAAATTAAGCACTAACAGAGGGTGTGTTTATAATCTCCTTACAAGAGCAATTTTTACAAGATTAATTCAGTTCTGCGTTTAGCACGGCATCAGTTAAATTCAGAAGGACTCATGTATTTATGAGTGCTGGTGGAATAACCATTTTGAAATTTTACGAGACCGTTTCAAAGTCCGTGTAAACTCCAAAAACTGATATAAAATATTGATTGTTATTTATGGGCAAGGCCATTTTTCATTGGTTCTTGCCCATGCTTGTATTATAAAACTGTTTTTGGGGTTGTCAAGTAAAACTCCCCTTTGGCAGTCTTAATACCTCGCTCTTTGATTTTTAAGATAACCTTTCTTCAAAGAAGATCTCCAACTGGGAATGAATCTGACCCCAATCCTGTCGGTGACCCGTCCATTTTTTTGTGATATCCATAGTTGCCAGATACAGCATTTTTAGCAGGCTGTCATCTGTGGGGAATACCGTTTTACTTTTAGTGACCTTTCGGAGCTGCCGGTTAAAGCCCTCTAT
>NZ_JHWJ01000022.1 GCF_000687555.1 [Clostridium] aerotolerans DSM 5434 | reverse complement strand
TCACGATTTCCCTGGTAGCCGCCCTGGCCCTGTGGTCTTCCGTCACGGTTTCCCTGGTAGCCGCCCTGGCCCTGTGGTCTATTTCCCTGGTAGCCGCCCTGCCCCTGTGGTCTATTTCCCTGGTAGCCTGTGCTATGTTCTCTGTTCATGTCAGATCCTGATGACGTGGACTGTTCACTTACCTGCTGGTTTCTTGCAGGATATTCTCTCTGGGAACCAGACTGATTCGGTCTCTGATCTCTTCCGCCCTGACCCTGTGGTCTGCTCTGAGCATTCTGGGGACGAAATACTGCTGCTATTTTCTTCTTTGGTGCATCAGAATCATCACCTTCATGGGCATCAGAATGTCCCTGGGCGTTTGTTCTGCTATGACCGCCCACTTCCTTTTTTACGATTGCTGCCTGTTCTTCTGAAATGTTTGAAGAACTTTTTAAATTTATATTATGCTTTTCCAAGATATCCAGTATCTCCTTACTGCTGTCTTTACCGAGTTCCTTTGCCAGATCATATACTCTCATGTTTTCCTCCATTCTGTGCACATTCTACAGCACATGCGGGTAGATGTGAAGGCTCATTCTCACACTCACTACCGACCATTGTATTCATTAGTTTCACGACTGCCTTAGCAAATCCACTATCCATAATGACGAGAGACGCCCGCATCTCTTTGCCCATAGCGTGGCCCAGTTCATCTTTACTTGCAAAGAAGTAGATTGGAACTTTATAGTAAGTACACATGTTGGTAAACATCTTTTTGGTATTATCTGAGGCTTCTTCTGAAACAATTACTAATGACGCCTTTCCTGCTTTAACAGATTTTTCTGTCATAAATTCCCCGCTGCCAATCTTACCTGCTTTGGTGGCCAGACCAATTAGATTCAGGATCTTCTGTCTGTTATCCAATCTGTTCCATCTCCTTTTCCAATGTTTCGTATACTTCCTTTGGTATTGCCATCTTAAAGGAACGCTCCAGCCCCTTATTCTTTACTGCCTTATGGAAACATTCCATAGAAGGGCACAGATAAGCGCCGCGGCCGTTTTTACGACCAGTCGCGTCAAGAACGATTTCGTCCTCCGAGGTCTTTAACACACGAATCATCTCTTTTTTACTTTTCATCTCACCACAGCCGATACACTGTCTGAGGGGTATTTTTTTTGTACTCAAGTTTCCATCACTTCCCGTTTTCTTTATTCCTGAATATTGCCGTCCTGATACTCTTCCTGGTAGTCTGATGCTTCTATATCGCCGCCTTCCTTATATTCACTTGCAAATTCTTCAAAGGATGTATTTCCATCCTGGTATTCAAGACCAAGTTCTTCGAAAAGCCCAAGTTCTCTTGCCTGTGTCTCACTCTTGATATCGATCTTGTATCCAGTCAGCCTGGCTGCAAGTCTTGCATTCTGCCCTTCCTTACCAATGGCAAGGGATAACTGATAATCCGGAACGATTACCTGAGCTTCCTTTGATTCTTCATCTGCTACGACACAGATGACTTTTGCAGGACTTAATGCATTCTCGATCAGATATGCAGGATTGTCATCCCAATTGATGATATCGATCTTTTCGCCTCTTAATTCATTGACGATGGAATTAACTCTGGCACCATTTAAACCAACGCAGGCACCTACCGGATCAACGTTTACTTCGTTGGATTTTACTGCGATCTTTGTTCTGGAGCCAGCTTCTCTTGCAATGGCTTTGATCTCTACAGTACCGTCTTTTACTTCTGCAACTTCAGATTCAAAGAGACGCTTTACGAGGTCAGGATGAGTTCTGGAAACAGAAATTCTTGGTCCTTTCGGAGTATCCTTAACTTCCAGCACAAGAACCTTGATACGCTCGGTCGCTTTAAATACTTCGCTTTTTACCATCTCGGTTTCATTTAAAATGGCGTCTACTTTACCAAGATTGATGCTCACATTTCTTCCAAGATATCTCTGTACAATTCCTGTTACCACTTCTCTTTCCTGGCAGAACCAGTCGTTATACAGTGACTTTCTTCCTTCCTCACGGATCTTCTGCAAAATAACGTTCTTGGCATTCTGTGTGGCAATTCTTCCGAACTTCTTTGAGTCGATCTGACAATGGATCACATCTCCAAGTTCGTACTTGGGATTTGTCATCTTTGCATCTGCAAGACTGATCTGAAGCAGAGGATCTTCAACTGTTTCAACCACTTCTTTTTCTGCAAATACATTAAAATCGCAGGTATCACGGTTGATGCTGACTTTAACATTATCTGCTTTGCCAAAATGGTTTTTGCACGCTGTAAGGAGAGAATTTTCAATCGCTTCCAGAAGAGTTTCCTTGCTTATGTTATTCTCCTTTTCCAGAATATTCAGTGCTTCTAACAGTTCCTTATTCATTTTTTTATCCTCCTAATATTTCTTACTGTTTAGAAATCAAATGCCAGCCGGATCAGTGCGATTTCCGGACGGTTAATCACAAGCTCGGTTCCATCTTCTATGGTTATGGTCACAGTTTCCTTATTATAAGACTGTAAAGTTCCATTAAAATCTTTCTGTTTGTTCAATGCCTTATATAAACGGATATCTACTTCTTTTCCAATGCTTCGTTCAAAGTCTTTATCCTTCTTTAGAGGCCTTCCAAGTCCCGGGGAGCTGACCTCTAAAATATAACTGTCTTCAATGAAATCCTTTTCATCCAGCCATTCTCCCAGCCTCCGGCTGATGATCTCACAGTCATCTACTGTGATTCCGCCTTCTTTATCTATATAAGCACGTAAGTACCAGTTTCCTGCTTCTTTTATATATTCCACATCAACAAGTTCAAAATTGTTTTCTGTCATAAGGGGCATCAAAAAGCTTTCTGTCTTTGCTTCATATTGTTCCCTTTTTGCCATGTTTCTCCCACCTTTCCAAACAAATGGAAAGAGTGGACTTGCGCCCACTCTTTATCCGTCAAACATTCATGTTATCCATAGTAGTATAGCACTGATTCCAAGGTAATGCAAGGGCTTTTTCTCATTTTTCCCGTTAATCCCGGAATCCTCCAGGATTCATTCTGTTTCGACAAATAGAAAGGAAATTGTAGACATATCTTCACACTCCTTTTTATTGTACATATTATAACACTATATCAGATCAAAATATCGAAAAGGAGGACCCATGAAGCCTAAACTGGAAGTTCGCGGGGTCAGTTACTCCTATCATTCCCTTGAGGGTGAGACGCTGGCCCTTTCTGATATATCTTTTACGGCAGAAAACGGGGAATTCCTTGCAATCGTCGGACCCTCCGGCTGCGGGAAATCTACCCTCTTATCTCTTCTCAGCGGATTGCTGACTCCTGATACGGGAGAAATTCTTATAGACGGTGTTTCCCAGGCTGAATCGTTCTCAAACATCGGCTATATGCTGCAAAGGGATCACCTTTTTGAATGGCGGACGATTATGGGAAATGCGGAGCTTGGCCTTGAAATACAGAAAAAGCTTGACAGCACTTCCAAAGAAAAGCTGCATCAAATGCTCTTAACCTATGGTCTTGGAAATTTTGAGCAGGCAAAACCATCTGAATTATCCGGAGGCATGAGACAGCGTGCCGCACTGGTCCGCACTCTGGCTCTGGAGCCTGACCTTCTTTTGTTAGACGAACCGTTTTCCGCACTCGACTATCAGACCAGACTCTCTGTCTGCGATGACATCAGTTCTATTATAAAAAGCACCCATAAAACAGCAATATTAATCACCCATGATCTTTCCGAAGCAATTAGTGTTGCGGACAGGGTCATCGTACTGACAAGCAGACCGGGACGGATGAAAGCCATTGTACCGGTTTCCTTTGGAGATGATTATATACGGCCGCTCATGAGGCGAAACATGCCGGAATTTTCTGTCTTCTTTAATCAGGTATGGAAGGAGCTGCAGAACCATGATTGAGACTCATCCATCCTTAGCCCAGCAGGAATTTATTGAAAAGGAAAAACAGCACCGGCGTAATGTAAGGTTCTTACGTCTGATGCTTCTGGTTCTCCTTTTATCGATCTGGGAGCTTTGCGCAAGACTGGGAATTATCAATGACTTTATCTTCAGCTCCCCTACCCGCGTGACCATGACCTTTATTGATATGGTAAAGGATCATTCCATTTTTGTTCATACCGGAGTGACGGTAATGGAAACCCTCATAAGCTTTGTCCTGGTTGTCGGCTTCGGACTCCTTATTTCCATACTTCTCTGGTCCAGCCGCAGCATATCTGAGGTACTGGAACCTTATCTCGTTATGCTTAACAGCCTGCCTAAATCCGCCCTTGCCCCCATCTTAATTGTATGGTTAGGCAATAACATTAAGACCATCATTGTTGCATCTATTTCAGTTGCTGTCTTTGGTTGTATCATGACTCTCCACACGGGTTTCTCCCAAACAGACCCGGATAAAATCAAGCTGATTTATTCTCTTGGAGGGACAAAGAAGGATGTGTTATTAAAGGTATTGCTTCCAAGCTCGATCCCTTTGATTATCAGCAATATGAAGGTCAACATCGGACTTTGTCTGGTTGGTGTTATTATTGGAGAATTCCTTGCAGCTAATAAGGGGCTGGGATATCTGATCATTTATGGCAGCCAGGTGTTTAAGATGGATTTGGTTGTTATGAGCATTGTGATTCTCTGTATTGTGTCTGCGATTTTGTATCAGGGGATTACTATTTTGGAGAAGAAGATTAAGTTTTAACTGTTTTATTTATAAAAGAAACGTTTACAGTATACGAATTAAATACTGTAAACGTTTCTTTTATATTTCTAAATTGTATCTGCTTCTGGATTCCTTGAATAACCAAAGAGACTCGTCCCTTCTTCTTTTTGCCATAAAATAAAACTTCCAGACTGAGTAATTTTATTTTTTACATCAGCTTGAAGGTCAATATCGAACTTTGTCTGGTTGGTGTTATTTTAGCTGTGAGTACAAAATGATATAATTGGGTATCCTTGAGATTTTGAAGATTTTCTAATGATAAGATTATTTGATTTTGAGATTTCTAATCGATAGAACAGATTCGTTTCATAATAGACTGCCAGTACATACGGTCCTTTAAGACTCTGATTACAATGACCTTGTCCATTTTTACCACAAAGAAAATGAGATAGGTGCTGTACGGTTTATAGTATACTTCGAGCCCTTGAATCAGCAGGCCGGTTTTTGTGTAGGCCTCAGAATAAGGGCTCAATTTTGATATGGCATTTTTCATATTTTTTGAGAACGCTTCTGCCGTCTCCCGGTACTTGAATGTATGTAAAATGTACCGCTTTATCTGCGCAATATCGTTTTTCGCATCAGACGTCAGGCGTATCTTATAATTTGTTGGTCTTTCCATAGCTTCTCCTAAATGGTATCAATTTCATTCCATGCTTCGTCTATTGTATACAGTATATCTTGTTCCATGCTCGCCACACCCTTTTCTAGCTCTGACTTCAAAGCCTGGATTGCATCAGCTTCTGTAAATTTTAAGATTTCCGGTACTTGTGTTAAATTTGATTTGGCCATTTCGTTCGTCTCCTCTCTTAAGTTAATCTAACCTTATTATACTTGGAAACGTTATACGATACAAGAAAAAACTTATTACGGATGGGATGTTCTGTTAATGAAGAACCTCAAAACCCATGCCCGACCTTTCCGTTAAATCGTATATTTCCAGCAAGCGCAGCTCTTTTATTCTATTTTAACAATTTTAAGAGGTTGATCCGTCTGTACAGCAATTTTCTTTGTTGGAGAAGAATAATAAATTTTAACTGTTTCATTTGTAAAAGGAGCTTTCAGTATGATAACCATCAAACTGAAAGCTCCTTTTATCTATTATACTAACTAATATGCTAAGCTTATGATTTTCCAAACATATCCTATACGTTTATACATGACTTGTATATTACCTTTTTACCACACTTCCATCTGGATAACGGGCGAATCTTCCCATCTCCCTTTCATGAACTGGCTCATCATCTGGCCATGGCCAGCCCCCGAACTGGGTGTTCTGATAATCCTCATATGCATTCCGTATTTCCTGTTCGGAATTCATGACAAATGGTCCATATTGTACCACTGGCTCATTGATGGGTTCCCCTTCCAGCAGTAAAACGTAGCTGGTTTTATCTCCATTTACCACTGTAATGTCATCTTCTCCTGAAAGCTTGATTCGGGAAGATGGATCTATATTTTTACCGTCTATGGTAATTGAACCGGTTCCCTCATAAAAATACAGGTTGCGGTTTAAAGTCTTAGAACCTGCAGCGATATGAAACTCTGCCTCTGGCTCCAGCTCCACAAGCTGGATTCCTACATGATTTTCTTCCTTTGCTGCCCATGAATTTTTCGTTGGCTCCAGGCTTTTTTTATCTTCATATCTTCCGGCAATTAATCGGATGGTCGCTGTCTTTCCTTTTTCATTGGTATGCTTTATCATGGGAATTTCTTCTGCCCAGAGCATCTTATAATCCGGGTCTGCGAATTTACTTTTTGCCGGTAGATTCAGCCAGATCTGAAATAATTCAAGAGGATTTTCCTTATCCTGATGTACCAGAGGGAACATCTCTACATGCTGGCAGCCTGCTCCGGTGGTCAGCCATTGGACATCGCCATTCCCATAACGTCCTTCGGCTCCCTTGGAATCAAAATGGTCAACAATTCCTTCCAGTACAACGGTAACTGTCTCGAACCCACGGTGAGGATGAACCGGAAATCCGGGAACGGTTTCACCATGGTACATGCTAAAGCCGTCTTTCCCTGAAAAATCATTTCCCATTCTTCTTCCTTCTAAAGAAACCGCAGGCCCTTGTACCTCATTTCCTGCCGGGAAACGATCCTTATGATGCATACATGCCAGGAACGGACTGTCCATTCCCCATTGGAAACCTATTTTTTCAATTGCCTTTATCTTTTTACTCATTTGATTCACTCCTTGTGTTTATTTTTTTCAACAGATGCACTAACATTTCTTTTTCCTCTTCCTCAAGTCCGGTAAAACTCTCTGCTAAGTCTTCCACATGCCTGGGAAATATCTCTTCGATTTTTTCTCTCCCTTTTTGCGTGATTGCAATAATACTGGACCTTTTATCCTTTGGATTCGGGTGTCGTTCTATCATGGCATCTTTTTCTAAGTTGTTAATTACCACCGTCATATTTCCAGAGGTGGAAAGAATACTGTCAATGATTTCGTTAATTGTTAAATCGCCTTTGTGGTACAATGCCTCCAGCGCAGCAAATTGGGCAGATGTCAGACCTCCCTGGTTAAAGATGGCACCAGCCCTCCTATGAAGTGCCTGAGTCGTCCTGCTAAGTCCAATAAATGCCTTTAAATTGATATCATTTTCTTTTCCATAAGATATTTTGTTTTTTTTCATAGATTCAATATATCACTAATTAGTGATAATGTCAATGGTGTTTTAGAGATATGAATAATTCATAGAATTTAGACAATAAGGACAAGCCAATATTCTAAATGCTGGCTTGTCCTTAATTAAAGGATTGTATCCGATATTTGTGAAATGTTAGTAAGGTTGAGTAAGTCAAACCACTGCTTTTTCTATTCCAATAGAATTAGTTTACTAAAAAATTTCTTTTGTCTTTGAGGCATACCAGTAAGGAACTCCCAGAAACAAAGAGGCACCTGCCATATTCCCAAGTGTTACAATCAGAACATTTTTACACACCTCAAACAGTGTCAAATTAATATCATGGGGCAACATAAGTGCTATTGAAAAAATCCCCATATTGGCTATTGAATGTTCAAATCCGGAAACAGCAAATGCTAATACACAAAACACCATCATAATTAATTTTGCGGTCTCTTCCTTCATCTTATAGCACAGCCAGATCGCAAGGCATATTACAAAGTTGCATAGCACTGCACGGAAAAACAACTGTCCCATTGGTATATCCAGTTTGGAGAGAGCCGTTTTTTCAATGTATGCATCAGATATCCCCACCATTGCTTTACTTTGTACATAGATAAAAGCTAATACCATGCATCCAATTAAGTTTCCGGCATAATTAATCAGCAAAAGCTTTGCTGTTTGTTTCAAACTCACCGTTTTCTTTAAATACCCAATGGTAAATACAAAACAATTTCCAGTAAAAAGTTCTCCTCCTGCAAACGTCAATAGCCCGAGAGCCACCCAAAAGGTGAGCCCGATTGCTATCTTCCCATACATTTTTCCTTCCACCTGTATGATTGCAGCCGTAGAAAAGGAAAGGGCAATTCCTATGATAATAAAAAATCCTGACATCATTGCTAGTACAACATACTGAAATAAGTTCTCGTTTAGAAATTCACTTTTTTTCTGTGCAGATTCTGCCACTTTATTGACTTCATTTGTATACATGACCGTACCTGCCACTACTTAATTTCAATCATGTTACAGTCAAATACTTCATCCAACCAGTCAAACATTACCTGATGGAAGAGTGCATGATTCCCCTCCTGACAATGCTCTTCTGCCCCTTCTTCTATGGTAAATACCCGAACCGTCTTTGGTGCCTTGATTTCCTCAAGTAATGCATCTAACTGATCCCTGGATACAAAATGATCCGTCTCTCCCATGGTCAGTAATACAGGGCATTTAATTTTACTGGCAATTCCTTTTAAAGAAGCCTTTTTCATCTCTTCAAATACTTCATAGCGATGCTTTAGACCAAATACCCATTTTCCGTTATTCAGCATCCATCTTAGATTGGAATTTTGTTCCTCGGCCAGAGCAAGCATCTGCTCTCTTTTTTCTTCAGGCAGCTGTAACACTTGTGCCAGCTGGGGATTCTGATTTAAAGTGGAATCAAAGGTATCGTAAAATACATTAAACGCAATACAAGCCTTCACTCGTTCTTCAAATGCAGCTGCTCTCGGTGCAAAGTACCCGCCCAGACTCATACCGAGCAGTGCAATTTTTTCCTTGTCAATTTCCTGTCTTGTTTCCAGATAATCAATCGCTGCTTTTACCGGAACCTCTGCATCATGGCGCATTACAAGGTTTTGTTTACGAAGGGCCTCTCCTTGTCCAGGCATTTCAAAGACCAGACAGTGATATCCTCTCTTAATTGCTGCAGCTGCACCGCAAAAATACAATTCCTGTAACGTAGAGTCATATCCTCCTACAAATATGAGAACGGGACGTTTCGTTAACTCATTTTTCTTATCATCTGATGCTCCGTAAAAATAACCTTTCAGATAAGTTTCTTCGTATGGGATTTTTACGATTTCGAAATGACTGTCTAATAACTCCATTCCTTTCTCAAAAGCCATGACGCTCTTATCAAAATTTTCCATTCTCCTTTCATCGGTTCCATCCAAAAAAAATTCTCCCGTACGATAATAATTATGTGCTCGTAAAAAGGCTTCTCTGGCACTTACCTTATGGCGCTTATTCAAGCAATTGATTGCGGTCTGATAAGTCCTTTCCGCTGTTTTTTTCCATTCCAAAAACCAGCTTTCAAAGTTTCCTTCCTCCACTTTTGATACTGTAGCAAGGCATTCCCCTATTTCAGCCCCTTGATATCCTCCATAAGTTGCTGCTCTTAATAATTCAAATGAAAACGCCTGATCGTTAAAATAAAATTTCATAATCTTTTCTCCTTATCATTCCTTGTAATTATGCAGTTCACGTAATCCATTACTTTTGCATAATGGATTTTCATACTATAGTTTCATTGAACATTCAGTGAATATTTTTCTTATAAATATACCCGGAAAATACATTGCTATATTTTCCAGGTTAGCAGCGTGTAATCTACGATCTGCTTCAGATAACTATCCCGATTGCTATGATACATATTATGATTATCAAAGAAAACATCCTGCACAATGTAGGAATAGATAGCACTCCAAAACTGATTGACCATCATAAAAGGATCAAAGGAGCGGATTTCCTTTCTGTCCACATATACCTGAATCAGTTTCATGGTCTGCTCCATCAACAAGTTCACGTGTTGATTAAAGCTTTTTGTATATTCCTCTGAAAAAACACTTTTTTCCTTTAATAAAATCATCAATACATTTTTATCTTTTGCTATATAAGTAAAGAAAATGTTTCCAAGCGAAATCAGTAATTCTTTGATTGGCATGGTTTCCTTTAAGGCCGCAATCTCAGATTCTACCAATAAGTAACGCTCTTCCAGAAACTCATTGAGTATCATATCCAAAATTTGTTTTTTCCCTTCCGGAAAATAGTGATAGATCAATCCGTCTGCCATGCCGATATTCTTCGTTATTTGCCTTGTGGTTGTGGCATGGTAGCCTTGTAATGCAAATAGTTCCTTTGCTGAGTTTAAAAGCTGCTCTCTTCGTTCCATTGCCTGAAGATCACGACTCGTGAGATTTGCTGTATCTTTTTTTGCTTTCATTTCATTCACCGTCCGTTCAGTGAATAGTATATACCTTCTGTTTTAAAAATGCAATGGTTTTATTTACTTTTTTTTGCCTGATAAAAGGAGCTGCGATCCAATTATCTGGACTGGTAACTATTATTAAATAGAAAAAACCAAGCCAGTGATTAATGGTTTAGCATAAATAATATCTCATCTACGATACAGCCATATAGTAATATAACGATACTCATTATAATAAACGTTACTCTATAAGAAAATATATGAAATCTCTGTTTCCATTCTAACCAGTCTTTTTCCCTACCCCTGTCTTTTTTTATAATAGACCCAGCACCAATTATAAGTCCCATACTACCAGCTACAAATAAAACTCCTTTTATGCCCTCAAGAGTCGTTATCAAACTTCCTCTTGAAATAAGTAAACTAACTACACCACTTATTATCACTAAGGTGCAGCTAACGATACTACTATACTTCAGACATTTATAAAAATCCATTCCAACAATCTTTACACGTTCCATACTATTTAACCCATTCCATATAAGTGGCAGGCAACATAATGACCTTGTTCCACTTCGATTAATTTCGGTGCCTCGCATTTACATTTGTCCATTACCTTACAACATCTGCCTTGAAATTTACACCCTGGCGGCGTATTAATAGGACTTGGAACATCACCTTCCAGCATAATTCTCTGTCTGGAATCTTCAACTTTTGGATCGGCAATAGGAATTGCTGACATTAAAGCTTCCGTATAAGGATGAAGCGGGTGCTGATAAAGATTTTCTGATTCTGCCAGTTCTACGATAGACCCTAGATACATGACAGCGATTCTATCGGAAATATGTTTCACCATTGCCAGATCATGTGCGATAAAAAGGTAAGTCAGCTTCATCTCCTTTTGAAACTCAATCAGCATATTTGCAATTTGTGCCTGTATGGATACATCTAAGGCTGAAATAGGCTCATCGCACATGATAAATTTAGGTTCAACAGCGAGTGCTCTTGCAATTCCGATCCTTTGCCTCTGTCCGCCTGAAAATTCATGGATAAAACGGTTTGCATGCTCTTTATTTAATCCAACCAGTTCCAGCAGATGAGCGATCTTTTCTTCTTTTTCCTTCTTTGTTTTAGCCAGGCCATGGATTTCAATGCCTTCCCCAATAATCTCTGCAACTGTCATTCTGGGGTCTAAGGAGGCATAAGGGTCCTGAAAAATGATCTGGACTTCTTTATTAAATGCCTTTTTTTCTTTTCCTCTAAGCTTATGTACATTTTGCCCCTTATAATATACTTCCCCTTCCGAGGCCCGATACATGCCCACAACCGTACGGCCACAGGTGGTTTTTCCACAGCCGGATTCACCTACCAGGCCTAATGTTTCTCCTTCTTCTATACGAAATGAAACATCATCTACCGCTTTTAAAACATCATGTTTTCCCACATCAAAATACTTCTTTAAATGCTTCACCTCTAATATATCATGACTGCTCATACGATTCACCCTCATTTACTACAATGTCATTTTCATTCAAGACTATCATCTTTCTGTCATTAAGGAACATTTTTTTATTAGACTCCGGTACTTCCTTATGATGCAGCCAACAGCTTGTATGATGACCGGCTTCAAAATGTGTTTGTTCAGGCATTTCTTCTAAGCAGACATTCATACAATAATTACAGCGTTTTGCAAATGCACAGCCTTTGGGCGGAGAAATAAGGTCTGGCGGAGTTCCTTTGATCGTCTTCAAAAGTTCTTTGTTCTTCCACTCCAATTTAGGAACACTGCCAAGAAGCGCCAGGGTGTACGGGTGCTGGGGATGATAGAAGATATCATCTCTTTTTCCGCTTTCAACAATTTGTCCTGCATACATAACTGCAACCTTATTTGCAGAACCGGCTACAATTCCAAAATCATGAGTAATTAAGATGACAGCAGTTTTTAGTTTATCTTTCAGACTTTTAATAAGCTCCATTATTTGTGCTTGAATCGTGACATCAAGTGCCGTAGTTGGCTCATCTGCAATCAGTATTTTCGGATTGCAAGCGATAGCAATGGCAATCATCGCCCTTTGTCTCATGCCACCTGAAAATTCAAAGGGATATTGGTCTATCCTGGTTTCCGGGTTTGGAATGCCTACTGCTTCTAATAACTGAATGGCTTCTTCTCTGGCTTCCTTTCTGCTGATCTGCCTATGCTGGACAATATTTTCTATAATCTGCTTTCCGATTTTCATGGTCGGATTTAAAGAAACTAAAGCATCCTGAAAGATCATAGAGCACTCTCCGCCCCGAAAGGCCCTTTGCTCTTTTTGACTCATTTCTAATAAGTTCTTTCCATTATAGATAATCTTACTGCCCTTTTTGATTTCACCCTGGGGAGCTTTGACCAGGGACATGATAGCTCTGGAGGTCACACTTTTGCCGCAGCCGGATTCACCAATGATTGCTAATACTTCTCCGGCTTTTACCTCAAAAGAAACACCTCTTACCGCTTGCACTTCTCCAGCATAGGTATGAAAAGAAACTATTAAATCTTCAACTTTTAGTAAAGCTTCCTGACTCATCATGATTTCCTCCTAGTCTCTAAGCTGCGGGTCAAGTGCGTCCCTAAGTCCATCACCTAAAATATTAAATGCCAATACAAGTAAACATAAAAGTAAACTGGGGAACAATAAATGAGCAGGATAAAATGCCATTGCCTCCTGGCCGGCTGAAAGTAATGTTCCCAAACTGAATGCAGGCGGCTGTAGGCCGATCCCTAAAAATGAAAGGATAGTCTCGTCAAAAATAATATGGGGAATGGATGTCGCCATATCAAGGATTAATAAGCTTAAGGTATTGGGGATCAGATGTTTCGCGATGACTCTTCCTGTGGAGGCTCCTAACGCCGCGGAAGCCATGATGTATTCGCTCTCTCTAAGCTTTAAAATCTGACCTCTTACCATGCGGGCTGTACTCGTCCAGTTGGTGATACATAATGCAAATAATAAAGGCAGATAGCCATTTCCCAATACAACTAAAATAATTAAGGTAACAATAAGATAAGGAATGCTATTTAAGACCTCTACAATACGCATCATCACATCATCCACAAAACCGCCCAGATACGCCATAACCGCTCCGTATATACAGCCAATCACCACTTTTAGAGTTGCAGCTACGATAGCAACAATAATGGAAAATCTCAAGCCTTTCCACAAACGGGAAAAAAGATCTCTTCCTAGATAATCCGTTCCCAGCCAATAGGTACTATCTGGGGGTAAATTTTTAATTTCCGGCGTTAATGTTGTATAATTTTGACCACTTAAGCCAGGTCCGATGATGGACATAAGAAAGAGAACTATGAGCACAGCCATTGATAACAAAGCTAATTTATTTTTCTTTAATCTTCTCCAGGCGTCCTGCCAATAACTGATATTCGGTCTGACGACCTCATCAGCATCAAACTTGGACTGGTCGGCCAGCTCAAACCTTTTATCTACCAATGAATTCATTCTATTTCCCCCTTTCCTATTTCCCGGCACCGAGTTTGATTCGGGGATCCACGATTCCGTATAAAATATCTGTAATCAACATGGTTATGACCGTTATAATCGCATAAAATGTGGTCCCTGCCAGAACAATGGGAATATCTCTTCCCTGAACAGCTTCTATGTAATAGCGTCCCATGCCGGGAATGGAGAATACCCGTTCTATGAACAGAGAACCAGTCAGAATACCTGCTACCGTTGATGGCAGTACGGTGATAATAGGAATAAATGAATTACGTATCACATGATTTTTTACGATCTGCATTTCAGAAAGCCCTTTTGCCCTTGCTGTGAGGGTATATTCCTGGTTAATGCTCTCCAGCATACTTGTTTTCGTCAATCTGGAATAATAGGCTATGAAGCTGCAGGAACCGGCAATGGTGGGAAGAATCGTATACTTCCAGCCCCCAAACCACAATTCTTTTCCTTTGGGCCAGCCAATAATAGGGAGCTTTAAGATATCTCCATTGGCACAATATTTCTGGAGCAAAAGGGATATAACGAGGGAGGGCATGGATACTAAAATCATAGCTCCTACTAATATCAGCTTATCCCAGTAGCTTCCTCTCTTCATTGCTGCTATAATTCCCAGTAAGATGCCCAAAGTCACACCTAATAAAATCTGCTGAACACTGAGCCTGATGGTCACTGGAAGTTTCAACTTTAGATTTTTGGCAAATGTTTCGCCTGGTCTGATAATGGATTCTCCAAAATCGCCCTTAATAATCAGCCCCTTCATGGTAATCACATACCGTTCTAGTACGGGCTTATTGTATCCGTATTTTTCTATAATCTTTGTCTGCACTGTTTTTGGCAATTTAGCAATCTTTGAAGTGAGTGCATTTCCAGGGATTGCTGACAGCAGGAAGAACGTAGCTGTTACAATCAAGAACAAGGTAATAAGCATTTCCAATACTCTTCGGATGATGTATTTTGCCATTTTCATTCTCCTACTCTATCACGTATACCAAAAGCACATCGACGTTTGCCGATGCGCTATGTGGTATAACCTTCACTTCTATTTACTGTTCCACAACATAAGCATATTTGAATTCATATTTTCCGCCAAATATAGGATACTGAAGTCCTTTTAAGCGGTTATTGATATAGCTATGTTTATCACGATAAAGAAGAGGTTTGATTGCTGCATCTTCTTTGATTAAAATTCGTTCTGCTTCCCCATACAGTTTCAACCTTTTTTCATTATCCTGTTCTTTTGCTAACTGATCCAGGAGCTGATCATAGGCTTTGCTGGAATACTTCCCATAATTGCTGCTTCCACCGGTTCTAAAGATATCAATAAATGTCATAGGATCGTTATAATCTGCTCCCCATACCTGCATACACAAGTCAAATTCCCCAGCAACCTGTGCAGAATGTGCAAGCCCGAAGTCACCTACAATATTAAGATCCACCTTTATGCCTAAATTATCTTGTATCCGTTGTACCACATATTGCTCAATGTCTTTTTCGATTGTTGATTCGCCGTAACCTAAGAATTGAATGGTAATGGTGCTTAGATCATCGGTATCTTTTCCAAGTTCTTTTAATCCTTCATGAAAGAGCGCCTGTAATTTTTCCGGATTATTTGCGTATTCACTATATTCTTCTTTAATGGGTTCCGGAAATTCTGAACGATATTCTTTATCCCCGACTTTAATATTTGGCGTTACAAGGCCATAAGCTGCCGTGTATCTGCTATTGTAAACAGAATCAATAAATGTCTGGCTATCCAGTGTATAGGCGATTGCTTTTCTTACCTTTGCATTCTGTGTGAGACCGCTGGGACATGATTCCTGGGTATTAAATGAAAAGAATTGAGATGCAACGTCCCCATCCGTAAAAAGCTGGCATTTGCCTTCACTTGCTGCCTGATCCCATTTTTTCAAATAATCACCGGAAGCTGCTACAAAATCTAATTGGCCTGCTTCAAATAACTGGAACTGGGTAGCCGTTTCATCGATCTGCTGTAAATCGATTTCTTCTAAGTAAACATTTTCTGCATCCCAATATTCCGGATTTTTCACTAAAACTGTGCTTTGACTGGCGGTATATTCCTGCACCATATACGGTCCGCAGGATAAGGTCTGCATTGCATCAGTGCCATATGTATCCCCATATTTTTCAATATTGTCTACGCGAATGGGATCAAACATGGTATATGATAATTTATCAATGAAATAGGATTCTGGTGCTTCCAGGGTAAATTTGAGCGTATAGTCATCGACAGCTTCTACGCCTACTTCTTTAAACTCACATTCTCCATTGTAATATTTCTCTGCATTTTTAATGGGAAATGCAAAAAAAGCATATGGACATGCTAAATCTGCGTTCAGCACTCTTTCTACCGTATCTACATACTGGCTGGCAACTACTTCTACCCCATCCGACCATTTATTTTTTCTTAAATGAAACGTATAGGTAAGACCATCTTCTGAAACCTCATATTTTTCACACCCGGCATTTTCCAGAACACCATTATTCTCTCTAAATAACCCTTCGCAGGTTGCTAAGAAAAATGAGCCGGACTCAGAATCACCAACCTGTGCGGTATCAAAGGTAATGACATGAAATTGCTGACCATGTGCAATCTGTTCTGTTGCAAGCGCCTCACCATTCGGTCCCTTTTTATCATTCTGTGATGTTTGTTGAGTAGCAGCAGTATCCCCACTTGCAGATTTACCAGAGCCACCACATCCCGCTATACCAGATGCAACTAGTCCCGTTACAAGTATCAGATGCATAAACCTTTTTAATCTCATTGATCATCATCCCTTTCTCTTCACTATTTTAAGATATGTAATACATAAATTTTGTAGTACCACATTGCCAGACAAGTACCTATGGAACGGAATTATCTCTATTTTTGTTTTTCATACTACCCCTCCTTACTATTGTTGATAGATTTAACGGTCAGCCAAACGTTTTTTGCACTTGATACTCAATTATCATAAATACAAGGCTGCTTTTGCAAAAATTCGGCTACCGATATTTCTTTTCTCACTGTTTGCAAACATGGTAACTGACTCGTAGTTTATGAGAAGAGCCAAATCTATATCATTTTGTCCAAAAAATGCTTATGATGAATTGGGCTGCTATGAGCATTGTGGTTCTTTGTATTGTTTATGCAGTTTTATATCATGGGATTACTAACCTGGAGAAAAAATTAGATTTTAACTTTATAACTTGATAAAAGGAGCATTTGCAGTATATTTTCTATACCGCAAATGCTCCTTTTATTCAAATCCTGTTTCATCTACTAATAACCAGGGTTGCTTATTCCTCTATTTGTGAATCAAGTTCCTTTAATCTTTTTAGCCATTTAGTCATGCTGCCATTTTGAAAGAAATCCAGTAATGCCCCATCACAAAACCTTTCCGCACGAACTGCTCCTGTGATAAGAGCCATGATACATTGAGCATCAAGGGATGACACTTCTGCGTCTTTCATGGATTCAATTTCCCATAAAAGACCATTCTTTTGTAAAATCTCTCCATACCGGTTTAATTGCATATCTTCATTTTCATCGATGCATATATACACGTCCTGTAGGAACTCACTGACGACGTCGGAATAGTTAACAAATGGCATTTGTATCGGGCTTTCTGGAGTTCCTTTCTTTTCCTTATCAATGATCCAGTTCCCGTACTCTGCACCTGTAAGTTTTGGTATGTATTTTGTTATTATTTCAAATCTGTTTGCCATACTCCATACCTCCTGATGATATAGCCTTATCTTAATCTAAATGCATGTTTCCAATATAGTTATGCTTTATATCCTATACCAAATTGTATCATTTTTCCATCATAAATTACAGAAAAATGGCCCAAACCACATCTACCTATGGTTTGAGCCATTGACTCTCAAGTTTAATTATTTTAATATGAACTGCTACTTAGTTAATCTACGACGATAAATATAATTTGATACCAGCGTAACGGTGCCTACGATTAATAAGCCAATTGCCCAAAATTGCCTGAACGTAAATATAGCAATAACACCAGAAAGCTATAACCCAGCTCCTATGCAACTACCAACCGTTGTTCCGATTTTATCGACCTTAGGCGATGGGGTTCGCAATTTCTTTGATTTCTCTATCATTGAATTTGTGAAATTTAATGATTTATCCGTAGCATTTCTAGTCGTTTCAAATATTTTTTTCTGATTCATTGATTCAACCTCCATTTAATTGATTTTAAAAACCGACCACCGGTTTCTATATGTTGTAAAAAATGGACTGTTATCATAACAGCCCTATCGATCAGATGAAAGACCTTCTTTAAAAAACGCCCATCTGCTTATATCCACTCATTACGTTGTCAATAAATGCTTTATCAACGATATCTAATCCAAGAGAACACATAATGGATTGTAAATAATTCAAACGCTCTTCCGTCTCCTCATAATTACGTCCGAACAAAGCCGGATTGAGCCAAAAATTCAGTAGAAGTAAAAAAACTTCTGCACATAAAACAGGCTGCTCTGTTTGTAGTGATCCTTCGCTTACCCCTTCTTCAATCAATGTTCCGATTATCCGGGCATCCAGGTTTACCACCGTTTGTAAGCCGCTCACTACAAAATATGGATTGCTTATCTGAGAACTCAACACGGAATCAAGCATATGTGTTTTCGCGTCTGTGCTAAGATGGTGAAGAATCTTTTTCAGCTTTTCTTTTGCATTGTCTGCCTTAATGCTTCCCAGTAATTCTTCCAGCATATCGGCAATATACTGTGCACGCCTTTTCATAACTGCAGATAAGATTTCTTCTTTTGATTTGAAATGGTGGTACAATCCCCCTTTGGAAAGAGAGAGTGTATCTAAAATATCTTGTATGCTGGTCTGCTCATATCCTTTTTCTATAAATAGCTTCGTTGAAGCATCCAGTATCTTTTCCAGTGTTTGTTCCGGATATTTGTTTCTGCCCATGTTAGCCCTCCGTAGAAACCGACGGTTGGTCTCTATCTCTATCATAAGCATTCCGACATCTTTTGTCAATACTCATTATGAAAACAGGGATATCAAAAACTGGAAATAAGGACCTATCCCAATCATCTAAGTGGGTAGGCCCTAATGGTATTTATATTCTGTTGCTATTATCTAATCGATGATTTTCTTCAAACCGGTCTATGGTTTCTTGTTCTGAATTCATAATATGCTGTTCAACGGCCTGGACCAGCAAGGTAGAATCCTTATGTTTCAAGTGCTCCACGATATTCGTATGCTCGTATATGGCACGCAGTCTGCGCTCCTTGCTGAAAAAAGAATAAGAGCGAAAATTTTTCAAATATTCCGAAAGCTGTTCCAATAAAACGGTAAGCCTTGGCATGTTGGATACTTTCATTGCATAGGTGTTGTATTCGCTAAAGAGGTGAAACACCTCTTCAATCTTATCTTTCTCTTCTGCCTGCATCATCTGGGAACATAAAAACTCAAAGTGAAGGATATCCTGACTGGTTACATTTTCCATACAGGCTTCAAACAGAATTACCTCTAACGCTTTTCTTATACGAAAGATTTCTTTTATGCTTCCTAAGGAAATATTATTGATAATAACGCCATAGTTTGGAATTGCCTGAACCAATCCTTCCTTGCTAAGGCGGGCAACGGCCTGGCGTACTGGTGTTCTTGAAATGCTTAGTTGAATTGCTAAAGACTTTTCGTTAATTCTTTCTCCCATTGGAAATATTCCATTAATAATGGCATTTCTTAAGGCAATATAGAGTATGTCCTGAAACGGACGCCCTTGAGAGAAATCAATAGAGGAAAGAATCTTCTGCTCATAATCATATTTCATCTTTCTTTACCTTCCATCACGAAAAAATGAGATTAATTCCCCATAACTACGCTAGTTTTGAGGTTTTTTTAATATGGCAAATATTACTCTATTTTGATACAAATATTAGTAATAATCGGATAACATAATATTACTATAGGCAAAAAACATTGTCAAGTTTATGGAATTTTCGAGCATAATTCATAGGAATTTGACCATTTTAACACTCTGTACTTATAAAAGAACACTTTAAAACCACCTGGAACATTTTATAAACACTTATTTTATAGACATTTTATAAAATTTCTATAAAATAGAACTATGTCTAATAGATATTCACAAACAACTTACTAGAGGAGGATTTTTTATGGTTACTTTTATGGTGTATTTTCTAATTCTGGTCTTTATGATCTTAATTATGACAAAGAAAATGACCCCGTTCACTGCACTACTTGTTGTCCCTGCAGCATTTGCTGTTGTAGGTGCTCTCCTGGGTCTTTGGAGCGGTGACATCGGAACATTCGCACTAACTGGTTTAAAGACAACTTCCACGACAGCAATTATGCTGCTGTTCGCAGTTTTATTCTTCACCTTAATGATCGACACAGGATTGTTTGATCCACTATCAAATGCAATGATTCGCTTTGCAAAAGGTGACCCGCTGAAAGTAATGGTAGCTACCGTACTTTTATCCGCCAGTGTTTCCTTAAATGGTGACGGCACCACAACAATGATCATTGTTTGTTCTGCATTTGTGCCTATTTATAAGAAGTTAAAAATGAAAACACTTGATCTTGCGGTTTTGACCATCCTTTCCCATTCGATTTTGAATCTGCTTCCATGGGGAGGACCAACGGCACGAGTCATAACTGTATTAAAACTGGATGAGTCCACCGTACTTCGCGGACTGGTTCCAATGATGATCTTTGCTACCATCTACGTAATCGGTGTATCCGTTATTATGGGCCTAAAAGAACGGAAACGGTTAGGTGTCATTCATTTTACCGAAGAGCAGATTAAAGAGATGACTACCATAGTCGACCCTGAGCTTCTGGAAATCCGTCGTCCTAAAAATTTATGGATCAACTTTATTTTAACAGCAGCTGTTGTTATTATGCTCATCCTTGGTACGCTTCCATCTGTTATTATTTTCATGGGCGCTACTGCTATCGGCCTTTTAATCAACTATCCTAAAATTGCTGACCAGCGTGCTCGTATTGAAGCAAATGCACCAGATGCCATTCAGGTCAGTATGGTTGTTATGTCTGCCGGTGTTTTCATGGGAATCCTTGATGGAACCGGTATGGGTACTGCAATTGCAACAAGCATGACATCTGTTATTCCAGCGAGCTGGGGCAAGTTCTGGGGACTTATTGTGGCCTTCTTATCTGCACCAGGAACTGTTTTTCTTTCTAACGATGCGTTTTATTTTGGAGTGCTTCCTGTCCTTGCGGAAGCTGGTAAGGCATACGGCTACACTCCCCTGCAGCTTGGTTTCGCCTCTCTTATGGGACAGGCATTCCACCTGCTAAGCCCACTCGTTCCATTTATCTATGTCCTGCTTCGCATGACAAATGTTGATATGGGCCAGTGGCAGCGTAAAAGTGCCCTGTGGGCAGTTGGCATCTTTTTAATCTATATCGTAGTAGGTATCGCATTTGGTCTTATGCCACTGGTCGTATAACCTGTAAATCATGACAATCTCACCTACTCTTGTGCATAAATGCTTCACTACCCCCTTTTATCCATCTACTTGAGATGGCGGTAATGCACAAGGGTAGGCTTTTATTATTAATCAAAAAGAAAGGTGGTTATAACATTGGATTTAGATAAGTACAAGGCAAGCTATGATGATATTGGTGCATCAAACGATTTTCAGACGCTTAATGGCCGTAAACTGGCAATCAGTCCGGCCGGAGCCGAAGTATTTCATCATGATCCGGAACGAGTATTTATATATCATATCGACTATTTGGGCGGTATGGGATTAAACACTCTATACGTAAAAGTGCTGCTTGAATTGGGCAGGACTCTGTATACAAGATAGATTATTTACATTCCCTGCAAAGAACCCCTGATGTGAATTAGTTTATTGATTCCAAAGAATGGCTTACTACAATTAATACTTTAACAGATAATTTCAAGGAATTTATAAAGAATGGAAACTAACATATAATTAAAAAGGAGAAAAATGATGCTAGCCTTTATTGGAATTGTACAGTTTTATCGTATCCGCTTCTTAAAAGCAGGCTGGTTTCCTCTGGCCTGCTTTTTCAGACCTTTTTCCTTTACTTTCTGGAGGAAAAAAGACGGATGGGCTCATATACTTTCTTCATCTTCTTCACCATCGTGTTATGGTCAGAATCCTCAATCAGTACATCGTATTTGCCTGGAATGCTGCCGAAGGTTACGCTCTTATCAAAGTCAAGCATCGCTTTTAAGTTTCGAAGCATGTTTTCTCTGGTGGCCTCTTTATTATATATTTTGATATAAGCATAGCCTGGATATTCATCGGAATCATAGGTCAACACTTTATATTCAGAGATCCATTCCTCTTTCATGAGCTCCTGATATGCGTCTGCTATTTTCTCCTTTTTATGAATCAGCATGAAATAAACAACATTTTCATTTTCAGGAAGCCTTCGATTGACATAATTTCGATAGGGTGATTTCTTTAGCTTTTTGAAAATATCAAGCTCTGCTTCATTACTTAGCTTATCATAGTAGATGACCAGCAAATCATCAATTACCACGTTGATAAATAAATTGAGGTTTCTCTTTTCTAAAAATTCGATGATTCTTTCTGAACTTTTATAAGATATCATATACGTCAGAAGATAAGATTTTTCATTGATATTATATAACGCCGCTCCATCCATAACGATGACCGGAAGTGTCAGATGAAGCTCACTTACGGATTCTATCAGGGAAGCCGGTGTTCGAAGCGTGGAAAGGGTGAATTGGGCTCCGTCATCAATCATTCGGTTTAATTCTACCCGGCTGTAGGACGAAAGCTTTTCATCCTTTGTAAGTAAGGTATCATCGATACCGGAGACAAATAGAATGTCTCTGTTTTTAGCTCTGGGAAGGTATAAGAAACTACAGATCATAGCCATTAAAATTCCAACCAAGATTTCCCAAACGCGTCCGGTGGTGAAAAGAAAGGCATTCTTTTCTGCTGCAATGGTCACAACTATGCTTAAATATACCATGCAGGAATAGTATGACATATTTTTTAGATTAACTGCCACGGTACTATATAGAACCACGCCCAGAATACTAACTATAATTAAAATTCCCCAGATGGTCCAACCATGGCTTTCTGCCTGGAAAAATAACTTTCCCTTTCCCAGACAAAAGATCTGAACCACCAAAAATCCCCATAACGCTCCGATCCCTGTGCCTGCAAACCTTTCTTTTATCAGCTTCCAGCGATCTTCTGTATAGGGGCCTACACATTGTAAGGCAACCAGGGATGAGATAAAAGCTCCCTCCTGATTCCCTAAAAAAGAAAATATAACAAAGCATAAAAGAACAGCAAAGAGAGAACGAATGATTCTAAGCCCTACTCCGGGTAAATGATAAAACCAATTGTGAAACTCCTTTAAATTCCCTAACTTCCCCTCACCGGATTCCCAATGAATCATCGCTATTCTCCTACCCTTCTTTTTTATATAACAAAAAGCTGCCCCTTAATGAGCTTCTTCATAAATAATCCAATTGGATTATCTGGAAAAAGCTCATTACGTGGCAGCCGATTATCTGATATAAAACCGGGCTTGTCCTTACCATAACCATGAATTCTTAAGCTTGTTCAATGTAGTCATCTACCATCTCAAACAGAGCTTCTTCATTCTGCTTATCTGTTTCTTCTTCACGCCCTGGAATATATTTCATATTGAGCACATAACTGCCGAATATTTTATTTACATTGCTATCATTTTGTACCTGTGCCATCATAATGACCTCCTGTCTAAATGTTGAACTATAGCTTTTATATCCTTATTATATGCGACCACCAAGAAATAATCCAATTCACTTTTACTATGGGTCCATTCATAAAAAGCATAGCATCATTTATCAGGAATAATCATGATATTTCCCTGTTTCTTATACCGTAAGACTTTCTATATATCGAATAAATTCCTGCACTTCTTTGGAGTATTTTTCCTCCTTGTATACAAACCACGTATTACGGAGGACGGGTCTGCCGTCCGGGTAATATATGGGTGTCAGTGTAAGATTATAGCTATTGTCAAAGCCCTTCGGCAGAAAACAGCAAACATAGCCAAGCCCCTTGGAAGCAAGCTGCCAGGATACATCAATAAATCCCGCACTCATGCCTCCGGGAACCGGCACATGGAAGGTCTGATCCCACCAGTCATCAAGAATCTCTCTGGTTTTGTCATTTGTCTTATAGGCGATTCTGGAGCGATTCAGTAAATCAGGGATCTCAATGGGGCCTTTGGAAAGGATGTAGGCCTGGCATTCATAGATTTTTTTCTGTATCAATCCTCCCTCATAGTCCCCATTGACAAATGCTACATCAACCTCTCCGTCACAGGCTTTTTGAAAGACCAGATTGCTCTGGTCATTTTGCAGTTCAAACTGCACATTGGGATGGGCCTTGGTATATTCATATAGGAGTTCCGTTAAAACAAATTTGCTGTAAGTATAGGAGGCTCCCAGGACAATGATCTTCATATTTTCTTCCTGAAATTCCAGCAGCTCTTTTTTTAACTGCTGGAGAAAAATCATATATTCCTGGGCTTTTTTCGCCAGAAGCTCTCCCTGTCTGGTGAATTCCAGACCTTTTGCCGTACGTTTTACGATTTCCACATGAAATTCTTCTTCCATGGACTGCAGTCTCTTTGAGAGAGACGGTTGGGATATATATAGTAGATTAGCCACCTTGGTCATATTGGGCGTCTTATATAATTCATATAAAATCTGCCAATCCGAATCCTTCATGATTTCCTCCCGCCTCCTGAGCCTCTATTTACAAAATCCCTTTTCTGTTCTTGTTGTAATTAATCAGACAGCCTGCTTTTACGATCTCACGTTCTTCTGAAGTCATGTCTGCAACGTATAAATCAAGTTTTTTAATCTCATTGCCTTTTACCTGATAGGCAGTGATATTTTTTAAATCTCCATCAAGAGCTTTTCTGATACCAGGAACGAAAACATAATCGCCCACTTCAAACTCTGGCTCCTCTGTCATCTGGAAAGGAATCATACCCCAGTTCATTACGTTGGAACGGTACCTCTTGGTGGCATATTCCTTAGTAATGTTAGCCAGTCCTCCGATTACCCTCTGACAGCTTGCAGCCTGTTCTCTGGCGGAACCATCTCCTGGTTTTACTGCATAAATCATACTGCCTATTTCTGTCTCTTCTGCTTTTATATCTGACAGATTTTCTATGGTGCGGATTGCAGCAAAAACAGGCTCTAATTCAGGCTCTAAGGCAAAGATATCCTCACCGCTAGTACGGCCTTTTTCCAGACGGTCCACCGCTTTGCTTCTTCCTACGTATTGAGGGTCTCTTCTTGACAGGGTAAATTCTGCCAGCCCTAAGGGATTGGAACGGAAGGATGAGGTTTCTCCGGAAGGAATCAGTTCATCTGTAGTGGTTACCTCGTCCATGATTTTTGAGCAGACCTTCAATAAGATGTTATCGGTAAGGGCACCCATAACCGGCCAATCTTTAATGTTAGGTCCGTAAACCAGGTCTTTTTCCTCTTCTGACTTATTATATCCCTGATAAACACGCTTGTCATAGACTCCACGGTCAAAGGAATACTCTGGAATATCCCCCCAGCAGGAAAGCTCTGCTGCTGAAGTTAAAATACCTCCGTTGGCAGCCGTAGCCGCAATGGACCTGGCATCCATGAGTGCAACTGCTGACATCTGTCCTTCTCCTGGCTTTGAACCTTCCCGGTTGGGGAAATTTCTGGTGGTATGACGGATGCTCAGACCATTGTGAACAGGGGTGTCTCCGGCTCCAAAACACGGACCGCAGAATGCAGTACGGATGACAGCTCCTGCTTCCATTAACTCAGCTACAACGCCTTTTTTCACTAAGTCAATAAATACAGGCTGAGAGGATGGATAGACAGCCAGAGAAAACTCATCACAGCCGCAGTCCTTGCCTCTTAAGGCATGGGCCGCTTCGATTACATTGGTATAGTTGCCTCCGGCACAGCCTGCTATGATACCCTGCTGAACCTGGAGTTTTCCATCTACAATTTTATCTGTAAGAGTGAAGGAAGCTCGTCCGCCGCTGATTTTGGCAGCTTCTTTTTCCACATTTCTTAAAATATCACCCAGATTGCTGTTTAATTCATCGATTTCATAAACATTGCTTGGATGGAACGGAAGTGCTATCATAGGTTTTACTGTGTTTAAATCTACATATACGCAGCCATCATAATAAGCAACATCTGCTGGGTTTAACTCCTTATATTCCTCTGGGCGACCATGAAGGGCCAGGAACTCTTTGGTATCTTCATCGGTTTTCCAGATGGAGGATAGGCAGGTTGTCTCTGTTGTCATTACATCAATACCGTTTCGGTAGTCAGTTGTCATAGAAGCAACGCCTGGTCCCACAAACTCCATTACCTTGTTCTTTACATAGCCGGATTTGAATACTGCGCCAATAATAGCCAGTGCAATGTCCTGAGGACCCACTCCTGGCTGTGGCTTACCGGTTAAGTATACGGCAACCACACCTGGATATGCTACATCATAGGTGTCACACAAAAGCTGCTTTACTAACTCTCCGCCGCCTTCTCCGATTGCCATGGTTCCAAGTGCACCATACCTGGTATGGGAATCTGAGCCTAAAATCATTCGTCCACAGCCTGCATGCATCTCTCTCATGTACTGATGAATGACTGCAATATGAGGCGGAACAAAAATGCCGCCGTATTTCTTAGCTGCTGACAGACCAAACATATGGTCATCTTCATTAATTGTACCACCAACCGCGCATAATGTGTTGTGACAATTTGTTAAAACATAAGGAACCGGAAATTTTTCCATACCAGATGCTTTCGCAGTCTGAATGATACCAACAAATGTGATGTCATGGGAAGTCATTGCATCAAATTTTAGTTTCAATTTAGACATATCATTGGAAGTATTATGAGCCTCCATAATGGAATATGCTATGGTTCCTTTTTCCGCATCTTTTTGATTCACCGGCTGCCCCGTGATTGCTTCCACTTTTCCAGATTCCGCCTCAGGAATGACTTCCATTCCATTGATCAGATATACGCCACTATCATACAGCTTAACCATCTTAAACTCCTCCTAATTATTTCTTTTATACTCCCACTATACAACGCTCACTCCATATAGTAAAATACTATAATATTGATAACATCCATAGGTTTTGCCTATATGCTAAAAAAGAATAGGAAAGGAGCCGTATTATGACAGACAGAGAGCTTCTATACGTTAAGACTGTAACGGAGGTAAAGAGCATCTCCCGTGCGGCGAAAAAGCTTTTTATCACTCAGCCTTCTTTAAGCCAATCCATTCAAAGAATCGAACAATCCCTGGGAACCAAGCTATTCAACCGGACCCCGGAGGGACTTGTATTAACGTATGCCGGAGAACGGTATTATCAGGTCGCCTGTAAGATTTTAAAAATATATGATGATTTTGAATCAGAAATCAAAGATATCAACAGCATGAAAAATGGGCAGATTTCCATTGGAATCACCAATCATTTGGGAAACATTATACTTCCTGAAATTCTTCAGGAATTTAAAAAGCAATGTCCTCATGTTACCTTGACCATATACGAAGGAACCACGGATAACCAGGAAATGAAGCTTCTTTCAGGAGAACTTGATTTTGCTATATTACATGCGCCGAAAAAAGATACCAGTCCGCTTCTGAATTATGAAATACTGTCCAATGATCCATTTATCGTTGTAATGGAACAAAATCATCCCCTGGTCAAGGCTGCTAAAAGGATGGAAGGCTATACGTATCCGGTGCTGGATATCAAACTACTTAAAAATCAGCCATTTATCATGCTTCATGAAGACCAGCGTATCCGGCACGTGGCTGACTCGATTCTGGCTAAAGCAAAAATAAATCCTGAAATCATATTGACCTTGAAAAATTATGAAACAGCCCAGTCCATGGCTGGAAAAGGAATCGGAGTTACCCTGCTGCCCCAGGATTATGCCCGTTTAACCTCTCTGGAATCTGCACCAGCTTTTTTATCCATTGAAAAAAAATATTCCTCAGGCTGGGATTTATGTATCACTACCTCTAATACAAGCTTTCTCTCCCACACGGACCAGTACTTTCTCTCACTTGTTCGTAAATATTTTTCAGGTAACGACGAATGAAACTTTATTCGTTTCTTACAAGTAACACCGCAACCGCTTTTCTATTTTCCCTTGGCCGGTATAGGAGCACGCTGTCTTTAATAGCAACCTCTTCCTTCGCATCCGAGTATACATCATAAATCTTGCGGGGGCAATCCTCCGTAAGAGGAATCTGAATCTCATCAGGAAGTTCACCATCAAATGTATGGAGGACTAAATAAGCTTTAGCTCCATCTTCCCCAACCCGTAAGACGGCCTGCCAGCCTTCGAGATGCCGGATGCTCACCACTTCCGGTCCGAAACGGTAGGACTGGCCTCTTTTAATTACAGAAGATATCTTTTTATAGAACGCCATTCCATGTTCAATCACATTCCATTGTTGGGAGGATAGCCGGGTAACATCGCCGGAGAGGCAAAGTCTTCCCAAAAACGTAGCTGCCATGGAGTACGCAATTCTTTTTAAGGAATCCTCCTGCCTGATCACTGCCCAGATCTGGCTTTGTCTTGGCAGAACGGCGCGATGAAGGTTGGCTGCGATTATGGGGATTTCTTCGCACTCATGAGCATCAGAAAAGGAGGCCATACTGGTGGCTGCCAGGAAACGCGGCTCCAGACGATGCCCCCCGGAAGCACAGTTTTCCAATACAATGCCAGGAATCTCACGCTTTACCTTTTCTAAGAATTCAAAGGTCTTCTCTATGTTTATCCGAAGTCCCTCTCCCAGGGAATCCGAACCGTCACAGCCTATTCCTATGGTATCATTGTAATCAATTTTCATATACTCAAAGCCGTAGCGCTTCAAAAATCCAATGACTTTTTCAGTCAGATATTGCTCTACCCATGGATCCTTCATATCCCAGAAACGGCGCCTGGTGGTTGTAAGCACCGTTCCATCCACATGAAGAAGATGGTCTTCCATCTGATAAGCTTTAGCTGCCTTTCCCACACCTTCGATTTCGAACCAGATGCCAGGCTTTAAGCCTGCCTCTTTGATTGCTTCCACCGTCTTTTCTAATCCTTCGGGAAACAACTCGTTTGATACCTCATAATCTCCCATGCTCATGTCCCAGGGAATACCGGGCTGTTTATACCAGCCGCAGTCGATGACAAAATAAGTAAATCCTTTTCCTTTGATCACATCTAGGATTTCCCTTATATTTTCATGAGATGGACAGCCCCAGGTGGTACAGTATTCATTGAATACCATGGGAAGCTCCTGCTCCTCTTCCGGTCCCATATCTGCCGCTTTCTGCCCGACATCTGTCAGCCTTTTTGTAAAGACATCGATAGAATCCGTATGGCATACGGAAACAATGGCTTTTGGTGTTACAAAGCTCTCTTCCGGCTTTATGACCTTTAGCCAATGACCAAACTCCCGGTCAGCTAATCCTCCGCTCATGGCAATATTTTCATCCTCCCGGTATATTTCCATTTGCCAGGAAGCACCATGTGCCAGCTGGGCGCCCCAGAACACATGATGTTTTCTGTCCTCCATGGCTAAAAACGGAAAATAGCCATTGACAGGCAAGGAGCCCCTCTGTCCAAATCGTTCACATCTGACGGCTTCCATGGTCCAGGAGGTGTCCAGCTGAAGCTCCTCCATGGTCTGAGTGGAAAGCCTGCCTTCCTGGCTCCAGCGGCTCATGAGACGATGAACCAGGATGTTATTATGACCGTCTCCTTCTATGTAGGGAGAGATTCCTGTTAAGGAAAAGCTGGAGAGCATTTCGATTGATATTGGCGTTTTACTGCTATTTTTTAGTTCGTTCCATATTTCGACTGATTTCGCTCCTTCCTGCCAAGAAAGGAAATGGCGTACCTCATACCCTCGCTGGTCTCTTAGAGTGGTTATGATGGTTTGGCTGTTTTCTATTAATACTTCTTCCTGATCCTCAAACAATAACCGTTCTGTACTTTCTCCATTGCGCAAGGTATTTCCAGGAGCATATGAGCCTTGGTAAATGTCTCCTGATATTTTTAATTGCACCATTCCATCAAGCTTTGCATTCTTCTTGATCATTTCTGGAATCGGCATATTCCTTGGATAGAGTTGAAGTCCTACATGCTTCTTTTCATCCAAACAATAACGGGCCACCATATCTCCAAAGATATATTCTTTTAAAATAGAATCCATAATCTCCTCCTATTATCATGGGATTGTTACATATAAATGAAAGAAAGGTACGATCTGCGGAAATAATTCAACTTCTGTCAGTAGATTTGAAATGTGGTATCTTTCTAGAAATCCTCAGCCAAGAGATATACGGCAACCGTATCTTCAGTCTGCGTATCATAATTCACTGATACAAAACCAGTTTTATATTTAAAATGCATGTCGCCATTCCGGTCACTGATCGGATCCCCAAAAGCAGTTTTAAATTTATCTATTTTATCACCGATTCTGGCACCATTAAAATCAACATGATTGTCCTGGAGAAATATCTGACTGACGGTGACAGTGTTCATTTGAAACCAAACTCGTATTCCGGCTTTCTCAAATTCCAGACCGCCTTCATCAACTGCATTGGGCTTCTCGTTCATGTTATCGATAAAATCCTGTTTACTCGCGCCAAGTAAATCAAAATATGTCTCGAAGGAAACAACTTCTGTATCCGGAGAGGACGTTTGCTCTGAGATCGCTGTCTCTGGCTGAGAATCAACAACAGGGGGCTCCTGGGTGGCAGCACTGCTTTCCATTTCAGTTGTAATCTGTGGGGTAGTATTGCTGGCAGAGCCGGGCGAACTGGAACAGCCAGTTATGATAGCGAAGCTCAGTATCGTTATTGCACCTAATTTTGCAGTCATCTTATTGAATTGTTTTCTCATACATAATACTCCTTTTATTCTATTATTTATTATTTCCAACCTTGTTTTTGATTTCACACTTTTTTGCAACATCTCTGTGAAATGGCATGCTTACAGCTTCATTGTAAATGAGCTCCTGACTCTTGTAAACATTTAAATGCGGAATCAGGGCTTGAGCATTATTTCCGTTTCTCAGTGAAATAAAAAGCACCAATCATGATTGACTGATGCTTTCTAAAGAGTTTCGGTAATTAATTTTAGTTAAGAATTACATTCTTTTTTTGTAGAATTGTTTCAGCTGCTGCACAAGCCGGACAATCACAATATTTCGCTCCGGCAGCTGCGATGTCCTTAGCATGCCCCAGTATTTTTTTTGCAAAATCAGCTCCAAGTATTTCAGTTCCTTTATCAGATTCCGCAAAACCAATTAAACTGTGAATGGGCATAATACACGTTTCCAGCTCATCCATGTATTTTTTCGTCTCTACAGCTTCCTGATCTGTTCCAACGGAGTCCAACCATGTACGTGCTGCAGCTTTTGCCTCACTGCTGCATGACGGTGCATTCATTAATTCCTGTGATTTTTCTGTAACAAATTTCAAAATTTCTTGATTCATAAATGATTGTCCTTTCTACTGATTTTTTCTACATTTTACCATAAACAATCATCTTTTACAATTTATTGGCGAGCTTTATAATATCTTCTACTATTAATTCCTTCGTCAGCCGATTATTTTTAAGAACTTCCTTTACCTCATATCTGTCCAGGAATTCTTTTTTCAGACCGTAATTCAGTACCTTCATCGGAGACGGGCCATAGAATCTGGTAATCTTCTCTCCAAATCCACCATCCAGGATTCCATCCTCGATTGTTATGACTATCTCATGGTCTGCCTTTAACTCCTCAAGCATTTTCTCATCGATTCCGGTGATAAAACGTGGATTGATGAGGGTAGGCTGTAAGCCTGTGGCTTTTTCTATTTCATCAGCCACCTCCTTGCCAAGGGAATAAAAGGTTCCAAGTGCCACGATCGCTGCTTTTTTGCCTTTTTGTGTTACCTGATATTGATTTAGATTGTAAAAATCTGCAGCTACAGGCTCACCGCCGGATATAACGCCACCGCCTGGAACGCGGATTGCCACCGGGTGCTCTTTCTGGGTTATGCTCCAGTCAAGCATGGCGAGATACTCTTCCTTTGTAGTTGGTGCAAGGTACACCAGGTTTGGTATGTTTGATATCATTGGAATGTCGAAGAAACCAAGATGAGTGACATCGCTCATTCCATAGACTGAGGCTGCAAATATAACGATGGCAGCCGGATTATTGTTGATGCAAAGATCCTGAGACAGCTGGTCATAGGTTCTCTGTAAAAATGTGCTGTAAACGCCGTATACCGGATTGCCTCCATTGGCTGCAATACCGGAAGCAAGTGCAACGGCATGCTCTTCCGCAATTCCCACATCTACGAACTGGGAACCAACTTCCTTTCTTTTCTCCTCCGTAAATCCCATGACCGTAGGTGTTCCTGAGCTGATGGCAACTAATGTTTTATCTTCTTTCATTTTCTTCATAAGAAACTCACCAGTCAAGCCGGAATAATTTTCACGGTCAGAGGAATACAGCGGTTTGCCGGTTTCCTTGTCAAACGGCGCGCTGTAATGCCAGTTCTCCCGGTCTTGTTCCGCGGGAAGATACCCTTTTCCTTTTTGAGTACAGATATGAACGACTACAGGATGATCGGAGTCTTTGACTTTTTCAAATGCTTCTATAAGTTTTTGTGTGTCATTTCCATCTTTTACAAAATGGTAATCAAGTCCCAGGGCTTTAAATAAGTTGCACTCTGCTTCCCCATTGGTATCACGAAGAAGCTTTAGATTTGAATACAGACCGCCGTGGTTCTCTGCGATGGACATGTCGTTATCATTGACTACAATGATTAAGTTGCTGTTAAGCTCCGGGGCAAAATCAAGGCCTTCCAGCGCTTCTCCGCCGCTTAATGAACCATCTCCGATGATTGCAATGATGTTTTCTTTCTCACCTTTTAAGTCTCTTGCCTTAGCAAGGCCGCAGGCAAGGCTTACTGACGTTGATGTGTGTCCCAGAATAAAGAAATCATGCTCACTCTCATCCGGATTACTAAAGCCTGTTACATCGTGATAATGTTCTTCATAGAGGAACGCATCTTTTCTGCCGGTGAGCATTTTATGGCAGTAGCATTGGTGGGATATGTCATATACCATCTTATCTGTTGGAGAATCAAAAACATAGTGTAATGCAATGGTTGCCTCCACCATACCAAAGTTGGGACCAAAATGTCCCCCGTGTCTGCTCAGCTTTTCCAGAAGTGCCAGTCGCATTTCTGCTGCTAAATCTATAAGCTGTTCTTTATTTAACTTCCGTACGTCGGAAGGCTGATTGATCTGTTCTAAATACATGTAATTCCTCCTGGCTTTCTTAAACTGCTATTTTCTATGGTTACTTCTTAATTCCATGACAGCTTACCTGTATCCACTGCATGTTCATATCGTTCAATTTTATAATTCAGCCGCTCCAGTGTATCATCCAGCTGTTTTCTTTGTTCGTGAAGCACTTCTCTTTGTTTTTTTAGAAGCTCCAGTCTATCTGGTATGGTGGTATCTCCCTCCTGATTAAGCTTCACGTATTGGGTCATTACTTCAACGGGCAGACCAGCACTTCTCATGCATATGGCAAGCTCTACCCACTCTAAATCTTCTTTCTGATAGCTTCTGATTCCGCTGGATGTACGAGTGACTTTAGGAATCATACCAATCCGTTCGTAATAGCGGAGGGTATCCTGTGGGATGTTATATTTCTCACTTACTTCTTTTACTGTCATGTTTATACCTCTTATTATGATTCAATATTTTTATAGGGTACGCAAAAACGCCATACCTCAATTCCATAGCTGCTTAATGTTTCATATTCCATATCTGCCCTCCTTTTATAAGATGAGAAATCAATCTTCATGAAATGAGATCATTTTTCTGTGTGAATAGATTGTAATACTTGGAGTTTACTCAAAGTCAAGGCTTTTTTTGTTTTTCTGTAAATTGTCAGTCGGAGGTCCAATCATGATTTACTATTTTCTTAATAACATTTATTTATACACAGTGAAAAAGGTCTGCCGTAAATGGGGCTTCACGACAGACCTGCTTCCTATATGATTTCCGCTCTTCTAAATATGCTTCTCTCGTGCTCACCGATCAAAAGACATATGAAGAACCTTTTCAACAAACGCCCTCACCACACTCTCATCAAACTGGGTTCCTGCATTGTTTATAAGTTCCTCTACCGCCTCCTCCTGGTTCCACTTTCGATGATATCCCCTTGGAGCTATCATGGTATCATAGGCATCTGCAACACTTAATATCCTGGCTGGATAGGGGATTTCATTGCCTCTGATTCCCTGAGGGTAACCATTTCCATCCATGCGTTCATGATGGCTTAGTACGTATTGGGCCGCCTGTGCATATTCCACGGAGGATTTTAAGATCTGGTAGCCTTTTTCCGGATGGCGTTTGAATTGGGTCCATTCCTCTTCTGTCATGGGTTCCATTTTGGATATGATTTCTTTATCAAGCCCTATTTTACCTATATCATGCAGAAGACCTGCAATGGTGATATCATGAATGATTTCATCTCCAAGGTCCATAGCCGTTGCCAGTTCATTGCATATTTCACTGACTCTCCGATTATGGGCCTCCTCTTCTTCGTTATCCCGATATAACTGTTCTATAATGACGTGAATGGTTTGATTTCTCATGGAATTGCTCTCTTTCAGCTTTTGCTGGTACATGATATTCTCAGCCTCACTGAAGATATAGAATATATCCTGGTCTTCCATTGTTTTTGTTGAGGCACCAAAGGAAACTGATAATATTCCATGGTCAACGTTTTCCATAGCCATAGCCTCTTTCATACGGCTTATCATTTCCTGTGCCTCATCATGTTCCGTCTCCGGAAGGAGAAATACGAATTCATCGCCTCCAATTCTTGCAATGATATCATCGCACCGGCTGTATTGATGAAAGACCTCAACTGCCCGTTTTAATAGCTTGTCTCCGACCAGATGGCCAAATGCATCGTTGGTCAGTTTCAGTCCATTGACATCAGCGAGAATCAATGTGACAGGAAGATTGCTTTTTGTATCCATACGTCTTAATTCTTCTTCGTAGAATCTCCGGTTATAAAGCCCTGTCAGCTGGTCGTGATAGCTTAAATAAAGGACCTCCTGCTGAGCATGCTTGCGCTCCTCGATATTGCGGCTGGAGCTGACGATCTCGACCTCTAAGTCATCGTTGTAACGGTATTTACAGGACATTTCTGTCCAGATTCGTTTTCCGTTTTTGTGGATATTCTGCAGTTCTATGGTATATGTCTTGCTCACCTCTGGATGCTCTGTAAATTCCCTGATGCTTTGAATTAGCATCTCCTTGGTCTTTTTTCTGAATTCATTGGGTATCAGGGAAGCCGGGTCCAATTTCATAAGCTCATCCGGATAGAATCCCAAAAAATGATAGACGGAAGGGCTGACATATATAAGCTTTAACTGAGTAAAATTAAAGACCCAGGTCACATCAGAGGAAAATTCCATAATCATCTGTAAGTTCTTCTCACTGTTTCTGAGGGCATCCTCTGCCTTTTTCTGTTCCGTGATATTCGTAAGAAAATATTCAATGGCTGGCTTGTCCATCCATTGAATCCGTACACCATTTGCCTCCACCCATGCCGTCGTACCGTCTTTATGCAGTACCCGGTACTGAATCCTTTTTTCCAGTACTTCTCCTGACAGACGCCTGTCATTGGCTAAATTTGCCCTTGCCCGGTCATCCTCATGGATAATTTCAAGAAATGGCTTATCGATAAGCTCCTCCATGGAATATCCAAGGATTTGGGAAAGCATGGGATTATAGATTTGAATCCTTTTGTTTTGAACAATCATGATACTTTCCAATGCATTTTGAAAAATCAGGCGAAACTTTTCTTCACTTTCTTTCAGGGCCTTCTCGATGTGCATTCGCTGGGTAAAATCATATTGGGATAACAGGATGGATCTCTTGCCATGATACTTTATGATCATGCCAATGGTAATAGCCCAAAAGACGCGTCCAGACTCCGTCCTTAAGCTCATATAAAATTCACTGGTCACCCCTGAAGTCTGCACTTTATCTACGAACCGGTGCCAGTCTTCTGGATTTACAAATGATTTTATAATACTCTTCCCGCTATAAACTGCCTCACCAAATTCATATAAACTTCGTCCTGCCTGATTCATATAAAGAAAGGTGCCATCAAGCCGAAGAACTCCAAGGGAAAATGGAAGGTTCTCTATGATGAAATGAAACTCCGAATCTTTCTCCTTTAAAAGCTTTCTCAGCTGGCCCCCTTCTTCCAACTGACTTCTTTTCATTGAAATATCGGTGATATTGGCAATCAGATAGTTTTTCTCTGGCGAATATACATATACCCGCAGCCAGCGGCCAAACATGACGGAGTAGCTTTCAAACTCTTTGCTTTTCCCATGTAAGGCTGCGGTTCCAAATACGCGGATCCAGTCCAGGGATTCCTCCCCGATTGCCGGCATTACTTCAGTGACCTTTCTTCCAATTATGTTTTTCCTTTTTAAGCCGCTCATCTTTTCATAAGCTTCATTTACATCCAAAAAATAATAATCACAGGGAACGCCTGCCTCATCAAGAACAATTTTATGATATGCGTATGCCATGGGCGCGTTTCTTACAATCGATTCAAAGAAATGATCATTCATACGATTCCTCCCTCATCTAGCTTTGTTCAATATCATGCGTTTGCTGCTTGTTAAACCTTAGTATAAAAACTCCTTTGAGCCAGCAGCTACCTTTGACCTGGAATCATGGTTTCAACAATAAACGATCATACGCAGGAATTCTCTTATTTTACTCATTATATCATTCTTTTTTTCATAACAAAACTTGATTTATTAGGAATTTAGCTTAAAAAAGTTAAAAAGCTTCTGCATTGCAGGCTTTTTAAGCCTTAATGCAGAAGCTTCCTTGAAAGATGGATTACTGATTTAAAATACGGTGCATATTGCCTAACAGCTCTCCAGACGGATCCTGGCTCAGCTCCCATATCATGGCGCCTGCAAGGCCTTTGGATTTGATGAACTCCGATTTATAGCCAACGGATTCCCCATCTTCATAGCTTATAAAAATCGTACCATTAAAGAGCCACGGAACCTTTGACTGGGAATGAACGAACCGGGTATAGCCTTCTTTATGTAAGTAATTCTTATTGATATCCTGGTAGCTGATGGAGCTGGCACCACCAAACCTTTGATAGAGTCCCCGGTTAGAATCGGTAACAGAGGAATATAAGTAACCGTAAAATGGAACGCCCATCACAAGCTTTTCTTTTGGGAAGGATGCATTCAGCCAGGTATCCACTGCCTGCTCCACACTTGTTTTATACTGGGGAGAGGAATCTCCGTTTGGATAGAGGGGAGCCAGCAAATCCGTGTGGGTATCCCAGTGTCCATGAAGATCATAGGTCATAATATTGGCATAATCCAGATACGGAGCAATCTTTGAAAGCTCTACGTTATTTACATAAGATTTATCTGCACCTCCTGCAATAGTGAGCAGGTAATGCTTTTGATCTCTAGCGCCCCTTTCGTCCAGCTTTTCCCGTATTTTCTTAAGAAGCAGGGTGAAATTCTGTTTATCCTCCGGACGTTTTCCGTTGGTGTTCAATCCTCCTGCTACCGGGTACTCCCAGTCTAAATCAATACCATCAAGTCCATATGTAGTAATAAAATCCACACAGCTGTCGGCAAAGGCATTTCTTCTTTCTTCCGTAAGCGCTGCATCAGAAAATCTGCCGGACCAGCTCCAGCCACCGACTGAAATCAGAGTCTTCAGGTTTGGATTTGACTGCTTTAAGGAATTTAATAGCCGGAAATTCTCTGGGTCTATATCTGGGTAACCAAGAGTCAGCTTTAAATCAGGTCCTATGTTTGCAAAGGCATAGTTGATGTGAGTCAGCTTAGAAGCATCAATTTGATTGGGATAATAATGAGAATAAGCAGACCAGGCTGCATAATAACCAACCATTAGATGATTCTTACCTGAATCTGCTTCCTGTGACTGTACCCCTTGAGAGGCTTCTGCTGCTGGTGCCGTTTCATTTTCAGCATATGCATCTTTTTCGTTGCTTACTCCGAAAAGAGCAAGCATGAAAATAGATAAGCCTAACAGTGTTGTTCTAATAACAGTTTTTTTCATTTGTTTGTCCTTCTCCTTTAAAGTTTCATCAAGTATATCATGATGGTTATTCCTTGAATAGAACGCAAAAACTGGTACTGATACCTAATATTGGCAAATCTGGATATGAAAATGGTTCCATAATATGGCTTTTTTTAACCACATTATGGAACCAGTCCCGTAGAGAAATCTCCCTAAAAGGGAGGTGGCTTAATACAGCCATCCAGCGCTTCTTTTATTTGTTTTTCTTTTAATTCTTTCCCAATAAAAACAATCTGGTTATTTCGGTCGCCCCATAGCTCATCCCAATCCTCTAATAGCTCTGGGCTCTCCTTTAAGTATTCTTCCTGCTCCTCTTTGGTGCCGGCTGCTACCCAGGCAGATACCGGAGTGATGGCAATGCTGTTTCCTGCCTGTTCAAATAAAACAGCCTGATCTGGCTCCTGATAAAACCATAAGTATCCTTTGGCCCTGATGACATCCTTTGGATAAGAGGTTTCGATCCAGTCATAGAATAGTGCATTGTCAAATGGCTCCCTCCGTTCATAGACAAAGGAGCTGATTCCATAATCCTCATGATCTTTTCCGGCTTCATGACGAAGCAGTGCCTGAGACAATGCACTGGAACGGCTTAAACGTTCATAATCATACAGCCTTCGGTTAAAGATTTTCCCAACAGGCACCTGACCGCCCGTTGTTTTTATCAGCTCTGCATCCGGAGATAAGGTTTTAATAACCTGTTCTACCCGGTCCTCTTCTGCCTCTGTAAGAAGATCACATTTGTTTAATATGATGATATTGCTGAACTCGATCTGCTCTATCACGAGATTAATAACGTCCTCTTCCTCCTCCTGGTCACTGCCTGCTCCGGCTTCCAGCTCCTCTACAAATTCGGACAAGATCCGGTTGCCATCGGCGACGGATACGATAGAGTCAATATAAGCGGGAAAATCTTCCCCCTCATCCTCAAATGCATCTGCAATGCTCATGGGACTGCTGACCCCGGAAGCTTCCACGATGATTCCATCAATCTCTTCATTCTGGGCAATGGTCCTGATCTCACTGATAAAATCATCCTTAAGGCTGCAGCAGATACAGCCTGAGGTTAGTTCCACAACCTGATATTCCATAGGAAGGCTTTCCTGGTTTCGTATCAGTCTGGCATCCAGATTGACAGCGCCCATATCATTGACGATGACTGCCAGGCGCAGCCCTCCTTCCTGTTCCAATATATGATTTAACAGAGTCGTTTTTCCGGCTCCCAGATATCCGCTTAACAAGGTAACCGGCTTTTTTATCATAGTTTCTCCTTTCAGGACCTTTCATTAATAGTAAGGATAAACGTATTCCTCCGAAGGCTTTTCTGCTGCTTCTATCTTTTCCGCTTCTAAGGTTGCATATCCATCCTTTACTAAAAGTTTCCCGGTCACTGTAATCCAGGTATTTTCCCCCCATGGCAGTTTGCCATTGGACTCCGCAACAAGTCCCATTGGCGCTAAGTCCGCAGAGCAGCACCACATGGACAATCGGACCACAGCAAATTCATTTTCCTTTTTATCTTCCAAATCCAGGTATACAAACCCTTTTAGCGTGACGGTATAGCCATCGTAAGCTTCCGGCTGGTTGCTTAACTCCGTAATCCACGGACTGAAATCCTCATCCGATATGGTAATGGTTTTTGTGTCTTTATCAAGACCATTTAAGCCTGGAGGCAGCGTCTTTGCCTGAGTATCAGACTGATTTTCCTGAGTTTCCTGACTATCGTAATTTTGCTCTTCTTCCAAGGTATCTTCTGGCTTTTCTAACGCATCCTGACCGTAATAAGCATACTCATCAGGAGCCTGTGTCGTATCCTGTGTCGTATCCACTGACGTACTCCTTGGAATCCCGGCTCCTCCCTTTACCATGGCCCCTGCCGCCGGAGAAGAAGGTGGAACTGCCAATATCAAAATGGGGAGGATAAGTACCATGCAACGCTTAATTCTGCTTTTATATCTGGGGCGGAATAAATTCCTGACACTCACTGCCGCCCAAAAGAACATAAGGACAGAAAGCCCATATAAATACGGTTTCATTCTGGGCGTTACATAGTTTAAATAGATTCCACTTATAGTCAGGCGAGCCAGCAAAGCTCCAAATATCACATAGCAGGCGCTTTCCGTCAGAGCTTCCAGATTGATACCTTTTCCACGTAATCTCATAGTCTCAGCCCTCCACTATAAAAATAAGAAAACAGATACACACCGATAAAACAAACAACAAATACAGTTACCATCAGCCTTATGATAAAGGTTTTTCCAAAACCGGAAAGCAGCATGGCAACATTTTTAATATCCATCATCGGCCCAAACACCAGAAATCCCAGGATTCCTCCCATTGGAAATGATGAAGCCATGGTTCTTGCCACAACCGCATCGGAGGAAGAACAAAGGGATAAAACAAAGGCCATGACCATTAAAAACAAGATGGAGCCTAAAAGCCCTATTCCGGCTCCTGCTCTGGCCATGTCTGGCTTAAACTGCTGAAACAGTGCTGAGATAAAGATACCTGTAAGAAGATATTTCCCCACACTGAAGAATTCATTCTGAGCATGGCGCACCATTTGTAAAAACTTTGAACCAGAGTAGTCCTCCCATTCATCGGCTCTGCCCCCAAACATCTTGTCTGAATAGACTCTCTTTGGAGGAAAGACAAGATAGGTCAGACCGCAGATAACGGCACAAAGGATTCCAAGTCCGCATCTGGCCCCAATGATGGCTAAGTTCCCATTAAATGCATACCAGGTGGAAAGAATGACCACCGGATTAATCACCGGTGATACCAGCATAAAGGTAATGGCCGCAGACATAGGCACTCCTTTTTTTACCAGACTTTTAAATACCGGTATGGAGGCACAATCACACACAGGAAGACAAAAGCCTGCAAATACTGCAAAGATCTGGGCCGGAAGAATCTTTTTGGGAAATCTTCTCTGAATCCAGTCGGGGCTTACAAACACCTGAATGGCAGAGGAAAGAAGGACACCAATAGCCAAAAACGGCACTGCCTGTAAGAATACCCCTAAAAATACCGTAAGAAAGACGTCCAGAGAGAAACTCCCAGGTCCCATTACCGGCCTTATAAGCAGGTATAAAATTGCTGCAGCTGTTACGGATAGAATCCATATCTGAGGCTTTAAATCATAGCGAAACAGCTTTCTCATAAACCCATCCCAGCTATCCTCTGAAAAAACCGGCAGCTCTGCTCCAAAGCTTAGATGCTTTGTTTTGCCTGCTGATACATAGACACAGTCGCTTGCTGCCACCTGAGACAGGGAAATGGACCCTGAATCAGCTAATCTTTGATCCAGCGAGTTCTCGTCTGCCGCATAAATCACTTTTTCTATGCTGATGACTGGCTTAAGACGAAACTGGAGAAACATTTGTTCAAAGGTATGGAAATGCTCCATACCGTTCCATTCAATTAAAACCAGATCAACGGAATGCTCGGCTAGTTCGGTGCATATCTCCTCACAAATTTCATGAGGAACCTCCTCAAGCTGGCTTTTTTTATAGCTTAAACTCCGGATGTGCTCTGACTCCATTAACGGGACATCCCCGTTTTCAAACTGGATGACCAGAATTTCCTGCTCCTTAAGCTCCTCATTTGCCAGACGGTTGATGATTGTGGTCTTACCGGAATCCAATAATCCGGTAACCACCCATGCAGGAGTTATCATATTATAGTTTCCCTTCAAATAACGATTTTATTTGTTCTTTTTTAATCCCTGTTCCAATAAAGCAGATTTTATTCCCCTCCGCCTGACTGGGCTCCAGTTGAAACTTTCCCGGTATGTAATGGAATAAGAAATTCCCCTCGTTGCAGCCTACAATTCCTTTTCCCCGGAGAATCATGCCGTCTGCTTGTTGAATCACATGCTCCAGTTTGAGCCTCAGTTCTTCTTTTGTAAGGCTGTCATCACATGTTAAGGTAACAGAAGAAAACACCTCTCTGGCAAAACGAAATGGGGAGGAAACTGCGCTCAGTAAATGAGATATCTTTGGAGTCTTTAAAGACTCTTCATAAAGCTCCTTCACTGCTTCTACCCTCTCACCAGTCCGAAATACCTCTGCTGGAATGCTGTCCCAGAAATCAGCCTCGATCCTTGCCTCCTGGTTGCATTCTCTTATTTTTCTCAAGGTCTCTTCAATTTCCCCAGACTTACCCTCTAAATGGCTGATTAAAATCAGATCTCCGTAACGAATCTGATCCACAAAAAATTCTCCGTAATTTTCTCTATATTTATCAAACGTTCTGATGTCTACTACGGTGATACAGCGTTTTATCTCCACAAGCTCCTTCTGCTTTAAGCATGCCTTCACAATATCCGAAAGCTTGCCGACTCCAGATGGTTCAACCAGTATGACATCCGGCTGGTATTCCTTTACAATCTGTCCTATGGCTTTATAAAAATCTCCTGACATGCTGCAGCAGATACAGCCTGCATTCATACTGGTGACCGTAATCTCACAGCTTGTTAAAAAGCTGGCGTCAATGCCAGCTTCACCAAAATCATTTTCAATGACCACAATTTTCTGCCCCTGGAAAACAGAAGAAGCCATCGTCTGTATCAACGTTGTCTTTCCTGCTCCCAAAAAGCCAGATATAATATAAAGATCTGTCATCTTATTTACTCCTTACTGCCAGTTACCCCTTCCCTCCGAATACCTTCTTTCCGGCAAACATAAATAAAAGGGAAATAACTCCCACCAGAACAATGGTCCCTCCTGGCTTCAATCCAAAATAATAGGCAAAAAACAGCCCTGCGATCATAAACGCTACGTCAAAGCTGACTGCATAGATAACCGTCTGCTTATAATTTTTCCCAAACTGCATGGCACATGCCACAGGAATCACCATCATGGAAGACACGATCAGTGCTCCTACGGTCCTGGCCGCAACGGAAACTGTAGCCGCAGTCAGTATGGTAAAGATAAAATTCACCTGCTTTACCGGCACCCCTGCAAGCCTTGCGCTTCGTTCATCCAGGGCAATATAAAAAAGCTCCTTATATAAAAGCAGAAATACGAGAAGAACCACCATGGAAACACCTATAACAAGAAACATTTCCATATCACTGATTGCTACAATACTGCCAAAAAGAAAGCTGTTAAAGTTTGCAGAATTTTTAACAAACCCAGACAAAACTCCCGCAAGTCCGATTCCGGCAGACATCATAATGGCTATGGACATCTCAGAATAGCGAGGCAGCTTTCTGCGAATCGCCTCGATTCCAAAGGCCGCAATCATACAGGCTGCTGCTGCCGTGGCTACAGGATTAACTCCAAGAATCAGACCTGCTGCTACTCCGGCAAGAGAGGTATGGGAAAGGGCGTCTCCGATCATGGACAATCGTTTTAGTACAATCACGACACCGATGCATGGAATTACGGTAGCAAGCAAAATTCCCACGAGGAATGCCCGCTGCATAAATCCGTAACTAAATATCTCCATCACATTCACCTTTCCTCTCATGGTCAATCCGTATCATCATACCATCATGAAGCTGGAAGACATCGTCTGCAAGCTCTGATAAACAGTTTCTGTCATGGGTGACCATAAAAACAGTCACCCCGTCTTCGCGATTGAATTTCTTGATGAGACGGTAGAACTCTTCCGTGTTTTCCTTATCCACTCCGGAGGTCGGCTCATCAAGAATTAAAAGCTTTGGATGGTTTACCAGGGCGCGGGCAAGGAGGACCCTCTGCTGCTGGCCCCCGGAAAGCTTTCCAATGAGCCGCTTTCCAAATGGCTCCATTCCTACCTGACATAATGCCTGATGCACCAGTTCCTTTTCCTTTTTTCCGCCAAAGCGGAATAAGCCGATTCTGGAATATAAATTTGCCTGGACGATCTCCTCCACTGATGCCGGGAAATCCTTATAACTCGCCATTCCATTCTGGGGAACATAGCCTACCTGGCTAAAGCCGTCAAACTGTTTCAGCTCCTGGCCCATAAGCTCTATGGAGCCATTTTCCCCGGTTAAGGGCAGTTCTCCCAACAGCATTTTAATCAGTGTGCTTTTTCCGGCTCCATTGGCTCCGATCAAAGCGGCAAACCGGCCCTTGGGAACTGAAAGATCTGCTCCTTTTAATACCGGTGTATTTCCATAGGAAAAGGTCAAGCCCTTTATTTCAATCGCGTTCACAATTCTTACTCCTGTCCCTTGTTATTCAAGTGCTTCCTTTAAAGCAGCAAGGTTTTTTTCCATAACAGAAAAATAATCCTCTCCTGCATTTAGTTCTTTGTCGCTAAGTCCCTCCACCGGACTGAGTACCGCCGTCTTCGCCCCGGTCTCTTTGGCAATGGCTTCAGCCACCTTAGGGCTTACCAGCTCCTCAAAAAAGATTGTCTTAACCTTATTATCCCGGACATAGTCAATGACCTCTGCCATTCTGGCCGGATCCGGCTCTGAATCCGGTGTCAGTCCTTCAATTCCCACCTGGGTCAGACCGTAGGCAGAACATAAATACCCGTAGGCTTCATGGGAAACTACGATGGATTTGTTGGGAAGAGGTGCTAAGGTCTCCTGAAAGGACTGATCCAGCTGATCGAACTTCTCTGCGTATATCTTATAGTTAGCCTCGTAATAATCCTTGTTCTCCGGATCCGCATTTACGAGTCCATTTTTAATGTTTTCCATTTCCTTTTTTGCATTTTTCGGGTCCAGCCATACATGAGGATCAAATTCTCCATGATCATGGTCATCTTCTTCTTTGTGGCCATCCTCTTCTTCGTGGCCTTCCTTTAATGTAATACCACTGGAAGCCTCCACGACGATAAGGTTCTTATTGCTAAGACTTTTTAAAACATCTTCCGTCCAATGCTCCATTCCGGCACCGCTGTAAATAAATACATTGGATTCTTCCAGACTCGCTATATCACGGGTTCCCGGCTCCCACTCATGGGGCTCTGTGCCCGCAGGAACCATGTTTTTTACATTTACCTTATCTCCGCCTACCTTTAAGGTAAAGTCATAAACCGGGTAAAAGCTGGTCATTACGTTTAATTTATCCCCAGCAGCTTCCTTTTTTCCCGCACAGCCAGTAAGTATTATAGTTAAAGAAAGGGCAGCTAAAGCCATGATTCGTCTGGCCCTTGTTCTATATTTTTTCATCATTTCCTCCGTCTTTATCATAAATTCTGAACCGCTTCATTCGAATAGAAAAGAGAAACAATCAACGATTCAAACGGACCTTTAATCCCACCAGTGATGTCCCGGCACTTAATCTTCCAGCTTCATATGTTCTCAGCTGATTTTTCACAAAAATAACTGCAAACGTGAGAATAGCTCCGCTCCCCAATGCCTGCGTTAGCAAGTGGAGGGTACGAATGCACGTTTTTATTTCCGTACAGACGATACAGCCCTGCCCTGTACAGTCATGGCTAAAACGGGTAAGAACAAAAAAGGAGGAGGATAAAAGAGTCAGTGCTACGAAAATGGCAAGAAGCATAGAAACATTATGCCTGTGGTTCCTGAAAAATTTCATTGCCCATCTCCTTTCCTATCCCTTTCCATTACTGACACTGGCTGCAATAGCCGTATAGCACCATATGGTGCTGATCCAGCTGAAAGCCATGTTCCTCGTGAATATGCTCATAAAATGCGTCAAGTCTGGAGCATTCCAGTGGAATGATTCCTCCGCATTTTAAGCATACCAGCTTACCTACGTTGCCATATATTTCGTCACCGATGTACCGAAATTGTGCTTTGGAACCGTCTACCGATGGAATCTTAACCACGACTCCATCTTCCGTAAGGCGTTCCAATGCCCGATATACCGTTGTTTGTCCCACATGGATCCCATCACGGTGAAGATATTCCATAAATTGTTCCACCGTACAGAACAGCTCCTTTTGTTTTTTTAAACAGTTGAGAATAATCTCCTGCTGTTTTGTCCGGTATCTTCCTCTCTCTGCCATATAATACCCCCGTTTTCGAAATCAGAAATCATTTTCATATTATAACACGTATCTATTCCCTGTCAAGGTTCTTTCTTTTTATAAGAAGTGATAAAATTTCTCCCGGATTTGTTTTTCTCCCATTGACAGCTCTGGAAAAACCTGTTATCATGTTCATAAATTAAGTTTTTATTATATTTTTGAACAAAGGAGATTGTTATGCAGGCTATCATTCTGGCCGCCGGAATGGGACGGCGTTTAAAAAAGCTGACGGAGCATCAGCCCAAATGTATGGTTTTAGTAAACCAGGTACCCTTAATCGAACGCATGTTAAAGCAGCTGGATCACTATCACCTGGACCGGATTATCCTGGTGACTGGACATGAGGGTGAGACTTTAAAATCCTTTACTGCTTCTTTATCCCTTCATACCCCAATTATCTTTATTGATAATCCGGTGTATCAGACCACCAATAACATTTATTCCCTGTATCTGGCAAAGGAACATCTTCTTCACGATGATACCATTTTACTGGAATCCGACCTGATTTTTGAACAGGAGGTCCTGACTCAGATTGTACATAATCCTTATCCTAACCTGGCGCTGGTGGCTCCCTTTGAAAGCTGGATGGACGGAACTGTAGTTCTTCTGGATCAACAGGATAACATTACAAAGTTCTTAACGAGAAAAGATTTCCGGTTTGAAGACATTCATTCCTATTATAAAACAGTCAACATTTATAAGTTCAGCAAAAGCTTTTCAGAAACTCATTACGTCCCATTTTTAGAAGCCTACAGCAAGGCACTGGGAAATAACGAGTATTACGAGCAGGTATTAAAGGTCATTTCCTTACTGGACGATCACGACTTAAAAGCCACCCGTCTGGAAAATGGATTCTGGTATGAGATCGACGACGAGCAGGATCTGGACATTGCGGAATCAATTTTTACAGATTCCCAAAGCAGGCTCTCCAGGATTTCCAGCCGGTACGGCGGCTTCTGGCGGTATCCGGGCCTTCTTGATTTTTGTTATCTGGTGAATCCATACTTTCCTAACAGCCGTCTCATGGGGGAAATAAAAGCCAGCTTTGAAGCCTTGTGCACAAGCTACCCTTCCGGTCTGGAGGTCAACAATCTTTTGGCTGCCAAGTCCCTGGGACTTAACAGAGAGCATGTACTGACTGGAAATGGTGCCGCAGAACTTATCAAGCCCCTCCTCCGTTCCTTTCAAAATGGGGTGGGCATTATAAAGCCTTCCTTTGAAGAGTATGGCAACTGCGCCCGGCTCCCCATTCCTTTTACGGTCACCACTCCTGATTTTTCCTATACCGTGAAGGATCTTATGGAGTTTTACAAAGACAAGGAAATTGATGCTCTTGTACTGGTAAATCCGGAAAATCCTACGGGGAATTACATAAAAAAAGACGATGTTATCTCTCTCCTGGATTTCTGTGCAGAGAAAAGTACCTATTTAATTCTGGATGAATCCTTCCTTGATTTTTCTTCCGCGGAAGATGATCCTTCCTTAATGAATCAGGATATCCTGGATGCTTATCCAAATCTGGTTCTGATTAAAAGTATCTCTAAATCCTATGGGGTGCCCGGCCTGCGCCTTGGCATCCTGGCCTGCAGCGATCCGTCTGTCACTGGTCTTGTGAGAAAGGAACTGCCAGTATGGAATATCAATTCCCTGGCGGAATACTTTTTACAGATTTTTGAAAAGTACCAGTCCGATTACAAGGAAGCTTTACGGAAGTTCAAGGAAACAAGGACCCTGATGTATGAGGAGCTCCGTTCCATCCGTCAGCTAAAGCTTTATCCCTCGGAAGCAAATTTTATACTCTGCGAGATCACAGACGGCTGTTCTGCTTCTCAGATTTCAGAGCTTTTGTTAAACCGCTATAACATCTTAGTAAAGGACTTATCCCACAAGTCAGGCATGGAAGGTAGAGAGTTCATACGCATTGCAATCCGCACAAAAGAGGATAATAAGCGGCTGGCTGATGCGCTGAAACATATATTGCGATAATGAAGGAGGCAACAAACATGAATACAATGGAAACAAACAAAGAAACCTGGAAACAGATCTGGACCCGGAAGGGCAATGCAGACAGCACCGTAACCGATTTACTTGCCTATGACGGATACGAGGCAACCCAGGTTGATATGGAAGAAGTGGCAAAACAGGTTATAAAAAGACTGGATATCCGTAAGGAAGATAAGGTGTTAGAGGTAGGCTGCGGAGCCGGAGCACTTGCCCAGTACTTAGACTGCGATTATGTGGGCATTGATTACTCCCCCACTCTTGTTAAAAAGCATATTGAAATCCTGAATCACTCTGTCCTTACCGGAGAGGCTGCCAACCTGCCTTTTAAGGATAAATCCTTTGATAAAGTCATCTGCTATGGCGTCTATCTCTATTTTGATAACAAGGAATATGCCAAGGCTGCCACCGAAGAGCTGTTACGAGTGGCTAAAAAAGGTGTGTTAATCGGAGAAATCCCCATGCGTTCCCACAGGGATGAGCATCTGTTATATGTAAAGGATGATTTTAAAGGTTGGGATATCAGCGACGGTTTTTATGACCCCTACCGTAAGGACCGTTTTAATGCAGTTTATATGTTTTCGTAATAAATAATTATATATAGAAACAATGGCTAAAAAAGGCGGCGGTCAGTCTATCTGAGCGTTGCCTTTTTTAGCCAATTTCTTTTTATGAAAACCTAATATTTATTTATAAAATTACTATGGAAATATTTCTAAAAATGATTATAATGATGGTAATACTCATTAATGACATCTAAACAAAAATACATTATAAATCATTCTAACTGGAATGATAAAGGAGACATTATTTTTAATTCTATTATGTTAAGTCATATTCCTATTTTTCAATGTGTTTATTTTTCATCTACACAATCTTCCCAATATTAAATCTATTTCATTCTATACAGTCAAAAACGGTACTTTTATCCACTAAAAAAGGCGCAGTTTAACTAAAAC
>NZ_JHWJ01000021.1 GCF_000687555.1 [Clostridium] aerotolerans DSM 5434 | reverse complement strand
ATAGAGGGCTTTAACCGGCAGCTCCGAAAGGTCACTAAAAGTAAAACGGTATTCCCCACAGATGACAGCCTGCTAAAAATGCTGTATCTGGCAACTATGGATATCACAAAAAAATGGACGGGTCACCGACAGGATTGGGGTCAGATTCATTCCCAGTTGGAGATCTTCTTTGAAGAAAGGTTATCTTAAAAATCAAAGAGCGAGGTATTAAGACTGCCAAAGGGGAGTTTTACTTGACAACCCCAAAAACAGTTTTATAATACAAGCATGGGCAAGAACCAATGAAAAATGGCCTTGCCCATAAATAACAATCAATATTTTATATCAGTTTTTGGAGTTTACACGGACTTTGAAACGGTCTCGTTTTACTCCACATATCCAAAAAGTCTGTAGTTTCCTTCCAACTATTCAGACAGCATTTTACCACTCTTTCACGTTTCCATTGCATTTTTTTAGGCCGGAGATTGATTGATAGGGTAAAGTAAGTATATGATCTTCTGTATCGCTATCCCCAATGTACACCATGTTACGAAATGGTACTCTAACCTCCTTTGGAGAAAAATAGTCATTGACTCCTTGATCATTAATATCTAAAACTCCCTTTTCAATGCGAAATAAATACTGTGTTTTATTTGTATCATTTACAATTTCCTTAGAAAGGAACCAAGTTTTACTCAAAGAAATAGTACTCAAACCTAGAAAACAAGAGAATAGAACAAACTTTTACAGACCTTGTAGAGAGAGGCCTCTCTATGAGGTCTTTTTCTATATAGAAACATTGTAAAATAAGCACTTGTCTGACATTTAAGAGATTATAAATCAGCTTAAGAAAATGGTTCTATACTGAAAGTTGGGGTGTGCTTAAAAAGCACACTTCTAACTTTCAGTATAAAACCTTATAAGTTACGTATATGTTTACTACCAGTGATTCACATTTGGTCTAATTGTCCGCTCAAGTCCCACAAAATGTTTTATAATGACAAGACTCAGGTGCAGGCAACGTTGAAAATTCTTCTTGTTCAGGTGTATATCTATAAGGATTTTTCAAGGCATCGAGAAGCTTGTGCATTTTGCTTAAATCCCCCTCATTAGCAGCAGCCAGTGCCTCTTCAACCCTATGGTTTCTTGGAATAATAGCAGGGTTATGACTTTTCATAAGCTCTTTGCTTTCATCCTTTGAATTTGATTGTCGGCTAAGACGTGCTTGCCATCGCTCATGCCAATGATGATAATCAGGGCTGGAAAACAAAATCTGACCATCGTTTTTATCAAAAGTTAAAGACTGAAATGTCTTCGTATAATCCGCTTTGTATTGTTGCATTAGTTGCAAGATGTCTTTGATCAAAGATAGATCTTCTACTTCGTTATGATACAAACCCAACTTGGCACGCATTCCAGATAGCCAATGTTCTTGATATAAGCTCTCAAATTTTGCAAGCTCTTCTTGTGCAAGACTAACAGCCTTATTCTTATCATCATGTAAAAAAGGCAGCAAGGTTTCTGCAAAACGTGCTAAATTCCAAACCGCCATCTTTGGTTGATTTTCATAGGAATAGCGGCCGTGAGTGTCAATAGAACTAAAAACAGTAGTTGGGTCATAAACGTCCATAAATGCGCAAGGGCCATAATCAATGGTTTCACCGCTAATGGCCATATTATCTGTATTCATTACACCGTGAATAAATCCAACTAATTGCCATTTAGAAATCAGAGATGCCTGCCGTTTAATCACTTCTCTTAACAGTTGCAGATATTTGTTTTCAAATGTAGCGATGCTTGGAAAATGGCGTGTGATAGTATAATCGGCTAAGCAGCGAACATCCTCAGATGTTCCAAAACGTGAAGCATATTCAAATGTTCCTACTCGAATATGGCTTGCTGAAACACGTGTTAAGACGGCTCCAGGTAAATTTTCTTCGCGGGTTATAGTCTCTCCCGTTGTTACGACCGCTAAGCTCCTTGTTGTGGGAATACCTAATTCATGCATTGCTTCACTAATAATATATTCCCGCAGCATGGGGCCTAAAGCGGCTCGTCCGTCACCTCCCCTGGAGTACGGGGTTCGTCCAGAGCCTTTTAGTTGAATATCAAAACGTTCTCCTGAATCTGTTATTTGTTCACCAAGCAGAATGGCACGTCCATCTCCTAACATGGTAAAATACCCAAACTGATGCCCGGCATATGCTTGTGCCAAAGGCTCTGCACCTTTTGGAATTTCATTTCCTGCAAAGACATTCAAATCCAGAGGTACTCCCAAGGAAGACGCCAATGGATGATTAAAAATAATAAGCTTTGGGGCACGCACAGTGGTTGGGGATTGATTCGTGTAGAAAATTTTCGGCAATTTAGCATAGCTGTTATTAAAATTCCATTTTCCCTGTTCCATTTTTTCATCCTCCTTAAGAAACAGTATATAAAACTCTCTTAGTATCTACCTATTTCATTTTTTTATGTTTCAAATGCAGGGTTAACTTATCCATTTAGCCAAGTTTTAAGAGGAATAGATTTTACTGAGTTTTATCGTTATGAATATTAAGCAGCCATATAAGAATAAATAGAAATAAAATGAAACATCTTATACTCTATTTTAACATAATTAATAGTAGATCTACGATAAATAAATAATTATAATACTACTATGCTTACAATAGCTTTTGATCCGGAAGATGGATATTATCAGCTGGTACCCGGTACCATTCTTTGTGTTTCAAAATGGGAAATGCCAACAGAATTCTTATAAAACAACTGAATATGGTAACAAGGGTGTCATTTGGGTGTCACTTGCCATAAAAAAAACCGGGAACCCACATAAACACTAGGGGTTCCCGAAACTGTTTGTTATTCAAACTCGCAAAGTTCTTTGTACTTTTTCGTATATCTCATTCTATTTCTATACATATTTGTATAGTATATTTCAGTTTTCTTACCCATTCCATATCGTTTAAACACTTTTTAGTACCAATCCAGTAGCAAGACATTTCCGCGTCATTCTCATGGTATCCAATGGTTTGCAATCCAGTCTTTTCTAATCATAAAATGATGTGAAAGTGGTTTGCAGTTCCATTGCTATAATTATAAAATTGATTCCGCTAAAATGCAACCGAAAATATGTGCCAGTTCTAACTCATTCTGAGTAGAAAATTAATTTATTGCATTTCAATCCAAAGGTTATTAAAAACCAGAAAAGCAAACACTATAATGCAGACTCCTTCTATTTCTTCTATTCCGTCTATCCCTTCTCATCTACTGATAAACTATCAAGTAGTTACCTGTAACAAAATAATCAGGCAAATGAAAAGTTTAAAAATAATTCTTCTGTATTAAAACATTCCATCATATTATCAGTATAATAGCGATTTCCACCATTGTCTTCTATCATTTCATATAAGTTCTTTTTATATTATCCATTAGCGAGATTGTTTTCCTGCTAACCCCAATAGCTTCTACCAGATGTTTTTGGCTAATACCCTTTTCTTCTCTGTACTTCTTTGATAACAGTACAAAAAGCTACAATCTCACCATTGGTAAAACTAAGCTCTAACTCATCTAAGCATTCATTAATGGACTTTCCTGACACCTGCCTCCTTCCACGCGTAATAGGCAATGAGACTACAGTCATATGCTCTTCCACTAGTACGCTGTTACTGACTGAATGGATGCCCCACTTTCAATAGTGCAAATCGAATCACCTTTTCTTGTGTGGAATCACATCCTGAATCCGCTACAATCTGATTGATTTCATCTTCGGTCATGGCTGCATTCGAAAAGGTATCTGAATCTACGTTAAAAATGGATAAGAATCCTGTCACAGCATGTGGGTCAGGATTTTGTTTTCACTTACTCGAATTTCATTTTAATATAAAAAAATCCACTGGACGTTTCTTTGTACTGAGAATCTACGTACAATTTCTATTTAGTTTTTTATAATGGTACCAATCCGACACTCTCTAGCCCCCTTACCCGAACTACCAAAGGGGGAACACGACATCTTTTACTAATTTACACTGCTTTTTCATAGTACGCATTTGGCTTTATCTTCACCGATGCCTTCTTTGTCTCTGGATCATATTCACCTTCTGCTCCATAGCCATGTACGATTAAATCATGAATTGCAATTAAGGAGCCAATTGTAATAATCGATGCGACTATGATCACATTATCTTTTGTAATAGTACCATTGTTAAACCTTCTAATTCCCTGTGTTACTACATCTGTTCCAACTTTTGTCACGTCACTTGTATTTGTCATATGCTTATCCTCCAATGATTTTCGTTTACTTTTGTTCTAAGTTAATCATACAAGATAATTTCAAAGAAAAGATCAACAAAACGTGGAAAAAGGACCTTGAAAAAACTTCAAAGTCCTTTGGTTAAATCATTATTCTATTATCTCGTCCTGTTCCAGTAAATATCGAAGTGCATATGGATTGTTCAATTCACATAGGGAGCATATCATCTGAATACCTATTTGTTGGTTCATCTCCAGTGATAGATAGTTATCCTGCATTCCTACTATATATTTCATTGCCAAATAAAAATCTCCACATTCTGCCCATTCCATTGATGCTTTTGCATAGGCAATCAACTCCATTGCCATATCATCATACTCTTCTAGAAACTGTTCTCGTAATCTCTCTATTTCAGGATCAATTACAGTATCCCCATCTGCTAAGAGATTCTTTATTTCAAGAGGTATCGTTCCACTTGTTTTAATCATATTACCAATTTCTATATTTTTTTTATCCGCTATGGAAGTCCAACAAATGAAAAGAAGACCAAGTATATTAACTGCTGCCTCAACAAGTTCAGACTCCTCTAATGCACCAGAATACTCTTCCCAGCATCGGCTTACTAATACTTTACTTGGTGTCTCCATACCATACATAGCTTCATAAATTTTTGTATGTTTTTCGTATGCACTTTGAAAATTTTTGTTATGACTTGCTTCGTCCGAATAAACTCTTGGAAATAAATAATTGAACATCTTTTTCATCTGTTCTTTGCTTCCATGAAAATATCTCATGGATTTAAGACCTGTCAAATCCCCATTCACTAATTCATCCACAGTTTTACAATAATGATTTGCATAGAGCTGCAACTTCTGTGTATCTAATGCTCTCTCGCCTTTCTCATAAGCCGAGATTGCAGACTTACTTAAGCCTAAGAGTTCTCCTAATCCTTCTTGTGTTTCATGGTGTATCTTACGAAGGACTCTTAGATTTCTACCAATTTCCTGGTTGTCATTCATATTGTCTCCAATCTATAAAAAGCATTTCCGAACCTGATTATTTCATGTCTGCTTCACACAAACTCATCACTTCAACAATTCCTTATGCATGGATATTTGCTTGTCCAATAAATACAAAGTTAGTTATTGGCTTTGATTGTTTCATAGTAACTGCCCTTTTATGCATATTCTTCAATTCAAACCACTCTGGTACATAAAAACTAACATGTGGTTTGTCTTCTCTATACTATTTAATTTGTTTTTGCGCAAATTCAACAAATCTTGGATCTCTGTGCAATTTACTTAACTCCTTTGGTTTCAATTTTCCTATTGTATCTACTCTTTCTTTTTCAGCTGGATATATATCCCCTGTCCATGCATCTAATCTATATCCAGTTTCCCTATCATGAGCATGTGGTACAGATGGTTTATCATCCGCATCTCCTATTGTGAATTCCCAAATACAATTTTGCAATTTCTCTCTAGGTTTATATAACTGAGGTCCTGGCATTTTTTGTATTCTGCTCTTCATTTTTACGGATACTTTTTTAAGCGTTCTTCTTTTATTCATCTATGCATCGCCATTCCTCTAATTATTTTTTGATATATATTGTGTCACCATTTTATGTTCTTTGCCATAAGCATTCCAAAACAAGGAATTTGTATTGCAAGCATACTTTACTTCAATGTGTTGATATATTTCTTTTCGAGCAATTGCTGAACCTTCTTTTCCTAGAATTTCTTCTTTTGGAGCAACAAACATTAGTTTTCTAAAGTTCTCTTTCATTAGTTTATACTTCTGATGTTTTAAATCTGACAAAACATATTCATAGTTTGGTTGAAATACATTCGAGTGAAATTTACTACGCCAAACTCTACCACTGATTGAATCCCGCTTCGTCATACATTCTATATCTTCTAATATTTCGCTTACTACGTCCTCTGTTTTTCTGCTTGCAACCTGCAAGCAAATCCATTCATTCTCTTTATTTGAACCATATAGTGCCCACACATGCTTTCCAACATATTTGATTTTGATATTATCACAAATCTGTTTTAATCTTTCTTCATTATCAATTTCAGAACTATCAAATTCATATATCGCATCATGACCCTCACTTGCTCTTAATTCTTCTTCACTATATACGGTACAATCATATGGAAATTCTCCATTCAATATACACATTTTGTCACCTCTAATTTAAGTTAGATTTCTACATCCATTTCCCAAAATGGAAAAATAATATTTTTGTAAGCGCTGCTTCTTGCACCTTTCGATTTATTACAACTTTCACAAGTCAACTGCCAATTAGATGGATCATTGTTACCACCTGCTTGTAATGGAATGATATGATCAAAATTTTCATCTACGATTGTGGTAAACGAGCTCGATAAATCACATCCACATAGTGAACATCTAAGCTTATCCCTATATTCAATTCCATATTTAAACCATGTAGGATAATAACTTATCCTCTCAATCACTCCATCTTCTTTAAGTAAGTTTGGATAATCTGCTTTTTCCATGTCTTGTATTTTATCTGAACATTGTCTATTGAATTCGTGCAAAAAATTTTTATCCATATACAATATAGAAAACACATCATCTACAACTGTATCCAAAGTATTTTCTATAAAGAAATTCTGTAATTTTTCTGCATATTCCTCCAATTCATCACTACAATCATCAAATTCCAATTCGCTTACATCCGTATATCCTACACTTGAATAATCTATGCTATAGTTTTCAAGAAGCATCTGCATCTCAATAATTTCTTCTACTGGAAAATGTTTATCTAATGTATAATTTTGACTTTCAAGATACATATCTCTTGTATATTCATGTACTAATGTTTTCTTATGCGGTTTCTCCCATTTTTTTACTGCCGTTTCCATAACATCAAAATATTCAAACTAATGTGAGACATCTAAATAATCACCTTTCATCATTTGAATAACAAATGCTGCTATAGATATTGCTGAATCCATATTAGAATTTCTTGATTTTTTCATGTTTATAAATCTCCATTTCAAAGGTCAACTAATTTAGCGGCGATTGCTTCACTAGCGATAACGGGCATGTTTTTTTGTTTTCCTATCAAACTGAATTTGCTCATTATGTTCCTCCTCTTTCATTTATTAGTTCCTCATCCTTTACTTCCAGTTTGGCGGTAGCCCTTTAATTTTTCCTTTTTTATTCAAACATTTGGTGCATTTTTGTGATAAATGCGATACTGTTCGAACCTTTGTACAAGCCAAACATTTTCTCACTTGTTTTTCAAAATCACTATAATAACTATTTTTGAACTTTTGTAATGATTTTACCTCTAACTCTCCAACAATAAGAATATCGTTTTCTCCACCCTTTATCTTTAAAATATCTTTAAAATCCGTTTTATACGGACCCGTCACTCTTGAGTCTCCATATTTTGAAGTATTTGCTTGAACGACTATAGTATGCAAATCTCTCGCAGCTGATTCAACTATACTTGAAAAGTAATTTGTATCCCTATTTAATTGTGGTACACACAAGAAATCCAGTTCACCCTTCATTATTAATCTCGAGGCAATATCTGTAAATTCAAAACATAGAATTGTACTAAATGTTTCTTTACCATTATTCACCATGTAATAAGACGCCTTAGAAGGATTTTTACTTACATATCCTAATGCAGCTAATTCCATTCTTTCTTCTGGTGCATAATAGTTTTTTTCTCTAATCAATGGAATCATATTTTTAAAATATGTCTTTCCACATGTACTTGCAATCACACAAACAAAATTAAAAACTCTTTCATTACAAGTAATATATTGAAGTCCTGTGACAACTGTAATTCCAAATTGTTTTGTAAAATTACCGATATCACTAAGCCACAATGCCGGCATGTAAAATTCAGGAAAAACCAAGTATTTCACCTTTTCTTCCTTTGCAGCATTTAAAATTTTGTATAGACTCTGCTTTTTTTTAACAGTTGTACCCTTTGCCGGATTCAATAATATTTCAAGAACTTCATCTTCATTAATTTTTGTATTCACCAAACCCACTTTAGTATTTTTCTTTTCACAATTATCAGTTATAACAACATCTTTTCTTTCTATATTAAGTTCTGAAAAACTTTTCTCCTCATCACAAATTATAGGATTGGGGATTTTATCACTTAAACAGTTAATTCTAACATAGCTTTTAAATATCGTTTTCTTTTTTTCATTCAAAAGCTTTTCTTCACTTCCTATGTAAAAGTAAAAAAAACAAAAATACAATTCATGCAAATGAATAAATCTCGGAGACCAACGTATTTTTTCTTCATCTAACTTAAATATCTTTTTTCTAAGAGTAACATTTGATAAAATTTTATTTAAATCCAAATTTATTAACGAAATTTCATCAATACTATCATCCATTGAATAATTTATTAATGGAAAAGAGACCATATTATGACTTAGCATATTTGTCTGTCTTATCTTTTGTCCTAATATTTTATGCTTTTTCTGCTTTCCCCTGTCGTAATCCAATGCAACAGCCAACCCAATCGAAATATCAAGCTTAAGCACTAAAGAACGTTTCAAATTATTTAATATTGTCAGTTTCTTTTTTGAAAGAATTTCATCCTCTTCAATATAATCAAACGAAATATTTTCTATCTCTTTTTTGACATTAAGATAAAATGTGTTTGCCCTATCCTTATCTTTACATAAAATTAATAACTCGAATATTGTTCTCCATGTATTTGAAAATTCAATTGCCTGGCTTCCCGAATAAAAATTAACAATATCTGTCAAATAATTTTCAATATACTTTTTATCATAAGATGCATTTTTTAAAATTCCCTTTAAACCATTTATGAATAATGTTGCATTATAATTATCACTTTCCATAAATTCAAGATTTCTTATTTTCATGGAATCATCACTAGAATTCATAGTGTAGGCTCTACTATTAAATGAATCACTTAAAACATCTATGTCTGGTAACAGATTTGCCTCACTTGAATTTTTTTTAATTTTTTTACAATACACATCAAGGAGAATATTTTCTTTACCTTTTTCAAAATAAAAACAATTGACCTTTTCGCCTTGCAATTTGACTGATGGTTCTTCAAAAAATTCATATTCCCCTTTTGTATTCTTGGCATTTAATATTCGCTTCTTGACTAGGATGTCTTCAATAATTTCTTCTGTTGATATGTGTTCTATTGGACCAGTTCCAACAACTATAAGCATATCGTCAACATATCTTCCATAATACTTAGGCGAAAGACCTTTTTTTATACTATTGTCAACCCCCTCAAGTGCTATATCCCTCAATATTAATGGGCTTATTAAACCAATAGGGAATACCGTTTTCTCCACTGATTTTGTTATTCCTTTTTTGTACTTGGCAACTAATTCTGTATATTTAGTATATATGTCACTTATCATTGATGTAAGAAATTCTATTTCTGTATATCTTGCATCATTATCAAATACTTTTGCTAAATCTCCAAAATCAAAATTAATATTATAATAAAAGCTCTTCAAATCTAAACTAATCATAACCGTATTTTCATTTTTGCATGTTTCTAATGCTGAATCTAATGCTGTATTTCTCCACTTTGTATAGCATTGAAAATAAGGTTCAAAACAACGATTAGATTTAAAATCTATTCCCGCAATCAATTCCTCTTCCTTATTAAAAACTCCTTTTTTAAATTGACCTGCATGAGAATAAACGAAATCTCCATGATGTTCTGTATATATTTTTTTTACAAACAGAGTCCACATTAAGTCTAAAATTAATAATTCCACAGGTAACTCTATTGTAAAATTCACTTTGGAAATTTTTTTATTCTTATCTACATTTCCTCGTATTAGCCTTATATCGTTATTTATACTCTTAAACGTTTTTGGCAAAACACAAAATTTTACCTGCCTTTTCAATTCTTCAAAATACTCCAGGTTGTCCTCGAATAAGTTCTTTGATAAGATTTCCAGTTTGTCTTTAAATTTCTCATCTGCTTCAAATTCTACTATTTTCATTTTTATATACAACAATGTCTTATCATAATAATAATATGATTTAAGCTTTTTGTAAGAACCCTCTACCATATAACGTACATTATCCAAGCTATCAAACATCTGTGCTTCCTCTACTCCATCCAATCCAACATCTGCTCATTCAGCTGCTTCTTCACTACTTGCCAATTCGGATAAAACTGATCCATATACGATCTGAACTCGTCATCATGATTTTTAACATAAAGATGAACCAGCTCATGAACGATTACATAATCTAAACATTCCGGTGTTTTTTTTGCAAGCTGTAGGTTCAACCAGATTCTTCTTTTTATAGGATTACACGTTCCCCATTTTGTTCGCATATTCTTTACACGCCAATCATCTGGCGCTTTCCCAACTATTTTTGCATACTTTTCAAGGACTGCTGGAATCGCTTGCTTTATCTGCTCTCGATACCACTCTTCCATTGCAGTTTCGCGTTGTTCCTGCGTACTTTCTTTTCTAACTTGAAGGAACAGTTTGTCTCCTTTTATAAACACATCATTGCGCACACCAGAATATACAACCTCTAAACGGTATCGTTTTCCCCATAGAAAATGACTTTCTCCTGATATATACTGGCGTTTCGTTTGTCTGGATTGATTTTGAAAATTTGCTTTTTGCTTTTTAATCCAAGCTATTCTTGAAATAGCAAACATTCGAATTGCATCATCCGAAATAGCTTCTGGAACGGTAATTTTCACTTTTCCATCTGGTGGCAGGATGCGGATATACATATTTTTAATATCTTTTCTTTCGACCAACATTTCAATATTACTAATTACAATTTGATCTTCCATTAATATTCATCCTGTTCTTTGACTATTGAAAACACTTTTTCAACAATTTCACTTTCATTTCTTTCATTTATCTTGCAGAATACACTAAGAACTCTTGCTAGTTGTCTTTTTATCTGTCGTTCCTTTACAACGTTTCCACGAAATCCATCGGTTCTATATTCCATAACAGCCTCATGCACCTGCATAGTCAGTGATTGATCAGAATCCAAGTTATCATATAATGCCCTGCAAGCGGGGCTAGTACGTATGGTTTCCGGATAAAACATATTTGTCTCTAGTTTTTGTACTTTCTTAGCCAACTCGATAATTTCCTGCAAATACTGCTGATAATTTAGAACATCTTGTTTTCTTTTCTCAACCAGTTCTTTAAGCAAAGCTGACATTTTCTCATAGTATTTCGGATTGCTATGGGACTTTTCAACAATTTCCTTCTGTACATTGTTTTCAATAGTCTCTGCCACTGCTTCCTGTTGTTCTTTTTTCTCAGATGGCATTCCCGATAGTGCATCTACACCTCTATCGACCAACAACTGAACGATAGACATATCATTAAATGAAGTCAAAATTTTACTTGGATTTGCTGACAAATAATTATCGATTAAGTGGCGCATATCTGGATCGTATGCTTTTAAGTCAATATAATCGCCACTTGCTGCACGTACTACATCTCTGATTTTTATAAAATTACTAACTTCAGATTCCAGTTTCTTTATCTGAGACAACGAGTAATGATATCTTTCTTGCAACTCCCCAGAAACTTCGGCAAATGAACGAAGAGCTGATGCCGACAGATCATATAGCTGTTCTCTCTTTGGCATATTTGCTTCTAACTCTTCAACATCAAATTGCTCTGTATTCTTTCCGCAAAAATAATGAATATAGTCTACATCATTCTTAGGTGGTTCAACTGGTTCACACAAAGCATATAAACTTTCCAAAACATCTTCTAATTGGTCTTTTGCCTTATCAAAACGATCTGTTAACAATCCAGAGATATCTTCTGCATCATATTCAGCGAACGCTTCAGCCGTATAATCTGCCACCGTCTTTTCTAAAGAACGGAATAAATCTTTGTAATCAATGATGTATCCAAAATCCTTGTCCGTACCATCTAATCGATTAACACGACAAATCGCCTGAAACAATCCATGATCTCTCATTGATTTATCTATGTAAAGATAGGTTGCTGGTGGTGCATCAAATCCGGTCAATAATTTATCTACCACGATAAGAAGTTTCATCTCATCTGGTTCCTCGATGAATTTCTTTTTTACTTCCTTTTCAAAAGTTGCCGGATCTTTTCCATCTAACATTTTGCGATAGATTTCATATTGTTGCACTGCTTCTGTTTCACCATCTTCTCCAACTGTTTCAGTTCGGATATCTCCGATGTTAGGTTCATATGAAGTTACAACCGCACATTTTTTTAACCCTGCAGATTGAAACAATTCATAGTATTTACATGCCTGATAAATACTACCTGCTACCAGCATAGCATTTCCTCTGCCTGACTTTAATCTCGGCTTCATTTCCATATCAAACATGATATCAGATACAATAACACTCAGCCTTGATTTTGAACTAAACATTTTCTGCAATGATCCCCAGCGCAGCTTTAACTGCGCCTTTGCTGTTTCACTTAAGCCAGCTGTTTTTGAATCAAACCATGCATCTATACGCTCCTGTGAGATAACATTTTGTTCAACCTCTCTGGCTTCATACCTTAAGTCCAAAACAACTCCATCTTTTACCGCTTCATCAAATTTATATCGATGTATATAAGGTCCAAAAACTTCAATGCTTTTTTGCTTGTCCTTCTTCATAAGCGGAGTTCCAGTAAAACCGATTAACAATGCATTAGGCAAAATCGTTTTCATCGCTTTATGTAATTTCCCCGACTGGGTTCTATGACATTCGTCTACAAATACATAAAAATCTCCTTTCGGTGAGAAATTCGGTGGTAAAGATGCCATCAGCTCCTCCATAAAGCTTGTATAATCTGCTTCTGTTGCACTTCCGCCTCGTCGACCAAACTTGTGAACTAAAGAGCACATTAGCACTGGTGAAGTATCGTTAATTTTACTTACCAGGTCTTTCCCAGAAGTGGTACGTACTATTTTTTCATCTACACCCGTAAATACGCCTTCAATCTGCTCATCCAATTCATCACGATCCGTTACAATCAAAATTCTACTATTGGAAATATTCTCTTTTATCCATTTACTAAGCCAAACCATAGTAAGTGATTTACCAGAACCCTGAGTATGCCAAATAACCCCTCCAGCATGTTTTCTCACAAAACTACGAGCGGCTAAATTTCCAAAATATTGGTTCGGTCTACATGTCTTTTTCGTTCCACTATCAAAGATCATGAAATTATATAATATCTCAATTAATCTCTCTTTCTTACAAAGCGAGATTAAATTTTTATCTAAACGAATTGGGTATTTATCAATGGTCTTTTTAACCACTTTTGAAATCTCATCAGTTGCTTCTTTATCTTCTTTCCATGTAAGATAATATTTCTCGGAAGTATTGATTACACCATATTTTAAACCTTGTGCATTATTTCCAGCCATCACCAAACCAATAGTAGCAAAGAAATGACGAATCATTTCCTTTTTTTGATTGGTTAAATTCTGTCTGATGCCTTCTGCCATTGATACTGTACTACGTTTTAACTCGATTACACCAAAAGCTATTCCATTAATATATAAAACAAGGTCTGGTCTTTTCGTCGTACTGTTATTGGAAATTGAAATAGATACTTCTTCCGCTATGTAAAAATCGTTATTCAAAGGATGTTCCCAATCTACAAAATTTACAGTTCTGGTCTGTTCTCCAGCACCTTCTTTTACTTTCGACCCATATCGTAAAATAGCATAAGTTTCTTTATTAAGATCATACAGTGATAATTGCTGGTTTGTCGTTTTATCCTGAAGCGCCTTTATTCCACGCTTAATCAGGACATCAGAATAACCTTGTCTTTGTAGAAACTTTATAAGGTATTTCAGCTCTATATTAGAGTTCTTCTTATCTGTAAAGTCTCCCAGATAGGTATATTCTAATTCATTTACGAATAAGTTTATGATTCTCTCTTGTGTCTTTTTTTCCACTTCCCCAACACTCATAAGTAACTCCCTTCTAGTTCTTACCCTTTAAGTACTTTTCCATGTCTTTGTCAAATTCCAATATATATTCTCTATCTTGCCTTACTCGAAAAATCTGATATTCATCACCTACTTTTTGCAATGCATCTTTATGTGAAATTGTGCCCTTCCCTTCTTATACATTTCTTCGGTTATTTTTCAAAAAGTTATCTGTTTCATTGAGCCAATCCTGCATACTCATTAACTCTTCATCTTCTGCCATTAGTTCTGCATAGTCGATAAACATAGTCACCAGACGATTTATTTTTTTAATTTCTTTTTCATTGAGATAGTTGTTAGCTACAATTACATCACGCTTTAAAATTTTTCCATCCGATGCATCTTTCCATGTCGTCAATCCCATAGTAGGATGTTATGCATCTGCTCTTTCACTAATGAGTTCCGCTGCTGTTTTTCCTGTTAGTGTATAATGAAGTTTGTTTTGGACAAAGGCATAAAATTCTTTGGTCAAATTACTGTTCTTATCATAGTCATAGCTGCACTGTTCAAATATATCTGCGATTTTCTGGTAAGCTCGTCTCTCGCTTGCACGAATCTCTCTGATTTTGTCTAATAATTCATCAAAATAATCTTTGCCAAACGGCTTCCCATTTTTGAGCATTTCGTCATTTAAAACAAAACCTTTTTGAATATATTCTTTCAAAGTCTTGGTTGACCATTGACGAAAATGTGTCGCATTTTTTGAGTTCACACGGTAGCAACTGCAATAATAACATCTAAGCTATAGAATTCTAATTCTCTGTTTACTTTTCTATTGCCTTCTTTTCGAACTACCGAGAATATCTCGGTAGTTAAATCTCTATCTAATTCTTCCTCTTCATAAATGTTTTTCAAATGTAATGAAACATTATCCGTAGAACAATCAAAAGTTCTGCCATGGATTTCTGGGTTAACCAGAATGTTGCATCTTTGAAAAAACAATAGCATACACATTACTATTATCTAGGCTATAGAGTAATATTTCTGCATTTGATTTTTTCATATTTCTATACACCTCCTATATTAAACGAATTCTTCCGGTTAATAGTTCTTGCATCATTCCCTGTTTGATTTGACGATATTTTTCCAGTTTTAGTTCTAGTGAATTTATTTCATCATCAAATGTTGCTAATTTACCAGCTATTGCTTCTTGCTCTTTTAACTCTGGTATCAAAACCTCTACCGTTGAAACTAATTCTTTATTTAAATTTAAAACACTACTTCCCGCTGCTTTACTTAAATATTGATCTAATACAAATGGAGACATTAACATATAATATAAATACTCTGTATTAAAATTTTTCTTATAATCTTGTATAACAAGCCATCCATCGTGTATACACCCATCTAGCTTTAAAATATATGGTCTACCAAAACTCATTGAATTAGACAAAAGAAAATCACCACTATGAACAACTCTAGAATAACGTATTCCTTCTTGTATTATTTTCTCATCTGTAGATTCTATATATTTTGCATTTCTTGAAACATCCCCAATTTTTATCCAATTAACACCATTTGAATTATTTGTAAGATATTTCTGAATTGGCCTAGGTGAACCACCTCTGTAAATATCGCACAAATCTCCCAAAATACCCCTATCCCACTTCTTTGAGAATCCATCAATTCTTTTCTTTCCTGTCAACAATTCTTGCATTGTTCCTTGCTTTATTGCTTTTTTCTTTTCAATTAACCTTTCAAGAGCTTGAATGAGCTTATCAACATCTGACAAAACTTCTGCTATTTCGTGTTGTTCTGCAATAGGAGGTAAAACAACATTTAATGACTTAATAATCTTCGTACTGAGACCATCCATTATTCCTCCTACACTTAATTTTGAAATTTGATTAATTATAATACCCGTTTCATTTCCAAATAAATACAATAAATACTTACTGTCAATTAATGTTGTATTTAATCGTAATCTAATTAAATGAGAATCCATAATTCCTGTCATGATATTTTCAGTAATAACATGACATTTTCCTATAGTTCCCATACTACTAATAACAAAATCTTCTCTTATCAGCTCACAACTTCTTAACCTCTGAAAATGTTCTTTTGTAAGATAACGTTCACCAAAAGTAAAATCTTTTTTATACACATTTTCCTGACCATACACTCGATATTTTCCATTTTTTATTAGATATTCTTTTTTTAACTGACTTCCAAAAGGACCAATTTTAATAGATTCAACAACATCCATTATGTTTTTTACTTTCCAATTATAGGGCACTCTTCCCAAATCTGTTGTTTTGTATAATTCATCTACCATGAAAACCCCATCCTCTCCAGATGAGCTTTCACTTTCATCTCATATTCTTTTACTTCATCACCACATCGGCTCATGGTACACTCATATCTTACAACAAGTTCTACCAATCTATTAGATAGTCTATGAGATACTGCCTGATGAATTGAATTAATACCGTCATATATAGATATAAGCCATTTTTTCTCGACTAAAAGATTCTTTATTTCATTAATTGTCAATTTACCATATTGTTCTCTTACTAATTTATCCAAATCTTCCTCTGCCTGCTTTATTGCTTTTTTAAAGTTTAATTCTGCATCAATCCATTTGCTATATTGATTTAATACATCTAACTCGTCCTTTGCCTCAGGATCACCTTTTATCACTTTCATTCTGGCAGTTATGGTGCCTTTTTTCATGTCATCGAGTTCTGAGAACAATCCATCTTCACCTGTATTTTCTTCTACCATTTCTTCCATTTTAGAAACCACTTCATCTAAATCTTCATTCAGTTTTTGGATAGCCCTTGCTTGTTCTAAAAAATAAGTTTCAATAACTATCTTTTTCGGTATTAATTTTCCTTCAAAACTTTTAATTCTATTTGTCTTTACATCTTTTTTCATTACATACTCATATGCAATTTCTTTTCCAGTCTCATATCCATCGTAACAAATCGCGTATACATCATCCTGCATGATTTCTTCCCAATATTCCATAAGAACCTGATAAATATCATACTCATCGATTAAGTCCACTTCTTTAAACTGTTCAAGCAATGATTCTGCAATGATCTTAATGATACTCTTCGGATTATCTTCAACTGTTAATGAACTTAAAATAGGGATAACTTTTTCTTTCCACACTGAATAAGCCTCATCCACTTTTTCAGCATGGGCTATAAATTCTTCATGATTCAATATCGTGGAAACAATATTTTCTTTAGCTACTATAGCTTTATAATAACCTTCTCTTAATGTTGCAAACAAAGTGCCTTTTATAGAAGGATAAACAGTCCAATACGCATTAAGGCTATCAATATCAACGCATGGAATTCCTCCATTCAAATGTGCATTGATATCCTGTAAATCTTCTGGCTCACTATTATCAATGTACCTTGGGATGTTAAGATTATATTCATTATCTTTTTTTATTTCTCTATTTGGCACAAATCTGGAGTACTTTTCAATTTCCATCTGATGATTAAATACTGTTACAATTCTATGAATGTCCTGCTCACGAAGTCTGTTTTTATTTCCATCCTTTATATAGCCTTTCGATGCATCAATCATAAAGATTCCTTCTCTTATTTCTGCATCTTCTTTATCTACAATAATAATACACGCTGGAATTCCAGTTCCATAAAATAAGTTCGCTGGCAACCCGATAATACCTTTAATGTATCCTCTATCAATAATTTTTTTTCTAATATTGGCTTCTGTATTTCCTCTGAATAGTACTCCATGAGGAAGTATGATTGCTGCTTTACCATCTGACTTTAAAGATTTAAGAACATGCAAAAACCATGCATAATCTCCATTCTTTTCTGGTGGTGTTTCAAAACCATCAAATCTGCCATATAAATCTGGTGTTTGAATTCCATCCATCCAAGATTTATCTGAAAACGGTGGATTTACTACAATATAATCGAAGCGCTTTAGCAATGTAGAATTTCTATCATCTTTATATTCCGGTGATGAAATTGTGCTTTTATTACCAGAAATTACTCCATTGGCTTTGTTATGAAGTACAAGATTCATTCTTGCTAAACCTGCTGTTGCTTTATCTTTCTCCTGTCCGTATATTGCCACAACCGAAGTTCCATCCTCTCTTACAGGGGCTTCGTCTGCTGCACGAATCAACAAAGAACCTGATCCACATGCTGGATCATAAACGGTTTTATCTGTTCCTTCAGCTTTATCAATTCCAACTACCTTAGCCATAATTTTGGAAACTTCTCCAGGTGTGTAGAACTGTCCCTTGCTCTTACCTGAATCAACCGCAAATTTTTTCATAAGATATTCGTAAGCATCGCCAAGAATATCATCACCACCTGCTTTATTTTTTTCAAAATTCAACTCTGGCTTTTCAAATATTGCCACTAAACCCGTTAGTTTATCAACGGCTTCTTTATCTGTTCCCAAATCATCACTATTGAAATCAGCAACATCAATAACGCCCTTAAGTTCATTCGCTTCAGCAAGCGCACTGATTACAATGTTTATTCCCTCACCGATATTTGGTTTTCCTTTTAGTTCTACGATTTTATCAAAAGAACCACTTTCAGAAATTACTATATCTGCATAAGGATCTCCTTTGAATCTGTCTGATACATACTTTACAAATAATAAGGTCAATATATAGTCTTTATATCTCGCTGGTTCAACTCCACCACGCAATTTATCACATGCAGCCCATATCTGGCTGTAAATCTCACTTTTTTTGATAGCCACTTTTGTTTCCTCCGGTATTTCAAGTTTTATTCTTCATCCATTTGCTTGCTTTAATGATTTTCTCTTTTTGCAATAGGACTTTACATTAAAATATAAGTATTATTAAATGATTTTTTCATTAATAATTTTCCCATCTTTAATACTTTTCCTGTACAATTGAATCTTTGTTTCTTCTAAAACACTACAGATTTTTGTTAATAATTCACTGCTTCCTTCGTTTTCGTCAAATTTTTCCTATAAATATATAGCAGATACTTGACTTGATAAATCTATATTAAATTTTTCATCAAGATAATCTGAATCTTTAATTAAACCAACTCTTGTGGTCCTATTCTTAAGCAAAAACATTCTGTATTCTTTCTCAAACTCCAATTTTCTCTTTTCTTTAAAAAAATTAAGATATATGTTGTTTTCATGATTTTTTCATAAATCGATAAATAAATTTCTAATTGCTCTTCAATAGTCCTATTTTTCCCTTCCCTACAGCACTCTAAAATTAATTGATTAGCAAATGATATGGAGGAATCATATGGGATATTTCTATAGACCAACGGTAATGTTGAATTTCTAAACAATATATTCCCTTCTGTATTATATTCAATACAGTAACCTTTTCTAAAGCAAGCATATTTACTACGCATCATGTTATTATCAGCATTTGTTGTAAAACATCCAATTTTAATACTGGTTAGATAATTAGATGCTATATTATCAAGTGAATTATTCGTTATGTTTTTAGCAAGCTGCATCCTAATATCTTCAATTTTATTATTTTCAATTTTTATTCTAAATAAAAAGTTTTCTATAAAACAACTTACTTGATCAATATCAATATATGGCTTACAATCATTTTTACCTTCAAATTCAGATCCTAAACTCAAATGAAATGTACCTTTCATATTATCCTTCCAATAAGGATTCTGTTTTCCTAATTTATCATAAAAACATTGATATTTATATAATTATTTTTGCATTGTAATACTAGAAATTAATCTATCATAAGATATTTCTGGACTTAATAACGCTTCTTCATACTCGTACATCATTTTTAGACCTGTTCCTTTTTTATGTGATTCTTACTCAAATTATTATCGTAGTCTTCTATCAAAATCCAACACTACAGCGCACCCTTACCACTTTTTACCCAGGCATCTACTTCAGATAATTTAAACTTCCATAATCTACCCACTTTATGTGCTGGTATATCTGCCTTTTTAATCCAGTTTCGTATGGTATCTTTTGTTACTCCCAGATACTCTGCTGTTTCTTCTAAACTCGACCATTTTTCCATTGTTTCAGACATACATTTTCCTCCAAATTGTCTAACTTTCAGTTTTTACACAACTACAATTATTGTATCTCTAAATTGTCATATTAGCAACCAAATTTCGACTTCTTACATATGATTTAATAGGAAATAGTCTTAAAGACAAGGAACTTATCGTCCCCTGTCTCTCTAACTATCTTTTCTCTGTATTTCCAGTCCTGCCTCATAAACCTTCTGATAATCCTCATATCGCTCATCAAAATCCATATCAACTCCTATTTTCTTCAAAACAGCAGTATGAAGTGCCAGATTATAATGATTATCATCCACTCAGAATTCAAATAACTTTGATTTCTCAGTCACCGTCAAATACCAGTAAGATAATCCTGCTTCCTGTAAATCATTACATATCAGATCTACATTTCTACTGATACTAATTTGTCTAGCCCCCTCATAAATTTTATCTGATTCCTCCATAACTTCATTAATGCTATAATCATGACCAATTTCTTGAAAATACTGCTTTACTAATCGCATAACATCTAATGACTCAACATAATCCAATACTGCAAAGAGCTCCATCTTTTCTTCTAGAGATAAAAAACTATATTCTGCATAAGTTTTAGGCATTTTCGCTCTGCATCTGCTTTAAGATCAAAATCATTTCCAACGGAGACATCCTCTCTTAAATCCAAATTTGTAGATTCTATTTAAGTAAAATTATCTACCAGAGGAACCCTCACATCATCAGACTTAACTTCTATCAGCGATTCTAACCCCATTTCATCTGGAATACGTTCAATAGTAATAAGCTTTATCAATATAATCCGTCTCTCTAACATCTGATTCATTTACTACCTCTAGTGTCTTTACCTCTTCAAATTCAGGTACATCAATATAACCGCTTCCAAGGACTGGTTCATCCTCATTAATCACACCAATTACCGTATCCAGACGCTCATAGATGCAATTCTTCACCAGCTTCAGCTGATACTTGACTTTCTTCTTTTTCAGTTTCAGCTCATCAAGTTCTTTTCTCCATTCCCAGATACCAAATCTGAAATTCTGACCAGTTCTCCTCCGATTTATATGAACGTTTCTTTATAGACTTTATTTTATAAATTTCTTTCTGCCTTGACTCGATTTCATTCCATCGTTCTTCCTGCTTTACATGATAATCCAATAAGCCTTCAAAAGTTTCAATATGATTCTTGCATATGAGTAAATACTCATCTTATAGTCGCTGAAGTTCACACAAATCTTTGGCATATTTAACAGAATCGACATAGAATCTTTTTTGTTCAATCATACGCAACCGATAGATCTTCCGGTAATACTTCTTCTGGAATGGTGTCATATTTGATCGCTTATAATATAACGGATTCTTGGAATAATAGTAGGGAATCATTTTATAAGAGTATTACATGGCATAGCCAAAATGCTCTTGCGTAAACATTTCATCCATAAATTGCTGAGGCGTTACAATGTAACTACAAAACACTTGATAATTATAGCCTTGGTGCCGCTGAAGATATCATCGAAACACTTTTCTGGTTAGAAGAAAGTCTTTCTTCCAGTTCAGACGGAGAAGGAAGAGGAAAACATTTCCCTGAATACACTGCTCCTGGCAATCTCATTCGTCTGAATGAAATGTATCCTGTGACAAAGAACGCCGATGTCAAGATGACCTACAATGACAATGAGTACATGACGTCAGGTGCTCCAGTAGCATTAACTTTTGAATATGGATTGGTAAATGATTTTCTGTTAGAATGGAATACAAAGAAAAAAGAACTTGCAGATCGCACCATTAGTGCCAATGAATATTTTGAATGGAAGATTACATGGCCACATGCCTAAGCTCTTCCGAAAGAATTTTATACAAAATCTTTGATTTTGCACAAAAAAGTGAGATTTTCTTATTCATAGAATAGATGTCCGCATAGTACCAAAACAGTACCAAACGACATAAAGAGAGCCCACAAATCCTTATTTTACAAGGCTTTGCGGGCTCAAAATTTTTATTCAAACTCAATAGTAGCCGGCGGCTTCCCAGTGCAATCATACAGCACCCGGTTCACGCCTTTCACTTCATTTACAATTCTTCTGGTCACTGTTCCAAGAACTTCCCAAGGAAGTTCTGCAGATTCCGCTGTCATAAAGTCAGAAGTTAATACCGCACGAAGTGCTATCGCATAATCGTAAGTTCTCTCGTCTCCCATACATCCAACAGAACGCATGTTAGTAAGAGCTGCAAAGTACTGTCCTAATCCTTTATCAACTCCAGCTTTTGCAATCTCTTCTCTATAAATCGCATCCGCTTCCTGAACAATCTTCACCTTTTCAGGAGTTACTTCGCCAATAATACGAACGCCGAGCCCTGGGCCTGGGAATGGCTGGCGGTATACCAGGTATTCCGGAATATCAAGTTCCAGACCTGCTCTTCTAACCTCATCCTTAAAAAGAAGTCTTAACGGTTCAATGATCTCTTTAAAATCCACATGCTCTGGCAGACCGCCTACGTTGTGGTGGGATTTAATCACAGCAGATTTTCCAAGTCCTGATTCAATAACGTCAGGATAAATGGTTCCCTGTACAAAGAAATCTACAGCGCCGATCTTCTTTGCTTCATCTTCAAATACACGAATGAATTCTTCTCCGATGATCTTACGCTTTCTCTCTGGGTCTTCTATGCCCTTTAACTTGTCGTAGAAACGATCCTGAGCGTTGACACGGATAAAGTTTAAGTCATAGTGTCCATCTGGTCCAAATACGGCTTCTACCTCATCGCCTTCGTTCTTACGGAGTAAGCCGTGATCTACGAATACGCAGGTAAGCTGCTTTCCTACTGCTTTTGAAAGCATAACAGCAGCTACAGAAGAGTCTACGCCGCCGGATAATGCGCAAAGCACTTTTCCGTCTCCTACCTTTTCACGGATTGCCTGAATAGAGGTTTCTACGAAAGAATCCATCTTCCAGTCACCGGAACATTTGCAGACGTTGTAAACAAAGTTTGAAAGCATTGTGGTACCTTCCTGGGTGTGCATAACCTCAGGGTGGAATTGTACGGCATAGAGGCCACGCTCTTCGCATTCCATGCCTGCAACTGGGCAGACGGGAGTGTGAGCGGTGATTTTAAAGCCTTCTGGTGCTTTTTCTATATAATCGGTATGACTCATCCAGCAGATGGTCTTGGAGCTTACATTTTCTAAGATTTTGCTGTCTGCTTCTACGTCAACCTCAGTCTTGCCGTATTCACTGACAGGAGCTGTGTTTACCTTGCCGCCCAGCATATGTGCCATTAACTGAGAACCATAGCAGATTCCCAGAATCGGGATTCCCAATTCAAAGAGCTCCTTTTCACAGCGAGGTGACTCTTCCTTATATGCACTGTTTGGACCACCTGTAAAAATAATTCCTTTGGGATTTATTTCCTTAATCTTGTCCAGTGACAGCGTGTGGGGATGAACCTCACAGTAAACATTGCATTCTCTGACTCTTCTGGCAATCAGCTGGTTGTACTGTCCGCCGAAATCCAGAACGATAATCATTTCTCTTTTCACGGGTATTCCTCCTAATTTCATCTTTGACAAATAGCGCTTTGGGTTACATTATATTCTACTTCCTTGGGCTTGACAAGCATTTTCTCGAATTCAAAAAAAACATGTGGAAAGTCACAAAATATTAGGTGAGACACTCCCAAACAGCCATCAAATAGCCAGTGGTGGTGCTTCTCCTGTTTTCACGTTTATTTCACAATTTGGTCAAAGTTTCATCACATGAAACATTTATGATATTCCTTGTAAACGAAAAAAGCATTTTTTCTCATAATACTTTTTCATATCACGCTGGCAGAATCCCCCTTCTGCCAGCGTCTTCCTTTTCTTAGAACTATTATAGACTGCTACTGCTGTGATAAACCACCGCATACTGCATGTGCATTCTTAAATTATCCCCGAAAAATGACCTATCTGTTATATGTTCCCTTGTTCCAATATATCATACCTGCTATGATACGGGAAAATCCCGCCTGTTGATCCATACTGCTGTCATTTCTGACAGGCATGCTACAAAAGGCGGAATCTTCAATATCATTATAGTTATGAAACCTTACTTATTCTAAATATTTCTTTATATAATGGCCGGTGTAAGAATCGGGACAAAGTGCCACGTCTTCTGGTGTACCCTGGGCGATTACAGTACCGCCTTTGTCTCCTCCTTCGGGGCCAATGTCAATGATGTAGTCCGCAGTCTTGATGACCTCCAGATTATGTTCAATGACAACTACAGTATTGCCACCCTCTGAAAGCTTTCTTAAGATCTCAATCAGCTTGTGAACATCAGCAAAATGAAGTCCGGTGGTAGGCTCGTCTAAAATGTAAATGGTCTTACCCGTACCACGCTTGCTTAATTCTGTAGCAAGTTTAATTCTCTGAGCCTCACCGCCAGATAACTCTGTGGAAGGCTGTCCAAGACGGATATAGGAAAGTCCTACATCATTCAGGGTAGATATTTTTCTTGAGATAGATGGTACATTTTCAAAAAACTTTACGGCCTCTTCCACGGTCATGTCAAGAACATCATAAATGTTTTTTCCTTTATATTTTACATCTAATGTCTCGCGGTTGTAACGTTTTCCATTACATACCTCACAAGGTACGTAGACATCAGGAAGAAAGTGCATCTCTATCTTAATAATACCATCACCATTACATGCTTCACAGCGTCCGCCTTTAACATTAAAGCTGAAACGGCCTTTGGAATAGCCTTTTGCCTTTGCATCGGGGGTGGAGGCAAATAAGTCACGGATCAAGTCAAATACACCTGTATAGGTGGCAGGGTTGGATCTTGGTGTTCTTCCAATTGGGGACTGATCGATGGCTATGATTTTATCAAGCTGATCCACACCCTCCAGGGACTTATGCTTTCCAGGAACAGTTCTTGCCCGGTTCAGCTTCTTTGCCAGAGCTTTGTAAAGAATCTCATTGACAAGAGAACTCTTACCAGAACCGGATACACCGGTGACACAGGTCATGACTCCAAGAGGGAACGAAACATCGACGTTCTTTAGATTATTCTCTTGTGCTCCCTTTACAGTCAGATATCCGGTTGGCTCTCTGCGCTCTTTTGGTACTGGAATCTTAATGCGTCCGCTTAAATAAGCTCCAGTGACTGAATTCTTATTCTTCATAATCTGCTTTGCAGTACCTACTGCAACAACATTTCCACCGTGCTCTCCGGCACCTGGACCAATATCCACAATATAATCGGCTGCCATCATGGTGTCTTCGTCATGCTCTACCACGATTACACTGTTTCCAAGGTCTCTCAGATGAAGAAGGGTCTTTAACAGCTTGTCATTATCTCTCTGGTGAAGACCGATGCTTGGCTCATCTAAGATATAAGCTACACCTACCAGTCCTGAACCGATTTGAGTGGCCAGACGGATTCTCTGGGCCTCGCCGCCGGATAAGGTTCCTGTGGCACGGCTTAAGGTCAGGTAATCAAGACCAACATCAATGAGGAAGGAAACTCTTGCTCTGATCTCTTTTAAAATCTGGTCACCGATGGCGCGCTGCATAGGAGTCAGATTCATCTGGTCAAAGAACTCGCGGAAGCGGACGATGGACATATTGGTGGCTTCGTAAATATTTTTATCTCCAACTGTAACGGCAAGTGATTCTTTTTTCAGTCTCATGCCGCCGCAGGCTGGACATGGGGTGATGCGCATAAAGGTCTCATATTCAGCCTTGGAGGATTCAGAATAGGTTTCCCGGTATCTTCTGGCAACATTCTGTACCAGTCCCTCAAAGGCAACATCGTAGATACCTTCTCCTCGCTGTCCCTTATAATATACTTTTACTTCCTTACCATTGGTTCCATGGATCAGGATGTCATGTACTTCTTTTGGATAATCCTCAAAGGGAGTATTCAGCTTAAAATGATACTCCTTTGCCAACGCATCCAGGACCGCGCGGGTATAGCTTCCCTTATCAGTACAGGACTGCCAGCCAAGTACGGTAATGGCTCCTTCATCAATGCTAAGGCTCTTGTCAGGAATCATCAGATCTTCGTCGAACTCCATCTTATATCCAAGACCAAAACAGTCCGGGCAGGCTCCAAATGGGTTATTAAAGGAGAAGCTTCTTGGTTCCACTTCGTCAATGCTGATGCCGCAGTCAGGGCAAGAGAAGCTCTGACTGAAATTAATAGGATTTCCATCTATTACGTCTACGATCATAAGGCCATCTGCCAGCTCCATCACGGTCTCGATGGAATCTGTCAGTCGTTTTTCTATGCCTTCCCGGATAGCCAGACGGTCTACGACGACTTCTATGTTATGTTTAATGTTCTTGTCCAGCTTGATTTCTTCAGACAGCTCATAGAGATTGCCATCAATGCGGACTCTGACGTAACCGCTTTTTCTGGAGTTTTCCAGAACCTTTGCATGCTCGCCTTTTCTTCCGCGAACCACTGGAGCCAAAAGCTGAATCTTTGTTCTCTCCGGCAGCCCCATAATCTGATCTACCATCTGGTCTACGGTCTGTTTCTTAATCTCCCGTCCGCACTTTGGACAATGAGGGATTCCTACTCTGGCATAGAGTAGTCGTAAATAATCATAGATCTCTGTTACCGTACCTACGGTGGAACGTGGATTACGGTTGGTAGACTTCTGGTCGATGGAAATGGCCGGTGAAAGTCCTTCAATGTTCTCCACATCCGGTTTTTCCATCTGGCCCAAGAACTGTCTGGCATAAGAAGAAAGGGACTCCATATAGCGTCTCTGCCCCTCTGCGTAAATGGTATCAAAAGCCAGGGAAGATTTTCCCGAACCACTTAAGCCCGTTAAAACTACCAGCTCATTCCTTGGAATATCCACGGTAACGTTTTTTAAATTGTGCTCATTGGCACCTCTTATCTTAATATACTGTTTTGCCATAATGTACTCCTGTTATCAACTGACATCCTGAATGACACTGCCTCAGGATGGGGGTCTCCTCGGCCCACTCCCTTATAACACAACAACTGATTTTTCCAATTATATCACACTATTTTGCTTTTTGCAAACATTTGTTCGATAATAAATCTACAATTTGGTCTCTCTGATGAAAGACCAGCAAACTCCATTATATAACAAACAGCAGTGAAAAATAACTATGAAATCGCATCCATTCCAGGATACGTCAATCAAGGCAGGAAGAAAATGAATGAGGGATTGATATAGATCAGGTACGAGAGTGGCTAGGGGGGCACCCCTGATTCTTCATATGCGAATGCACATAGAATGTAACGTGACATGCTCCATAAGTTCACAGGCTAATGGCACATGATATGATATGATATGATGTGAAGTAAGATCTAAAGGCGTTTCTTACTTATGCAGAAATAATATTTATTTATCAAGAAGAAAAGCCGCTTTTCTTGACATCCACCTTTCTATTATATATGATTTTATTTATCCTCGAAAAACATTTAGAGGTACACAGTAATACATTACATGTGCATATGCGTATGTATCAACACAAGAGTGGGTACGTGTTGAAAGCTTGCAGAATCTTACAAAAAAGGGATAAATACAAGGAGGTAAAAACTTGAGGTTTGAATATACAAATTCAGTCAGTCAGGATTTCATTTTACTATGCCAGGAGCTGGATGAATCTTTAAATGAACAGGTTGGTGGGGAAAAGAACCGCTCCCAATATGCCCAGTACAATTACTTAGATGATATTAAGGATGTGATCGTGGCCTATGACAATAACTCTCCCGTCGCATGTGCCAGCTTCAAGCGGTATGATGAAGAATGTGCTGAGGTAAAGCGGGTTTATGTGCGTGATGAATATCGGGGTAAGGGAATATCCAAAAAGCTTATGGAACTGATTGAGGTCTATGCCAAAGAAAAAGGGTTTCTAGCTCTGATCCTGGAGACCGGCAGACCTATGACCAGGGCAATCCATTTATACCAGGGCATAGGGTTTGAGACCATTCCTAATTATGGGCAATATAAAGATATGGCTGATTCCATCTGCATGAAAAAGGTATTATAATTTACCTGCTTAATTCATAGGAACAGGGCCTAAGCAAGCGCATTGATCTATTGATCTGCACAGCTTTAGCCCTGTTCGACTTTTTACTCTGTAATTTCTTCCTTATAAGGATAGATGTTCTTTTTAGCTCTCCACGTCCTCATCAAGCTCCTGCATCAGTTCCGGGAAGCTTTCCCGTTCAAATTCCTGAATAGAGATAGACTTCTTGTTTGGATTGGCAAAGACAAAGGTTTTGTCCACATTTTCCACGTAATTCTGGATTTTGTCGTTGGTGGCACTGATGATTGCCTGAAAACCAAGACCACGGATCAGCTCGATACAGCTTGCTACCTTTTCTGCGTCCATCTTGGAGAATGCCTCATCAAGAACCACCAGGCGAATGGTAGGATTTCTTTGTACCTTAGGGGACTGGCTGATGCGGTAGGCCTGTGCAAAGCTTGCCAGAAGTGCCACGTAAAGGGGGTTCTGCCCCTCGCCGCCGGAGTTTTTCTTAAGCATTTTACTTAAGCGGATTTTAATGACTTCATCTTCATTTTGCACCAGCTGCTGCATGTCAAAGGATAAATAGGTGCGGTAATCTGCATACCGGTCCATATTTCTCTTGGCTTCCTCCATCTGCTCCGGGGTGGCATTGTCTGGTGGGATGAAGATGTTGATTAAGTCATTGATGATTTCGCCGTACTGATTTTCGTGCTCCATGGTGAACAGGTTCATCTGGTCATCTACAGAATCTGTAAGCTGAGAGGGATTTACCTCCAGGGAGTCATCCATGAACATGTCGTAATAACGGCCGTCAGGTCCTTTGTTTTTACCTATGACGAACTGATATTTATCCTTTCCGAAATCAAGACGGCTGATGATCCGGTTCAGTTCTTCCTTTCGCTGAATGGCATCCCGAATGGCGCTTCGTATCTTGAACATGAAATCGTCTTTAAAATGAAGAACAGCTGATTTTGCCTGCTCTGCTGCCATTTTCCGATACTCTTCCAGGTTTCCGCATTCCATCAGCTCCAGGAGCCTGTCGTATTCTTCATTGTCCTTTGAGGTAAGGGAGCAGTTTCTGTTGGGATATTTCCTTCCATACTCTCCTCTGGCAGAGACCAGAATAGAAAAGGCATCATCTCTTGCTTCCTCCGCCTTTTTTGACAGAGCATAGAATCGGTCCTTCAACCGGTCGTACCTTGGGATTTCTTCCGTATCAAAGTACGCTCTGCTTTCCTCTTCCAGCTCTTCCTCTGGCTCCAGGCTGCTTGTCCTCTCCACCAGCTGTGACTGAAGCTCCAGAATCTCTTTTTGATACCCTTCGATCTTACCGCTGCATTCAAAGATCAGCTTGTCTAAGGCTCTTTGCTCTGCCCTTTTTCCGTCACACAGTGTTAAAATGGCTTCCCGTTCCTTTTCCCACTCGCTGACATTTTGGGCCTTTATTTTCTCAAGCTTCTGTTCCAGCTTCTTTTTTTCTTTTTCCTTTTCCTTTAAGGAGTTCATATCCTGCTGCCATTCCAGATAAACGCTTGTTTCTTCTGATAAGGCTTCCATGGAAAGGATTCTCTGACATTCTTTTAAGACTTCTTCCTGAGGCTTTTTCTCTTCCTCCATGGAAATGAGGCTCTTTTCCAGCAAACGGATTCTTCTGCGGACACTGTCCTTGCCGATATAGGCAAATTTCGTGTAATTGTCCGGATTCATATGCTGGAGCCGGAAGGTGTGATACAGCATGCAGTCAGGAGTCACCCCTACCTTGCAGCGGCGAAGCTCCTCCACAGTCAGGCATTTTACAACGCGGCCCAGGAGAAGATCGATGTAAGGCTGTAAGTAGGACTCACGCACCACTACCTCCTGGGACAACGCTCCTTCCATTACCTCGCTGGTATGCTTTGACGCTTCCTCCGTATCCAGAACTGCCACGTTATAGTATTCGTTCTTGTCAAGCTCTCCATAGATTCCAAGCGCCGCCTTGGCATAAGCTGGAGCTACCACCAGAGACAGCTTGTGATTGCCCATGTAGCCCTCAACGGCATTTCTCCAGGTCTCGTCCTTGATATCCAGAAGGTCTGCCAGAACCCACACTTCAACGGCCTTTCCCGTCTCTTCTAAAAGACGCTTCTGGACATAGGCTCTGGCCCGTTCTAAATATTTGGGGTAGGCTTTATTGCCTGCCTTAAGCTGGGTCAGTTCTTCGCTTGTCTGGCGCTCTTTTTTTCGGATATCACGTAAGGTACCTTCTGCTTCTTTTTTGGTCTCTTCCGTTTCTTTTTGCATCTCGGCAATGGAACGTTTTAACCGGATGAGAGTTTCCTCATCTGCTTCCTTTTTGCCAAATGCTTCGATATCCCAAATGGTCTGGTTTGCGGTGGTATCTTCCTCCACCCATTCCTTCAGCTTATCCGAGGTCTGGGACCATTTGACAGCACTTTTGTTTAAATGACCGATCAGTTCCTCAGTCGCATTCCACTGATTTTTTAAGTCCTCATATCCGGTGGAAGAGATTCTTCGAAGAAGCTCTTCTCCCTGCAGCGTCAAATCCTTCACCTGACCTTCCAGACTGGTCTTTTGCTCTTCCTGACGAAGAAGGTCTTCCTTTGCAAGTCCTGTTTTATCCGCCAAAGCCTGGATTTTTGTCTGGTAGTCCTTGATTTCCGCTTTTCGGAAAAAGTACATATTTTTATGGATCTGTTCATTGAACTCCTGGACCCGGTTGTATTGATCCGATAGTTCCTTTAAAATGCCGATCTCAACCGACGTATCCTCGATTTTCTTCCGCATACGGCCATACTGCATGACGCTTTCCTGCATATCCTCAATATGGATATCCTGGTCCATGCAGATGTATTCCTTTACGAAATCCTCCAGCTTGATATTCATTCGAAATGGAATGGCCCGCTTAAAGAGCAGAGGGAATTTCTCTGAATCAAGGCCGCCTAAGTATACGTCATAGAGCTGTCTCCGAAACCGCTCGTTATGGGACGTTGCAAAATACTCCTCCTTCGTATAATTAGAACGAAGGGTTGCAGTAATTTCCTCTATGGTCATGGCCCGGTCAGCCGTCCGGTATCCATTGTCCCATAATGGCCCCTTGTGCCAGAAGAATTTTCTGGAGATTTCATTGGTGGAGGTCTCCACATCAAAAACAACACCAACGCATTGGAAGGCCTCGGTGTCGGTTCGCTCCAGCTCCAGCACTATGGTAGTTGAGAAATTCTGGTTTCTTAAGTAGGCAAATTCGTTGTTCTCCCCAATGTTTACCATGCCCCGCAGATATTCAATAAGATTTCGGTCGGAATCATCGGCAGCTGCCTTATTAAAGAAGCCCCGGCCATCGGTATTGGCATAAAGAAGAATCTGCATGGCATCGATGACCGTGGATTTTCCGCTGCCGGAATGACCAGTAAAGAAGTTGATTTCTTTATGAAAGGATAAGGTTTTCCGGTTGATATAGTGCCAGTTGTTTAACAGGATCCTGGAAAGAGCCTCAAATTTCTGATTCGTCATCGCTGTCCTCTCCTTCTTCAAATGATTCTAACAGGCCCCTCACGTCGTCACCAAAAAGCACCACATTGATACAGGGGTAAATGATCAGTCGGCTGTCCCCTTCTAAATCTTCCAGAAGGTCTAAGGGCTCCAATACCTGATATTTCTTTAACAATGCTATGGTCCTTCTGATTTCAGTAGGCGCCGGCTGCTTTTTAAAGAGCCGGTAGCTTCCAAGCTTTTCGTGGATATCGCTTAATGTGGTGTAAACATTGACGCTGGTGGATACCTCTGCCATCTGTTCGTCGTAAATAAGCTTTAGTACAAGAAGATAAAGGGTGGCAAGCTTTGGAAGTTTGTCTCCCATGGTTGTCTCTCCCTGAATATAGATGATCCCAAGCTGACTGTTTTCCAGAACGGACACACCGATTACGGCTAGATAGGAACGGATAAATTCCAGGTGCTTGTTGCAGATTCGAAATTCCTGATTATAGGCAAAGCGCTCGGTCCGCTTATCGTACTTGTGCTCCAGCACAAAGGTCTGACGCAGGAGTATTTTTAAGCCGTCGGTGACCTCTCTTTTTTCCTCCTGGCTTAAAGCGTCATAATATGGGATCTGGCCGATGGCGCCAGCAGTCTCTTCGTATGTCATGATTCATTCCTCCTTACAAACACCAGCTTGGGATAGCGGTATCTGCCATTGTCAATCAATTCCGGTTCCGGATCTTCCACTCCGTAAATGCTTTTTCGTCTGGTCGAATAATCATAAGCCAGAATAAGCATTTCAAAATCCTCTGCCGTTTTCACCGTATGCTCTGTCACTTCCATACGCCCGTTATCCATATGAGAAGCTAAGTAGCTTTCAATCTCTTTCCGGCTGTAACGGTTCTTTAGCCGGTTTAAGTTTAAAATCTCCTGAGTTGTCAGCTCCACGGATTCCTCATCCGCTGCCAGGGTCTCTTTAAAGATGGACCTTGGCTTTCTTTTCTTATATAGAGCATGCTCCGATAAAATGGATACCTGGGATAAGTTCAGCCGATTGCCAGTCTCCTGAATCGCAGCTTCCTGATCCTCTGCCTCGGATAAGTGGTTCAACAGACGGATGACAAGCCCCTTCATGTTGTCTTCCTGGTTCAACAGATAATTAAGCCTTGTTACTGTCGCACGGATATACCTGGAATGTTCCTTATCCATGTTGGCGATCCGGTGCTCAATATCATCAAATCCCCGCTCAATCTGATCCAGTTTTTCGGAAACATCTGCTGCCGTTACTTTATTCCGGCTGCGGGTGCTCATCTCTTCCATCCACTGGACATCCTCCCGCATGGCGCTGATCCAGCGCTTGATATCATTTTTATAGAGGTAGAAATTATCAGAGGTTTTTAAAATGTGGTATTTCTTTTTTACGATCTCTTCCACATAACCTTCCAGATGATCCTTTAAAAGCTCTCCGTATGCCCGTTTTTCAAGGAGGCTTGCAAAGAACTTGTCCATGTTGTGAAGCATGTCCTGAAGTGTCTTGTTAAGCCGTTTCGTATTGACATAGGCCGTATTTAAGAGGCTGATGCTGGCTCTTGGATCATTTTTCAGGGAAAAAAGGATGGCGTAAATGTTCTGGATATAAATCTGGGTCTCATCTTCTTCGTCTGTGGTAAGCTTAAAAAATGCCTCAATCATAACAGCTGCGTAATCAGGGATTACGATATGGACTGTCATGGAGGCATAATCATCTACTTTTCGAAGCCAGCCGGCTCTTAACAGCCAGTTAAGAACTCTGGCGGCAGGGGGCTCCAGCTCATCGGCTTCCTCTTCCAGCTCATCCTGCCAGATGACGAACCGTTTCTGGAGAAAATAATCGTCAAGCACCTGGAGACAGACCTCTCTGCTTAAAAAGTAGTTGCTATATTCATATTCTTCATTGATTCTCAGCAAAGCTTCTATGTAGGTAGACCGGTTGATGGAACGGAACAATCCCCAAAAGCGGTCTGGTATTTCATTCATCAGTATCATATTTCTTTCGCTTCCTCTCCCGTCCTTCTGCTAAGATTCTTTAGTTTCAGCGGCATTTTTGCAGAAACGGACAAAAAGAAACGGCTATCATAGGTTCATGACAGCCGTTATGTTTTTATTAAGGCTTCTCCTTACATTATAGCAAAAATCTCCATTTCTTACAATAACATTATACTTGCTGATGGTATCTGCCTGTGTAAGGAATTTAAGCCTTAGTGATGATTAATATTTTGAAGAATGGTAGCTCTGTACATCTTCTGGAATCTCAATCTCCTGGGAAACATGGGAAACAGCATTGTATGCAGAATATCCGTTGTCAAACGCTTCCTGCTCTTTAACTGGGGCAGCTCCCATATCCTGTAGACGGAATTTTTCCACTTCCTGTTTTAATAACTGTGCCTGGGCATCTAATTCTTCACTGGATGCAGAGCTTTCTTCCGCAGTAGCCGCATTGGTCTGTACCACTACAGATACCTGGGTCAGGCCCTGGTTAATCTCATCAATGGCTTCCACCTGCTCATAAGAGGCTTCTGCAATCTCCTGGATCGTCTTTTCTACCAGTGCAGAATGCTCTGCCACTTCCTTTAAGATACGGGTGGTCTCACGGGCTATTTTTCCTCCCTCTGAGACGGTTTCAACAGAGTGTCCTATAAGCTCTGCTGTCTGCTTGGCGGCCTCCGCGGATTTGCCAGCCAGATTCCGTACTTCATCGGCAACGACTGCAAAGCCTTTTCCTGCTTCGCCGGCTCTTGCAGATTCCACTGCTGCATTCAGAGCCAGAATATTGGTCTGGAATGCAATGTCCTCAATCACCTTGGTTATGCTGGATATCTTATCAGAAGCCTGTCCGATTTCCTTCATGGACTGGTCCAGTCTCTCCATATAGGCATTGCCTTCATTCATTCCGTCACCGGCCTGTTTTACATAATCGGTTGCCTTTTGAACATTGGCTGCATTCTCCTGAGCCCGGTTTGCAACTTGAGTGATAGAAGAACTTAATTCTTCCACCGTAGCTGCCTGTTCCGTAGCTCCCGCCGCCAAAGCCGTGGAAGCATCTGAAATCTGTTTGGATCCGTCTGCTACACGTTCTGAGGATTCCTTGATCTTACCAAATACAGAATTCAGGTTTGAAGTAATTCTATTTAAAGAATCTCTGATCTTTACAAAATCACCTTTATAATCCTGGGAGGTTGTAACGGTACAATCCCCTTTTTCCAGGCTGCTTAAGATCATGGATATCTCATTGATATATTGATTTAAGGTATTCACGGTTTCCGTAAAGGAATGAGACAGGATTTCAAGCTCATCACCTGAGTTCACCTGTGGTACTTCGGTATGTAAATCTCCCTCTGACAGGGCCTCAATGCGTTTTACCAGATTGATGATGGGAGTTACAATAGGAGTGGCGATTCGGAACGCAAAGAGCAACGATACACCAATCAGCAGTACAGTCATTAGGGCTGTCATTCCTACTGACTGATAAAATGCCATCATCATCTCTGACTTATCGGATACGATTCCAATGGACCAGCCATCGGTATTCTTAATTGGTGTATATCCCATAATCAGGACCTTACCCTTTAAGGCTGATTCCCGGATTCCTGTATTTCCATTTGCCATATCCTGAATGTTTTTAGAAAGTACGGCAAACGCTTTGTCTGTTTTGCCCATTTCAATATAATTGGTCTCTTTGGCTACGGTCTCTCTGTTCTTATGAGCAACCACCTTACCTGTTTTATCTACGATAAAACCATAGCCTGATTTTCCTATGGAAACGCCGTCAATCATATTGCTAAAGGTATCTGCATCCAGGGCTCCTGAGATTACTCCGTTGAATTGTCCGTTATTCACCTTAGTGGCAATGACCAGAACGGTCTTTCCAAGTGCATCGCTATGGAAGGTGGAAGAAAGATAGGTCTCTCCCTTCATTGCCTGGATAAAGTATTCCTTATTGCTCACATCGGTTCCATTGCTGGCCTTTCCGTTGACATCTGATGTAATCAGATCGATAAAGCCATATTGCTTTGCCAGCTTGTCTAAGGCTTCTTTTCTCTGGTCCGGGCTTTTGTTCTGGTCGGTAATGGTTGTGTATTGGGCAGCGGCTTCAATCTTTGTCTTATATACATCGATGGCATTCTCTACAGCCTGACCATACGCCTGAGCTGATTCCATCAGCCTCTTATCAGTATTATCTTTCGTATCACTGTAAAACATGAAACCGTTAACTAATCCAAAAAGAATAGAGATTGAAACGGAGAGACTGATGATACCAATTAACAATGTCTTTTTGATGGATCGTCTCTTCCCAAGTGATCCCTGGCCTTCCTCTTTCTTTTTGATGGCCTTCTGTAAAAATTGACTCTTCCTTTCCATGGTCATATCCCCCACTTATCCTTTGTATTTTAATCATAAATTCTTTGAAAAATTGTAATTGAATTATATAACAAATAGTAGATATTTGTCAAATATTGTAAATTTATAGCAGTGGGACCGTATTAGAGTTCATCAAGGAAGCAAAGAAATGCTATAGTCTCTGACAATCTGCAGAGCGTCATGCGCATCCCGACCGGCAGAGCTTTTTATGTAATAGAGCGTAATTTCTTAATATAAAAAAACCGCTGCAGCCATAGCTAACAGCGGTTTGATTCATCTAATTTTTAATATCTCCAAAGTGAGAATCTGGTTCTTTCTCGGCTTCCTTTTCCTCTACCCAGTCTGTAAGACCGTCAGAAGGTTCTGCTTTATCTTCCCCTTCAGAATCCTTCTTTTTCTCCTCCGGCTCAGGAATTCCTTTTGCCTCTCGGAAAATCTTCATGAATTCCTTACCAGTGATGGTTTCTCTTTCAATCAGGAACTCTGCAATCTTATCCATGACATCACGATTCTCCAACAGCAGGGATTTGGCCTCTTCATAGGCCTCCTTCAGCATTCTCATGACTTCGTCATCTATCTGGGAAGAAGTTGCTTCTGCGCAGTTCATCACAGTACGACCGCTTAAGTACTGGTCTTCCTTGGTAGCAAGACCAATAAGGCCGAATTTATCTGACATACCATACTGAGTCACCATAGCCCTGGCAATCTTAGTTGCCTGTTCAATGTCATTGGCAGCTCCTGTGGTAATGGAATCAAATACGATTTCCTCAGCCGCACGGCCGGCCAGATAGCCTACCAGCATGGCATGAAGCTCTTTCTTGGAATTTAAGAATTTCTCTTCTTCCGGTACCTGCATGACGTATCCCAAAGCACCCATGGTTCTTGGAACAATGGTGATCTTCTGTACTGGCTCTGCATCTTTTTGAAGAGCACTGACCAGCGCATGACCCACCTCGTGATAGGAAACGATACGGCGTTCTTCCTTATTAAGAACACGGTCTTTCTTTTCTTTACCAACAAGTACGACCTCAACTGCCTCAAATAAATCCTTCTGAGCCACGGCATGACGTCCGTTCTTAACTGCTAAAATGGCGGATTCATTAATCATGTTGGCAAGATCAGAACCAACGGCTCCAGAGGTTGCAAGAGCGATGGCATCAAGATCAACGGTCTCATCAAGAAGTACGTCTCTTGCATGAACCTTTAAAATATCCACACGGCCTTTTAAATCCGGCTTATCTACGATAATACGACGGTCAAAACGGCCTGGTCTTAATAAAGCCGGATCCAGAATCTCCGGACGGTTAGTCGCCGCAAGGACTAAGAGGCCCTTGGAAGAGTCAAATCCATCCATCTCAGAAAGAAGCTGGTTAAGTGTCTGTTCTCTCTCATCGTTGCCGCCTCCAAATCTGGAATCACGGCTTTTTCCGATGGCATCCACTTCATCGATAAAGATAATACAGGGAGCAGATTCCTGAGCCTGTTTGAATAAATCACGGACACGGGAAGCACCCACACCTACGAACATCTCAACAAAATCGGAACCTGACAGGGAATAAAAGGGCACGTGAGCCTCTCCAGCTACTGCCTTTGCAAGGAGTGTCTTACCTGTTCCTGGAGGGCCTACAAGAAGAGCACCTTTTGGAAGCTTGGCTCCAATCTTTGTATATTTCCCCGGATTATGAAGGAAATCTACAATCTCAGTTAAGGATTCCTTTGCCTCGTCTTCTCCCGCCACATCCTTAAAGGTAATGCCGGTTTCCTTTTGCACATAGACCTTGGCGTTGCTCTTTCCAACTCCCATCAGTCCGCCGCCGCCAACCCGGCGCATCATGAAGTTCAATAAGAATCCCATGGCTGCAAATAAAAGCAGATAGCTGACTATGGTCTGAATGAAGAAATTGCTGTCTTTTCGAGTCCTTACGATATCTACACCTGCATCATAAAGCCGGTCTACCAGCTTTAAATCAGAGTCCATACGCACCGTGTAATAGCTGACTCCAGGCTTGTATCCTTCCCAGGTGCTCTTAGGTGTGATGGTAATCTTTGTATCGTCTACATGAACAGACTCTACTTGTTTCGCATCAACCATATTCATAAAGGTGTCGTAACTCAGCTCTTTATTGGTCCTCGTTGTAATCGCGTTGTGCAGATAAGAAATTCCTGCTACGGCAATCAGAAACGCAGCGACCCATATAACGATGGCCTGGGTATTTTTCGGCATCTTGTTTTGATTCTGATTCTTGTTATCCATCTGTGTAAAGTCTCCAATCCGGATAGTTTCTACCCATTATATATCTCTATCATTATAGTGTCAGTCTCCCCATAAATCAAGAAAAGAATTATAAAATCCTTATAAACACCCGGACTGGTTTTATTTTTCAAAAATGTAATTTATCGTTCTTCACGGAAATACGCCTGACCAAGACTTTCCGGCGGCTGGTGTTCCCTTTTTTTCCTTAAACTCGAAATAATGAGTACGATGATGGTTACAACATAAGGCAGTGCCTTGAATATTTCCTGTGACCCACGGCTTAAGCCTGGGATATATAAATATAGGATGTAAAGCCCTCCAAACAGTAAAGAACCCCAGATGGCTCCCACCGGCTTCCAAAGGGCAAAAATGACTAGAGCAATGGCAAGCCAGCCTCTGTCGCCAAAACCGTTATTGGTCCAGGTTCCTCCGGAATACTCCATTACAAAGTAGAGACCGCCAAGACCGCTTAAACCGCCGCCAATGCAGGTTGCCAGATACTTGTAGGCAGTAACAGGAATTCCTGCTGCATCCGCAGTCGCCGGGCTCTCTCCTACTGCTCTTAAGTTCAGGCCCTTTCTTGTTTTATTTAAGAAAAGAGCAAGTGCGATTGCAAGTGCAACACCAAGATAAGTAAGAAAACCATAAGAAAACAGAGCCTGTCCCAAGACTCCAAGCTTTGACAGTCCTGGAATGGGAGTTTTAAATGCCTGTCCGGTTACTGCAACAGAGATCTGTCCAACACCGCCGGCAAGCTTTGAAAGAGATCCGCCAAAAAAGTTACCAAAGCCCACACCAAAGGTAGTCAGGGCAAGTCCGGTCACGTTTTGATTTGCTTTTAAGGTTATGGTCAGTATGCTGTAGATCAGTCCGCCAAATGCAGCACACAAAAAGGCACATAAAAAGGAAATCAGCACGCCAACCAGTCCATTGGGGGCCGCTGTGGAATTTTCATATAAAAAGGCGCCAATGAGTCCTGCAATGCCTCCCATATACATCATGCCCGGAATCCCCAGATTTAAGTTACCTGATTTTTCTGTCAGGATTTCTCCAAGTGCGCCGTAGAGAATTCCGATTCCCTGGCCGATCACTTTTTGAATAAAGATTACCAAAAGTCCCATGATCTATTACTCCTTCCTATTCTGCCGATGAACGTTTGCCGCCCCGGAACCTTACTTCATAGTCAATAAAGAATTCACAGCCCAGAATAAAGAAAAGAATGATGCCGGTAATAACATCGGAAGCATTTTCATTTAAATTGAACTGAGAGGCGATCTGTCCGGCTCCCTTTTGCATGAAAACAAGGAAGAAAGAAACGATGATCATGGCAAAGGTGTTGAATTTACTAAGCCAGGAAACGATGATGGCAGTAAATCCTCTGCCTCCTGCCGTACTGGTGGAAATCGTATGGCTGGCACCGCTTACGATGATGAATCCGGCAATTCCGCATAAGGCACCGGAAAGAGCTACGGTTCTCATAATTACTTTTTTCACATTAATTCCGGCATAGCGGGCGGTATTGCCGCTCTCTCCCACGACGGAGATTTCATAGCCCTGCTTGCTGTGCTTTAAGTAAAAATACATGGCAATGGTAAGTCCTAATACAATGATAAGATTCCAGCCATACTCAAGGCCAAAGAGCTTTGGAAGCCAGCCGCCCTTTGTTGCAGAGTTAATGGTACCAACGGAGTTAGATCCTTTTGGATTTTCCCAGAAAATGATGCCAAAGGTAACCACCTGCATGGCAACATAGTTCATCATCAAGGTAAATAATGTTTCATTGGTATCCCAGTATGCCTTAAAGAAAGCTGGAATGCAGGCCCAGATCATGGCTGCAATGGCGCTTCCAAGGAACATGAGGGGAAATAATATAAAAGGAGAAAGAGTATTTCCAAAATAAATCATCATAGCGGCAGAGGTTACGCCTCCAATTAAGACCTGACCTTCTGCACCAATATTCCAGAATCTCATTTTAAATGCTGGTGTGATACCAACTGCGATACAAAGAAGCACCAGGGTATCTCTTATGGTCATCCAGATTCTTCTCTTGGTACCTACGGCACCTTCAAAAATTCCTTTATAAACTTCAATAGGATTCAGTCCAGTCAGTGCCACGATGACTCCTGCACAGACTACCAAAGACAGAAAAACCGCAATGAGGCGAATCATCCATGCCTTCCATGGTTCAATGGATTCCCGCTTTGCCGTTTGAAACAGCGGCTCTTTTCCCTTCATCATTCCTGATTTCCTCCTGTTTTCATCATCAGCTTTCCGATTTCTTCTTTTGTGGCAGTTCTGCCGTCAACGATACCGCTTATGGTTCCGCCACACATAACTAGGATGCTGTCACATAATTCCATGAGCACATCCAGGTCCTCACCAACGCAGATGACAGCGGTCCCTTTCTTTTTCTGCTCATTGAGCAGGTTGTAGATGGTGTGGGAGGAATGAATATCAAGTCCGCGAACCGGATAAGCCACTAAAAGTACAGATGGTGCAGATGCGATCTCACGTCCAACTAAAACCTTCTGAACATTACCGCCTGACAGCTTTCGTACTGGTATTGAGGTTCCCGGTGTGGCGATTCCAAGCTCATGAATCAGCTTTTCTGCCAGTGCCTTAGGGGATCTTCGGTCTGCAAAAAAGGAACGGCCTTTTTTATAGCTTCGAAGCATGATGTTATCTGTTAAATCCATGGTACCAACAAGTCCCATACCAAGACGGTCTTCCGGAACAAAGGAAAGCCGGACTCCAGCCTTTGCAATATCGGCTGCGCTCATAACGGTCAGTTCCTTTTCTCCGCCTTCCGGAGGGTAATAAAGGGCAGAACCTCTGGTGGTTGGAATCAGTCCTGCAATAGCCTCTAAAAGCTCTCTCTGTCCGCTTCCTGCAACGCCTGCTATTCCAAGAATCTCTCCACTGTTAGCGACAAAGGTGGCGTTTTCAAGCGTAGTGATTCCTTCCTTGCTTACACAGGTAAGCCCATGTATTTCCAGTCTCTTTTCCGGGGAAACGGGATCCGGACGTTCTATGTTCAAGCTGACTTTCTTTCCTACCATCATTTCGGTCAGGGATTCTTCTGTCGCCTCTTTTGTCTCGATGGTGCCGATATACTGGCCCTTTCTAAGAACCGATACCCGGTCAGACAAGGTAAGTACTTCATTGAGCTTATGGGTGATGATGATAATGGAATGACCTGCTTTTCTCATGTTGCGGAGTACTGCAAAGAGACGGTCCGCTTCCTGAGGGGTAAGTACTGCCGTAGGCTCATCTAATATAAGGATGTCCACGCCTCGGTATAACAGCTTAACGATCTCTACGGTCTGCTTCTGGGACACTGACATGGTGTAAATCTTCTGGTCAGGGTCTAAATCAAATCCGTATTTGGCGGTCAGGCTGTTGATCTTATCGCTGACTGCTTTCCGGTCAAGAAGCTCCTGGCCCGGAAGGCCTAAAATGATGTTTTCCGCTGCGGTAAACACCTCGACCAGCTTAAAGTGCTGGTGAATCATACCAATTCCTAAATCAAAGGAATCCTTGGGAGACCGTATGGATACCTCTTTTCCATTCACCGCAATCTGCCCTTCATCAGGGTAATAGATTCCGGAAATCATATTCATAAGTGTTGTTTTGCCGCTTCCGTTTTCCCCCAGAATCGAAAGTATTTCTCCTCTCTTTACAGACAGGCAGACTTTGTCGTTGGCAGTTACCTTGCCAAACCGTTTGGTGATATTTTTCAGTTCAATGGCATAATTATCGTTCACCGGGACATCCTCCGTTTCGTTTTTTCCTGCTTTTCCCATTCCATTCTTTAATAGCAAAAAGCGGGGCCAAAATATCTGGCGCCGCTTTTAAGCCTGACTCATTTCCGTCTGAGCATTTATTTATCAATGGTAGTAATGCCATCAATTAAGATATCAAATGCCGGTGCAGAACCGAATTCAGACTCATGGAAATATCCATTGGATACGTATTCCACGTCACTTCCATCCTTTTTATAGGTTTCAAGCTTTTTGCCGCCTACTGTAAAAGTAGAAGTATCAAATACGTGAAGGGTTCCTGCCTTAATGGCATCTTCTGCTTCTTTTACCTTCTCTTCTGTTCCAGGAGCCACTGCATCCTTATTCAGTTCGGTAATGGAAACAGCTCCGTCCTTGTAGCCCTGGCACCAGTCTGTGTCAATGGCCTTGCCGTCAATCACACTCTGTACTGCATAGGTCACATATGGAGCCCAGTTGATGGAGGCTGAAGTAAGTGCAGTCTTAGGAGCCGTTGCAAGCATGGAGATGTTATAGCCTACGTCCGGAACGCCGGCTGCCTCACAAGCAACAGGAGCGCCAGTGGTATCTGCATGCTGGCTGATTAATACACAGCCATTGGAAATCAAAGCATCTGCTGCTTCTTTTTCCAGATCAAAGCTTCCCCAGCTGTTGGTATACTTCACTTCCATAGTAGCCTGCGGACATACAGAACGCACGCCGAGGAAGAAGGAAGTATATCCGCTGATTACCTCTGCGTATGGATATGCGCCTACATAACCGATCTTTACTGCGTCTTCTTTTACTTTTCCATCCTGAATCATCTGGTTTAACTTAAGTCCAGCCACGATACCGGATACATAACGGGATTCATATACGTTAGTAAAATAATTATGCATATTGCTTAAGCCGCTTGTTTTTGCCTGATATCCGGTTGCATGACAGAACTGAACATCTGGATATTCTTTTGCAGCTTCTATAATATAGGATTCGTAACCAAAGCTGTTGGCAAAAATAATGTTGCAGCCCTGATCAGCAAGATCCATAGCTGCATCTTTTGCACTCTCGTCTTCTGGAACGTTCCACTTTACAATGATCTGGTCATCGGATAAGCCAAGGGCTTTCTTCATATCCAGGGCACCATTGTAATGAGCGGCTGTGTAGCTCTCGTTCTCATCGCCGATGTAAATAAATCCTACCTTTAAATCCTCTTTGGCGACTCCGCCTTTTGGGTCAGCAGCTTCTGTTTTGCCAGCCTCTGTTGCCTGACCTTCTGCTTTTGTTGTAGCTGTAGCGGATGGGGAACCGGAGTTACCGCAGGCGGTTAATGACAGAGCCATAAGTCCTGCCAGAGCCAGACCAACCAACTTCTTTGATTTCATAACTAATCCTCCTCAAACGTGTGCGCTTTGGTGTTGTTAACCTCAATAAATTGCAAAATTTACATTACCCAGTATAACATCGTTTTAAGGCTTGTCAATAAGAAAAATGTCATTTTTTACACTATTTCTTTTCACCATAAGCGGGCTTAATTATCATTAATAAGCGGTTATTATAGTATGGTGTTTTTTAGCCTTTTCCATCCTATTTTCCCCCATTTTTCTTTTTCTATAAAAATGAAAAACAAACGCCATAATATATAGAAGAAATTCCAACCACTTCCATATAAATATAATCCACCCAAAAAATTTCCACTTAATTATTTTAGTTTTTTATGTTTGGCTCTGGATTTTTTTTTTGAATAGGTGTATAATCGTTTTTTTGAAAACATCCCCATACCATCACCACAGAAGGAGGTTACACTGTTATGTCAGTGAAATACGTATTTGTCACCGGAGGCGTTGTGTCCGGACTTGGCAAAGGTATTACCGCAGCATCGCTTGGTCGACTGTTAAAAGCCCGGGGCTATAAAGTCACCATGCAGAAATTCGATCCTTATATTAATATTGATCCAGGTACCATGAATCCCGTTCAGCATGGAGAGGTTTTCGTGACAGAAGATGGAGTAGAAACAGATTTAGATCTTGGCCACTACGAACGTTTTATCGATGAGAGCCTGACCAAGAATTCCAACGTTACAACTGGAAAGGTTTATTGGACCGTATTGACCCGTGAACGACGGGGCGACTTCGGGGGAGGCACCGTACAGGTTATCCCTCATATTACCGACGAAATAAAAAGCCGTTTCCACCACAACCACAATTCCTCCGAAACAGAAATTGCTATCATAGAAGTAGGCGGAACAGTAGGCGACATCGAAAGCCAGCCTTTCTTAGAGGCGATCCGCCAATTCCAACATGAAGTAGGCCGCGAGAATGCAATGCTAATCCACGTGACCCTGGTTCCATATCTGAAAGTTTCCGAAGAACTAAAAACCAAACCGACCCAGGCCAGTGTAAAAGATTTACAGGGAATGGGTATCCAGCCCGACATCATCGTATGCCGTTCCGAACAGCCCCTTGATGACGGAATCCGAAGCAAAATCGCACAATTCTGTAATGTCCCCAAGACTCACGTAATCCAGAACCTGGATGTTGAGGTATTATATGAACTTCCCCTTGTTATGGAAGAAGAACATCTGGCTCAGGTCGCATGCGAATGTTTAAAGCTCCCATGTCCTACTCCTGATTTAACAGAATGGGCTGCCATGATTGATAACTGGAAGCATCCGGAAAAGGAAGTGACCATTGCATTAGTAGGCAAATACATTCAGCTCCATGACGCTTATATTTCCGTTGTCGAGGCATTAAAACACGGCGGCGTATATAACCGTGCCGACGTTACCATTAAATGGGTAGATTCTGAACTCGTTACCAACGAGAATGCAGATGAATTATTCAGCGATGTCAATGGTATTCTTGTTCCGGGAGGCTTTGGTAGCCGTGGAATCGAAGGAAAGATTTCTTCCATACAATATGCCCGCGAACATAACATTCCATTCCTTGGCATTTGCCTTGGCATGCAGATGGCCATCGTGGAATTTGCCCGTAATGTAGTCGGTTTTGCCGATGCCCATACTTCAGAGCTTGATATGGATACCACTCATCCTGTGATTCATTTAATGCCAGACCAAAATGATGTCGAGGATATTGGCGGAACTCTTCGCCTTGGTTCTTATCCTTGTGTTCTGGACAAGTCTTCCAAATCCTATGAGGTATATGGAGAAGAACTGATTCACGAACGCCACAGGCACCGTTATGAGGTAAATAACCATTACCGTGAGGAATTAACGAAGGCTGGAATGAAGCTTTCCGGTATCTCTCCAGACGGACGGATCGTTGAGATGGTAGAAATCCCGGCACACCCCTGGTTTGTCGCAACACAGGCCCATCCGGAGTTTAAGTCAAGACCAAACAGACCTCACCCGCTGTTCCGTGATTTCATCAAGGCAGCAGTTGAAAATAAAAAATAATGACACCGAACGATGGAGTTCAGGTTCTTTCTAAGAATCTGGCTCCATTTTTATTTTGCGAAAATAGGAATTTACTTTAAATTATTATTTTCTTTTAATTTTTTCTTGCACTTTTCTCATCTTCTGCTATAATAATATGCAACGTGTGTCCGCAGGGAAGACAGTTGTACTCACAGGAGATACACAATAAGGAGGATATGTTTTATGAAATTGAAAAAAGTTTTTGCTCTTACTCTTGCTGCTTGCTTAAGTGCTTCTCTCGTTGCCGGCTGCAGCAGCTCAGGTTCCTCAGGATCTTCAAACAGCGGCGAAAAGGTTGTAAAAATTGGTGTATTTGAGCCAACCACCGGAGAAAACGGCGGCGGCGGCTTCCAGGAAGTCTTAGGCGTTCGTTACGCCAACCAAACTCACCCAACCGTGAAGATCGGCGGAGAGGACTATAAAGTAGTATTAGTAGAAGTAGATAATAAATCCGATAAAACAGAAGCTGTTAATGCAGCTCAGAAGCTTGTAAGTGAGAAGGTTTCTGCAGTGATCGGAAGCTATGGTTCCGGTGTTTCCATTGCGGCCGGACAGATTTTTGCAGATGCCAAGATTCCGGCGATCGGCGCTTCCTGTACGAACCCTCAGGTTACCCAGGGAAATGACTATTACTTCCGTGTATGCTTCTTAGATCCCTTCCAGGGAACTGTTATGGCAAACTATGCCAATGACAATGGAGCAAAGAAGGCAGCCGTTATCACACAGCTTGGAGATGATTACTCTTCCGGACTTGGTTCTTTCTTTAAGACCTCCTTTACGAAGCTTGGCGGTACTGTGGTAAGTGAAGAACAGTTCCAGACAAACCAGACAGACTTTAAGGCTATCCTTACAAACATCAAGGCACAGAATCCTGACATTATCTTTGCACCTTCTTCCATTACAACGGCTCCTCTCATCATTAAGCAGGCCCGTGAGCTTGGAATCACTGCTACCATTGCTGCTGGTGATACCTGGGAGAACTCAACTGTCATTGAGAATGCAGGAACCTCCGCAGACGGAATCGTTCTTTCTACTTTCTTTGATGAAGCAGAGCCTGCCAACGACGAAGCAGCTTCCTTTATCTCTGGTTTCAAAACCTACTTAAAGGAAAACAAGCAGGATGAGATCATTCCAGCCGTATCTGCTCTTGGCTATGACGCTTACTTAAGCGCATTAAAGGCAATTGAAACCGCTGGTTCCACCGATGGTGAAAAGATTAAAGACGCTTTAAAGGGAGTATCCATTGAAGGCGTTACCGGTAATATCTCCTTTGACGAAAACGGAGATGCAAAAAAGGATATGGCATTTATTAAGACCGTTGAGAACGGAAAGTTCAAATTCCTGACAACAACTACCGTAAAATAATAACTTACATCGCAATGATGCAAACATCACCGGATGAGTGGGGACGCATTTCCTTCCCCACTCGTTCCATTTGTAACGGGTACTTTTTCCACATACTTCACAGATAGGAGGCCTTTCGCCACATGAGTCTTTCAACCTTTTTACAGCAGTGCCTGACCGGTATTTCCCTTGGCGGTGCATATGCCCTCATAGCCATTGGCTATACGCTGGTTTACGGAATCCTTCGCCTCATAAACTTCGCTCATGGCGATATTTTTATGATGGCAGGCTATTTCATGATATTTGCCATGGCAAGTTTTCCATGGTTCATTTCCATTCCTCTGGTTCTCTTCATCACCGTTGTTCTTGGCGTATCCATTGAACGGGTCGCTTACCGCCCCCTTCGCTCCGCTCCAAGAATGTCTGTTATGATATCGGCCATCGGTGTTTCCTACCTCCTGCAAAATCTTGCTACATACTTATTTACTGCCCTTCCAAAGGGATATCCTGAGCTTCCGGTCTTAAAGAAGATTTATCAGATCGGGGGGCTTTCTGCTTCCTTCGTTACCTTCTTAACACCGGTACTGACTCTCATTATTGTGTATGTTCTTATGGTCCTGATCAACAAAACAAAGATCGGTATGGCGATGCGTGCAGTGGCAAAGGATTACGATACTGCCTCTTTAATGGGAATCAAGATTAATCGGATCATTACCTTTACCTTTGCAATCGGTTCTCTTTTAGCTGCTGTCGGCTCTATCCTCTATTTTACAGACCGTATGACCGTGTTTCCATTCTCCGGCTCACTGCCGGGCTTAAAGTGCTTCGTAGCTGCGGTATTCGGAGGAATCGGCAGCATTCCAGGCGCCGTCATCGGCGGCTTTATCCTGGGAATTGGAGAAACTGCCCTGGTCGCAACCGGGTATTCCACCTTCAGCGATGCATTTACCTTTGTTCTGTTAATTGCCATTCTCCTGATCAAACCTACTGGCTTGTTCGGTGAGAAAACAACCGATAAAGTGTGAGGTGTCATTTATGAAGAAAAAAGCAATATCCAAAAACAGACTCTATACCCTGATCGCCCTTTTATTTGTCATTGGAATCCTGGGTATTTTACAGGCTAACAGTGCTCAGTACAGCTATCAGATTTCCATTCTGGAACGAAGTGCCATCTATGCGGTGGTAGCTGTTTCCATGAACCTGCTCACCGGATTTACCGGACTCTTTTCCTTGGGTCAGGCCGGATTTATGGCAATCGGTGCTTATACGGTAGCCATTCTTACAATCCCCGTAGACAACCGCGCAAGCGTTTATTATGTAGACGGTATTGCGCCAGCCATTGCAAATATCCAGTGTCCCTTCTGGCTGGCACTCATTCTGGCAGGAGTTTTTTCCGCTGCCATTGCTGCCTTAATCGGGATTCCGGTGCTTCGTTTAAAAAGTGATTATTTAGCCATTGCTACCCTTGGTTTTTCTGAGATCATTCGTGCCGTAATTTCTGCTCCACAGCTTAATAAGATTACCAATGGTTCCTACGGACTTAAAAATATCCCAGGCTTTCCAAACCTTTTTGTGGCCTTTGGCTTATGCGCCCTCTGCATCCTCCTTATGGTGCTTTTGATCAATTCCTCTTATGGCCGTGCATTTAAGGCTCTTCGTGAGGATGAGGTGGCTGCTCAGGCTATGGGACTTAACTTATTCCGTTATAAACAGCTGGCTTTTGTAATTTCCTCCTTCTTTACAGGAGTTGGCGGTGGTCTTCTTGCTATTTTCATGCGCTCCATCGATTCTAAGACCTTCTCCATTAATTTGACCTACGACATTCTTCTTATCGTAGTGCTTGGTGGAATCGGAAGCATTACAGGAAGCGTTATCGGTGCATTTTTAGTTACTGCCGGAAGAGAATGGCTTCGTTTCTTTGACAATCCTCTTACCATTGGAGGCATTGACATTCCTCTGTTCCGTTCCGGCTTTCGTATGGTCATCTTCTCCATTCTTCTTATGGCAGTGGTGCTCTTCTACCGCCGTGGAATCATGGGAAGCAATGAATTTTCATGGGAAGGCCTTGGAAGGCTGATCCGCAGCATTCCAGACAGATTAAAGAGGAAAAATAAAACACATAAGGGGGAAAACATATAATGTCAGCGGAAGCAAAAACTCCAGTCAATGTCCTCCATATGGAGGATGTTACCATGCAGTTTGGCGGCGTTGTGGCTGTCAACGGACTGACTCTTGATGTGAACCAAGGCGAAATCGTGGCACTCATCGGTCCCAACGGCGCTGGAAAAACAACTGCCTTTAACTGTGTTACCGGTATCTATGAGCCTACCTTCGGTAAGGTGGATTTTATGGGAGAGACCATTCTCTCTAATACTCCCAAGGGGAAAGCGGAGAAAACATACTTAGGTGAAGTAACTCCCAGACCCATTTCCATTATCCGAAACACACCGGATAAGATTACCCAGAAGGGAATCGCCAGAACCTTTCAGAACATTCGTTTATTTGGTCAGCTTACTGTATTCGACAATGTTCTTATTGCAAAGCATATGCGGGCCAGACAAAATGTATTTTCCGCCACTCTCCGTTTAAACCGTAAAGAGGAAGAACGGATGCGTGCAGAGGCCACCGCACTTTTGGAGGAGCAGAATCTTCTCCACTTAAAGGATGAGATTGCCTCTTCTCTCCCCTATGGTCTGCAAAGACGTCTGGAGATCGCAAGAGCTCTGGCTACCGAGCCGAAGTTTCTTCTCCTTGATGAGCCTGCGGCTGGTATGAATCCACAGGAGACTCAGGAGCTTACGGATTTTATCAAACAGATCCGGGACACCTATCATTTGACTGTTTTTATGATTGAACACCATATGGATCTGGTCATGCAGATCTCAGACCGTATCTATGTACTGGATTTTGGAAAACTGATTGCACAGGGAACACCGGAAGAAATCCAGAATAACGAACGGGTTATTGAAGCATATCTGGGGGTGAGTGACGATGCTGAAGATTGAGAATTTAAAAGTGAACTACGGGGGCATTGAAGCCGTTAAGGGCATTTCATTTGAAGTGCCGGATAAAAGCATTGTAACCCTGATCGGTGCCAACGGCGCCGGTAAAAGTACCACGCTCCGCTCCATTGTAGGCCTTGTAAAGCCTTCTGCCGGAAGCAGCATTACTCTCGATGGAGAAGAGCTCATCGGACTTGATACCACTCAGGTGGTATCCAAGGGCATTGCTCTTGTACCGGAAGGCCGTCATGTATTTCCCGATATGACCGTACTTGAAAACATTAAGATCGGGGCTTATTTAAGAAACGACAGCCTGGAAGACGATATCAACTGGGTCTACAGCCTGTTTCCAAGGTTAAAGGAACGAAGCTGGCAGCTCTCCGGAACCTTATCCGGCGGTGAGCAGCAGATGCTTGCAGTCGCAAGAGCCTTAATGAGCCACCCCAGAATCCTCATGATGGATGAACCTTCCCTTGGACTTGCACCTCTTATCGTTAAGGACTTGTTCTCCATCATTAAGGAAATCAATAAAAAGGGCGTGACCGTACTTTTAATCGAACAGAATGCCAATATGGCCCTTCACACGGCTGATATCGGATATGTACTGGAAACCGGAAGAATCACCTTATCCGGTGCCGGTAAAGAGCTTCTGGCTGATGAATCAGTGAAAGCAGCTTACCTTGGTAAAAAGAAAAACTAATGATAAGGAGCCATTGCTCCATAAGTGAATGATTGCTTATGGAACAATGGCTTCTTTTTTCTTCTCTTCTATTCGACAAAAACCCTAATTTGTTTAACTAATATTATGTTTTTTAACAACATGTTTGCAAATATAACTATATCATTAATAATTCTTAATATTCAATCCATTTTATTAACTATTGCAATATAAATTCGATAATAATTTCATGTAATAAATAAATTTAAGGAGGTGATTCCCATGTGAATTTTAAAATAGTATTTGAAAGGAAATTATGTTTATTACGAAAGAAAAAAGCAAAGGGGAAAATGAATGAGTAAAATGATTAAGCTACTCGCAACTGGATTAGCTGTAGTATCCTTGTCTTCCATGACGAACTACGCTGTTCTGGCTGCTCCTTACAACAACAAAGAGTTTGAATTAGCACAGCCTGATGGAACCAAGGTTTCCGTATCCATTACGGGAGATGAATATTATCAGCATATTGAAAGCCCGGACGGATATACGCTGATCCGTGATGATAACGGCTGGATCTGCTATGCTGAATTAAACGATGACCAGACAGACTATGTGTCCACGGGAACGGTTTACAAGACAAACGATGGTAGCACTAACTCTAATGATGAGCCTCAGCGGGGAGGCGGCGGCCTTCAAAAGCATTTAAAAATCAAGAGTGAGGCAATCAGGGAACAGGCGGATGAAGTGAGGAACAAGCTTCATGGAAATGATTTTAAAAATACGCCTAAATCAGAATACAGTTTTGAAAATTCACTGCTGGATTCCAAGGTAGCGGCATCTGGTGATGTGAAGGGACTGACGATCCTGGTTGATTTCCCAGATAAAAAAAGCGATATTTCCCAATCCGAAATAGAACGCTTCTTCAACGAAACTGGGTATAGAGGCTTTAACAACAATGGGTCTGTGAAAGATTATTATTATGATGTCTCAGGCGGCAGAGTCACCTATACCAATAATTTAATTGGATTCTATACGGCAAAGCATCCAAAAACATATTATGATGACATTTACGAGCAGACAGGCTCCTACGCAAAATCCAATGAGTTTGCAGAAGAAGTATTTCAGTGGCTCAAAAGCTCTGGATATAACCTTTCCTCTTTAACGACAGATTCTAAAGGATACTTAAAAGCTGTGAACATTCTTTATGCCGGGACTCCGGATGCAGGCTGGGCAAAGGGATTGTGGCCTCATCAAGCCTGGTATCCAAAGTCTGATTATATCAATGGAGCCAGAATCCAGAAATATGAGATGACTAACATCGGACGGGATTTGTCTCTTTATACCATCTGCCATGAAAGCGGTCATATGATATACGGATATCCGGATCTTTATGATTACGATGGTGATTCCCAGGGCACTGGTATGTACAGCTTAATGAGTACCGTGGCAAATGACAAAAATCCGGTTCCACCAGATCCATATTGCAGAAATGTGATATCACGCTGGAACCTTCCCATAAATATGAATGAATACAATGCAGGAACCAAGTTTGCTGCAGTCTCTGACGGCAATGGTAATTCCTATGCCTACAGATGGTCCGGCAATCAGTCAAACGAATATTTCCTCATTGAGAACCTCCAGAAAACCGGCAGATATGCAGACCTGCCTGATGCAGGACTGGCCATCTGGCATATTGATGAAAAAGGAAATAACTCCAGTAATCAAATGACATCAAGCAATCATTATTTAGTTTCCCTGGAACAGGCCGATGGAAATTATGATATGGAGAGAAATAGAAACGGCGGAAACAGAGGAGACTTATTCCGGAAAGGATACAAGGATTCCTTTACCAGCAACACGGCACCAAATTCCAAATGGTGGAATCAGTCAGCCTCAGGGCTTGAACTATCCCAGATCAGCAATGTGGGTTCTGAGATGACATTTGTTCAGGCCTCCAACGGTCAGAATCCTGACCCGGACCCAGATCCTGACCCACAGCAAAAGAACATCGCCGGATTAGCTGCTCCTACAGGCTCCTACGTTTCTGATTGGGAAAGCATCAGTGCTTTAAATGATGGAATTGATCCAGCTAACTCAAATGACAGAAGCGCTGCTGTTTACGGTAACTGGCCGGAGACCGGTTCTCAATGGGTACAGTATACATTTAATGAGCCCCATACCATCACAGGCAGTGATATTTATTGGTTTAAAGATGGACAGGGAATTGATGTTCCCGCATCTTACCGTATGTATTACTGGGATGGAAGTGCATGGCAGGATATAAAGAATCCAAAGGGCCTTGGAACAAAGACCAATCAATATAACACCACGACCTTTACTCCTGTCTCAACCTATGCCATTTCCATTGTTATGGAATCAAAAGGAACCAGCTCTACCGGTATCCTTGAATGGAAGGTATACGGTAACTAAAAGAAATTTATTCTAAAATGATACATGAAAAAGGAACTGTGACCACAAAGCCCTCATAAACGGCTAAATGGTTACAGTTCCTTTTCTTTTACATGTGCGGTCGTATATGGATCTTTTATTAAGTCTCACTATTGGATCACCCGGCGTATGGTAACCGGTTTCCTGTAATTCCACGAGGAAATTTTAATCCCGCTTCTTCGGTTTGCTGCATGAACGATCTGGCCTTTTCCGATATACATAGCCACATGGTCGATCTGGCTTCCGCTGGAATAGAACAACAAGTCTCCCGGCTCCATGTTGGAGGCTGGAATTGCCTCTCCCTCTGCCGCCTGTTGTCTCGAAGTTCTGTCAAGCTGTACTCCTGCCGCATGCTCCATAACATACTGGACGAAACCAGAACAGTCTGCACCGGTATTTGGATCGGTACCTCCCCACCTATAAGGCTTTCCAACGAAATTAACCGCATAATTTACAACCTGGGTACGCATGTCACTGTTTTTCTCTGCTTCCGGTATGGTGTAAGCTATGGTGGCAAATTCCGGCACATAGGCATAGGCAGTCTGGCCCTTATATTCTATCTTGGCCCAGCCATCACTTCCAGAAAGGAACCGATAGGTTTCTCCCTCATGGATTCTTCCTAAAATCTGAGCATCGGTACCTGGCTGGTTTCTGACACGAAGGGTATCGGTGTTAACACGAAGCATTAGCTTCATATCATAATAGGCGATGGCCCTTGCTTCTTTTCCTGTCGCCAGATACTGTCCATACACATAACCAGTGATCTGCCCTGATTTTATCTTATACCAGCCATTTTCCTCCGACAGCACGCTGGCTCCGGAATGGCTTCTTAATTTTCCTACGATTTCCGCATCATTCTTTGGTTCTTTTCTGATATTCAAGGAATCTTCTACGACCGCCACTCCAAGGTTACTGAATATGGTCTGAAAGGTTCCTATTCTCATTTTTTCCTGCGTAAGATCGGCCGGGTTTTCTCCTGACTTCTGTTTGGTATTTTCCTGGTATTTGTCCATATAGACATCGATACCAGCTACCGGAGTACCGGTAGTCACAGTCGTCTTGGTTCCTGCGGCCTGCACATCTGCTGTTGCAATCCATACGGCGCTGCCGCATGCGATCGCGAAGCCCAGCACTTTCCATGCTTTGTCAGTCATATGCACGTTCCTTCGCAAGTTATTCATTTTTAACCAGGCGGTGTGACCGCCTTTCCTTTACAATTGGATATTGAGTTCCGTGGAACGGCTCTTTAAATACTCCCTTCCATAGTCCCTGTCTTTTTCTATCTGCACTTTTAACTGCTCCAATCCGTCAAATTTCCGTTCTGGGCGGACGAAGTGCAATAGCTGTACTTCTATAGTCTTTCCATAAATATCCCTATTTATACCATAAATGTAAGTTTCTGCTCCTACGGGGGATCCACCTTCCACGGTGGGCTTCTTTCCGATGTTGGTGATCCCTCCATAATAACAGCCTTCTATATAGACTCTGGATACATAAACGCCGAAGGTGGGCAGATGTTTTTCTGGCTCCGGTACAATATTGGCTGTAGGAAAGCCTAACACTGGCCCTCCCAGATGATTGCCATGAACTACGTTTCCATGAATGGAGTAAGGCTCACCTAAGAGCTCATTGGCCTTTTCCATATTTCCGGCATCCAGCAGCTCTCTGATGTATGTACTGCTGATATCACGGTGATCATCCTTTTCTTTTTGAATGACAATTAATTCGTATCCATACCGGTCTTTCCACTGATTTAGGCTGTCCGCATTTCCTGCCCCAAGATAGCCAAAGGTGCAGTCCGTGCCGACTACTATGGTCTTTGCATTCATCTGACCTACCAGTATTTCCTTTACAAATTCCTCCGGGTCCATATGAGCCGTTTCCATGGTAAAGGGGTATTCTACCAGATAGTCGATGCCGATTCGCTCCAGATTATTTTTTCTCTCCAGATTCGTAGTAATGACCTGCTGCGTGCTTTCTGAATCCAGGATACTTGGTGACATGTCAAAGGTAAAAACGGCAATCTGATACCCTTTTTCCTTTTTTACTTCTGCCATTTCCCGAAGAAGCTTCTGGTGGCCCCTGTGGCGTCCGTCAAACTTTCCAAGTGTGACCACTGATGGTTCTTCGATCTGAAATTTCCTGGTTCCGGTTATATACTTCATCCTTATTTTCCTCCCAGAAATACCTTTTGGGGCTTAAGCAAGTTCTTTTCTGTGTCAGGCTCATAAACTCCAATAAAATGATTCTCACTGTCATAAACTCTCACCGGACCATGATCCGGGACGGAACCTTCCGCCTGGTGATTGTAAAATGGGTTACCATTATGAACCAGTTTATCAAACTCCTGCTTCATGATAATGGCGGGATAATCCTCAAATACCTTGTCCACGGCAAGGATACGTTCTCCTAAGGTTCCTTCGTCTCTAAACGCTTCTATCTGGGACAGAGTCAGACTCTCCTCCAGACAAAAGCCTGAGACCTGGGTACGGATTAGTGACTCCATACAGCCGCCGCAGCCCAGCTTTCTTCCAATATCATAGCAAAGGGTACGGATATAAGTTCCCTTGGAACAGGTCACTGTCATAGTGACTCTGGGAAGCTCTATCTTATCCACCCGTATGTTAAGAATTTCTACCGGTCTTGCCTTCCGTTCCACTTCTTTTCCTGCTCTGGCAAGCTCATAAAGCTTCTTGCCATCTACTTTCAGCGCGGAATACATTGGGGGAATCTGGTCATAATGACCCAGAAAGCTTAATACCGCTTCCCGGACCTCATCTTCCTCCCTGTGAACCGGGTATTCTGCCAGAACCGTCCCTGTCACATCCTGGGTATCGGTTTCTTTTCCAAGAAGTAAGACCGCTTCATATGTTTTCGTCTTATCCGTCAGCATATCACAGAGCTTGGTAGCCTTACCAAGACAGACAGGAAGAACTCCTTCTGCCATGGGATCTAACGTACCGGTATGTCCTATTTTTTTCTGCTTTAAAATACCTCTCATTTTCGCCACGACGTCATGAGAGGTAAATCCTTTTTCTTTATACACATTGATGATGCCGTCTGCCATCGTCCGTTTCTCCTAATTAAGCTGTTTTACGATCTGATCCGATAGATTGTTAATCACATCGTGAACGCTTCCTGTCATTGTACAGCCAGCAGCCTTTTTATGACCGCCTCCGCCAAAGTATACAGCGATTTTGCTCACATCAAGATCAGACGTGGAACGAAGACTTACTTTATATTCTCTGCAGGCAGTCTCATACATGAAGATGGCACATTCCACACCTTCCGTTATCCGAAGCTGGTCAATGATTCCATCCATATCACTTCCTGAGACACCGTAAAACTCCATGTCTTTCTTGCTGATCGCACTGAAGATACATTGGCTGTCATGAAAGGTTATGCTTTCCAGCAGTGCCCTTCCAAGAATTTGATTCTGTATATATGTTTTTCGGTAAAAGCTGTCATCGATGATTCTGGAAAAATTAATTCCTTTTTCCATCAGCTTTCCGGCTATTTCCATGGTCTTTCTGGATGTAGAGTCATATTTGAATACTCCGGTATCATGAATGATGCCGGTATAGATACATTCTGCCACTTCCCTGCTGATCTTAGCTTCATCAAGAAGGCCGTAAAGCACTTCACAGGTCGAGCTGGAATGTCCTTCCACAATGTTTTCACCGGCATAGCCGATGTTTGTAATGTGGTGGTCTACACAGATGCTTTTCTTTGCCGTATTTAAATACTTCACCGCTTCTCCAAGGCGAAGGGTATCGCTGCAGTCAAGACAAATGCACAGGTCATACTCCTTGTCTTTGGAAAAATCACTGACAATACGGTCAAAATGTTTTAGATAGTTAAATTTCTCCGACGGCTTCTCAAGATATACCACCGTCTCTATCTGAGGATAGTTTTCTGTTAAGTAATTATATGTTGCCAGACAGGAACCTACACAGTCCCCATCTGGTCTGACATGGCCCATAATGGCCGCATTCTTTACATCTTCAAGGATTGTATCAAGGTAACTCAAAGGTGCACCTCCTTAATCTTTGATGTCTTTTGTAACCTCTTCAATCAGTCTGGACATGTTGACGCCATACTCAATGGACTGGTCCAGAATGAATTTAATTTCAGGTGTGTTTCGAAGATTGACTCTTCTTGCCAGTTCTCTGCGGATATAGCCTTCTGCGCTCCTTAAACCTTCAATGGTCGCTTTGCCGGCTTCCTCATCTCCCAGAATACTGATATAAGCCTTACAGAATTTTAAGTCTGGAGTTACCTCAACAGCAACTACAGTTGTCATAGGGTGAATTCTAGGATCCTTGATTTCCAGACGGATAATCTGGCTTAACTCCCTCTGGACTTCCATATTGATTCTTGTATTCTTTATACTGTTTTTACGCATGTTATTCCTTTCGCTTTTCATCCACATTTTCAAAAAGACCAGCCCGCAAAAACGGGCTCATCTTTCTAAAATCCAGGTGGAGTGGTTCCTAGCGGGGAACCTCCACCATGGTATATGCTTCGATCATATCGTCTTCCTGGATATCGTTAAACTTCTCAAATACAAGACCACACTCGTAACCGGTTGCTACTTCTTTTACATCATCTTTAAATCTCTTTAAGGATGCTAACGGTCCTTCGTAAATCTTTTCTCCAGCCCTTGTAATACGAACGCTGCAGCCTCTTACGAATTTACCATCCATTACATAGGAACCTGCGATTGTACCTACACCAGATGCTTTAAAGGTCTGGCGGACAATGGCGTGACCAGTAACCTGCTCCTCAAAGATCGGATCAAGCATACCCTTCATGGCTGATTCCACATCTGCAATCGCCTGATAGATTACTTTGTAAAGTCTCATATCTACTTTTTCCCGGTCCGCAATGGATTTAGCTGTTACATCAGGTCTAACGTTAAAACCAATGATGATAGCGTTTGATGCGGAAGCCAGGGATACGTCGGACTCATTGATGGCACCAACGCCGCCATGAATCACTTTTACCATAACTTCTTCATTAGACAGCTTCACAAGACTCTGCTTTACCGCCTCTACAGATCCCTGTACATCAGCCTTAACGATGATCGGCAGTTCTTTTACAGTACCTGCTTTGATCTGGCTGAATAAATCATCCAATGATAACTTAGCTTTTGTATCTTCCAGTAATTTATTCTTACCTTCTGAAATAAATGTTTCCGCGAAGCTTCTTGCTTCTTTTTCAGTCTCAGTTCCAACCAGGACTTCTCCTGCATTTGGAACGTCATTCAGACCTAAAATCTCTACTGGAGTGGATGGGCCTGCTTCTTTTACTCTACGTCCCTTGTCATCCATCATGGCACGAACTTTTCCGTAACAGGATCCGGCTGCAACGGTATCACCAACACGTAAGGTACCTTTTTGTACCAGTACGGTAGCTACCGGGCCTTTGCCCTTATCAAGCTCTGCCTCAATAATAAGACCTCTGGCGCGGCGGTTTGGATTCGCCTTTAATTCTTTTACTTCGGAAGTAAGAAGAATCATTTCAAGAAGCTCTTTGATACCTTCCTTTGTATGAGCTGAAACCGGTACAAAGACAGTGCTTCCGCCCCAATCCTCTGAAATCAGTTCATGCTCAGATAATTCCTGCTTTGCACGATCGATGTTAGCACTTGGCTTATCGATTTTGTTGATAGCAACAATAATCTCTACGCCTGCAGCCTTTGCATGGTTAATGGCCTCTACGGTCTGAGGCATAACTCCATCATCTGCTGCAACAACAAGGATTGCGATATCTGTGGACTGAGCACCTCTCATACGCATGGCAGTAAATGCCTCATGTCCTGGTGTATCTAAAAATGTAATCTTCTGTCCGTTGACCTCAACCGTATAAGCACCGATGTGCTGTGTGATACCGCCTGCCTCTCTGGAGGTTACGCTGGTCTGACGGATTGCATCAAGAAGGGAAGTTTTACCGTGATCAACATGGCCCATAACACAAACAACCGGTGGTCTGGTAACCATATCTTTCTCATCTTCTTCTTCCTCTTTTAACAGTTCCTCGATCACATCTACTTTCACTTCTTTTTCGCAGAGTACATCATATTCCATCGCGATCTCTTCTGCCTGTTCAAAGTCGATTTCTGTATTTAAAGTGACGATTTTACCCTGTAAAAACAGCTTCTTTACGATGGCTGATGGCGTAAGCTTCATGCTTTCTGCCAGTTCTTTAATGGTCAGTCTCTCTGGAATTATGATGGTCTTTACTTCTTCGACCTTCGCTTCTCTGTGTGTTGGTGGCAGGATTGGAGCTTTGCCCTTACCGCCTTTTACTGCGCCTTTGTTTACGCTGTCATCATCTTTGTCTCTTTTATCAAATCTGTCATTCTTATAGTTATTCTTTGTTGCACGGTTGCTGGTTGGCTTTGCCTGGATTGGAGTATCAAAGGATCCTGTCTTAGCTCCGGCATCTCTTCCATTTCTTCCGCCTGGACCTCCTTGTGGTCTTCCATCACGATTTCCCTGGTAGCCGCCCTGGCCCTGTGGTCTTCCATCACGGTTTCCCTGATAGCCGCCGCCCTGTGGTCTTCCATCACGATTTCCCTGATAGCCGCCCTGGCCCTGTGGTCTGTTTCCCTGGTAACCGCCCTGACCCTGTGGTCTATTTCCCTGGTAACCACCCTGGCCCTGTGGTCTATTTCCCTGGTAGCCGCCCTGGCCCTGTGGTCTTCCGTCACGGTTTCCCTGGTAGCCGCCCTGGCCCTGTGGTCTTCC
>NZ_JHWJ01000020.1 GCF_000687555.1 [Clostridium] aerotolerans DSM 5434 | reverse complement strand
GGGATGGACTGACCTCTGGTGTATCTGTTGGTGATCAACACCATGGCAGAGTAGCCAAGTCGGGAAGGGATAAACGCTGAAGGCATCTAAGCGTGAAGCCCCCCTCAAGATGAGATATCCCATCGCAAGAGTAAGACCCCTTGAAGACGACGAGGTAGATAGGGCAGAGGTGGAAGCATGGCAACATGTGCAGCTGACTGTCACTAATAGGTCGAGGGCTTAACCAGGTTGGTTTAGGTAAGAGGAAGAACGGATGAAAGATATATAACAATGTGTGGTTTTGAGGGTATGTGTAGGTTTCATATACCAGTTAAGAATATATAATATGTGATAAATGCGTAAATCTAGGTTTGGGTTTGCGCTTTTTTTATTGTGAAATTTATTGGATTGGAAAAGTTTAAGCATAGTTAGAAAGTTAGAGATTTGAGGAGTTAGAGATTTAAGGAGTTAGAGATTTAAGGAGTAGAGATTTAATAAAATAGGGATTTAATAAAATAGGGATTTAAAAAGATAGAGATTTAAGAAGATGGAGATTTAAGAAGATAGAGATTTAAGAAGATAGAGATTTAAGAAGATAGAGATTTAAGAAGATAGAGATTTAGGAAGATAGAGATTTAGGAAGATAGAGATTTAGGAGGTTAGCTATCTAAGAAGATATAAAATTAGGAGGTTAGAAATTTAGAATTAGGAAGTCAAGAAATTTAGAAATCTTGAGATTAAGATGGTTGATCGGAATTTAAGTGTTTTGTATGAGATTCATATTTGATCTGATATTCGTTATTATATATACAGATTAGTAAGTCTATATTGAAATATTGAATTGGGAAAGCTTAATTGAAAAAAATCAGAAAACCAGAGTATATCAGAATTAGCGATATGCTCTGGCTTTTTTTGTTCCTGTTTTTAAACAGGTAGAATTCCGTGGAATTCGGTTATAAATTTCTCAAAGCTTTCACAAGAAATAAGACGTTGCTGGAGTTTTGAATTATTTACGATTTCAATCATGCTGTCATAGAGGTGTACTAGGTCTTTTTGCATTTCCTGTTTTATGGCTAGAAGAAATACGATTTGTACCGTTTCCTCCTGACCCCATTCATCCTGGCTCCAGACCAGGGGCTCTTCCAGAAGGGCGACCGCTACTTTTGTATCTTTGGCACAGAGACTCATGGGGTGAGCCAGTGCGAAGAGCTCGTTCATGTTTGTGCTTCCCAGCTTTTCTCGTTCTAAAACAGAGAATATGAAGTCTTCTTCAACAATGCCTTCTTTCTCCAGGCTGTGGCATAGCATGGTAAGGAGCTCGTTTTTGTTTGTAACTCGTTTTAGACGGAAAAACAGATCTTTTTCAAAGAATCCGGATTTCTTTTCTTTTTCAGATACGTCTATAGTAGATAAAAATCTTGCTATGGATTCGATGTCTTTGTTCTTTAAGGCAAAATCAACGGTGATGCAGGGAAGTCTGCCATCATTTAGGGGGCTTGTAGATATGGCGCAGTCTACATCTTTTAAGCCTTCTTTCTCCAGATTCATGTATTCATTATAAGATATGGTACTGACAATATTGATCTGGCCTTCGAAGGACATTCCAAGCCTCGCTTCCAGCATACGAAGAGCGGCGGGACCATTGCCGCATACAAGAATGACATTTTTCTTTTTCAGGCCTTTTGAGATAAATATTTCCATGGCGGCGCAGATATGAACGGCTATATAGCCTGCATCTTCCTCATTTAAAGTAAAGGGAGGTGTGTCAAAGACCTGGGAGAAGGCGGTCAGTGATATTTCAAAGGCCAGGGAATAGTTGTTCTTAATGGTGTTCAGCAAAGGGTTTCGAATATTAAGGCCAAAGGACTTGCTTGTAAAAATGGATTTCATGTGGCGGAATAGATTCGTCAGCAAGACCTCGTCCCTTCGCAGATCAAAGCTATAATTTCTATAGATGATTTCCAGAGATTCTAAAATGGAGCGTTTCAGCCACTCATCATCGATATCCGTGGCATCCATATGGGTGTTGGTTACCATATGAAGATACATGTAGAATTTTTCTCCCTTGGAAACGGCAATGTCAAAGTGGGACTCGATCTGCTCGCACAGGCTGCTTATAATGGCCATAATGGAGTAGTCGGTTTCAATATCACCTATGGTCATGTAGTGATTGCTCTTTACCCTGGTGATCATAAGGGCCAGATGTATGATCAGGTTTTTTAAGTTGTAGTCGCTGATGTCAATATTTCGTTTTTTCAGCTCTTCCAGTGTGATCTGTTTTAAATAATCAAGGTCTACATTTTGAAATAGAAGCCGCTCCTCCTTTGTAAAACCGGTAATATAGCTGTCATTATCAGACGTGATCACATGGGCCATAATACATCTGCGCTTGTCATCCTCTGTACCAATGATTTTAATGCCGGAATTGGGCTTAGTAATGTACTCCAGATTGTATTTGTCCAGAATTCGACGGATGGTCTTAATATAATTGCTTAAGGTATTTTTTGAAATGTATACAGTATCCATGATTTGTTCCAGGGAAATGTAGTCAGAGGCAAATAAAAGCATGCTGAGGATATAACGGATTCTGTCCTGGGAGGAATCAAGCTCCATGGAATCTGACCCTATTGTTTCCATACCTTCTTTGAATTTTTCATAAGTAAGTGGGTCTGTAATCTCAATATAGTAGCCGAATTTCCGTTTCAGTTTGATGGCTGCACCATGGCTGCTTAAAATACCGTTCATTTCCTGGATATCGCCTCGTATGGTCCGGTCAGTGACATGGAACTTGCTGGCAAGACGGTCTGATGAGACATAATCATGCTTATTGATGTAATTATATATGTCACTGAGTCTTCCGTATGGAAACATCATTATTTACCTCCTGATATCCGTCTATGTCATATGCAGACGATGTCTATTCCAGGGTGTGTCTGAAACCTAGCAGTTTTCAGACACACCCTGATGTTCCATTTTATTATAAGGTATCTTACTTATAAAATACAGCTACAGCATTTCCACTTCTATGTGGAAATGAGTTGAGAAGTTGTTGCCCGATTTCCACTTAAACATGGAAATTGCTTCAATTGAAATAGGAACCCATTGCTATTATAGTTAGACTTAAGAAACAGCGAAGGCGGCTGGAAGGAGGTTAAGCGTGCTTAAGGAAGAATATTTATTTTTTGATGTTGATGTCAGAACCAAAGAGGAGGCACTGAACTTCATCAGCCAAAAAGCTCTGGAGCTGGGGCTTACGGACAATGCAGAGGGGCTTAAGAAGGATTTTTTAAAGAGGGAAGAGGAATTTTCCACAGGACTTCAGGACGGCTTTGCCATTCCTCATGCAAAATCTGATTTTGCTAAAAAATTGGGTGTGTTCTATGTGCGATGTAAAAGTAGTATATCAGGGTGGGAGACGATGGACGATAGGGCTGTGACTGATTTGTTTGCCCTGATCGTGCCAAAGGAAAGTGCTGATAACGAACATTTGATGATGATTTCAAGGCTGGCTACCGGACTTTTAGAGGAGGAATTTAAAGAAACTGTGAAAACAGCTTCTCATAAGGGGGAGCTTATGGGGTATTTAAAGAGAATAATTATTAATGAGGAGGGGATTTAAGATGAAAATAGTAGGAATTTCCGCATGTCCGGCTGGACTCGCCCACACCCCAATGGCTGCCAAGGCCCTGGAAAAGGCAGGAATGGCTCTTGGTCATGATATTAAAATGGAACAGCAGGGCAGCATGGGGCAGATTAATGCCATTACAGAGAAGGAGGCCAAGGAGGCGGACCTTGTCATTATTGCATCGGACCAGAAAATCACCGGCATGGAGCGTTTTGCCGGGAAGAAGGTGATACGAGTGGACATTAATATCTGTATTAAGGCTCCGGAAGCTGTCATTAAAAAATGTGTGGACGCAGTGAGCAAAGAATAATTCTATGGCACCATAGAAATAGGTCATGAAAAGGAGAATGAAGATTATGAAACAGTTTCTGAAAGAGGCTAAGGGTCATCTGATGACAGGTATCGGCTACATGCTTCCCCTGATTATCGGTGCTTCTCTTGTTGTGGCAATACCTAAGATTATTGCCTTATGTATGGGAATTTCGTCTCTGGATCCTTACGCAGACGGAACCGGGTTTTTACATATTTTAAAAATGATTGAAAATGTAGGTTGGACCGGAATTGGTCTTATCAATACCGTTTTGGCTGGATTTATCGCATACAGCATTGCAGATAAGCCTGCCATTGGAGCTGGATTTATCGGGGGCGCTCTTGCTTCCAGCACTCAGGCCGGGTTTTTAGGCGCTGTCATTGCTGCATTTATTGCAGGTTATACGGTGAAATGGGGCAAGGAGCATATTCACCTCCCGGAGTCCATGAGAAATGTAATGCCTCTTGTAATCCTTCCCTTCCTGGCGACTGGAAGCGTTGCTATCATTATGGGGGCCATTCTGGCAGACCCGTTGGCAGCCATTAACGGTGCGCTTGTAAACTGGCTCAGGGATATGAGCACCAGCGGTACTTCACAGCTTGTTATGGCCATTCTTTTGGGAGCTATGATTGCCTCTGATATGGGCGGTCCTATTAATAAATCAGCCTGGATGGCAGGCAATGTATTGTTGGCAGAAGGCGTTTTCCAGGCAAATGTGTTTATTAACTGTGCAATCTGTATCCCGCCTCTTGCTTATGCCATTGCGACTGTAATGAGAAAAAAACGTTTCTCTGCCGCATTCAGAGAAACTGGAAAGGGCAACTGGGTCATGGGATTTATTGGAATTACGGAGGGAGCAATTCCATTTACTCTTGTTAAGCCACAGATACTTATCCCGGTTAATATGTTTGGAGGTGCGGTTGGAACTGCTATTTGCTGTCTTTTAGGAGCAAAAGGAGATATTCCTCCAGTGGGAGGCATTTACGGCTTCGTATCCATTACAAATGGGTGGGCCTATCTGGTGGGGATTCTGGCAGGAGCCCTTGTGATTGCAGTGCTTTCCACTGCATTGGTTGACTTCAATCAGGATACATCAACCGTTGTTCAAGATGTAAATGTAGATGAAATTGAGATATCCTTTGAGGATATTTCATAATACCCGGAGGGGCAGGGGACTGTATCCTCTGCCCCTTTTTGCAGCATGAAAAAGGAGGATATGAATGAAACGAAAAATACATGTGGTACCTCATACTCATTGGGACAGGGAGTGGTATTTTACGACTGCCCGGTCTAAGGTATATCTGATGAAGGATTTGGAGGATGTGTTGGTGACTCTGGAACAGGACCCGGAGTTTACTTATTTTATGCTGGATGCTCAGGCTTCTCTTTTAGATGATTATTTAAAATGGAGACCTGAGGATGAGGTGCGTATAAAACGTCTGGTAAAGGAGGGGCGGTTGATTATTGGACCCTGGTATACCCAGACGGATCAACTGGTGATTTCCGGGGAAAGCATTGTAAGAAATATGTATTACGGAATGAAGCGTTGTCAGGAATTAGGCGGCTATATGAATGTGGGCTATGTTCCGGATTCCTTTGGCCAGGCAGGGAATATGCCTCAGATTTATCGTGAATTTGGCATTGAGGATACCCTTTTTTGGCGGGGAGTCAGTGATGATATGGTATCTCATAGGGATTTTAACTGGAGGGGAGATGATGGCAGCGTTGTCTTTGCCACTCAGATTCCTTTTGGGTACTATATTGGGGGAAATATTCCGGAAAGTGCTAAGGAGAATGAGTTATTCTGGCAAAAGGAGTGCTTTGAAAAGGCGGGGAAGAGAAGCAGTACAAAGAACATTTATTTTCCTAACGGCTTCGACCAGGCGCCCATTCGTACCAATCTTCCAGAGCTTATAAAAGAAAGGAATAGAAAGGATCCTGACAATGACTATTTAATCAGCTGTATTGAGGATTATATCCGGGATGTGAAAGCAGAGAATCCGGATTTGGAGGAGATTTCCGGGGAGCTTTTGATTGCAAAGCATATGAGAATTCACAAATCTATATTTTCTTCACGGTCGGATTTAAAGGTTTTAAATACGCAGATACAAAATTATGTGACCAATGTTTTAGAGCCGCTTCTTACATTATCAAGTCACCTGGGAAATGAGTACCCATACAAGGCAGTGGAGGAGGTCTGGAAGCTTCTTTTTGAAAATGCTGCCCACGATTCCATTGGCTCCTGTATTTCTGACACGGCTAACGAGGATGTTTTTATGCGGTATAAGCAGGCGAGAGACATTTCCATTAATCTGGCGGAGCTGCATGAGCGGTTGATGGCGATCAGCATAAAGAATGGTGGAGATATGACATTCACCATGTTTAATACCTTCCCAAGAAAGCGTGACGGAGTGGTGCTGGCAAAGACATACGTTCCGGGAGGGGATTTTGCCATATTGGATGAAATGGGAAATAAGGTGCCTTATACTCTTGTATCTTCCAGGGATTTAACAGACTATGTTCTTTCTCAGACCATTCGCCTGGATCCGTCCAGAGATTTTTATGTGCCTGAGAAGGTGATGGAGGCAGTGGTGGCTATAAAGACTTCACAGCTTCCGGCACTTGGATATGCGCAGTATACCCTTGACAGGACCAGCTCCAGTGCCATTGCTATGGTGAAAAAAGATGCTCTGGAAAATGAATTTTATTCCATTACCGTAGCGGACAATGGTTCCCTCACTATATTTGATAAAAGGAGTGGAATCCTTTATGAAAATCAGGCGGTATTGGTGGAAAATGGAGATGATGGGGACAGCTTTAATTACTCTCCTCCAAGGCAGGATATGGAGGTATTCTCTACCGACTCTTCTTTTGAGGTAACGATGGAGGGAAGCGGTATTTACGAGAAGGCGGTCATTGTTTATAAAATGAGGGTTCCTGAAAATCTTGAGGCCAGAAGCAAAGGAATTGCTGATACCATTTTGCCGATTACCTTGACTGTAGGCTTAAGACAAGGGGAAAAGGTGATTGATTTTAATGTTCTTGTGGATAACCAGGGACTTTCTCATCGACTTTGTGTAATCTTTGACAGCCAGTTGACCAGCAAATTCAACTATGCGGATCAGCAGTTTGGGCTGATTCAAAGGGAGAATTATCATAAAAAGGAAATGGATCTTTATCTGGAGAGACAAAAGGGTGATACGGGAAAGAAAGCAGGCTTTATAGAGCTTGCCAACTGGGCAAATGATCCGTCTGCCTGGCAGGAGCCTCCTATTTCTATTGAGCCGACCCAATCCTATGTGTCTCTTTCAGATGGAAGCAATGGAATTGGAATCATACCTCAGGGAGTGAGAGAATATGAAGTTCTTGAAGATAGGAAAATACGTCTTACCCTGTTTCGTACTTACGGTTTTATGGGGAAAGAGAACCTGGTTTACCGGCCGGGGAGAGCCAGCGGTGAGCGTATTATAGAAACTCCGGATGCTCAGCTTTTAAAGAAGATGGACTTTTCTTTTGGGTTCACTATTTACCAGGGGAATATAAATGACGCCAATATTGATATTCTGGCGAAAGCTTATAATACGCCGATTCAGGTGTACACCTATGGGGAGTTTTTAAATGGCCGCCTTATTTTCTCTCAGAGGGAAATTGAAGGTACCAGACCTGCTACCAGCTTTTTATTTGAGACAGATGGTAAGCTGGTGGTTTCGGCAGTTAAAAGGGCAGAGAAGGGAAATGGAGTGATAATCCGGCTCTTTAACGGTAAGGATTATAAAGCATTGGATGATGAGTTACGGTTTTTTTATGATATTTCTGAGGCATATTATACGGACCTGAAGGAAGAGAAGAGAGAGGCCATTGAGATTCATAACAATGGGATTAAGGTGAAGGAGCTTTCTCACTGTAAGTTTGTGACTATTTATGTGAGGTAGTTAATAAATATCGGGAACTTGTGACAATATAGATTTTGGTAATCTTACCGCAAGCTGCTGCGAAGTACCGACGCAAATGCGTGCGTATGTCATCGCAGCTTACGGTATCATAGCAGCAGTTTGCATAATATATCAGATAACATGAAAACGCCTTGATACGGAATATTAAAACATTTCCGGTCAAGGCGTTTTTTATTTGGATTTTTATGTAGGATTCTTCCTGAGGGCTGTTTGTTCCAGTCTTCTTTGCTTCGTTAAGAGGGAGTTTTTTCTATAAGTATCCTATCAGGTTCCAAAGTCGTTGAGGTCATTTTCCAGATAAGAGATGGCCTGATCGATGTTCTTTTCTCTTAAGGATTGAATGATTAGATCGTGGTTCTTCATATCATTGAGCATGGAAAAACGATTCCACTTATCCCAATGGAGCTGGGCATAGGCACGACCCAGAACATTCATGCAGTGGCGAAGCTCTTCATATACAAATGGGTTTTTTGCGAAGGAAATAAGGGCAGTGTGAAAGTCTGCATTATTCGTCCAGCGTTCCATCAAATCCTCTGTTTCTTTCCGGCAATGTGCATTCAGTTCTTCCAAAGCTTTTAAGTCCTGGTCTGTGATATTTGGATATCCGAGGCGCAGAAATGAAGTTTCCACCACTTTTCTATAATCCTGTATGTGATAAATATCTTCGGCTGTCAGAGGAACTACCTCATAACCATACCTTGGAATGCTTTTTAAAACTCCTTCGTGGCATAAGGATACCAATGCATCCCGTATAGGAGATTTGCTGTAGCCAAAGCGGTTGATCAGTTCATTTTCTGTTATGATTTTATGAGGATTATATTCTGAGGAATATATACTTTTTAATACTTCGTGGTAAACAATTTCCTTTAAGTTCTGTTTTTCCATGCAGCCTCCTAAGCTTACGTTCATAATCAAATGGATAACAAATCTATTATACGTAATATTAGGAAAATATGTAAGGTCATTTTCATAAATTACCTTATTTTTCTGTTGTTTTCCTGGCTTTATGTTCCAGGGTAAGGAGAAATATAACAGCTTTTATGAAGAAAAGAAAAAAGCAGTGGAAATATGATATTACCAGTGATATTATTAGTAATATAATCAGTAACAATACTAATGAAATGGGAGGAGAACAATGGATCAAAAAATATACGACAGCTTTGTGAGGATTTTAAGGAATGAGCTGATTCCGGCGTTTGGCTGTACGGAGCCCATTGCCCTTGCATATGCTTCTGCAAAAGCCAGGGAGACTCTTGGTGTATTTCCTGAATTTATGGAGGCTCATTGCAGCGGGAATATTATTAAAAACGTAAAGGGAGTGAGAGTACCAAACTCAGGAGGGCTTAAGGGGGTTGAGACCGCAGTGATTTTAGGGGCACTTGCTGGAGATTCTGATAAAAAGCTGGAAATACTGGAATCAATTACAGAGAAAGACAGGCTGGCTGCAAGAGAACTGCTTGACAAGGATTTCTGCCGTTGTATATTAGTAGAAGAGGTTGGTAACTTATTCCTTAAAATAAGGGCGGTTCATAAGGATCAATGGGCGGAAGTGACCGTTGAACACGCCCATACCAATATCACATCCATAAAGAAAAATGGAATGACCTTATATGAACAATCCTATGATGTGAATGATACAAGGATTGATAAATCCCTTCTTAACATAAGGGATATTGTAGCGTTTGCAGATAGGGTCAATATAGATGATGTAAAGGATGTCCTCGATATGCAGATTTCCTATAATTCTGCGATCGCGGAGGAAGGGCTAAAGGGGCAATGGGGAGCTCAGATTGGAAGGATTTTTATGTCAGGCTACCGGCCTGAGGTCCAGTGGCGTGCCATAGCAAAGACTGCGGCCGGATCGGATGCAAGAATGGCAGGATGTCCTTCTCCGGTGGTCATTAATTCTGGTTCTGGTAATCAGGGAATGACCTGTTCCATACCGGTCATTGAGTATGCCAGGGAGCTTGGAAAGACGAAGGAGGAGCTTTACCGTGCTCTTTGCATTTCTAATTTGACGGCTCAGGACCAGAAGCAGTATATCGGGCCTTTATCGGCATACTGCGGAGTGGTATGTGCCGCCGCCAGTGCAGGAGCTGCCATTACCTACCTTTATGGAGGAACCGTGGAGCAGATTGAGTACACCGTGGTCAACACCATTGCCAATGTGGGTGGAATGATCTGTGATGGGGCAAAGGCAAGCTGTGCGGCAAAGGTTTCCTCTGCTCTCCAGGCAGCTATATTGGGGCATCAGATGGCGATGCAGGGCATTACATTTGAACCGGGAGAGGGACTGGTCCAGGACAAGCCGGAGGAGACCATCCGCGCCATCGGCTATATGGGAAAAGAGGGAATGAAGAAGACTGATGTGGAAATATTAAATATCATGATTGGAAACCGGTCTATTTGAGGCAAAAGAAGGAGCTAGGATGAAAAAACCTGTCATAGGAATCGCGGCAAATATATTAATTGTAGAGGGCGGTACAATGCCCGGAATTCACCGTGCATACGTGAACAATGATTATGTGGAGAGCATTGAAATGGGGGGAGGCATCCCGGTTCTGCTTCCTGTTTTAACGAATCAGGAGGAGGGGACCAGGCTTCTGGAGCTGGTGGACGGACTGGTTCTTTCCGGGGGATATGATGTGGCACCAGATTTATATGGAGAGCAGCCTTCCCCTTTACAGGGATTTACCATGCGGGAGGTGGACACCCAGTATATACAGCTGATCAGGGAGGCAGATAGGCGTAAGAAACCGGTTCTTGGAATCTGTAAGGGAGCACAGATGATGAACGTGGCATTTGGGGGAACGCTGTATCAGGATCTTGGCTCCCAACTGCCAGGCTCTTTCCTGCATGTGCAAAAGGCACCGAGAGGTGAGGCGACGCACATGGTAGATACGGAAGAAGAAAGCTTTATAATGAGTATTACTGGTAAGAGGGGCTGGGTCAATTCCTTCCATCATCAGGCCATTAAGGACGTGGCAGAGGGCTTCCTTGTTACAGCCAGAGCCGATGACGGAGTGGTGGAATGCATTGAGCGGCAGGAAGGCAGCTTTATGTGCGGCGTACAATGGCACCCGGAAATGATGGCAAAATTTCAGAATGATACTATGATAAATTTGTTTCGACAGTTTATTCTTAAATGCACGGATTAAGAGGGGGAGATTATGATAAACCATCTATTTCAGTTCGATATTCATGACTGGAACACCTGGGGAGAAGTTTATTGTTCAAAAGAAGAATTTACGCCATTGGTTCAATACATATTTGAACGAGAGGGCTTAGCGTTTCAGCCATTAGAGAATTGTAAACCTGGAACCAACGGAGTTTTCCGGGTGGGAGATTATGTGGCAAAGGTGTTTGTCCCTCTGGAATCGGGGTATGACAGTCTGCCGGATTATAAAGCGGAGCTTTTTGCCATGGAACGAGCGAATGAAATTGGGGTCAGCGTTCCAAAGCTGATCGCAAATGGGCAGGTACAGGATAACTATTTATTCCGATATCTGATTATGGAATGCGTAAAGGGAGATAACTTAGGGGAGATAAAGGATACCTTAGGAAGAGAACAGAAACTTGAAATTGGAAAGAAGCTTCGTGATATCGTAAGGGGCTGGGCGACACCTTGTGAAAACTTTAACGGTATAGATGCCATTGGACGGACTTTAAGAAGTAAACGGTGGGAGGAGGCCCCTGACGAAATAAAGAACGCGCAGAAAAAGTTCCTGGAAGGCTTAAAGAAGGAATCGTTTGTATTTGTTCATGGGGATTTAACAGAAGATAATTTGATGGTGGAACAGAGTGGGAAGCTGACGGTTATTGATTTTGCAGATTCCTTAATTGCACCGGGAATTTATGAAGATATGACACTGATCTGCGACGCATTTACCTTTGACAGAGATTTTTTAGAAGGATATTATGGGAATATCAGTGCGGAAGAGTTAACAGAGAAATGTATCGATGCCATTCTATGTCATGAATATGGTTATCATGTGGTTAAAAGTGTGTTTGGCCCTGTTGCTGATCTAAGGGAATTAAGAGATAAGATAATGGAACAGCTTACTGATTCTGGTATAGAGAGAAGATAAAAAAAGGAGTAAAGATAAATGACTAAAATACTATTCGTCTGTCTGGGCAATATTTGCCGTTCCCCTATGGCGGAATTTGTTATGAAGGATCTTGTGAAAAACAGAAACATGGAAGACTTATTTTCTATCGCTTCTGCGGCCACCAGTAGTGAAGAGATTGGAAACCCGGTGCATCCTGGAACGAGAAAGAAGCTGGGTGAGTTTGGGATTTCCGTAGAGGGAAAGCAGGCAGTGAAACTCACCAGAAATGATTATGACAAGTACGATTATATTGTTGGAATGGAATCACGGAACATAACTAACATGATGAGAATATTCGGCAGTGATCCGGAAGGCAAAGTAAGCCGGCTGCTGGATTACGGGCAAAGGCCAAGAGATATTGCAGATCCGTGGTATACCGGAGATTTTGATACAACCTATGAAGATGTTTTGGAAGGGTGCGAAGCTCTCTTTCTCCATATATGCAATCAGAATGACAGTTAACTTAAAAATGCGTTTTGAAATGGCTTCTTTTTAGCTGGCCATATCAAGACGCATTTTCATTCTCTATAGAGCTATTGATAAACTGCTAATCGTCCTTATCATCAAGAATTGTGAGATTTAATGCTTCTATGGAAAGATCCACCTCTTGTCCGGCTTTTGCAGCAGGAGCGATAAAGCGGATGATAGGCCGCAGAGTAAAGCCTGGGGTATTATCCTTGACGACTGCCGTGCTTCCGTCACTTAGATGGACAACCGTGCCGATCGGGTATGCAGATACACATTGGAGGAAGGCGGTTAAAAGATCCGGGTCAAAATGAGAGCTGCACCGGCTGGTCAAATAATCGAATATTTTTTTGGGAGGCCATGCCTTCCGGTAAGGTCTTGTGGAGCTTAAGGCATCGTAGACATCTGCGATTGCCAGAATCCTGGCATAAAGAGGAATGCTGTCTCCGACTAGGGCAAAGGGATAGCCGGTTCCGTCGTATTTTTCATGATGAGCGCGGATGCCTTGAAGAACCTTCTGAGAAAATAGCTTGCAGCTGCTTAATTTTTCATAGGAAAGATCAGGATGCTTTTTCATGATCTCAAATTCTTCGTCACTTAGCGGGCCGGCCTTGTTGGTGATCTCCAGAGGGATATCGGTTTTCCCTAAGTCATGCATGAGTCCGCACAGCGCCAGGTCGTTAAGCTGGTCCAGGGACAATCCAATAAAACGTCCTAAGAGAACGCTTAATATACCCACATACAGACTGTGAGAGTAGGTATAATTATCGTAATCCCTGATATCAATCATCTGAAACAGGTATTTATCCATATTTAAAATATTCATTACCACTGATTTAGCCACGGAGGTGAGGTCGCGGTAGTTTTGCATACTGGATTGTATGGTCATTTTCTTTAAGCTCTGGTCAAAGGTACTGCGGATGCTGGTCAGCATCTTGGCTTTTAATTCAGGTTCAACAAAATCCACGGGCTCAATTCCTTCTGTCAGTGCCGTATGGATATAGGCACCCTGAACCCCGATATTTTTAAGGCGTATGATGATGCGGTCACTTAGCTGATAACCGGCAACTATAAATGGAAGTATTGAATTTGTCCCAGGGATATTACGGGCTAGTATCATACCTTCGGTCAATTTCTCTATAGGAAGATAAATCAATTCTTTCACCTCAACAGACTAAATGGCAGTCTTTTCTCTATAAATTAAGTAGATTCCTTCTTTTGTCAAATTTGGGAATAATTATGTAACACCACATTAAATTATAGTTGGAATTGACGGATGAGTCAATGGAATTTTGTATGCACCAGTAAGGAATAGAATCGGGAAGAGAGGTCTAAAAGACATGAAAATAGATTGTATTAAAAGAGAAAATCAGATAAAATAAACAATGAGATGAGAAAAAGCATCCTGTTTTGTTCAGAATTTTGCATAAGGACTAAAGGTTAAGACAGAGGGAAAAATATGATCAAAATATTAAATGGAATGCATGAAACCATAAATTATGAGTGTCCCATGGGGCTTCAGCTATACCGGAATGGTAAGCAGGAGGATTATCCAAAACATTGGCATGTGGGGATTGAGATCATTATGCCGTCACAGGGAGACTATGAAGTTACTGTTGGTGAGGAATGTTATTATTTAGAACCTGAGGATATTATTTTGATTCATTCTGGTGTGATCCATTCCTTAAGAGCGCCTTCTAAGGGCGAACGATATATTCTTCAGTTCGATACTACATTGCTTCATAATCTTCGGGAAATGGAAACACTTTTGTTTATGATGCCTCCCGTTATCCTTCTTAAAAAGAAAGTGGGAGATGGACTTCATAGTTTCTTTAAGGAGAAACTGGATAAGATCATTACAGAGTACCGGGATAACAGTACCTTTCGGGAAGCTTCTATATATGCAGCTCTGATTGAGATTTATGTGGAACTGGGAAGAAATGAAGTTTATAAAAACGTTTCTCCCGGAATTCAGGAATCCACCAAGGAGAGGCAGTATCTGGAGGCTGTAATGAGTGCCTGCACTTACATCAACAAGCATTATATGGAAAATCTTAATTTAGAAGAAGTAGCTCAGATCGTAGGATTTTCCAAGTATCATTTTACCAGAATCTTTAAGCAGTATATGAATATGACATTTTATGAATACTTAAATTCCAAACGGGTGAAAAAGGCGGAAGAACTTCTTTATCATACCAAGGAGTTAAGTATTACTGAGGTTGCCATGGGTGCTGGATTTTCATCCATCAGCGCTTTTAACCGCACCTTTAAGATGATTAAGAACTGCTCTCCCAGCGACTATCGTAAGATCCGATATCAGGCCATTGTTAAGAATTAAAAAATAATTAGCAATATGTGCTTAAATCGAAGCAAGAAATGAGATGTCTTGTTTTTTATAGAATGCTATGATGGGATTACAGAAAATGGCTGAATGGCCAGAATCGCATCATTATAAGTAAAGGGAAGGGCATATCTCATGAATAAAGAAAAATTGGAAGAATACCGCAGGAGAGCAAAAGAACTGGTAGCAGAAATGACATTGGAGGAAAAGGTTTCCCAGACAATTCACGGAGCGGCAGCAGTTCCCAGACTGGGGATTAAATCTTATAACTGGTGGAATGAAGGACTTCACGGAGTGGCAAGGGCCGGAGTGGCCACTGTTTTTCCACAGGCCATCGGACTGGCAGCTACCTTTGATGAGGATTTATTAAACCAGGTAGCAGATGTTATTTCCACAGAGGCAAGGGCTAAATTCCATTTGCAGCAAAAATGCGGAGATACGGATATTTACAAAGGACTTACCTTCTGGTCTCCTAACGTTAACATTTTCAGGGATCCGCGCTGGGGAAGGGGACATGAGACCTTTGGGGAGGACCCTTATTTATCCTCCCGTATGGGCGTCCGTTTTATTGAGGGACTTCAGGGAGACGATGATAATTACTTAAAGGTGGCTGCCTGCGGAAAGCATTTTGCGGTTCATTCCGGACCAGAGGAAGAACGCCATTCCTTTGATGCTGTGGTTTCCAAGCAGGATATGTTTGAGACATATCTTCCTGCCTTTGAAGCCTGTGTAAAGGAAGGAAAGGTTGAGGCCATCATGGGCGCCTACAACCGGACCAATGGAGAACCCTGCTGCGGAAGCAAAACTCTGTTAAAAGATATTTTAAGAGATTTCTGGGGCTTTGAGGGCCATGTGGTTTCCGATTGCTGGGCGATTAAGGATTTCCATGAACACCATAAGGTGACTTCATCTGCCGTGGAATCTGTGGCAATGGCTATGGAAAACGGCTGTGATTTAAACTGCGGCAGCTTGTTCCTATACTTAACTGAGGCAGTGAATCGGGGAATGGTTTCAGAGGAGCGGTTAAATGAAGCCGTGGAAAACCTCATGATGACCCGGTTAAAGCTTGGAGTATTTGACGAGCAGGAGAAGATTCCATTTAACAAGATTACATATAAAGATAATGATACCAGAGAGCACAAGGAGCTTAATTTCACTGCATCCAGAAAGTCCTTTGTTCTTCTTAAGAACAAGGATAACCTTCTGCCTCTTGATAAGAACAAGATAAAGACCATTGGCATCATTGGTCCAAACAGCAATAACAGAAAAGCACTGGTGGGTAATTATGAGGGCACTGCTTCCAGATACTATACCATAACAGAAGGCATTCAGGATTATCTGGGTGAGGACGTTCGTGTCATGGTCTCCGAAGGCTGCCATCTTTGCAGGCCCAAGGTCAGCGGTCTTAGCCAGGAAAATGACCGTATTTCCGAAGTAAAGGGAGTCTGTGAAGAGAGCGATGTAATCATTGCCTGCATGGGTCTTGATTCCAGTCTGGAAGGCGAAGAAGGAGATGAGGGCAATGAGTTTGCCAGCGGTGATAAGCCAAATCTTTCACTTCCAGGACTTCAGGAAGAGGTATTAAAGGAAATCTATCAGAGCGGAAAGCCAGTGGTATTAGTGATTTTATCCGGCAGCGCTCTTGCAGTTACCTGGGCAGACGAACATATTCCGGCTATTTTGGAAGGCTGGTATCCGGGAGCACAGGGTGGAAGAGCTTTGGCCTCTGTCTTATTTGGAGAGTATTCACCAGAAGGAAAGCTTCCGGTGACCTTTTATAGGACATCAGAAGAGCTTCCTGATTTCAGGGATTATGATATGAAGGGAAGAACCTACCGTTATATGAAGCAGGATGCCCTCTATCCCTTTGGATACGGCTTATCCTATACTGATATTACAGTAAGCGGCGTGTCACTGAGCCAGAATACGGTAGTGGAAGGAGAAGCCATAACGGTAAAGGCGGTTCTTAAGAACACAGGTACCATGAAAGGGGCTGAGACCTTACAGGTTTACGTAAAGTCCTGTCATCCTGATACTCCAAATGCTCAGCTAAAGGCATTTAAAAAGGTTGAGCTTAATCCTGGGGAAGAAAAAGAGGTGGCACTTACCTTAAGTGACCGTTCCTTTGGACTTAGAGACGAAAAGGGTGATCTGGTTCTTTTCCAGGGAGATTATCTGGTGTATACAGGAACTCAGCAGCCAGATGCACGAAGCATGGAGCTGACAGGTAAGGTTCCGGAATGTATGACAGTGACAGCAGCAGATCAGGTGGTTCTTGAAGCGTGCTGCATTTAACAAAAGAAGGATTTAAGGTGAGAGAATGATAGAAAGAGAAGAATCCTTGAATAGTCAGGCAGAGGGGAGGGGGGCCGTAAGGCCCCTCTGCCTTTCTAAAATATTCAGTGAAGGCTGTGTGCTTCAGCAGGGAAAAAGCACAAGGATATGGGGAAAAACAGCTCCTTTAAAGGGAGTGGCCGTAGAATTCCAGCATAAAACAATCTTTACCAGGGCAGATGATAAGGGGGAGTGGCAGCTTTTATTTTCAGACCTAAACCCGGGAGGCCCCTTTACTCTGACCATCCGGTCTGAAACAGAAGAAATCATACGTCTCAAAGAGGTGTATGTGGGAGAGGTATTTGTTTGCTCTGGTCAGTCCAATATGGAGCTTCCCATGGAACGAGTGAAAGATCAGTATCCGGAGGAATTGAACCGGCCGGAGAGACCTTATATCAGGCTTTATAAGGTAAAGGAGCATTACGACTTTGACGGCCCTTTAGATGACCATAGGGAGGCCTCCTGGTCGGCCTGTTCTCCGGAGACCATCAGAAGCTTTTCGGCGGTTTCCTATTTCTTTGGAAGATATCTTCTGGAGGATAAAAAAGTGCCTGTGGGCCTTATTAACTTAAGTCTGGGCGGAACACCGGCAGAGGCATGGATGGGATTAGAGGCGCTTCAGTCCTATCCTCAGGCCCTTGGTACCTTAAAGAAGTTTCAGGACAAGGAATTTGTGAAAAGCCACATGGCAGAAAATGAAAGACTGCAAAGAGAGTGGCATGAAAACATCGATCAGCATGACAAGGGCTGTGAAGGCAGCTTGGAGCCGTGGAAGGAAATCAATCTCCCAGGCTTTTTAAAGGATGGAGGAATTGAGGATTTCTGTGGAAGCATCTGGCTTCGGAGACGGTTTATGGTTCCTGAGACTATGGCAGGAGAATCAGCCAGACTGTGGCTCGGCACCATGGTGGACAGTGACAGAACCTATATTAACGGAGTCTTAGTAGGTGAAACTGGCTATCAGTATCCTCCAAGAAAATATGAGATTCCAAAGGGCCTTTTAAAAAACGGGGAGAATGAAATCACCATCCGCCTGGTCTGTGACCATGGACAAGGCCGGGTGACTCCGGAAAAAATATACCAGATTTTTACAAAGGATAACAGGATTGATCTGGAAGGGACATGGGAATACCGGATTGGCTTTCGGTGCGGCCCAGCCCCGGAGATGGATTTTATAAACAGAAAGCCTACAGGACTTTTTAATGCCATGGTGGCTCCATGTCTTCCATATACTGTAAAAGGGGTACTCTGGTATCAGGGAGAATCCAATGACAGCAGTCCCGATACCTACGAGGACCTTTTAAGACGCCTGATCTTAAACTGGAGAGAGAATTGGAAGCAGGATAAGCTTCCCTTTGTAGTAGCCCAGCTTCCTGGTTTTTCCATTGATCTTCTGGAGGATTCAGAGGCCTGGCCAAAGCTTAGGCACGCCCAGTCCCAGGCGGCCGGACTGCCCGATGTAGCTGTGACCGTGAATCTTGACCTTGGGGAGTGGAATGACCTTCACCCGTTAAATAAAAAGGAAGTGGCAAGACGACTTTCCCTGGCAGTAAGAGGCATGATCTATGGAGAGCCTGTGGAGTACTTCGGACCAAAAGTACGTTCTTATCAGGTGTCAGAGGGCCGTGTTCTGCTTTCCTTTGAAACTCATGAAGGTAAGGATATGATTGTAAGGAATGGAACTGGTTTAGAAGCATTTTCCCTGGCAGGAGCGGACGGAATCTATTACCCGGCGGAAGGTTACGTAAAAGGAACTTCTGTTACCTTATGGAGCAGGGAAGTGGCAGAGCCTAAAGTCCTTCGTTACGCTTACTCCAATGCTCCCTCGAAAGGACTCTTATTCAGTCAGGGCGGTCTTCCGGCCTCCCCCTTTATTCTTACCCTTAGTATTTAGCTGGAATAAATGGAATTGTATGGAATTTTTTTGAAAGATCTAAAAAGATTTTGATTTGATTTAAGAAATACATCACAACCCATTCATACTTGTTACACAACCTGCATAAGTATGTAAAAACGTCCTAGCAGGGGGATTTTCTTGAAGGAATATATTGAGGAACGCGCGGTTGCGATCGCCAACTACATCATAGACTATCATGCGACCGTGAGGCAGACAGCAAAGAAGTTTGGTATCTCCAAATCAACGGTACATAAAGATGTAACGGACCGCTTAGAACACATCAATCCATCCCTGGCAGCCCGGGCCAGGGTGATCCTGGACATTAACAAGTCCGAGCGCCACATCAGGGGCGGCCTAGCCACCAAGGAAAAGTATCAACATCGTTTGCAGATGTGCAGTAAAAAGAATTCTTGAAAAAATGGGTAGAGGATCAGCCGCTGTCTGAGAAATAGTAGACGTTCTCAGTCAGCGGCTGTTTCCATTCTAAACAAAAATTCATAAAAAATTTGTTGACATGAAACTGCAAAATATGTTATTCTTTTTCCCAGTATGAAGAGACATTATCGTTTTCATGCAAATATCGACCACTTCTTTTGAAGTTAAGCCCAGACGGACAGGCGGGTCGGCTGCCGAGCGTGGGAAACCACATTATTGATTGAGTTAGAAGCTCAAATTTTATAAGTTGATTACTTTATAATCAGTGCAAATGCACATCATCTTGTGAAACGATCAATAATAGCAGGGACAATATATTTGCTATGTAGACTCGAAAACGATAATTGTCATGAAAATATTGGAGGGCTTCATGCCCGTTTCCATAATCATTCATGAGATTTTCAGGCAGGTGATGTACGGTCACCTGCCTTTTTTGTGTGTTAAAACGCCCCAAAAGGCGCTTCCCAAGAATGTGACGAAGGAGAGGTAAATTGCCGTATGAACAAAGAAGATCAAAAAAGAGCGCCGATTTATGAAGCGCTGGAAACATTCAGGAAGAAAAGGGTGGTTCCTTTTGATGTGCCTGGGCATAAAAGGGGAAGGGGAAACCCCGAACTGGCTCAGCTTTTGGGAGAAAAATGTGTAGGGCTTGATGTAAATTCCATGAAGCCCCTTGATAATTTATGTCACCCGGTATCCGTCATCCGTGATGCAGAAGAGCTGGCAGCCGAAGCCTTTGGAGCAGCCGATGCATTTTTAATGGTAGGCGGTACCACTTCAGCGGTTCAGAGCATGATTTTATCTGTCTGTAAGGCAGGAGATAAAATCATACTTCCGAGAAATGTTCACAAAAGTGCCATTAACGCACTTGTTATTTGCGGAGCAATTCCGGTTTATGTAAACCCGGAAGTAAACAGCACCTTAGGCATTTCCCTTGGAATGGAAATCAGCCAGGTGGAGAAGGCTATTATGGAGAATCCGGATGCAGTGGCAGTTCTTGTTAATAATCCCACGTACTACGGAATCTGCTCTGATATGCGTTCCATCGTAACCTTGGCTCATGCCCACGGAATGAAAGTGCTGGCTGATGAGGCCCATGGAACCCATTTATACTTTGGGAAAGGACTTCCTGTATCCGGTATGGCAGCAGGCGCAGATATGGCGGCAGTATCCATGCATAAATCAGGGGGAAGTCTGACACAGAGCTCCATGCTCCTGATCAATGAGGGAGTGAACGGGGATTATGTCCGCCAGATCATTAACTTAACTCAGACCACAAGCGCCTCCTACCTCTTATTATCAAGCCTTGATATCTCAAGAAGGAATTTGGCTCTCCGCGGAGAGGAGTCCTTTCAAAAAGTGGTAGAAATGGCAGAGTATGCCAGGGAAGAGATTAATTCCATCGGCGGATATTATGCGTATGGAAGAGATTTAATCAACGGCACCAGCATCTTTGATTATGATGTGACAAAGCTTTCTGTCTATACCCTTGGCATCGGTCTTGCCGGCATAGAGGTTTATGACCTGCTTCGAGATGAATATGATATTCAGATTGAATTTGGAGATATCTGCAACATTCTGGCTTACATTTCCATCGGGGACAGGATTCAGGATATTGAGCGCCTTGTAGGTGCTCTGGCTGACATTGAACGTCTTTATAAAAAGGACCGGAGCGGAATGCTCTCAGGAGAATACATAGCACCCAAGGTGGAAATTTCTCCTCAGAAGGCATTTTACTCCAGTAAGGTATCGGTGCCTGTAAAAGAAGCCGCAGGGAAAATCAGCGGAGAATTTGTTATGTGCTATCCTCCGGGAATCCCCATCTTAGCACCAGGGGAGAGAATCACAGAGGAAATTGTGGAATATATCATTTACGCAAAAGAAAAGGGATGCTCCATGCAGGGAACGGAAGATCCGGCCGTGGAACATCTGATGGTACTAAAATAATAAAACTTCCATGGAGAGAGGAGAGTGGGAAAGATGGAGATATGGTTTTCTGAACTGCATACTTCAAACGTGAAGCTTTCTGTCCGGATTGACAAGCAGCTTTTTTCCGGAGAAAGTGAATATCAGAGAATCGATGTGTTTGAGTCACAGGAATTTGGAAAATTCGTGGCTTTAGACGGAGACATTGTTTTTTCAGAAAAGGATGAATTTATATACGATGAGATGGTGACCCATGTTCCCATGGCAGTTCACCCATGCGTGAAGCGTGTGCTGATCATCGGTGGAGGAGACGGCGGCGTAGCCAAGGAGCTGTTACAGTATCCTTCCATTGAATCCATAGATGTAGTTGAGACGGATAAGCTGTTTGTAGACGTTTGCAGGGACATCTTTCCTGAGGTGGCATGCGGGCTTGCGGACCCAAGGGTTAAGGTCTATTATGATGATGGTCTGCGATTCTTAAGAAATAAAAAAGAGGAATACGATCTGATTATCAACGATTCCACAGACCCCTTTGGTCATACGGAAGGGCTGTTTACCAAGGAATTTTACGGCAGCTGTTATAAGGCGTTAAAGAGTGATGGAATCATGGTGTATCAGCATGGAAGCCCCTTTTATGATGAAGATGAGGAGGCATGCCGGAGCATGCACCGGAAGGTATACCGTTCCTTCCCCATCAGCCGGGTGTACCAGGCTCATATTCCCACTTGCCCGTCTGGCTACTGGCTCTTTGGTTTTGCATCAAAAAAGTATCACCCAATCAACGATTTTAAACCGGAAAACTGGAAAAAATTAAAAATAGAGACCTGGTATTATACCGCGAATCTTCATATGGGAGCATTCATGCTGCCAAAATATGTGGAAGATTTACTGGAAGAGGAGGAAAAAGAATGAGCAGATTATTAGTTATCGGATGTGGAGGCGTTGCCTCTGTAGCAATTCAGAAATGCTGTCAGAACAGCGAGGTGTTTACAGACATCTGTATCGCAAGCAGAACCAAGGAAAAATGTGATGCCTTAAAGGAAAAGCTGGAAGGAAAGACAAGCACTAAAATAGAGACTGCAAAGGTCGATGCTGACAATGTGGATGAGGTAGTGGAGCTGATCAAATCCTACAATCCGGATGCTGTTTTAAATGTGGCTCTTCCTTATCAGGATTTAACCATCATGGATGCATGCTTAAAGGCAGGAGTCCACTACATCGATACTGCTAACTTTGAGCCGGAAAATACCGATGATCCTCAGTGGCGTGAAATCTATGAGAAACGCTGTAAGGACCTTGGTTTTACCGCTTACTTTGATTATTCCTGGCAGTGGGATTATAAAGAACGCTTTGAACAGGCTGGACTTACCGCTCTTCTTGGAACTGGATTTGACCCAGGCGTTACCAGTGTATATTCCGCTTATGCCTTAAAGCATTATTTTGATGAAATTCATACCATTGATATCTTAGATTGCAACGGCGGCGACCATGGATACCCATTTGCGACCAACTTTAACCCGGAAATCAACTTAAGAGAAGTTTCTGCAAACGGCTCTTACTGGGAGAACGGTCACTGGGTAGAGACGGAGCCCATGGAGTTTAAATCCAAATATAATTTCCCGGAGGTTGGTGAAAAGGATATGTACTTACTCCATCACGAGGAGATCGAATCCCTGGCAAAGAACATCCCTGGAGTAAGGCGGATCCGTTTCTTCATGACCTTTGGACAAAGCTATTTAACACACATGAAATGTCTGGAGAATGTAGGCATGCTTTCTACCTCTCCCATTGAATTTAATGGACAGGAGATCGTTCCCATTCAGTTTTTAAAGGCTCTGTTACCAGATCCAGCGTCTCTGGGACCAAGAACTGTTGGTAAGACAAACATCGGCTGTATTTTCACTGGAGTCAAGGATGGGAAAGAAAAAACCATCTATATCTATAACGTATGTGACCATCAGGAATGTTATAAAGAGGTAGAGTCTCAGGCCATTTCTTATACCACCGGAGTTCCAGCTATGATCGGTTCCATGATGTTAGTGACCGGACAGTGGAGAAAGCCTGGCGTATTCAATGTGGAAGAGTTCGATCCAGATCCATACATGGAGGCATTAAACAAATGGGGCCTCCCATGGGTGGTTTGTGAAGACCCGGAAACGGTTACAGTATGGAAAGCGGAATAAGTGATGAGAATAGAAGATTTAAAGACTCCCTGCTATGTGGTTGATGAAGGGAAACTGGAAGAGAATTTAAAGGTATTAAAGCGGGTGAAGGACAATACCGGCTGTACCATTCTTTTAGCCCAGAAGGCATTTTCCTGCTTTGTGGAATACCCGCTCATTGGGAAATACATCGACGGGACCACGGCCAGTGGACTGTTTGAAGCCAGGCTCGGGAAAGAGGAGATGGGACTGGAAAATCATGTGTTTGCTCCTGCTTATAAGGAAGAGGATTTAAAGGAGCTTGTTAAGATCTGTGACCATATGATATTTAACTCCTTTTCTCAGCTGGAGAAGCACAAGGATTCTTTAGAAGGAGTGAGTGTGGGCATGCGGATCAATCCGGAATGCTCCACTCAGGAAGATCATGCCATCTACGATCCCTGTGCTCCGGGCTCCAGACTTGGAGTTACGGCAGAGAACTTTAAGGAAGAATGGCTGCCTTATCTTTCCGGCCTTCATTTTCATACCTTATGTGAGCAGAACTCTGATGACTTAAAAAAGACATTGGATGCGGTGGAAGAAAAATTTGGGAAATACTTAAAGGGCCTTTCCTGGCTTAACATGGGAGGCGGACACCATATTACCAGAGAGGATTACGATTTAGAGCTTCTGGAATCCTGTATCAGACACATGCAGGAAACGTATGGGGTTAAAGTTTATCTAGAGCCAGGAGAAGCGGTAGCATTGAATGCCGGATATCTGGTAACAGAGGTTATGGATGTGGTAGACAATGGAATAAAGACTTTGATCTTAGATGCTTCTGCCTCCTGCCATATGCCGGATGTGTTGGAAATGCCTTATCGTCCGCCCCTTAAGGACAGCGGACAACCAGGAGAGAAGGCCTACACTTACCGCCTTTCTTCCTGCACCTGTCTGGCTGGAGACGTAATCGGGGATTATTCCTTTGACCAGGAGATGAAACCGGGGGATAAGCTTTATTTTATGGACATGGCCATCTATTCCATGGTGAAAAATAATACCTTTAACGGGATGCCCCTCCCTTCCATTGCTGTTATGGATCAGACTGGGGAATGCCGTGTGGTAAAAGAGTTTGGATACGAAGATTTTAAGAACAGATTGTCTTAAGACCATAAAGTAAGAGGATAAGAATGATGAAACGACTGACAAGTCTTCCGGCAGAGGACGGATTTTATATGCCAGGAGAATTTGAGCCCCATGACGGCTGTATCATGATATGGCCGAAAAGGCCGGGATCCTGGCCCTTTGACGCCAGAGAAGCCAGAAAGGCATTTGTGAAGATTGCAGAGGCCATTGCAGACAGTGAGCATGTGATCATGCTGGCAGAAGAAGAGACAATAGATTCTGCCAGGGAGATGCTCTCTGACCGGATCGAGGTGGTTCTTATGGAGTCTGACGATGCCTGGGCTAGGGATACAGGCCCTACCTTTGTAAAGAATGATGGTGGACAGGTAAGGGGAGTTGACTGGCAGTTTAACGCATGGGGCGGTGAATATGACGGACTTTATGCGGACTGGAAAAAGGATGAGCTTTTAGCAGCCAGATTCCTGGACGTCTATGGCTATGAAACCTACGATGCCAGACATTTTGTTCTGGAGGGAGGCTCCATTCATTCCGATGGGCAGGGAACCATACTGGTTACGGAGCGTTGCCTTTTAAGCCCGGGACGAAATCCTTCCTTAACGAAGCTTGAGATCGAAGAGCAGCTTAAAAATTACCTGGGAGCAGAGAAAATCATCTGGCTTCCATACGGAATTTATCAGGATGAAACCAATGAGCACGTGGACAATGTCTGTGCCTTTGTCCTCCCTGGAGAAGTAATTTTAGCCTGGACCGATGATGAGAGCGATCCTCAGTATGAAATGTCTCTTGCAGATTTAAAGGTATTGAAAGAGGAGACAGACGCGAGAGGAAATCATTTTATCGTCCATAAGCTTCCTATTCCCAAAGAGCCTGTTTGCATCAAACCGGAGGAGCTTTGTGGCTTCACCTTTGAACCGGGAGAGGATACCAGAGAGGCAGGAGAACGTCTGGCCGCCAGCTATGTGAATTTCTACCTTTCAAACGGGGGAGTCATTGTTCCTCAGTTTGGAGATGAGAATGATTCCATGGCTCTTAAGATTTTAGGGGATTGTTTTCCAGAACGAAAGATTTATCCCATATTTGCAAGAGATATTATAGTAGGGGGAGGCAACATTCACTGCATCACCCAGCAGATTCCAAAAGGAGACGTGCATGAGAAAGGTAACAGTCGCAGCGGTTCAGATGAAATGCTGCCAGGACATCAATAAGAATATAGCCAGGGCAGAAGAACTGGTCAGGCAGGCAGCAGGAGAGGGTGCCAATGTAATTCTTCTTCCTGAACTGTTTGAGCGCCTTTATTTCTGTCAGGAACGGCGGTATGAATATTATGATTATGCAACCACCGTGGAAGAAAATCCTGCCATCGCTCATTTTGCATCCATTGCAAAAGAGCTTTCTGTGGTGCTTCCCATCAGCTTTTATGAGCGCTCCGGCAATACCATGTATAACTCCGTGGCAGTCCTTGATGGGGACGGAAAAAATCTGGGGATTTACAGAAAGACCCACATTCCCGATGACCATTATTATCAGGAGAAATTTTACTTTACACCGGGAGATACCGGCTTTAAAGTCTTTGATACCTTATATGGCACCATTGGAATCGGCATTTGCTGGGATCAATGGTTCCCGGAGACAGCCAGATGTCTGGCTCTTTTAGGGGCTGAGATCATCTTATATCCGACTGCTATTGGAAGTGAGCCGATTCTGGAATGCGACAGCATGGAGCATTGGAGAAGATGTATGCAGGGCCACTCGGCTTCAAATATCGTGCCTGTCGTTGCGGCTAACCGGATCGGAGAGGAAATAGTCACTCCTTGTGAAGAAAATGGAAACCAAAGTTCTTCTCTAAAATTCTATGGTTCCTCCTTTCTAACGGACAGCACCGGTGCGTTATTAAAGTCACTGGGCAGGGATGAAGAGGGAGTTTTATTGGAAACCTATGATTTTGATCAGATCAAACAGGACAGAAGAAACTGGGGCTTATTCCGGGATCGGAGACCGGAGCAGTATAAGGCCATTGCAGGTAAATAAAAATATAAGGGCACTTTTTTGTGCATAAAAAGTCGGGAGCATTCTCCCGGCTTCTGCTATTCTTAGGTCATATCAGATGAGGGGGAAGGGATTTGATGAACTGGCTTGGTAAGATGAATGAAGCGCTTCAATATATTGAAGACAATCTAACAGGAGAGATCAAGGTGGAAGAAGCGGCGAAAATAGCCTTGTGCTCCAGCTTTAACTTTCAGCGAATGTTTTCCTATATGGCAGACGTGTCACTTGGGGATTACATTCGCAGACGGCGGATGACCATGGCTGCTATCGAGCTTCTAACAGAAGATACCAGGGTAATAGACGTGGCAGTTAAGTATGGATATGAATCTCCGGTTTCCTTTGCCAGGGCGTTTCATGCCATGCATGGAATGAATCCCAGTGAAGTGAAAAAGCCCGGGGCAAAGATAAAATCCTATTCCCGCATTTCATTTGAAATAACCATTAAAGGAGTAGAGGCTATGAATTATTATGTGAAGGAACTGGAAGGATTTCGTGTCATCGGTTATAAGGAGCGGGTCCCTCTTACGGGTGGAGAAAATTTCAAACGAGTACTGGATATGTGGGACCGGTTATCGGAAGATGGACGGTACGACGAAGTGTTGGGACTCAATGACAAGGAAGACTTTGCCTGCCTTGGTGTGTGTGCAAACTGCAGTGATGATGAATTTGATTACTATATTGCCACGGGTTCTGACCAGCCTCTGAAAGAAGGTATGGAAGAACTTATGATTCCCCCAGCCACCTACGTGATTTTTGAGTGCGTGGGTAAATTACCGGAGAGTCAGCAAAAGGTATGGAAACGGATATTTACTGAGTTCTTTCCGGCATCCGGATATGAGATCATGGACGGACCTCAGATAGAATGGTATTCCATGGGAGATCCTTCCAAAGAGGATTATGTCAGCCAGATCTGGATTCCGGTAGGAAAAAAGGCGTAAAGTTTTCATAAAAAAGGCACATTCCCCATATAGATTGTAATAATCAATAAATCGGGGAATGTGTCATGAAAAAATTGTCAATCAGAAAACGGCTGATTTGCCTGGGATTTATTCTGGTAGGATTGGTTGCGTTTACACTAAGTGGGTGCCTTGGAAAAGGAGGCAGCAGTAACAAAGTAAAGGATATGGAGTTTTCCGTAACACCAGATACCGATATCCCTCAGGAATTAAAGGATATTATTGCACAGAAGCAGCAATCACCTTTTAAGCTGACCTACAGCGATGACCAGAATCTTTACATAGTAGTTGGTTATGGACAGCAGCCAAGCGGAGGCTTCAGCATTTCCGTCAATGATCTGTATCTCACCGACAATTCCATTGTTTTAAGAACAGAACTCATCGGTCCGGGAAAGGGAGAAGTCACAGCGACAGACGCCTCTTATCCGTTTATCGTCATTAAAACTGAGATGTCGGAGCTCCCAGTCGTGTTTCAATAAGGAATAAAAAAGATTAGCCGCTCTGCTTTTTGATCTTGCAGAGCGGCTATTTTAAAATTTTTCTTTTTTCTTGTGCCGTCCTGTGATATACTACCTAAAACAGAAGTCAACAGTAGGAGAAGAGGAAGGGTTATATGATATTAAAAGACATATGGCTTGATGTTAAGGCGGTGAAAGAACGGGACCCCGCAGCAAGAAATTCACTGGAAGTACTGTTTTTATATCAGGGAGTCCATGCACTAATCTGGCATCGGTTTGCACACTGGTTTTATCGTCATAAATTATTTTTCATTGCCAGGTTTATTTCTCAGATGGCAAGATTTTTTACTTTAATAGAAATTCACCCCGGAGCCCAGCTGGGCCATGGGATTTTGATTGACCATGGTTGCGGCGTGGTAATCGGAGAGACTGCTGTGGTGGGCGATAACTGTACCATTTATCAGGGCGTCACCTTAGGAGGCGTGGGACTAAATAAAGGTAAGCGCCACCCAACCCTTGGAAGCAATGTGACTGTGGGAGCAGGTGCTAAGATTTTAGGTTCCTTTGATGTGGGAGATAACTGTACCATTGCAGCCAATGCGGTATTATTAAAACCTCTGGAAAAGAATATGACCGCAGTGGGCATACCAGCACGGCCCATCAAGATTCTTGGTGTTCCGATTCCTAAGGAAGAGAAGGAAGAAGTCACCATGGAATCCTATTGCCGCATGGAAGAGCGGCTCAAAGTCATGGAACAAACCATTACGGAGCTTCAAAAAGAGCTTTCTCAGCATAAAAATAATGACGGCGATGAGTCAAATCATTAGAAGTCATTCATTAGGTATAAAAAAAGTATATTGAAACATGCACCTGCATAAACTTTCTTAAAGGAATAAAGAAGGTAAGGCAGGTGCTGTTTTATGTTGGAGCTTTTGAAGAAAAACATACATATGAATCGTTGGAAAGGAAATGCCACATCCCAGGTAACTCTGGATGATGATTTTATTGTTCCAGATACCATGGATGATGTGGACCAGATTATTTTAAGTGCCGGCGAAATTACAATCGAATCCGTGAAAACCCAGACTGAGAGAGTCACCGTAAGGGGCAAACTGGATTTCACAATCCTCTACCGGGGAGCAGAAGGCGGACTTCAGACCCTTTCCGGAAGCATCAGCTTTGAGGAGCCGATTAATGTACCTGGTCTGGAAGAACAGGATGTGGTTTCGCTTTCCTGGGACTTAGAAGACTTAAATGCCGGAATTATTAACTCCAGAAAAATCAGTGTGAAGGCTATCGTAACACTACAGGTCAAGGTGGAGACTGCCTATGACGTTGACGCTGCCGTAGAAGTGGACACGGGAAGCGGATATTCTGACTGTCCTCAGGTTGAGGCGCTCCGCCGCAATGTAGATGTGGCGGCTACCGCTCTTCGTCATAAGGACACATTCCGCATTAAGGAAAATATTACGCTGTCAGGAAACAAGCCAAACATCGATCACATTTTATGGAGTGAGATGAGGCTGAGAGGCGTCAGCACAAGACCAATGAATGGCAAAATGATGCTTGACGGTGAACTGATGGTCTTTTTGATTTATCAGGGAGAAGGAGAAGGTGCTCCCATTCAGTGGCTGGAGGAGAGCATTCCATTTTCCGGTGAGCTTGATATGGCAGATGTAACCGATGATATGGTTCCAAGTGTGACCGTACATCTCATTCATAAAGATATGGAAGCAAAACCAGATGCCGACGGAGAAATGCGGGAGATGGATCTCGACGCTGTTCTGGAGCTTGATATGAAGCTTTACAGGGAAGAGAGTATGGAGCTGTTAAGCGATTTATATTCCACCAACCGTGAGCTGACGTTGCAGACAGGAGAGGCATGCTTTGATAAGATTCTCACCAAGAACATGAGCAAATGTAAGATTGTAGAGAAGGTGGTACTTGACAATGCAGACAGGATTCTCCAGATCTGTCACAGCGATGGAACCGTAAAGATTGATGATACGGAAGTCAAGGAAGACGGACTTCATGTAGAAGGTGTATTAGAGGTAAGACTTCTTTTCTTGACCTCTGATGATTCCCAGCCCATTCAGTCAGCCGTAGAAGATGTTCCGTTCCATTACTTAATTGAAGCTCCTGGAATCAATGCTGATACCATTAACCAGTTGAACTCCGGTTTAGAGCAGTTAAGTGCAGTTATGATGGGCGGAGGCACGGTAGAGATCAAATCTACCATTTCCCTTGACTTACTGGCCCTTCAGCCAATCTGTGAGCAGATCATCACCAGTGCTACGGATGCGCCTATGGATTTAAATAATTTACAAAAACTTCCTGGAATCGTTGGCTATATCGTTCAGCCTGGAGATTCCCTTTGGAAAATTGCCAAAAAGTTCCATACCACCATTGATACCATTATGACAGCCAATGGTTTAACGGAAAAAGCAGTAAAACCGGGAGATCGTTTGATTTTAGTAAAAGAATTGTCTTAAAATGGGATGCCAGGCAGAATCTATATAATCTGCCTGGCATCGCTGCGTAAAAAAAGAATGAATCTAAAAAAACAGGGTACTATAAAGAATGTTATTCACATAACGGTTTGTCCTGTTATATAATATACTATAGCTCAGCTATGGTATCAACCAATCGATGGCGCCAAAACGCATCCAGCTGGTGCTTTAGATAGATGACAGGTTAGCCTGGGCGGTAGTGACGTGATTGCAAGGCGTTATTACCGTTTACATAATATATCTTTTACGGAGTAAGCATGAATTATACTTATATTTTACAGTGTGCGGATAATACGCTCTACTGCGGATGGACAAACCATCTGGAAAAAAGATTAAAGGCCCACAACGAGGGCAAAGGTGCAAAGTATACCAAAGCCCGAAGACCGGTGCTTCTTGCCTATTACGAGGAGTTTGAATCAAAGGCAGAGGCCATGAAGCGGGAAGCCGCCATAAAGAAGATGTCCAGAAAGGACAAGCTTAAGCTGGTTATGGAAGCACAAAAAGAGGACCGCCAGATTCCAGGAGAGACTTGAGAATCTGACGGTCCTATTATTAAGCAACAAACCGATACATCAGCATGTAATGGCAGAAGCTTCCGCCCATGACAAAGAGATGGAATATTTCATGGGAGCCAAAGCCTTTGTGCCTGGAGTTAAAGATAGGAAGCTTTAAGGCGTAAATCACTCCTCCAACGGTATAAATAATGCCCCCCGCAAGGAGCCAGCCAAATCCAGCAGGAGAAAGTGCCTGAGTAATCTTACTGAACGCCAGGACACAAGCCCAGCCCATGGCAATGTAGATGCAGGAGGAAAACCACTTGGGGCACATGATGAACCAGGACTTAATAATAATTCCGGTAATTGCAATTCCCCAGACAAGTGCCAAAAGACCATATCCAGTCTTGTCGCCCAGAACAATCAGGCAAACAGGAGTGTAGGTTCCAGCTATCAGGATAAAGATCATAAAATGATCGATTTTCTTTAAGAGTTTATTGACTTTTGGAGAGATATCCAAAGTGTGGTAGGTCGTGCTTGCGGCATACAGTAAAATCATACTCGTGATAAAGACTGTAAGAGCAGTAATATGAAGAGCTCCGGCCGAAGATGCTTTATAAAGTAATGGGACTGCAGCCAAAATTGCCAGTATCATAGCAATGAAATGGGTCAGTGCGCTCATTGGATCCTTGATTTTTATGTTCATGATATCTCCTCCTTGTTAGTTAATGAAAATATATAATGTAGTTATTAATACTATGTAATCTATATTTATATACTATACACTTCCTGTTTGAAATTTGCAAGAGTTTTTTTGAATGTCAAAGTATTTATTTTGAAATCTATTTGCGAGTATCTTAGATATTTAATATAATAAAAAGATGACAAATGTTTCGGTATAGAAAGGAAGGCTATAATGAATGAGACAATCAGGGAATTAACTGAACGAAAATCAGTGCGGGTATACGAAGATAGAGCAATTGAACTTGAGAAAGAAGATTTGATCCTGGAAGCAGCCTTACGGGCTCCAACAGCCGGTAAGATGACCTTATACTCCATCATAAATGTAACAGATCAAGAGATAAAAGACCGCTTGGCTGAGACCTGCGATCACCAGCCATTTATTGCAAAGGCGCCCCTTGTCCTTGTGTTTGTAGCAGATTATCAGAAATGGTATGATCTGTTTTGCCGCCATGTGGAAAAAGTGAGACATCCTGGCCTTGGTGATCTTATGCTTTCTGTAGACGATGCCTTAATCGCAGCCCAGAATGCTGTAGTAGCCGCTCAGTCCATGGGAATCGGATCCTGTTATATTGGGGATATTATAGAAAATTATGAAATTCATAAAGAGCTGTTGGGTCTGCCCAAATATGCGGTCCCTGCGGCAATGGTCGTATTCGGATATCCAACGGAACAGCAAAAGGAGAGAATAAAGCCTGCCCGACAGCGCAAGGAATGTGTGGTATTTGAAAATACATACCGCCGCCAAAGTCCGGAAGAATTTGAAAAAGAGCTTATCTACAGTGAGGGAGAAAAACCGGATTTTAAGGCCTGGGTCAACGCATTTTGTAAAAGAAAATGGAATAGTGATTTCAGTGTGGAAATGAGCCGCTCTGTAAAGGCCATGATGGAAGCCTGGGAAAAAGAGGAATAGAAAAAAATATGAATTTAAATGTACTATATGAAGACAAAGAAATCCTGATCGTGGAAAAACCGGTGGGAATAGAATCCCAGTCAGCCAGATCCTTTGAACCGGATATGGTCAGTGAAGTAAAGAGACATATCCACACCTTATCCCCAAAATCAGGGGAGCCCTATGTGGGTGTTATCCACAGGCTGGATAAACCGGTCGGCGGCGTCATGGTTTATGCAAAAACAAAAAATGCCGCAGAGTCTTTAAGCAGGCAGGTTTCCGGCCACGAAACAGAGAAAATGTATTATGCTGTCGTATGTGGAAAACCTGTGGAAAACTTTGGCACCTACGTGGATTATTTGTGGAAAGACGGAAAAAACAATTGTTCCAAGATTGTGGAAAAGGGGATAAAAGGTGCAAAAGCAGCTGAACTTGATTTTAAGATTGTGGATAACAAAGACCTTCAAGGTGAGGAAATAAGCCTTCTTGAAATCATACTGAAAACAGGACGCCATCACCAGATCCGGGTACAGATGGCAGGACACGGAACACCTTTATGGGGCGACCAAAAGTACAACCCTCGTTTTCAGCAAAAAGGCATTCGGACCAATGTAGCTTTGTTTGCATCCAGCCTTACCATAACCCATCCTGTAACAGGCAAAAAGATGACATTTACTGTGAAACCAAAAGGAGAAATGTTTGACCTTTTCTCCTTATAAAAATTCTTTTTCATGAGGAATTTTTTACTAATTTCAAATCTGAATAATTTAAAGTCCTGACGCTCATACTAGTCAATGTACAAAAGAAGTACAAAACAGAAACAGGTGAGTCCATGGAGAAACCGAGCAGGAAACTGAAGAAAACATTATTAATATTGGGAGTTACGGGGGCAGTGTATTTGAGTTTTCGCTATTTGCTGCCCCTCGTGATTCCCTTTTTGATTGCCTATGTATTTGCATTGTCCTTACGTCCTTCCGCCCTCTGGATCGAACGAAAGACCCGGTTTACCATAAAGAAAAAAGTGATTTCCATTCCCCTTGCAGTCATTGGCGGAATCGAAATCATTCTTTTCATGATCGTATTCGGGATTATTCTATATGCCGGAGGAAGAAAGCTTACAATGGAGGCCAAGCTTCTATTCCAGAATCTTCCCCAGATTATGAGGAGCATCGATGCCTGGCTGACAGAAAACTGCACCTTTGCGGAGCAGTTTTTAAAGCTGCCTGACGGATATCTCCTTAAGGTGGTGCGGGATATTATATCAGGCGGAGAAGCCGCAATAAAAAGCAGAGCCATGTCATTTGTCATGTTAAATTCGATGAGCATTATTAAATGGCTGGTACAGGTAACTATTCTGACTGTCATTTTATTTATTGCCACCATCTTAACACTTCAGGAAATGGATGATATAAGAACCAGAAGAGACAATTCCATGTTCTGCTATGAATATGCCATGCTTGGAAACCGGCTAATGTCGGTCGGCAGCGCATGGTTAAAGACTCAGGCCACCATTATGATTTTCACCATGATCATTTGCTCTATAGGTCTGTTTCTCATGGGAAATCCGTATTTTATCCTCCTTGGAATTGGAATCGGCTTTTTAGATGCCCTTCCTATCTTTGGTACGGGAACTGTCTTAATTCCCTGGGCGATTGCCGCTATGGTGGGGAAAAACTGGGTATATGGTATCGGCCTGATTGTCATTTATATCATATGTTATTTCATAAGAGAAGTGATGGAAGCAAAGATCATGGGAGGAAAGGTAGGGCTAACGCCTCTGGAAACCCTGGCGTCTATGTTTGTTGGACTTCAGCTTTTTGGTCTGTTTGGCTTTATTATGGGTCCGATCGGATTGTTAATTATTGAAGATATTGTGGAGCTGTATGGTGGATCGTGCTATAATTGTAGAGAACAAACGAATCGGGAAGGAAATGAAAAGGCACGATGAATCCAAAGGAATTGATTGAGTTTTTAGGATTGATAGAAACGTTAAAATGCAATACCAGGCACAACTGGACAACCTCCGGACGCCAGGAAAGTGTAGCAGAGCACACCTGGCGGCTGGCGGTTCTTGCTATGTTAATGGAGCCGGACTTTAAAGACCTGGATATGAATAAGGTGATTCGCATGTGCCTCATCCATGACTGGGGCGAGGCAGTGACCGGAGATATTCCAGCCTTTGTAAAAACCGACAATGATGAGGCAGTAGAGGAAGAAGCCATTCATTCCTTATTAGCCAGATTGCCAAAGGCGGCTTCTGATCGTTTTACCTCTCTTTTTGAAGAATTGTTAGAATGCCAGACAAAAGAAGCAAAGCTGGTAAAAGCCCTTGATAAGATTGAAACTGTGATACAGCACAATGAGGGAGGTACCAGCTACTGGCTTCCCCTAGAATATGATCTAAACTTAACCTATGGAAATGAAATCTGTGACAGCTTTCCCCAGACAAAGGATTTAAGGAACCAGGTAAGGGAGGACAGCATAAGGTTAATGGAGGAAGAGAAGGGAAGGAAATAAACAAAAGCCAGGCCTTCCTCTTGACAAACATATGCAAATAACGTAAAATCAACCAAAAGACGTTGAAGAGGATTACTAAGTGATGATGTATTCCAGAGAGAAGGCCATTTGGTGAAAGGCCTTTATACCCCTCATGGCCCAACCTACCTCGGAGTCCCGTAGCAAACTGCGGCGCAATTTCCGGCGTTATCGGATCTAAAAGTGAGCCATTGAATGTATCTTTGGCTAAATTGGGTGGCACCGCCGAGTTGTTCGGTCCCTTTTATGTAGGGAACGGATGGCTCTTTTTTAATTCAAAGAATAAAGGAGAATTGTCATGGCAAAGGACAAGAAATTAGTAGAAGCAATCACATCCATGGATGTGGACTTCGCCCAGTGGTACACGGATGTAGTAAAAAAAGCAGAATTGATTGATTATTCCAGCGTAAAGGGCTGTATGGTCATTAAGCCTGCAGGCTACGCCATTTGGGAAAACATTCAGAGCGAGCTGGACCGCAGATTTAAGGAAACAGGCGTTGAAAATGTCTACATGCCCATGTTTATTCCAGAAAGTCTTCTGGAGAAGGAAAAAGACCACGTGGAAGGCTTTGCACCAGAGGTTGCCTGGGTAACTCATGGCGGACTGGAGCCCCTTCAGGAGCGCCTTTGTGTCAGACCTACTTCAGAGACCTTATTCTGTGATTTCTATTCCAGAGAGATCCAGTCCTATCGTGACCTTCCTAAATTATATAATCAGTGGTGCTCCGTAGTCCGCTGGGAAAAGACGACCAGACCATTTTTACGCTCCAGAGAGTTCTTATGGCAGGAAGGCCATACCGCACATGCCACAGCAGAAGAAGCTGAGGCAAGAACCGAGCAGATGCTTAACTTATACGCAGATTTCTGCGAAGAGGTTCTTGCAATGCCCGTAATCAGAGGCCAGAAAACCGAGAAAGAGAAATTCGCAGGAGCAGAAGCAACTTACACCATTGAAGCCCTCATGCATGACGGAAAGGCACTCCAGTCCGGAACCAGCCATAACTTTGGAGACGGATTTGCCAAAGCCTTTGAGATTCAGTATTCCGATAAAGAAAATAAGTTGAGCTACGTACATCAGACCTCCTGGGGACTTAGTACAAGATTAATCGGCGGTATCATCATGGTACACGGCGATGATAACGGTCTTGTCCTCCCTCCAAGAATTGCTCCGGTTCAGGTGATCATCGTTCCGGTTCAGCAGCAAAAGGAAGGCGTTCTTGATAAGGCATTAGAATTAAAAGGCATGCTTTCTAATTACAGAGTTAAAGTAGATGACAGCGACAAGAGCCCGGGCTGGAAGTTCAGCGAGTCTGAGATGAGGGGTATCCCCATTCGTGTGGAAATCGGACCGAGAGATATGGAACAGAACCAGGCGGTATTAGTACGCCGTGATACCCATGAAAAGATGACCGTATCCATTGATGAACTGGATGAAGAGGTAGGAAAGCTCCTTTCCACTATCCAGAAGGATATGTTTGAGCGGGCAAAACGCCACAGAGATGAGCATACCAGTGAAGCCGTTACTATGGACACTTTTACAAAAACCGTAGAAGAGAAGCCTGGCTTTGTTAAGGCTATGTGGTGCGGCAATCAGGAATGTGAAGATAAAATCAAGGAATTAACAGGAGCAACTTCCCGTTGTATGCCATTTAACCAGGAAAAACTCAGCGATACCTGTATCTGCTGCGGAAAGCCGGCCGTTAAGATGGTTTACTGGGGAAGAGCGTATTAATCTTAGATAGGAACAAGGAAAAGGAGAGCGTGATGAAGATTTTAGTGCCCCAGGCTGCAGGGAACATCATAGAACAACTGAATGCCCATGGATTTGAAGCGTATGTGGTAGGCGGGTGTGTCAGAGACAGTCTGCTGAGTCGGACTCCTGAAGACTGGGACATCACAACCTCCGCAAAGCCGGAGCAGGTAAAGGATATTTTTCCAAGGACCGTTGACACTGGAATCCAGCACGGAACGGTTACAGTTCTTTGTGACAAGACAGGTTATGAAGTGACCACCTACCGCATTGATGGAGAATATGAGGATGGGCGCCATCCAAAATCCGTGGAGTTTACGAGAAATCTGGAAGAGGATTTAAAACGACGCGATTTCACGATCAATGCCATGGCGTACAGTGACCGGGACGGTCTGGTGGATATCTTTGACGGGCAAAAGGATTTAGAGCAGGGGATCATCCGGTGTGTAGGCAATGCCAGGGACCGGTTCACAGAGGATGCCCTGCGGATTTTAAGGGCCATCCGGTTTTCTGCACAGCTTGGCTTTTCAATTGAAGAGGAGACGAGAAAAGCAATCACTGTAATTGCTCCCAATATGGCAAAGGTCAGCAAGGAGCGGATTCAGGTGGAGCTTTCCAAGCTGCTGGTTTCAAAGCATCCGGAAACAATTGTTAAAGTAAATGAATGGGGAATTTCTCCCTATATATCAGGAGTATTTCACCAGGCTTTAAAAACGCTTTCTGATGAGGAAAACCTGGTACGGCTCCCGGATAAGAAGCATATGCGGTGGGCTGGGATTTTGAGGCATCAGAAACCGGAAATAGCAGTAGAGATATTAAGGGATTTAAAGCTGGATAATGACACCATTAGCCAGGTAAAGACCTTAGTTGCCCTTTGGGATAAAGAGATACCGGCTAATAAGCCTGCCATCCGTAAGGTGATGAGCGGACTGACTCCGGAGCTCTTTCATGATCTCCTGTATTTTCAAAATATATTCGGAAGAAAACCCTATTTAGAAACTCTTAAAAAGGTGGAAGAATTCGCTGATGAAATCATAAGGGACAAGGACTGCATCCGATTAAAGGACATGGCAGTGACCGGTAGGGAGCTGATAGCAGCAGGCAGAAAGCCGGGACCTGAGATTGGAGAAGTTTTAGACGCTCTATTTGAAGAAGTCTTAAAGAATCCAGAACACAATAAAAAAGATACCCTCATGAATCTGGCTGAAATGTTATGAAAAACGGGCCCCTGGCCCGCATAACTTTCAGCCAGATTTTGCATATTTTTTCCTGCCCATTCATACCCTAGAAGTAGCTGATGAGCTAAGAGTTGGAGGGGTGGTTGTGAACGAGAAATACACAGAGGTGCTTTCGCAGTATGAGCTTGAAGTTCTTGATGTAAAGCGCGGCCGGGGCGCCTGGTTGTGTGAAACGAATCAGGGTCTGAAACTGCTTCGGGAATATAAAGGAACTTTAAAGCGCCTGGAATTTGAAGATCAGGTATTTTCACAGATGGAAGAAGCCGGCCATTTGAACGTGGATCGTTACGTCAGGAATAAGGAAGGGGAGCTCCTCTCCGTCGCTGAGGACGGTACAAGGTGGATTGTAAAGGACTGGTATGCGGACCGGGAATGCAACTTAAAGGACAGCAAGGAAGTACTGTGTGCCATTGAGCAGATTGCCTGCCTACATAAAATTCTAAGAGGAATTGAATTTAAGGAGGAATGGAACTTAGGTTCCATTTTAGTGCAGCAGCCGGCAGAGGAAATGGAGCGACACAACAAAGAACTGGTAAGGGCCCGTTCTTTTATCCGGAATAAGAGAAAAAAATCGGAATTCGAACTTTGCGTCATGGGAAATTATGATACATTTTATGAACAGGCTATGGAGGCCTGTATCGGAATGGCAGGCTTTTTGGAGAACCGGGAGATAAGAGAGGAGTACTTATGTCACGGGGATTTAAACCAGCATCACATTTTAATGTGTGCCCATAACGTCGCAATTGTAGAATTTAACCGTATGCATAAAGGGATGCAGATGGAAGATCTGTATCATTTTATGCGCAAAGCCATGGAAAAACATGACTGGAATTTAAAGCTTGGAATGGCAATGCTTGATGCTTATTCTGATATTCTTCCTCTTTCGGATGCAGACAGGACCTGCCTTTACTATTTATTCTTATACCCGGAAAAATACTGGAAGCAGATTAACTTCTATTATAATGCCAACAAGGCCTGGATACCGGCAAGAAACATCGAAAAACTGAAGGATCTTGAGATTCAGCAGTCGGTGAGGAACTCATTTCTGTCAAGAATAAAATAGCACAATCCGCTTTTCTTTTGTTATGTTATGTTTTATAATAGCCATAACAGGAATGGAGAGAAGGGAGTAATTTGCTATGAAAGATTACAGGAGCATTTTTGAAGAATGGCTTTTGAATCCATATTTTGATGAGGCTACCAAAAAGGAACTTCGGGAAATCCAGGAAGATGACAATGAGATCAAGGAACGCTTTTATCAGGACCTTGAATTTGGGACTGCCGGTTTAAGAGGAATCATCGGAGCAGGCATCAACCGAATGAACATATACGTTGTAAGAAGAGCCACACAGGGGCTTGCAAATTATATTATAAAGCAGGGCGGCGCCCACAAAGGCGTAGCCATCGCATATGACTCCAGGCATATGTCTCCGGAGTTCGCAGAGGAAGCTGCACTAACATTAGCTGCCAATGGAATCAAGGCATACAAATTTGAATCTCTGCGACCGACACCGGAGCTTTCTTTTGCCGTAAGGGAGTTAGGCTGTATCGCTGGTATTAATGTAACGGCCAGCCATAACCCGCCGGATTATAATGGATACAAGGTTTATTGGGAAGATGGCGCCCAGTTCACGCCCCCGCATGACAAAGGGGTAACAGAGGAGGTCTTAGGCATTACAGACCTTTCCACTGTGAAGACTACCACCAGAGAAGCTGCTGTGGCAGCGGGAAACTATGAGATCATAGGAGCTTCTGTGGATGACAAATACATAGCTCATGTAAAGGCCCAGGTCGTGAACCAGGACGCCATTGACCGTATGCAGGATGAGATATCCGTTGTCTATACCCCTCTTCATGGGACTGGCAATCTTCCTGTAAGAAGAGCGTTAAAAGAAATTGGCTTTACTCATGTCTATGTGGTTCCGGAGCAGGAGCTGCCAGATGGGGATTTCCCTACGGTCAGCTATCCAAACCCGGAGGCAGAGGAAGCCTTTGCCTTAGGACTGGCTCTTGCAAAGGAGAAGAATGCAGACCTGATTCTGGCAACAGACCCTGACGCAGACCGCCTTGGAGTGTATGTAAAGGATAGTAAATCAGGGGAATATATCCCTCTTACCGGCAATATGTCAGGCTCTCTCCTATGTGAATACGTGCTCAGCCAGAAAAAGGAACGGGGAGAGATTCCAGGGGATGGACAGGTCGTAAAATCCATCGTTACTACCAATCTGGTGGACGCCGTTGCCAAATCCTATGGCTGTGAGCTCATTGAAGTGCTGACCGGCTTTAAATACATCGGACAGCAGATCTTAAAGAATGAGTCCTCCGGGCACGGAACGTATCTCTTCGGTCTGGAAGAAAGCTATGGCTGTCTGATCGGAACGTATGCCAGAGATAAGGATGCCATTTCTGCTTCCGTGGCTTTATGCGAGGCAGCCGCTTATTATAAGACAAAGAACATGACTTTATGGGATGCCATGACAGCCATGTATGAAAAATATGGATACTACAAGGATGCAGTGAAAGCCATTGCCTTAGAAGGAATGGAAGGCCAGGCAAAGATCAGGGCGATCATGGAGACGATGAGGCGTGAAGTGCCTCAGAGCGTAGGCGGATACCAGGTTCTTTCTGCCAGAGATTATAAGCTTGACACGGTAAAGGATATGGTTACCGGAGAAAGTAAGCCTACGGGATTGCCTCAGTCTGATGTGCTTTATTATGAATTGGAAGAGGATAGCTGGCTGTGTGTAAGACCATCAGGAACAGAGCCTAAAATTAAATTTTATTATGGAATCAAAGGCTCTTCTCTGGAAGATGCAGAGAAGCTGTCTGCTAAGCTGGGAGAAGCCGTAACGATTATGGTGGACCAGATGTTATAGAATTATTTTGAATCAGGATGATTGTCAAGGGTATTTTTTCATACCATGTAATAGCCTTTTTCGCATTTTAAAGAGTTATTAAGATGCGGAAAAGGCTATTTTTTTATTCAGCGAGTGAGTTTGCCGGGGACGTAGATAAATGAAAAGCAATATTGGCGGATGGATCGATCCGTTCTATTGGTAAATGCAGCTTTCGCAGAAAGGTATGAAGCAATGAGGAAAGAATCAGACGAACGGTACCTGTATTCCATATTTATGACGATTCGGATAATTCCTGAATTATATAAAAAAGTTATTGACATCAGAAGACGTAACGATTATAATGTGTTACATATAAACATATAGATGTAATAGGTAATAAATAGCGAAAGGAAGGTACATATGAAAGGCACTGCACGTTCTTATGAAGGTTTTATCGGATCTGTTAACGGAACTTGTTGCTGTAAGACTGTATACATGAAAATGAATGCAGCTTGTTTTTGTATGTATTAGATACCTAATCCTCGATATCAGAGTTTTTGCAGGTACTAATATAGTACCTGCTTTTTTAATAGAAAAATCATGATAAATACTAGAAAAGAACTGACTGGACAACCAGAGGTTCTGATAAGCAGAAGTGCATATCAGAATGAGGTTGTTTTTTTGTTTTTAAGAGATAAATCAGGTGCCGTGGCCAGAGGGAAAAGGCGGGGGTCTGCAAAACTCAGATTGTTGGTTCAAATCCAACCGGTACCATTGGTAAACAGAAAGCGGTCTGTTTATTAAAAGGAGAATTGAGAAGGACGAATAAAAAGGAGAATGAAAGATGAAAAAATGTGTAAAAGGATTCCGGAGAGCAATGGCAATGATATTCGTGGCTGCGGCGGCTGCGGCCGCCGTAGGATGCAGTTCGAAAGCAAGTGACACTGCCGCCGCCAAGCCGGCAGAAAGTACAGCAAAGGAAGCCGCAGCAGACGTAAAAACCATTAAAATCGGGATCGGCAACAGCTTTAATCCCATGTGTTATGTGGATGAGAATGGAAACTTAAAGGGGTATGATTATGAGACATTAAAAAAGATTGATGAAGAGCTTCCTCAATATAAGTTTGAATATGAGCCTACGGAATTCAAGAATGTTTTAGTGGGTCTTGATACAGACAATTACGATATTGCAGTTCACCATTTCGGCTGGAATGAACAGCGGGCCAAGAAATACTTATATGGAACCCAGGGAAACTTTTTCGAAGTGGGATACAATTTGAGGGTTGCAAAAGGTTCCAAAATCGCAGTTAAAAGTGAAGATGACCTGGGAGGTCTTAAAATTGCGGTACAGACATCTTCTAATGTAGCTTATCTGCTGGAAGAATACAATAAAACCCATCCCGATAAGCCGGTCAACCTCGTTTACGATGACGGAACAACGGAACAGCATCTGGCAGGCTTAGGAAGCGGCATTTACGATGGAATTTTAAGCATACCATTTATGGACGCTTTGGATAAAGCCGCTTATGGAGATGTTTTCGATGTGGCTGGCTCTAAACTTTTCTATAACCCGGAAAAGAAAAACGGCTGCTACTTTATCTATAATTATGGGGATGAAAAGCTTAAGGAAGATATTGATGGGGTACAGAAGAAGCTGCTGGATTCCGGCTGGCAGAGAGAGCTTTCTGAAAAGCTTCTGGGAACCGACTACACCGTAGAAAAGCTAAAATAAACAGAAAGGAGCATTTGATTATGGCGGGTGGTTTTTTTTTCTTTCGGAGGGTGATTGAATATTTTCCTAAAGTGCTTTCCAAGCTTCCGGTTACCCTTAACATCGTATTGGTTTCTATTGGGATTGCGGTGATACTTGCCACTGCAATCGCAGCCATCCGCATAAAAAAGCTGCCTGTATTAAGCCAACTGGCAGCTACCTATGTATCTTTCGTAAGAGGGACGCCTATCTTGGTCCAGTTGTTTCTGGTATATTATGGAATGCCGCTGCTCATCACGTTTTTCGCAGGCAAGAACATTACCTCTGAATGGAATAAGCTGATTTTCGTATACATAGCTTACGGGTTAAATGAAGCTGGTTTTTTGTCGGAGCATATACGGGCGGCCATTCTCTCCGTCCCATCAGGCCAGTCTGAGGCAGGGTATTCCGTAGGCCTGACCGGGGTCCAGACTTTTTTCAGGATTGTTCTTCCTCAAGCCTCCCGTGTGCTGATTCCTGGCTTTAGCACCATGCTGGTGGGGCTTCTTCCTGCCACCTCCCTGGCTTATATGCTGGGGGTCACGGATATGATGGGAAAGGTGAAAGCGATCGGAACCGTCACTTTCCATACGCTGGAAGGATATTTTTGCGCAGCAGTCATTTTTGTATTGGCAAGCTTTGTCCTGGAACGCATCTTCATCCGCCTGTCAGAGCAGCTTAATTATGAAAGAAAGATAAAAGGGGCTTAAGGAATATGAATCTAAAATTTAATTATTTCGTGGAATGCTTCTGGAATGCGGCCAGATATATTCCTGTCACCCTGTATATGGCAGTTCTGGTCCTGATCATTGGGTTTGTATTCGGCACGCTGATTGCCCTTTTAAGAACGTACCGGATCAAAGGAGTTTCTCTTCTCATGGACCTTTATATTATTATATTTAAGGCCCTGCCTATCAATCTGACCCTGGTGGCGGTAGGACTTATCTTTGCCACCAAATTTAATGCTTTCGCAGAAGCACTGGGACTGGGAGTCCGGGTAAATGACATCAATATGCTATACATAGGCGTTTTCGCCATGTCTTTTACCTGTACCGCCCAGCTCTCTGAAAATATAAGAGGAGCACTTATCTCAATTCCCATTGCCCAGTATGAGGCAGGATACTCCGTCGGACTGACTTATTGCCAGACGTTCCAGAGGATTATCTTCCCCCAGCTTCTGCTGGTTTTGGTCCCGTCCCTGACCGGAAGTATTATTTCAATCATGAAAGCGACTTCTCTGGTGATATTAATCGGAGTCATGGATATCTTAAATGGCGCCTTAAAGTATGCCAATGCGGCTTACTGCTTCTTTGAAGCGTACCTGGCAGCCGCACTCATCTATTGGATATTCAGCCTCTTGATCCAATGGAGCGGAGGCACTCTGGAACGACATCTTGGAAGATACAGAAAGGAATAAACAGCATATGAAAACCTTAATAAAAAATGCAAGTGTATTTGATGGAAAGCACGCAAAGCGGAAAGAAAACGCCTATGTGGTGATCGAAAATAATCTGGTAAATGAGATTGAGAAAGGGAAAATTTCAGAAGAAGGCTTTGACACAATCATTGATGCAGAGCACAGAACCGTGATTCCAGGACTTACGGATGCCCACGTCCATTTATTCTTCAATGGAAATGGAATTTCCGATGGTATGAGAGCAGATGAAAATGCCGTCCGTTCCGTCCGGGTTGCCCGGGATATGCTCCTTCGTGGCTTTACTACGGTTCGGGATGCAGGAGGCGTCACTTACGGATTAAAAAAGAATATTGACAGCGGATTTTTGGAAGGGCCGAGAATTCTGCCATCAAATGCTTTTATTTCCCAGACCAGCGGTCATGGTGACACAAGAGCCAACAGAGCGGAATACCGGCTGACCGACGGTATTTATGCTTCTGCTTCTTTACAGAATAAAGGGACTGTATTAGCGGATGGGGTGGCAGAAGTTCTAAGGGCTGTGCGGGAGCAGCTTTTTCTGGGTGCTTCTCAGATAAAGATCATGGCAGGAGGCGGAATCTCCTCTGCGTATGACCCTATCCAGACCGTACAATTTACCTTAAAGGAAATGAAGGCGGCAGTTTCTGCGGCGGCGGACTTCGGAACTTACGTCATGGCCCATCTTTATACCCCTCAGTCCATGCAAAGAGCAGCAAAAGCCGGAGTAAAAAGCTTTGAGCACGCGACTATGATGGATGAAGAGACGGCTAAAATCATAGCGGCCAACGGGATCTGGGTAACTGCCGGTCCCCAGTGCGGCAGAAATTGGAGCACCCCATTAACACCAGAAGAGGTAAAGAAAAAATCAGCCATGGTGAGAGAAGGAGAAGCGCTCACCACAGAACTGATTCTTAAATACAACCTTCCTCTTTTATTCGGTACGGATTCCTTTGGAGACCCTGACCGGATCGAAAAATTTCAGTTAGAGGATTTTTCCTTTTTTAAAAAACGATTCGGAAGCTTTCAGGGACTCGTGGCAGCGACCGGTAATGTCTATGAACTGACCAAATTAATGACGTATCAGAATCCTTATCCGGAAGGAAAGATAGGAGTACTGGAAAAAGGTTCCTTTGCGGATTTATGCATTGTGGAGGGAAATCCGGTGGAGGACCTGGATATACTGGCGGACCGGAACAATATGAAGCTGATCATGAAGGATGGGAAGATTTATAAGAACATTTTATAGTAGATAAATGGAATAAGCCCGGCAGCAGCCGGGCTTATTTGACGAATATTTATGATTTTTTATATTTCTTAGAATATTCTTTTAATTCCTTTAATGCTTCCCCAAACAGCTTAGAGGAAGCCGTAGGATTCCGGCGAAGGATTCCTTTTCGGTAAAAGTTTAAGTATCCACTTAGCTTTTCTTTCGTCTCTGTCAAGGACTGGAGCCGTTCCACCAGAGCGGATTCTTTGATTACACTGGCTGTCTCTGATTTTAAGTTGGTGATCTTCACCAGAGTTTCAGTCTTAAATTCCGATACCTTTTGAGTGGTCTCTGCTTTTAAAAGAGCCATCTGAACCTGTACCTCTTCTAACTCTGCCTTTAGCTTTGTCATAGATTCCAGGATCCGTCCAAGATCCAGGGCTTCCTTCACAGAATGAACGGTATCAATGGTAAATACAATGGAAATCCCTATGACCAGATAGATGGTTACGCTGCTATCTAATTTTAGGACAAGCCATTCCAAAGGTCTGTGAACCACCTCGGTCAAAAGAAGAGTCAAAAATCCCCATGCGATGGAGGTACCGAGACAGACGTAACCATTAATATTAAAAGGATTGTTGCTGTAATCCCAGTATTTCATCTTAAACAAACGTTCCATCACGTATCCGGTCACGTATTCTAAAAGGGATGCCCCTGCCATACCGAACAAAAAGACAAGGATTAAATTTCCCTTTACAGGAAGAGACAGCCAAAGCATAATAATGGCTCCGCTTCCATATAAAGGAAGCATCGGAAGGCGCAAAAATCCGCGGTTTACAAAATGAAGACTTCTTACGGAAACATAGGTAGATTCAATGATCCAGCCAATAAAACAATAGATAAAAAAGAACAGCAGCCATTGAGACCAAGAATATACGTACATAAGCGTGACTCCTTTCGATCAATCACTGTATTGGAACTATCATATACGGTTTTGTCCTTTTTTGCAACTGGAAAAAAGTCTTAGAAGAATCAGGGTATTTTACTTGCCTTAATTGCTTCTGTCATGTAGAATTATGATGTTTCGTATTGTATACCCATGAATAAAGGAGTTATATCAATGAGCATATTAAATGTTGAGCATCTCACCCACGGATTTGGAGACAGGGCTATATTTCAGGACGTTTCCTTTCGGCTGTTAAAGGGAGAGCACATTGGACTAATCGGAGCCAATGGTGAGGGTAAATCCACATTTATGAATATCATAACCGGAAAATTACAGCCGGATGAAGGAAAAGTGGAATGGTCAAAGAGAGTCCGGGTCGGATATTTAGATCAGCATACGGTTCTTGAAAAGGGAATGACCATTCGTGAAGTATTAAAAGGCGCCTTTGCATTCCTGTTCCAGATGGAAGAGCAGATGAATGATATCTGTGACCGCATGGGAGAGGCAGACGAAGAGACCATGAACTCCATGATGGAGGAGCTTGGAACCATTCAGGATCTGCTTATGGCTCATGACTTTTACATCATTGATTCCAAGGTGGAAGAGGTGGCAAGGGCCCTGGGATTAACGGATATGGGTCTTGATAAAGATGTGACCGAGTTAAGTGGTGGACAGAGAACCAAAGTCCTTCTTGGTAAGCTTCTTTTGGAAAAGCCGGATATTCTTCTTCTTGACGAGCCGACCAACTATCTGGATACGGTTCATATCGAATGGCTGAAACGCTATTTACTGGAATATGAGAATGCATTTATTCTGATTTCTCATGATATTCCTTTCTTAAACAGCGTAATCAATATCATTTACCACATGGAGAATCAGAATCTTGACCGATATGTAGGCGATTATGATAAATTCCAGGAAGTATATGCGGTAAAACGTTCTCAGCTGGAGTCTGCTTATAAGCGTCAGCAGCAGGAAATCGCAGAGCTTGAAGATTTCGTAGCCCGGAATAAGGCCAGGGTATCCACTAGAAATATGGCTATGTCCCGGCAGAAAAAGCTGGATAAGATGGATGTCATTGAGCTTGCAAGAGAGAAACCAAAGCCGGAATTTCACTTTATGGAAGCAAGGACAGCGGGAAAAGTTATCTTTGAAACAAGTGATATGGTAATCGGATATGACGAACCATTGTCAAGATCTTTAAATCTCTCTATGGAGCGTGGCGAAAAGGTGGTTTTAGTGGGTGCCAACGGAATTGGAAAGACCACTCTTTTAAAGAGCATTCTTGGTCTTGTACCGGCTTTAAGCGGAAGCGTAGAGCTTGGAGACTATTTATCCATCGGTTATTTTGAGCAGGAGATGACACCAGGAAATAACACCACCTGCATCGAAGAAATCTGGAAGGAGTTCCCTTCCTATACTCAGTATCAGGTCCGTTCCGCTCTTGCAAAATGCGGACTGACTACAAAGCACATTGAGAGCCAGGTTCGTGTATTAAGCGGTGGAGAGCAGGCTAAGGTGCGTCTATGCAAGCTGTTAAACCGGGAATCTAACGTTCTTCTTTTGGACGAGCCGACCAATCATCTTGATGTAGATGCAAAGGATGAGTTAAAGCGGGCATTAAAAGAATATAAGGGAAGCATACTTTTAATCTGTCATGAGCCAGAGTTTTATGAGGGTCTTGCGACAAGAGTCATCGACTGTCGGGAATGGGCATTAAGGCTTTCTTAAGGGAGAAGCATCCTATTATAAAGGGGGTCTGGTTTTACCAGACTCCAGCCTTTTTTCGCTGTTTCGTTCATGGATAACTATTTTCAGGGCGAAAATTACATTACCAGGCTGAGCTTCTTAGATAAGAATATACATTTTTCAATAAAAAAACAGGACCTGGTTCACAAGGAAAGCCAGATCCTGTTATCACGTTCTATCAGAAATGATTCAAAAATGTAATCAAATTGTTATTTAGGGGGGCCGGACGGTTTGCACCGTCCGGTATGAGTATGAAAAAGCTTTGTGATTTCAAGTAAGTTACTTGAAACAAAAGGCCCGTTATCCTTTCGGATAACGTACCATAAGTATACAATGAAAATGTGTCGAAAATGTGTACGATACATTAAAAATTAATAAAGATAATAAAAATAAAAAAACCCCTTTAAAAACCTGGGGTTATTGTATATAATAGGGTAGAAAGTGCGACCTAATTTGCGAATTACACATAAATTTGAAGATAAAGGAAACTTTGGGAACAGGATACAGGAATCAGGAGGAAGAATGTTTATGATGTCCAATGATATTGGAATTGACTTAGGAACCGCCAGTATACTGGTATATATTAAAGGCAAGGGCGTTGTTTTAAAAGAGCCCTCAGTTGTTGCCATAGACCGTGATACCAATAAAATAAAGGCCATTGGAGAAGAAGCCAGACTGATGATCGGTAGAACTCCTGGTAATATCGTTGCTGTCAGACCCCTTCGTCAGGGAGTCATTTCTGATTATACGGTAACTGAAAAGATGCTTAAATATTTTATCAATAAAGCAGTAGGCAAAAAGACGTTAAGAAAGCCAAGAATCAGCGTCTGTATCCCAAGCGGTGCTACGGAAGTAGAAAAAAAGGCAGTGGAAGATGCGACTTATCAGGCAGGCGCAAGAGAAGTGTCTATTATTGAAGAACCGGTAGCAGCAGCTATTGGCGCAGGAATCGACATTTCAAAAGCATGCGGTAACATGATTGTCGATATTGGTGGCGGTACTTCTGACATTGCAGTTATTTCTCTTGGCGGAACGGTAGTAAGCACCTCCATTAAAGTTGCCGGTGATGATTTTGATGAAGCATTGGTACGCTATATGCGTAAGAAACATAACCTTTTAATCGGTGAGAGAACTGCGGAGGAAATCAAGATCAACATTGGTGCCGCATACCGCAGACCAGAAGTATTGACCATGGAAGTAAGAGGACGTAACTTAGTTACCGGCCTTCCAAAGACCATTGTCGTAACTTCTGATGAGACCCTTGATGCATTAAAAGAGCCAGCAATGCAGATCGTTGATGCGGTTCATAATGTACTGGAGCGCACACCACCAGAGCTTGCAGCAGATATTTTCGACCGCGGAATCGTCCTTACAGGCGGCGGCTCTCTCTTAAGCGGCCTTGATGCCCTCATTGAAGAGAAGACAGGCATCACTACCATGATTGCAGAAGATCCGCTGACAGCAGTAGCCATCGGAACCGGTAAATTTATTGAATTTACTCACGGCGGAGATAATAAAAGAGAATTTTAAACTGAGTGAAAACAAGTTAATTTGACTGCTTTAAAACAGCCCTGGCGGTATCTTATGATTCCGACAGGGATTGTTTTGGGGCAGTCTGTCTGTGTTTACGGGAGGGATTATGGCAACTGTCTGCGGATTTGTAGAGAGAATTAAATACAGGAACGAAGATAACGGCTATACAGTCTTAAGTCTCGTAAATGAAGGCGAAGAATATACCCTTGTAGGTAATTTTCATTACATAAGCGAGGGGGAGATGGTGGAAGCGGTGGGAGCCATGACCGAGCATCCGGTCTACGGCGAACAGATGACCGTGGAAACCTATGAGATCAAGACACCAGAGGATACAGCGGCTATGGAACGGTATCTGGGCTCCGGGGCCATTAAAGGTGTGGGAGCAGCTCTGGCTGCAAGAATTGTCAAACGCTTTAAAGCGGACACCTTCCGTATTATGGAGGAGGAGCCGGAGCGGCTTTCTGAGGTCAAGGGCGTCAGCGAAAAGATGGCAATGGCTATTTCCCAGCAGGTGGAACAGAAAAAGGAGATGCGTCAGGCTATGATGTTTCTCCAGGAGTATGGAATTTCCATGAATCTGGCTGCAAAAATCTATCAGGAATACGGTCCCAGACTCTATGGCATCATTAAGGAAAATCCTTACCAGATGGCAGATGATATTCCAGGCGTGGGATTTAAGATGGCAGATGAGATCGCCAGGAAGGTGGGCATTTTCACGGATTCCGATTTCCGGATCAAGTGCGGAGTGCTCTACAGTCTTTTACAGGCCACATCAAATGGTCACACCTATCTTCCGGAAGAGGAGCTTCTCTGCCAGGCTTCAGAGCTTCTTAAGGTGGATCGTCAGCTGATTGAAAAGCATCTTATGGACATGCAGCTTGATAAACGCCTGGTCATCAGAGAGACCGATGGCAGGCGGGTGGTCTATGCTTCCCAGTATTACTATATGGAACTGAATTCCGCAAAGATGCTTCACGACCTTAACATACGTGGACAGATGCCAGAGGGGGAGATACGGACCAAGCTGTTAAAAATCCAGAAGGAAGAGCAGATCGAGCTTGACGAAAAGCAGGTAAAGGCTGTGGTGGAAGCCGTAAACAGCGGTCTTTTAATCATCACCGGAGGACCTGGAACCGGTAAGACCACAACCATTAATACCATAATCCGCTTCTTTGAAAGCGAAGAGATGGAAATCCTGCTGGCAGCGCCCACAGGACGTGCAGCCAAACGAATGACAGAGGCGACCGGCTATGAAGCCAGGACCATTCACAGACTTTTAGAGCTGTCCGGTGCACCGGGAGATGATCGATCTGCCTCCATGCATTTTGAACGGAATGAGGAAAATCCCCTGGATGCGGATGCAGTTATCATAGACGAAACCTCCATGGTGGATATCCATTTGATGCAGTCCCTCTTAAAGGCAATAAACCCTGGTACGAGACTGATCCTGGTGGGAGACGTAAACCAGCTCCCAAGCGTGGGACCGGGTAATGTGCTTCGGGATATGATAGACTCGGAGTGCTTTAATGTGGTCATGCTGACAAAGATCTTCCGTCAGGCCACCCAAAGCGATATCGTGGTCAATGCCCATAAAATCAATGGGGGAGAGGTCATTCCCTTGGGAAAGAAAAGCAATGACTTTCTTTTCATCAAACGGGAAGACCCCAATACCATTATTAATGCTATGATTACTCTGGTGCAGCAAAAGCTGCCGGATTATGTTCATGCAGACACCTTTGATATCCAGATCATGACCCCTATGAGAAAAGGGGCCATGGGAGTAGAACGGCTTAACACCATTTTACAGGAATTTTTAAATCCTCCGTCAGAGGACAAGCCCCAGAAGGAGACTCAAGGAATCATCTACCGGGTGGGCGATAAGGTCATGCAGATTAAAAATAACTACAACATTGAATGGGAAGTACGAAACAAGTACGGAATTCCTGTGGATAAAGGCACCGGAATCTATAACGGAGATATGGGGATTATCCGGGAGATTAACAGCTTTGCAGAGCTGATCACCGTGGAATTCGACGAGGGAAGGCTGGTGGAATACAGCTACAAGCAGCTGGAAGAGCTGGAGCTGGCCTATGCCATCACCATTCACAAATCCCAGGGAAGTGAGTATCCAGCCGTGGTGATTCCTGTATTTTCAGGCCCTCGGATGCTGATGACCCGAAATTTAATCTATACCGCAGTCACCCGGGCAAAATCCTGTGTGTGTCTTGTGGGAATTCCTGAGGTCTTTCAGGAAATGGTAAATAACGAAACAGAACAGCGCAGATATTCCGGCCTCAAGGACCGGATCTGTGAAATCAATCACCTTTCATGATACTCTTAAGGCAGGAAGGGATCCCTTCCTGCCTGTCTCGCCATTCTTATTTGCAAGGAGAACATTCTGCTATGAATCCTTCTTTTTTTGTCGATCTTCTTTTTCCCAGGCGATGCCCTGTCTGTGATGATATTGTTATGCCAAAAGGCCGGCTCATTTGCCCAGCATGTTTTAAAAAGCTATCCTTTGTCAAAGGTCCTGTATGTAAAAAATGCGGCAAGGAAGTCATGAGTGAAAACATAGAATACTGTTTTGACTGCGTCAGGCACAAACATTCCTTTGAGTATGGTCTGGCCCTTCTTAATTATGATGAAACAGCCAAAGCTTCCATGATAAAGATAAAATATAAAAACAGACGGGAGTACCTGGATTTTTATGGAGAAGCCATTGCTGCGCGTTATGAAAAGCAGATACGCCGGATGAATGCCGGTGTACTAGTCCCCATTCCTGTTCACCCCAAAAGAGAAAGAGAACGGGGATTTAATCAGGCCGAAGTGCTGGCAAATAAGGTGGGGAAAGCCTTGGACCTTCCGGTAGCTTCCGAAATGCTTCTTAGAAATAAAAACACCATGCCGCAAAAGGGCCTGGATCCTAACGAGCGTCTTAAGAATCTGGAGGCGGCCTTTGTACCTGGAGAAAGAAAACCAGGAATAGAGGGAGTCATATTAATGGATGATATTTATACCACAGGAAGTACCATGGAGGCCTGTACCAGAGCGTTAAAAAAAGCAGGAATTAAGAGGATATATTTCCTCGCAATTTGTATTGGACGAGGGTATTAGAATGATGTATGATAAGATAAATTATAATTTGGAGGAATGCGTATGATAATTAGAACTGCCGAAGAAAAGGATATGCCAGAGTTACTGGCCATCTATAATTACGAAGTGGAGCATGGATTTGCTACCTTTGATTTGACCCCTAAGACCATGGAAGAGAGAATGGTATGGTTTCGCGAACATAATATAGGAAACCATCCTTTAATTATAGCAGAAGAAGACGGAAAAGCGGTAGGCTATGCAAGCCTTTCCTCCTACCGCCCCAAGGAAGCTTATAAAACAACCGTTGAGCTGTCCATTTATATAAGCAGAGACTACAGACGGAAAGGAATCGCAGGAAGGCTGGCTTCTTCTATTATAGAGATTGCAAGGGAAAGAGATGATGTGCACACAGTTATTTCCGTTATTACCGGTGGAAATGAGGCCAGCATCCTTCTTCATGAGCATCTGGGCTTTGAATACTGCGGTACCATGAAAGAAATGGGAATGAAATTCGGCAAAATGCTTGATATTATAAATTACCAGCTCATGGTATAGAAAGGAAGGATTTTAGAATGAGTCAAATAGATGGATTTTATACCTCCGGCCAGTTCGCCAAAAAAGCAAATGTAACCATACGTACCATCCGCTATTATGACAAGCAGGGGCTTTTAAAGCCGGCAGGGGTCAGTGAGGGCGGATACCGCCTTTATACGGACTCTGATTTTGCCAAGCTGCAGAAAATTCTATCCTTAAAATACCTTGGCTTTTCCCTGGACGAAATTCGCTCCATTACCATCAATGACGATGACAACGATTATGTGGACGAGTCTTTACGGCTTCAGCTTAATCTGGTGCGCAAGCGGATCGAGCATTTAAAGCTTGTGGAGCAGACACTTTCGGAGACCTCCAGGCTGGTGACGGATAACCAGGCCGTGGACTGGAACAAGATTCTTCATCTGATACATATTACTAATATGGAAAAAACACTGGTGGAACAATATAAAGATGCCGCTAATATTAATATACGGATCGGACTACACAAAAAATATGCCAAAAGCCCAATCAGCTGGTTCCAGTGGCTGTTCGGACTGATGGAGCCCCTTGCCGGAAAAAACATTCTGGAGCTGGGCTGCGGAAATGGAGAACTGTGGCTCACCAACAGGGACCGGATTCCAGAAGGTGCAGCCATCTGCCTTTCTGATGTATCAAAAGGAATGATCCGGGACGTAGAAGAAAACTTAAAACACGTATCCGGGAATTTCTCCTTTGAAGTATTCGACTGTAGGCAGATTCCAAAGCCATCAGAAAGCTTTGATCTGGTGGCAGCAAACCATGTGTTGTTCTACCTTTCCAATTTAGATGGTGCGTTCCGCCAGGTACAGCGGGTGCTAAAGCCGGGAGGGACCTTCTGCTGCAGTACCTACGGAGCCGGCCACATGAAAGAAATCAGCCAGCTGGTAAAGGAATTCGATTCCAGAATCACACTTTCTGAAGTAAATCTCTATGATGTGTTCGGACTTGAAAATGGAGAAGAACAGCTGGCCCCCTATTTTCATTCGGTTGAAAAAAGGGAATTCAATGATCATCTTGAAGTCAGGGATGCCGGAGCCTTGATGGAATACATTCTCTCCTGTCACGGAAACCAGCAGGAGTATCTAAGCGACCGTTTCGGTGAGTTCCGGGAATTTCTGGAGCGAAAGATGGAAAAAAAGGGGTATATTCACATCACAAAACAGGCCGGAGCCTTCCTTTGCATCAAATAAAACAGTAAAATGGCAGAAAGTCCTTGACAGTGACCTTACGTCACCCTGTATGATAGAGATATGAAATAATATGGAGGATTTGTAAAAATGAAGGGAATTATTCTTGCCGGGGGTTCCGGCACCAGACTTTACCCGCTGACCATGGTAACATCAAAGCAGCTTCTGCCTATCTATGACAAGCCAATGATCTATTATCCCTTATCCGTGCTTATGAATGCAGGGATTCGTGATATCCTGATCATCTCTACTCCAGATGACACTCCAAGGTTTGAAGCACTTTTAGGAGACGGAGCTCAGTTTGGCATCCAGTTATCCTACGCGGTACAGCCATCTCCAGACGGCCTTGCTCAGGCATTTGTCATCGGAGAGGAATTTATCGGAGATGACAGCGTTGCCATGATTTTAGGCGACAACATCTTTGCAGGCCATGGCCTCACCAAGCGCTTATTAAACGCTGCCAATAAAAAAGACGGAGCGACCGTATTCGGCTATTATGTAGATGATCCGGAACGTTTTGGTATCGTGGAATTCAATTCAGACGGAAAAGCTATTTCTATTGAAGAGAAGCCAGAGAAGCCAAAGAGCAATTACTGTGTTACAGGACTTTATTTCTATGATAATAAAGTCGTGGAATATGCAAAGAACTTAAAGCCATCTGCAAGAGGTGAGCTTGAGATCACAGATTTGAACCGCATTTATCTGGAAGACGGCCAGCTTGATGTGGAGCTGTTAGGTCAGGGCTTTACCTGGCTGGATACCGGAACTCATGAATCCCTGGTAGATGCCACCAACTTCGTGCGCACCATGGAAACCCATCAGCACAGAAAGATTGCCTGCCTGGAAGAAATCGCATACTTAAACCACTGGATCACAAAGGATCAGCTTATGACAAGCATCGAGCCCTTAAAGAAGAACCAGTACGGACAGTATTTAATGGATGTCCTTGCCGGAAAATATATTGATAAACTGTAGAGTGAAAGAAAGTAAGGAGGAACGATCAATGAAAATCATCGTTACAGGCGGAGCCGGATTCATCGGCGGAAATTTCGTACATCATATGGTAAATAAATACCCGGATTACCAGATCATCAATTTAGATCTTTTAACATACGCAGGAAACTTAGAAACCTTAAAGCCAGTGGAAGATAAGCCAAATTATAAGTTTATCAAAGGTGACATTGCAGACAGAGATTTTGTATTTGAACTTTTTAAGAATGAAAAGCCAGATATCATCGTAAACTTTGCAGCAGAGAGCCATGTAGACCGCTCTATTACCGATCCGGAAGCATTTGTAAGAACCAATGTAATGGGAACCACAACCTTACTTGATGCCTGCCGTACCTTTGGCATTAAGCGCTACCATCAGGTTTCTACCGATGAAGTATACGGGGACCTTCCATTAGACCGCCCTGACTTATTCTTCACCGAGGAAACTCCGCTTCACACCTCAAGCCCTTATTCATCCTCTAAGGCAAGTGCAGATTTATTTGTTTTGGCATACCAGAGAACCTTTGGACTTCCGGTGACTATCTCCAGATGCTCCAATAACTACGGCCCTTATCATTTCCCAGAGAAGCTGATTCCGCTGATCATCAGCCGCGCTCTTGCAGATGAAGAGCTTCCGGTATACGGAACAGGTGAAAATGTAAGAGACTGGCTTCATGTATCTGATCACTGCGAGGCTATTGATTTAATCATCCACAAGGGAAAAGAAGGAGAAGTCTACAACGTAGGCGGACACAACGAGCGCACCAATCTGGAAGTGGTAAAAACAATTCTGGAAGCTCTTGATAAACCAGAGAGCCTGATTAAATATGTAAAAGACCGTCCAGGTCATGACAGACGTTATGCCATTGATCCTAAGAAGCTTGAAACAGAGCTTGGCTGGAAGCCAAAATATAACTTTGACACCGGAATCCGTCAGACCATTCAGTGGTATCTGGATAACGAAGACTGGTGGAAACATATTATAAATGGAGAGTATCAGGGTTATTTCGACACAATGTACGGAAACCGTTTATAAATCCATCTGTAAAGTGAGGCAGCTATGAAAGTATTAGTAACTGGCGTAAAAGGCCAGCTTGGATTTGACGTTGTAAACGAACTTTTAAAGCGGGGACATGAAGCCATTGGTGTTGACATTGAAGAAATGGATATCACCGATGAGGAGAGTGTGAACCGTGTTATAAAAGCAGCAGCTCCAGAAGCAGTGATCCACTGTGCCGCCTATACTGCCGTTGATGCAGCAGAGGATAATGTGGATATCTGCCGGAAGGTAAATGCTACCGGTACCGGATACATCGCCAAAGTATGTAAGGATTTAGATATTAAGATGATGTACATCAGTACAGATTATGTATTTAACGGACAGGGAACCCGCCCATGGGAGCCAGATGATGTAAGAGAGCCGCTGAATATCTATGGTCAGACAAAGTACGAGGGAGAGCTTTTAGTAGAGGAAACTCTTGATAAGTTCTTCACAGTACGCATTGCCTGGGTGTTCGGTGTGAATGGAAAGAACTTTATTAAGACCATGCTGAACCTTGGAAAGACCAGAGATAAGCTTACGGTGGTAGCCGACCAGATCGGATCCCCTACCTATACGTATGACCTTGCCCGTCTATTGGTGGATATGATCGAAACTGACAAATACGGCCGCTATCATGCCACCAACGAAGGACTTTGCAGCTGGTATGACTTTGCCTGTGAGATTTTTAAGCAGGCAGGCATGAATGTTTCCGTAGAGCCGGTAGGCTCAGACCAGTTCCCAGTCAAGGCAAAACGGCCCGCGAACAGCCGTATGAACAAGGATAAGCTGACAGAAAACGGCTTTGTTCCCCTTCCTTCCTGGCAGGATGCTCTTGCCCGGTATCTGACTGAAATCGAGTATTAAATAAAAACACGGGAAACTTTTTACTTGCTTTTTATAGTTTCCCGTGTTATAATGTCAAGACATTGCAATTTCATAGGTTTTTGTAAAAAAAGATTGACGAATCCTGCCCCTGTGTGTTATAGTAATTGGGCGAATGGAAGAGCTTAGGTCTTTTTTTTATGCTCAAAAATGTTTACAGCGGATAAAAAGAGACTGAAACACAACAACGAAAATTTAAGTGGAGGTGGAAGTCGTGCGCACAAAAATCACACTGGCATGTACAGAATGCAAACAGCGTAATTACAATATGACCAAGGATAAGAAGACTCATCCGGACAGAATGGAAACTAAGAAGTACTGTAAGTTCTGTAAGAGCCATACAATGCACAAGGAAACAAAGTAATCAGTTTGTAAAGGATGTGAAATTATGGGAGATACAGTGAACAACGAGGGCGCTCAGAAGAGAAGCTTTTTTAAAGGTTTAAAAGCTGAGTTTCATAAAATCGTTTGGCCTGACAAAGATACCGTAACGAAACAGACAATTGCTGTTGTATCAGCATCGATTGCTTTAGGACTGGTTATTGCGATTATTGATCTGATCATCAAGTTCGGTCTCAGTTTTATCTTATAATTCGTAAGGGTTAAGGTGATTTTATGTCAGAAGCAAATTGGTATGTAGTCCATACCTATTCAGGTTATGAGAACAAAGTAAAAGTCGATATTGAAAAAACAATCGAGAACAGAAACCTGCAGGATCAGATTCTGGAAGTATCGGTACCTCTTGAGTCCGTCATTGAGCTTAAAAATGGCGTGGAGAAAAAGGCCGATAAAAAGATGTTTCCCGGCTATGTACTGATTCACATGGTCATGAATGATGACACATGGTATGTGGTACGTAATACCCGAGGAGTGACAGGCTTTGTAGGTCCTGGATCAAAACCAGTTCCTCTGACAGAAGAAGAGATGGAGAAACTTGGATTCAGAAACGAAGAGGTCATTGTTGGCTTTGAAGTGGGAGATACCGTAGTGGTAACTTCCGGTGCATGGAAGGATACTGTTGGTGCCATCAAGTCCATCAACGAAGGTAAGAAAACCATCACCATCAATGTTGAGATGTTTGGCCGGGAGACTCCGGTGGAACTGAATTTCAGCGAGATAAAGAAGATGTAACAAGTAAAAGCGGCTTATACAGGTGTATAGGCTCGTGGGAGGGAAATCCCCGACAATACCACATTTATTTAGGAGGTGCCTAATTATGGCAAAGAAAGTAACAGGATATATCAAATTGCAGATTCCAGCAGGAAAGGCTACACCAGCTCCTCCTGTAGGTCCAGCTCTTGGACAGCATGGTGTAAACATCGTTCAGTTTACAAAGGAATTTAACGCAAGAACAGCTGATCAGGGTGATTTAATCATTCCAGTCGTTATCACTGTTTATGCTGACAGAAGCTTCAGCTTCATCACAAAGACTCCACCAGCTGCTGTATTGTTAAAGAAAGCTTGCAAGCTTAAATCCGGATCCGCAGTTCCGAATAAGACAAAAGTAGCTACGATTTCCAAAGCTGAATTACAGAAGATTGCTGAACTTAAGATGCCTGACTTAAATGCTGCATCTGTAGAAGCAGCTATGAGCATGATCGCTGGTACCGCAAGAAGTATGGGTATCACCGTTGAAGAGGCTTAATTTTCAGACCTAGTCGAAAATGAGCCGTTCGGCAAGGCGTTTGGCCAGCCGAACTTCCTTTGTTGCAATCATCGAAGTTTTGAGAACGTGGGAGGGAAAATCCCCGACAATACCACTAGGAGGTTATTTAGAATGAAAAAAGGAAAAAGATACGTAGAAGCAGCTAAGACAGTAGATCGTACTGTCCTCTACGATGCACCAGTAGCAATCTCTTTAGTTAAGAAGAATGCAAGTGCTAAATTTGATGAAACCATTGAAGCTCATATCAGAACCGGTTGTGACGGACGTCACGCAGACCAGCAGATCCGTGGTGCCGTTGTACTTCCACACGGTACAGGAAAAACTGTTCGTATCTTAGTTTTCGCTAAGGGACCTAAGGCTGACGAAGCTTTAGCTGCAGGCGCAGACTATGTTGGAGCTGAGGAATTAATTCCGAAGATCCAGAACGAAGGCTGGTTGGAGTTTGATGTAGTTGTTGCTACACCAGACATGATGGGTGTTGTTGGTCGTTTAGGACGTGTCCTTGGACCAAAAGGCTTAATGCCAAACCCAAAAGCTGGTACCGTTACTATGGACGTAACCAAGGCAATCAACGATATCAAAGCTGGTAAGGTTGAGTATAGACTTGATAAAACAAATATTATCCACGTGCCAGTTGGAAAAGCTTCTTTCACAGAAGATCAGTTAGCGGACAACTTCCAGACGCTTGTTGATGCAATCGTCAAAGCAAAACCAAGTACAGTTAAAGGTGCTTACTTAAAGAGTGTAACTCTGGCTTCCACCATGGGACCTGGCGTTAAGCTTAACGTAGCAAAGTTAATGAACTAATTTTGTTTTGTGGTTGACATTGATTATAAATAATGTTATACTAACTTAGTATTGACTGCCGAAGACAGCAGGTGCCGTAAGGCATAAGGTGTAAACGCCTGCCGAGGAACATACAAGGATCATTTTTTGTAAATGAATTGTAGACCTCTCTGTCCATTTTTGGCGGAGAGGTTTTTTCTTTGCGGTTTATACGAGCGGGTTTTGTGGACAACCATGAAACTCAGACTAAACAGGAGGTAAACCATAATGGCAAAAGTTGAATTAAAGCAGCCGATCGTAAGCGAGATCAAAGAATTACTGGACGGCGCTGAGACAGCAGTAGTTGTTGACTACCGCGGTATCACCGTTGCACAGGATACAGAGCTTCGTAAGAAATTAAGAGAGGCTGGTGTTGCTTATAAAGTATATAAGAACACTATGATCCGTTTTGCAGCAGAGGGTACAGCTTTTGAAGCACTGGCCCCAAGTCTGGAAGGACCTACAGCTATCGCTGTATCCAAGACAGACGCAACAGCTCCAGCAAGAATTCTTGCAGAGTTTGCTAAGACAGCTCCGAAATTAGAGATTAAGGGCGGTGTTGTTGAAGGCGTATATTATGACGCAAAAGCTATGGAGAAGATTTCCAGCATTCCTTCCAGAGAGATCCTTCTTGGAAAGTTACTTGGAAGCATCCAGTCTCCTATCACAAACTTTGCTCGCGTCCTCAAGCAGATTGCAGACGGACAGAGCGCAGAGGCATAATTTTCTTAATAAAAGCAAGCCAAGCGCAGCTTGAATTTAGAACATTAGCCGTTCGATGAGCCAAAGGCGAATCGAACTTCCATTAAAAAAAACACTCATATTAAATACGGAGGTATATTATCATGGCAAAGTTAACAACAGCTGAATTTATCGAAGCGATCAAAGAATTATCTGTATTAGAATTAAACGAATTAGTAAAGGCATGTGAGGAAGAATTCGGTGTATCTGCAGCAGCAGGCGTAGTAGTTGCAGCAGCAGGCGGCGCAGCAGAAGCTGAAGAGAAGACAGAATTCGACGTAGAATTAACTGAGGTTGGTCCTAACAAGGTTAAAGTTATCAAAGTTGTTCGTGAAGCTACTGGCTTAGGCTTAAAAGAAGCTAAAGACGTAGTTGACGGAGCTCCTAAGGTATTAAAGGCTGGCGCTTCTAAGGAAGAGGCTGAGCAGATCAAGACTTCATTAGAAGCAGAAGGCGCTAAAGTTACTTTAAAGTAATTATAGACCTATTTTCAGGGCCCCATCTTTTTCGAAGGATGAGGGCTCTGTTTTTTCCTATTTTAATGTCTAAACAGTCTTGACATTTTGCCAAAAACGGGTTAGAATGTACGTGTATTATCGAATGGAGTTATGATTTCACATATTTTTGTAAGTCATTATTTTCGGATGATGATTTACAAAAATATGTGATTTTTTGTTTCAGGCGATAAATCAAAAATTATTTTTTTATTTTATAGGAGGTACACGTAATGAACAACGGTACAGTAAAATGGTTTAATGGTGCTAAGGGTTATGGTTTCATTGTTAATGATGCTACAGGAGAAGAAGTATTCGTACATTTCTCTGGTATCATGTCTGATGGTTACAAGACTTTAGAAGAAGGCCAGAAAGTAACTTACGAAACAACAGAAGGAAACCGCGGTCTTCAGGCAGTTAACGTTTGCATGGCTTAATTAAAGCTTCTGTATAAAGTGAGCTTTAAGGGTTGTTCCCCATTTCGATGGAGGAACAGCCCTTTTTTTGCTGAAAGGACAGGACATAAAATGGCCTTTTTTATATGATGGAAAATTGTGCCTTGTGACATGAAAGACACTGCCGTGTGAGAGCCGCATGACATGGTCGAAATGGACAATTACTGACGTAGAAGTACCTATGTGGGAGAGTTTGGCAAGTCAGGTTCTTTAGATATTCTAGCTCAGGTATGCCTGTCTTCTACTTTGAACAAGAGTATGGGGAAGGTTTCAGTATTATTTTCCGGCTAATGCCCATAGATTTAATAATAATGGCAGAAAGCTGGGCTTGTGAATTATGAAAATGAGATGGAAAGTTGCCGTTTTTTTGGCTGTTTTTATACTGGACGTTCTATGTGTCAAAGCAATGTATAAATCCTACATAAATACAAAAGACACTCTGTTTCTTCCAGCAGATGCGGGGGCAGATGCAAAAGATGAGGTGAAGGAGCAGTTTTCCGGCAGCAAGCAGATTGCGTTGACCTTTGATGACGGACCCCACTCTGTTTATACCCCAAGACTGCTTGATGGACTTAGAGAACGAGGGGTTCACGCCACATTTTTTCTCCTGGGAGAAAATGTGGAAGGAAAAGAGGCCATTGTAAAACAGATGCAGGAGGATGGCCACTTAATTGGAAACCATGGTTATAGCCACGTTCAAATGAGCAAGGAATCTGTGAATACAGCCTGTGAACAGATCGAGGAAAATAACAAGCAGATTGAGGCGATTACAGGAGTGCGGCCTCAGTATCTGCGTCCCCCATATGGTGCGTGGACAGATGAGCTTAGCTGTACCACAAATATGACGGTAGTTCTTTGGAATAAAGACCCCTTAGACTGGAAAACTCAAAGTACCAAAAAGATTGTACGAAGTATAACAAAGCATATTGAACCAGGGGATGTAATTTTGCTGCACGATGTTTATCCCACTTCGGTGGAAGCGGCACTTGAAGTAATAGATACTTTAACCAAACAGGGCTATTCTTTTGTCACGGTTGATGAGCTGTTGATTGATTAAATCTTAATTAGTAATTGGGGAGGTAGCAAAACAAACATTAAATTGGTTGAGTAGCAGCTTGTTTTTATGTATTGATACCTTTTTTGCGGATTCCGAATGATTTGTAAAAGTGGTATCATTCGCTATATGGATAACACAATGAATCAAGAAAAAAACGTATGGCCTTATTAGAGTCAAGCGTAATTCCAGAACAAAACTTAGAAAAGAACATTCTAATTGATATGTATTATTTTTTCTAAAAATGAAGAGCGTGCCACAAAACCATTTGTAGAGGTTTTGTGGCACGCCTTTTTTGTTGATTTCTGTATCATTTGTCTGATTAATTACCTGCTTATCATTAAGCATTATGCGGATAGTATTTTTCTTTTCATTTCAGCGAAATCGATTCAAGTATTTAAGTCATTCTATGAATTGCCCATACGATTCCGCTTGTATTGTTGCCACCCAAGTTCAAGTTTAGTGATAGACCATCGGCATTGTAAAATAATCCGATAACATCTCCTGCCGCCAGTTCAGCTTCCCCGCTTAAAGTTACGGATCCATTTCCTAATATTGCTCTTAAAGAGAAAAGAGTTAAATTTACGTTTAATACTGGCACCAATCCCGAAACTAAATCCTGGGTGGATGGAGATGTTCTTCTAATGATAAAGGTAGGATTCTGACTACCAATTGAAGTGGTCAGTGCCGCGGAGGTTGAATAGTTAATGGTCGCGCTGAGGGAATATCTTCCCGATGCAGGAACCGTAAAGTTCCCTGCTGTAGCATTTAGTGCCGTATTCCCAAAGTAAGGTGACGTGACAGTCCATGCTGTAATCTGAGTGCTGCTTGAGACCGCAAGTGAGGACTTAAAGGCTGAGAAACCTGTTGTAGCAATGTTTGGGCCAGTAGGTCCGGTATCACCCGTCGGTCCAGTAGCGCCGGTAGGCCCAGTATCGCCAGTAGGTCCGGTAGGTCCGGTAGCGCCAGTAGGTCCGGTAGCACCAGTAGGTCCGGTGTTGCCAGTCGGTCCAGTAGCACCAGTAGGCCCAGTGTCACCCGTAGGTCCGGTATCCCCGGTAGGTCCAGTGTCACCGGTAGGCCCGGTATCGCCAGTAGGCCCAGTGTCACCCGTAGGTCCGGTATCGCCAGTCGGTCCAGTAGCCCCCGTAGGTCCGGTATCCCCGGTAGGCCCAGTATCGCCAGTAGGTCCGGTAGAACCTGTGGGTCCGGTAGCACCAGTAGGCCCGGTGTTGCCAGTAGGTCCAGTAGCACCAGTAGGCCC
>NZ_JHWJ01000019.1 GCF_000687555.1 [Clostridium] aerotolerans DSM 5434 | reverse complement strand
AACTAGTATGTAATGTTTTTGAGTTATAACCATTCCTGCTATTATCTGTTTCTTTGTTACGGAAATCGTACTTGGAGTAACCAAGTTCCTCCTCCATTTCACCATCCAGACTACCTTCCAGGATGACAGACATCATTTCTCTCATGAGACCATTGACATCTGTTCCATTCTTAACTGGATTTTCTTTCAGATATCCATTCATCATTTCACGTAGTGCCTGTCTTTCGGGAGACTCGTCCCTTCTTCTTTTTGCCATAAAATAAAACCTCCAAACTGAGTAATTTTATTTTACATCAGTTTGAAAGTTTACACAAACTTTGGGATTCTCCCTCGAGCTTGGCACTGCGGACTAGCTCCCGAAACATCCTCTTTTAATCTTTTATCATTTATTCCTTCCAATCCCACCCAAACTATTGACAAAGAGCCATAAAAACTGGGCAATCGACGCCCCCTCGCGCCTGCTGCCCAGCCTGCCTATCATAACATAGCATTTCCTCGACAATAAGTCTGAACCACATCATAAGAATCCGAAAGCACCACCAGATCCGCATCATACCCTGCTGCCAAACGTCCCTTCCTGTCATCAACCCTCAAACACCTTGCCGGATTTAACGTACAGGAATTCAGCGCAGTATCAAACGGAACCATAGCTTCCTCCACCAAAATCTGAAGCCCCCGGTTCATATTCAGGGTACTTCCAGCAATCGTCTCCGTCCCCTTTAAATATGCCAACCCATTATCCCGAATCTCAACATCATGGCCTCCCAGCTTATATTCCCCTCCCGGCGGACAATGCTTTGCCCGAAGAGAATCGCTGACCATAATGCCATACTCTCTTCCCTTGGCTGTAAAGAAGTTATTAAGCGCCGCCACATGAGAATGGCACCCGTCACAAATAATCTCACCATAAATATCCCTGACCCGAAACGCTGTTCCCACCAGCCCGGGATTCCTATGATGATAAGGAGTCATCCCATTATAAACATGAGTCATAGATATCGCTCCGTTAGCAATTCCCATCAAAGCCTGATCATAGGAGGCAGAGGAATGTCCCATACTAACCACCACCCCGTTCCTGCATAAATACCTGGTCAGTTCAAACCCTGCATCATGCTCCGGAGCAAGAGTAATATATCGAATCAGCCCCCTGGCTGCCTCCTGGTATCCCTGAAATTCTGCTATAGTTGCTTTGGCAATAGCCTCAGGAGGCTGAGCCCCCTTGTATTTCGTATCAAGATATGGTCCCTCAAAATGAATTCCAAGAATCTCAGCCCCTTCATACTCACCTTCCGCCACATCCGCAACATTGGAAACCGCCTTTAAAAGCACCTCAGGAACCTGAGTCACTGTAGTCGGCAAGATCGACGTAACTCCCTCTTCCGGAATCCGCTTCATCCACTCACGAAGCCCATCCGCCTCTCCATCATTGGTATCATACCCATAGGCACCATGGGTATGAATATCAATAAATCCAGGAACGATCCGGTCTCTGCCATAATCAGCATCCACCACCATTTTCCCATATTCATAAACTGCTTCAATCTTTTTACCTTCCACCTGTAACTGTGCTGGAATAAACTGTCCCCCGATCCAAATACGTTTGCTTTGTATGATCATAATTCTTATCCTCCCTTCACACGATACACTCTTTTCTTTAGTATACCAGTTCTGACAGGGTTTTCAAGAATTTATGAAAATATTTTCTTTTTTATTTATACTTTTAAAAATTATATCCTATTCCACCGGCCAACGTATGCTGACGCGGAATAAATCTGCCTCGATTTCTACAAAAAGCTTTCCATTCTGAAGCTCCACAAAGCTTTTTGCAATAGCCATTCCAAGGCCTGAGCCTTCCGTATTCCTGGACTGGTCTCCTCTGGCGAATCGCTCTGTAATCTCATTGGGATTAAAGGATAGCTCTGCAGCAGAAACATTCTTAAGGCTGATTACCACAAATCCGTCTTCCTTTTTCATATCAATATAAGCCCTGGTATTTGGCATGGCATATTTTATGATATTGGTCAAAAGGTTGTCAAAGATGCGGTAGGTTTTCTGACCATCTAAGGGAAGAACTATTTTTTCATCCGGCAGATTCCAGCGAAAATCAATGGTGGATTCTTCAATTTTATCGCTTAATTCCAGGCTGACTTCCTTTAGGAGGCTGACAATATCCACCTCTTCCAGATTCAGGGTCACATTATTACTGTTGGCCTTGCTGATCTCAAAAAGGTCTTCAATCAGGGACTTCAAGCGCATGGACTTCTGTTCCAGAATATCAATATAAGCCTTTCGCTGTTCCGGTGTCACCCTTTCATCCTTTAGGAGATTGACATAGGTGATGATGGCTGTCAGAGGTGTCTTTAAGTCGTGAGACATGTTGCTGATCAAGTCCGTTTTAAGCTTCTGGCTTTTCACTTCCTCATCAACCGCAACTTTAAACCCACTTTGTATCTTCTGAATCTCCTTTTTAAATGGTTCGAACACACTTAGATCCTCCTCTATGGACACCTCTAAGTTTCCTTCCGCGATCTGGTTGGTGGCCCTTAAAAGCACTCTGTATTTCCCACTTAGGTCTCTGTAATACTTCCTCATAATAAAGAATAAAAGAATGGAATAAAAGAATAGTGCTCCAATTCCAAAAAACCACAGGCTGCAGAGAATCGCAAGGATAAGAAAGTTAACTCCAACAATACGGAATATGGTCTTATCTGACTGTTCCTTTAAATTAATGTCTCCTACATAATGGTAGACTTTAATACATATCATCTTTAACCAGCCACAGAACCAGCCGATTAAAGTACGTTCTCTAAGGTAACGTTTGATACCAATACTAAGCACATCCCGCAGGCACAAAACTGCCCAGTAGACGACTGCAAAAGGCAGTGACCACCAAAGGAGGTTCCATACCTTTACCATGATCCCAGCTACACCGGGAAGAAAATTGGCCCGCAGAAGGGTTTCAAATAAATCTCCCTGATTGGTAACAATGACAAGATTGGTAAGGCCGGCACCAAAAGCAACTCCGCCACAGCCCACACCTGCTACGATTTCAAATGGAGTTCTGAAAATCCGGCTGCTGTCTGGCAATGTCACATCCAGGAAGGAGAACAGGAATGCAAGAACGGTAACAGCACAGATGAGTCCTACAAATATTTTCAGAATGCTGTCGGAATCATTGTAAGTGTCGGAAAAGCCAGCGGCGGTTTCCTTAAAAGCAGTAATCTGTTCTTTTGTCATTCCGTAGGTGATAGTTATATTTTTAGGATTTTGAAGCCTTAGATCCGGTTCATATAAATACTGTTCCCAATAATCCTCCATCATAGGATCCTTATCCCCAAAATCCTGCAAAAGCGTGAGAAGCCTGGCTGTATTGTCTCCGTGAATGGAGACAACTTCCATTCTGCCCATGCCGTCGTACTGAAGTACGGTCTGGAACTCATACGTATCATTGCCCAGTATGGTCTTTCCACCGGAGTGGTCGGATATCACCTGTCCCTTTTCATTGAGAATCTGGTAATCCAGAGAGTTTCTTATGCTGTCAAAGCAGTTTTTCCAGTTATTGTAGCTGCGCATTGTCTTCTGGCGCAAATGGGATAAATATTCAGAACGGGTTCCACTTTCACCCCCATTTAAATCCGCTGTAATTTCATTCTCGATTGCTTCATCCTGAACAACCGATTCCACCTGATTTGTCTCCTCTGCGGCCACGGATTCCTCTGTCTGATTTTTCATCTCCTCTGCTGCTTTGGGGAAGAAAAACTGAAAAGGGGATATAATATCACCTTGATTATTACGGGCCTGTTCCATGGAAAGTACATAATTTCCATATACAAGATATTTTAAAAATGTCTGCTGCTGATATACCGGCTCCTCGTATCTGGCGGACTCATTCTTAAAAAAGGGATAGAGTCCTACCATGACGGCGGCAGCGGATACGATGACAACGATTGCCAGAAGTATGCTGATCTTATGCCTGCTTTTCAATTTTGTATCCAACTCCCCACACCACCTTTAGATATTTTGGTTCCTTAGGATCTATCTCAATCTTCTCCCGGATCTTTCTTACATGCACCATAATGGTATCTGTATTAATGGCACGTTCGTTCCAGACTCTTTCGTATATCTCTTCTGCCGAAAAAACTCTTCCGGGATTTTTCATAAGAAGAGCTAGAATCTTAAATTCAATGGGAGTTAACTTTACCGACTTCTCATCTACGAACACCTCTACCGTGTCCTCGTTAAGCTCCAGTCCTCCGATGACATAGACATTGCTTCGTTCCTTCTCTTCCTTTGCTTCCAGCATATCCATATACTTTTTATACCGTCTTAACTGGGAATTGACCCTGGCTAACAGCTCCATTGGGGTAAATGGCTTGGATACGTAATCATCCGCACCGATATTAAGCCCCATGATCTTATCCACTTCTTCTGATTTGGCGGATAAAATGATGACAGGAAAATCGTATTTTTCTCTCAGCTTTACGGTCATAGTGATTCCATCCATTCTGGGCATCATCACATCAACGATTGCCAGGTGAATCTCTTCCTTATCAAGAATCTTAAGCCCTTCTAACCCGTCAGCCGCCTGGAACACTTCATATCCCTGGCTTCTTAAGTATATTTCCACTCCTTCTCGGATTTCTTTATCATCTTCCACTAACAAAATGTGATTTGCTTCCATGCTATCTTTCCTCCTTGACCTATTCTGATATTTTCTGGCACCCGCAAAAGCTGCAGTGCCCTACCTGCGTTTTTTGGCGAAATGTTCATTGACCCACGATCTTAATATTATTAGGATAAAGAACCATTCTTAAAATGATTGACAGAGAAACCGAAAGAAATTCTAAAAAAATTTTTCCGGAATCGAAAAACAGAGGATGAAATAATTTCAACCCTCTGCCTTACTAACGCCATATGGTAAAAACGGCGCTTATTCTGTCGTCTTTCTGATATTTGTGTCCATGAGACGGTTAAAACCAAGCCAGCCACTGTTATCGCCTGCTCCTTTTAACACTTCGATCATGGTTTCCATCTTTGCATCCGTATTATCTGCAAAATTAAGAGCAAGCGCTTCTATAATCGCCGGTTTTTTCGGTGAGCCGTATTCCAGTTCCCCATGGTGAGCCAGAATGCAGTGCTTAAGCTCCGTTGCAGTCTTTTCCGGAAATCCTGGAATGGTTTTCATTCTCTCACTGATCATCTCGGTTCCGATGATGATGTGGCCTAATAGCTGTCCGTCGTCGGTATAATCATTTTCCGGAAATGCTGACAATTCCTTTGTTTTACCCACATCGTGGAACATCGCTGCAGTTAAAAGGAGATCCCGGTTGATCAGAGGATAATATCCTGCATAGTAGTCACACAGCTTTACTACGCTTAAGGTATGCTCTAACAGTCCTCCTACAAACCCATGATGAACACTTTTCGCTGCGGAATGGAATTGAAATGCCTTGGCAAATGAAGCATCCTCTACAAAAAAGCTTTCTAAGAGCTTCTTTAAGTAAGGATTCTTTAAGGACTTTATAAAGCCAAGGAGCTCTTCGTACATGAGTCCAATGTCTTTCGTGGAAACAGGCAGATAATCCCCAGGCACATATTCCCCTTCTTCTGCTTTGCGGGCACGCTTGATGTTAAGCTGATTGGAATTCTGGAATACGGTAACATCTGCATCAATGAAAACGTAATCCATGGATTCAAAATTGCCGATTCCAGGAGAATTCAAATCCCATATCTTGGCATCAATGGTTCCTGTCTTATCCTGAAGAATTACATTGCCGTACTCTTTTCCTGATTTTGTCAGGCAAACCTGTCTGTTTTTACATAAATACACATCTGAAACATGCATTCCTTCACGGAATGATTCTATATATCTCATTTATTTCCTCCACATTTGACTCAGGTAACAAGGAGAGCCAGGAAGATCACCTGGCTCCGATGGTTACCTGAAATTGTATCTTTTTATATTCTTCCCTTCCGCTTCGGGAAACCGTGACAGGTATGACCTGTCCGGGGGTGGATTTTTCCAATAAAATCTGAAAATCCTTCATGGTGACAATGGTATCTCCTCCCATGGAGGTAATGATGTCACCGCACTGGATTCCGGCGTTGTAGGCTGGACTGTCCGCATTGACCTCCACTACATAAACTCCCAGCGGCATTCCGCTGCTGTTCATGGCGGCACTGACTTCCTGGCCTTTGATTCCAAAGTATGGATATGCCTCTCCGTTACTGATCTTTTCCAAAATATTCTTGTAATCGGAAATGGCCATAGCAGCAGTCATATTTGTATTTCCTTCATTCTTATATTCATCCGTTGTCCAGCCGATGATCTGGCCCGACGTATTCATAAGAAAGGTTCCTGTTCCTGCATTCCCCTTTACATCCGTATAAAGGACACGGGTCATACCATCTGTAACCTGAACATTCTTTGTAATATAGGAAATAAATCCGTACCCCGAGGAATGAACCATGCCTGCGGGACCGCCAATGGCAATGACTAAATCTCCCTGCTTCACAGAATAGGAATTTCCAAGCTCAAGGGCTTTGATTTCTTCTAAGAGCGCCCTTCCAAGGCCCTCCGTGGACACGCTGACAATTGCCATTCCGGAAAGCTTATCTCTCTGCTTAATGGTTCCCTGTACCTCGGTTCCGTCTGTAAATGCCACACGAATGGCATCTGCATCCTCAACCGCACCTTCCGGTGTGAGCACCAGAAGCTCCTGATTGGCAAAGGCTGTAATCACGCCTGCATAGAGACCTGAATTCTCCACTGGATTGTTAAACCAGTCTTTCTGAGTTTTAACAGAATGAACCGTAACAATACCTTTGTCCGCCTTTTGAACCAATGTTTTCATGTTTCCATAAAGGGTGTTTAAATCTTCCATAGAAAATGGATACTTCTCCATGGCAGATTTTAAGATATCCTCGATGGGTTCTGTCTGGGCCTCCGTAGAGGCTGCTAAAGCCTCTGAAGACACTGCCTCAGGGTCATCCTTGGGTATGGTTACCGGAGTACCTTCCGTGGTGGCTTCTCTTACGAACCACCTTTCAGCAACTGGTCTTGATATGACAAATGTAACCGCCGCAACAAATCCGAAAACAGCTGCAGTCGCCAAAAAACCCAGAGACCTTTTTAAAATATCTTCCTTTGACATAGGCTGCTTGACTATTTTTTCGTTAATAAACCGACGGGGCTCCGTCTTTTTATCATCTGGCCCGTTATGATCCGGCATACTTACCCTCCTTTGCAGAAGACCTACCTACTATTATAAGGTTCTTCCTGTCTTAATGCAAGAAAAACCTACGAAACCCGAAAAACAGGGGCTTTAAGGCCATGAAAAACATCCTGAGGATTGCAGTTTTTATCTCACGTATGCTATACTGTAAACGGTACAAAGGTCAACATTTGGAAAGAAAGTTATGAAAAAGGTAAATATATGAATCAGAAAGCATTAAAAACGTTAGAATACCATAAAATCATTGGAACTCTTACAGAATATGCAACCTCTGACGCAGGAAAAGAGCTGTGCAAACACCTGGTTCCCTCTACGGATTACCAGGAAATCGTACAGGCCCAGGCAGAAACCACAGATGCAGTTTCAAGAGTCCGTCAGAAGGGGAATATTTCATTTAACGGAGTGAAAGATATTCGTCCTTCCATCAAGCGTCTGGAGGTGGGAAGCTCCCTTGGCATCATTGAAATACTTGCCATCAGTTCCCTGTTAACCATATCCGCCCGTGCTAAGGCTTATGGGCGCCATGAGGAGTCAGAGCTTCCAGAGGATTCCCTGGAGGAATTCTTCCGGTTGTTAGAGCCTTTAACTCCGGTAAACACAGAAATCAAACGCTGCATTATCTCAGAGGAGGAAGTCAGCGACGACGCTAGTCCGGGACTTCACAAGGTCAGACGGCAGATGCGGTCGATTAACGAAAAAATTCATACCCAGTTAAATTCTATTTTAAATTCCAACCGGTCTTATCTTCAGGATGCTGTAATTACCATGAGAGACGGCCGTTACTGTCTGCCTGTTAAATCAGAACACAAGTCCCAGGTCTCCGGTATGGTCCATGACCAGTCTTCCACTGGTTCCACCCTCTTTATCGAACCTATGGCAATCGTAAAGCTGAATAACGAGCTTCGCACCCAGGAAATTCAGGAACAGAAGGAAATCGAGATGATACTGGCTGATTTAAGCAATCAGCTTATGCCTTATTTAGAAGAGCTTGAAACGGATTATATCACCCTGGCTAAGCTGGACTTTATCTTTGCAAAGGCGGCTCTTTCTAAGCATTACAAGGGAAGCGAGCCTGTATTTAATACGAAGGGACTGGTTCATATTAAAGATGGACGCCATCCTCTTCTTGACCCTCAAAAGGTCGTTCCTATCACCATTCACCTGGGCCGGGATTTTGACTTATTAATCGTAACAGGTCCTAATACTGGTGGTAAGACCGTTTCCATTAAGACTGTGGGGCTATTCACCCTTATGGGACAATCTGGCCTTCACATTCCAGCCTTTGACGGATCAGAGCTGGCTGTGTTTGATGAGGTCTTTGCTGATATCGGAGACGAACAGAGCATTGAACAGAGTCTGAGTACTTTTTCCTCTCATATGACAAATATTGTCCAGATCCTGGGACAGGCAGACAGCCGCTCTCTTTGTTTATTCGATGAGCTCGGCGCAGGAACCGATCCTACGGAAGGTGCTGCACTTGCCATTTCCATATTGTCATTCCTTCACAACATGAAATGCCGTACCATGGCTACCACCCATTACAGCGAGCTTAAGGTATTTGCCTTAACAACTCCGGGAGTGGAAAATGCCTGCTGTGAATTTGATGTAGAAACGCTAAAGCCTACCTACCGTCTCTTAATCGGTGTTCCGGGAAAAAGTAACGCTTTTGCTATTTCCAAAAAGCTGGGACTTCCGGATTACATCATCGAGGATGCTAAGACTCATCTGGAAGCAAAGGATGAGACCTTTGAGGACCTTCTGGCTCATTTGGAGGAGAACCGTATTACCATTGAAAAGGAACGGATCCAGATTGAATCCTATAAGCGGGAGGTGGAACAGCTTAAGACCAGGCTGACCCAAAAAGAGGAGCGGTTAGACGAGCAGCGGGATAAGATGATCCGTACTGCCAAGGAAGAAGCTCAGAAAATCTTACGGGATGCTAAGGATACCGCTGACCAGACCATCCGCCAGATCAACAAGCTGTCAAGCGATTCTGGAATCAGCAAGGAATTAGAGGCAGAGCGGAGCCGGTTACGTGGAAAGCTTCAGGATGTGGATGCTTCTCTCACCCTTAAAAAGGAGAAAAGCCGGCAAACAAAGGGAATCGATCCGAAAAAGCTAAAGCTTGGAGAAGGAGTCAAGGTGCTTAGTATGAATTTAAATGGTACCGTCAGCTCTCTTCCTAACGCCAAAGGGGATTTATACGTTCAGATGGGTATTTTAAGATCCCTTGTGAATTTATCTGATCTTGAGCTTTTACAGGAGGACTCTGTCTCTTCATCAGGAGGCAAAAACGGTACGAGACAAGGGGGAAGTGGAAGCAGTTCTACCCGAATGTCCAAGTCCTTCTCCATCTCACCGGAAATTAATCTCATCGGCATGACAACAGATGAGGCCATTCCACAGCTTGACAAGTATTTAGATGATGCTTATCTGGCTCATCTGCCTCAGGTAAGAGTGGTTCACGGACGGGGAACCGGAGCGTTAAAGGCTGCAGTTCATAAGCATTTAAAAAAGCTTAAATATGTAAAGGAATTCCGCCTCGGCGCCTTTGGAGAAGGGGATTCCGGAGTAACCATTGTTTCATTCAAATAAGAGTAGAAATGGAGTCTATTATGGCAGAGAAACAGCGGATATTGATTGTAGATGATGACAGCAACATTGCAGAATTGATCTCCTTATATTTAATAAAAGAATGCTATGACACGGAAATTGTTGGGGACGGAGAGGAAGCTCTCCGTGTCTTTCCGGAATTTAAGCCAAACCTTGTTCTTCTTGACTTAATGCTGCCAGGCATGGACGGCTATCAGGTATGCCAGAGAATCCGTTCCCAGTCCCAGATTCCTATTATCATGCTCTCTGCCAAGGGTGAGGTCTTTGACAAGGTTCTTGGCCTTGAGCTTGGAGCCGATGACTATATGATTAAGCCCTTTGACTCCAAGGAGCTGGTAGCCAGGGTAAAGGCGGTCTTAAGGCGTTACCAGACCATGCCCTCTCCTTCCTCCTCCCATACGGATCAACAGGGGGATTATGTAGAGTATCCGGATTTAATTGTGAATCTTACCAATTATTCTGTTATCTATATGGGACATTCCATTGAGATGCCTCCAAAGGAACTGGAATTGTTATACTTTTTAGCCGCCTCTCCCAATCAGGTGTTTACCAGAGAACAGCTCCTGGATCACATCTGGGGGTATGAATACATTGGGGACACCAGAACGGTTGATGTTCATATCAAGCGTCTACGGGAAAAGATCAAAGATCATTCTGGCTGGTCGCTTTCTACGGTCTGGGGAATCGGGTATAAGTTTGAGGTGAAGCGCTAAATGAGCCATTCTCTTTATACAAAATTTATCCTTGGCTATCTTTTATTTGGTCTCCTTGGATTTATTACCATCGCTACATTTTCATCAGAGATAACAAATCAATACTTATTAAAACGCTATTCTGAAAACCTGTATGATGAGGCAAACCAGATTGCCTCCTCTTACAGCGGAATGTATCATGGAAAGGATATGAATGTGACTGCCTCTTATCCGGAGCTTGTGAAGCTGGCTGGCTATTTAAATGCCCAGATTTGGATCGTGGAACGCCAGGGAACGATTATGGCTGACAGTGAAGCAAAAGGGAAAAAAGGGGAGGTCATAGAAAACTTTGACCCTGTTACCTTTGGGAACAAGCACTATACTACGGGAAATTATTACAATGAATTTACCTATGATGTGCTCAGCGTTCATGCTCCCATTACTGGCAATTATACGACCTATGGCTACGTAGTGATTCATCTTCCTTTGTCTTATTTACAGATAGAACGGGATAATATTTTAAACATTGTCTACATCACGGCCGCCGTTGTTTTTGGTCTGTCCCTCGTGATTCTCCTTGTATTTACAAAGAACGTGTATCTGCCCCTGAAAAAAATCACGGCCGGTGCCAATGAATACGCCCAGGGAAACTTGACCTATCATATCGGAGTGAATACCAGAGATGAGATGGGCTATCTTGCCGGTACTCTTAATTACATGTCCAATGAACTAAATAAAATGGAGGAGTACCAAAAGAACTTCATCGCCAATGTCTCCCATGACTTCAGATCGCCTCTCACCTCCATTAAAGGGTATCTGGAAGCAATCCTTGATGGGACCATTCCACCGGAAATGCATGAGAAATATTTAAACCGGGTGATCTCCGAAACGGAGCGTCTGAATAAATTGACCCAGGGAATGCTGACCCTTAACTCCCTGGACAGCAAGGGCTATTTAAACCGGACAAATTTTGATATTAACCGGATCATTAAGGACACTGCGGCTTCCTTTGAAGGGACATGCAATGAAAAGAATATCACCTTTGATTTAACCTTTTCTGACAGCATTCAGATGGTGTACGCCGACTTAGGCAAAATACAGCAGGTCCTTTATAACCTCATTGACAATGCCATTAAGTTCAGTCACCATGATTCAACGGTGCTCATTCAGGCTTCCGGGAAATATGAGAAGATATTTATTTCCATTAAAGATACGGGAATCGGCATTCCTAAGGAAAGCATAAAGAAAATTTGGGAACGTTTTTATAAAACAGACTCTTCCAGGGGAAAGGATAAGAAAGGAACGGGCTTAGGCCTTGCCATTGTCCGGGAAATCATTCAGTCTCATGGAGAGAATATTGATGTGGTCAGCACCGAAGGGGTTGGTTCAGAATTTATCTTCAGTCTTCCAAGGGCAACGAATTTATAATAACAGATTTCTCACCATTGGTTGAAGGCGGGAAATGAGGGTTTTTTTGTACTATTTTTATAATTTATTCTTTACATTCTCAACTTTATATGTTAATATTTACTCATTAAAGTTGGGGACTAGGTGTAACTGTGGGGAACTTTACAGGCATAACTGGTCATATTTATATCTTTGTATAGACAAAGTGTAGATATGACCAGTTATTTTTTTACCAATCGAACATAGGGGTGACTTATGGAAGTAAAACAGGTATTAGGAAATAACATCATCAGCTCATGGGATACCAATGGCGAAGAGATTTTGCTTATGGGAAAAGGAATCGGCTTTTCAGTAAAGCCCGGCAGTCAAGTGGATGAATCCAAAATATCAAAAATATTTTCCTTAAGGACTCAGGAAATCAGCCGCTTGACTGAACTGCTCTCCCAGATCCCCGAGGAGCACATTCAGTGTGCCAGTGAAATCATCTCCTGTGCCAGGGATATGTTGAATAAGAAGTTAAACGACAGCATTTACATTACCCTGACGGATCATTTGAACTTTGCATTTGAGCGTAAGAAGCTGGGAATTGAAGTGAGGAATGCGCTTCTGTGGGAGATCAAACGGTTTTATCATCAGGAATTTTTAGTGGGATTAAAAGCCCTGGAAATTATAAAGGAACGGTTTAATATCCTGCTGTCTGAGGATGAAGCCGGAAGCATTGCCCTTCATATTGTCAATGCTGAGCTGGATACGGATATGGAGCAGTCTATTGAGATCACCGGAATGATTCAGGATATCTTAAATATTGTCCGGTATCATTTTACCCTCTCTCTCAATGAGGAGACTCTGTCATATGAAAGGTTTGTCACCCATCTGAAATTCTTTGTCCAGAGAGCGGTGAGAAAACAATTTTACGAAACCGGTGACCCGGAGTTTTGCAATATGATCTACCGCCAGTATCAGGAAGCCTATCAGTGTGCGTTAAAGGTGGAGGCATATATGAAGAAAAAAAAGGATTACGTGTTGTCTGACGAAGAGCTTATGTATTTAACGGTACATATCAGAAGAATTATTAAGGAACATAGAGGCGACTAGACCCTGCTTAATATCACTGCGGACATGGCCAATCCCGTGATGGAAAGATAGATTATGAAATACAAACCATAAAAAGGAGAAAACAGATATGGCAAGTAAATATGATGGACTGGCAAGGATTATTATCCAAAATGTAGGCGGTAAATCCAATGTTATTTCTCTGACCCACTGTATTACCAGACTGAGGTTTAAGTTAAAGGACGAATCAAAAGCAAATACAGATATCCTTAAAAATACCGACGGTATTGTAACTGTTATGAAAAGCGGCGGACAGTATCAGGTTGTCATTGGAAATCACGTTCCAGATGTTTATGCTGTTGTTTGTGAAATCGGCGGCTTTGGAGGCGACTCCTCAGAGTATGAGTCAGAGGCTCCCCAAAAGCATCAGAAGCTTTCTGCGGCTTTGATTGATACAATTTCAGGAGTATTCCAGCCAATTCTTGGCGTGTTCTGTGCCACTGGATTGATTAAAGGTATTCTTGCTATTCTTACCTTTACAAATGTACTTTCCGCAAGTGATGGGACCTATCAGCTTCTTTATGCTGTGGCAGATGGATTTTTCTACTATCTGCCGGTTATTTTAGGCTATACTGCTTCTAAAAAATTTGGTCTCAATCCATTTACGGGAATTGCTCTTGGCTGCGCGCTGGTGTATCCCAAGGTGGTGGCTCTTACCACAGGGGATGTACAGCAGGTGCTCTTTGCAGGAAGCATGTTTGAGTCAAATGTCTATGCCACCTTTTTAAAGATTCCGGTTATTATGCCAAAAAGCGGTTACCCCTCTTCGGTTGTGCCCATCGTGCTTTCGGTATATGCTGCTTCAAAGATCGAGAAGATGTGGAAGCGTATCATTCCAGATGTGATTAAAAACTTCCTGGTTCCTACCATGACTCTTTTAATCGCAGCTCCTCTTACCTTTGTTTTGGTTGGACCAGTTGCCAATTCGATTGCAGCTGTCATTGGCTTTTTGACCCAGGCGGCTTATAATGCAAGTCCGGTACTGGAAGGTGCCATTGTAGGCGCATTCTGGCAGGTTCTTGTTATCTTTGGTCTTCACTGGGGACTTGTACCGATTTATATCATGAACTTAAGCACCCAGGGCTTTGACAGCTTCATGCAGCCATATTTCGCCGCTTCCTTTGCACAGACAGCGGTTGTGTTTGCCGTTATGTTAAGAACAAAGGACAAGAACTTAAAAAGCCTTTGTATTCCGGCTGTGATTTCCGGTTTCTTTGGAGTTACGGAACCAGCCATCTACGGTATCTCTCTTCCAAAGAAAAAACCATTTGTCATTTCCTGTATTGCTGCTTCCATCGGCGGTGCGATTATCGGGTTTGGAAATGTTAAAAAATACATGTCTGGTGCCCTTGGAATCTTTGGTTTTACCACATATATTAATCCAGCCAATAATGATGCATCCAGTATTCCATGGGTAGCGGCAGGTGTATTGGTAGCATCTTTGGTGGCCTTTATTCTATGCTTCCTGACTTATAAGGATGTGGTGAAAGAAAAAATTGTCAATGCTTCACCGGAAAATACTCAAAGCGGCGGCAAAGCAAGAACTCTTGTAAGCCCTTTAAAGGGAAAAACGGTTTATCTTGAGGAAATGGAAGATGCCGCATTTTCATCGGGTGCTTTGGGAAAAGGAATTGCTATTATGCCGGAAGAAGGAATCTTATACGCACCGGCTGATGCTACTGTAACTGCCATATTTCCCACCGGCCATGCCATTGGTATGATTACGGAAGATGGGGCTGAAATTCTGATTCACGTAGGTATGGATACGGTAAAGCTGGAGGGAAGAGGTTTTACTCCCCTGACTGCTGTGGGAAGCCGTGTGACCAAGGGACAGGAAATCCTTAAGTTTGATATGGAAGCCATTGTAAAGGAAGGCTGCTCCATACTGACTCCTGTTCTGATCTCCAATTTCTCCAGCTTTTCTGATATCATTCCAACAGATGCAGAACATGTACGGGTTGGGGAGCCGCTTATTACTATCTTATAATGAAAGGATTCCGGGAGTAATATTGATAAAGTAAAGAGTCTGGCAAGTGTTGTGACCCCAATCGTTAGATATTTAGGTCTAACTTTTGGGAGTCAGTTCATTGCCAGACTCTTTTTTTACAGCCGTTTTATCACCTTCATAACATGAGCTGATTTCTCTCATTCTTACGCGGTCAGGGTAACCTGCCATCATAAGGAGCTTCCTTTCATGTGTTCTGCTGCAAAGCTTAAGCTGTTGATTCTCTCAGCCAGAAATGAGCGGTCTATCCGGGCTTATGACTTTAACGGAATTTCGTTCCACTACCTCAGAATCAAAAAGGTATCCTGCCTCGAAGCTGGGATTTTCAATGAGCTTAATCATATTTTTTGCCGCCTTTTTTCCAAGGGACTCCATGGGGTGAGGAAAGGAAGTGATGGGAACTTCTCCAATAACAGACAGCTCTGAATTATCAATTCCTACAATGGATATGTCCTCTGGAATCCGGATGCCCCTATCCTTGCAAATGGCAGCAAAGCGGTATGCTACCTCATCGTTATAGCAGACCAGACCGGTACAGCCGGATAGCCTCTCAAACAGATAATCGGACCATACCTCCATATCCGTTTGGCTTTCAGAATCCATCCATAGAACATTTCTCCCATCTGCCTTTAATCCGGCCTTTTCCAGTGCCCGGATAAAGCCCAAATATCTTAAATGTCCCTGACCGTCGTCACATTTAAACAATCCGCCCAGCTTCCTATGTCCTGCACGGATCAGATATTCTGCTGCCTTTTCTCCTACCTGGGCGTCGTTTAAGGAGACGTATGGCATATCCAGCGTCTGATATTTGCTGTTTACGAAGAGAACGGGGATTCCCTGTTTCTTAAGCTGCTGATAAAAATGGAGATTGGGATTTGGGATGGCACTTTTGGCTGGCTCCGCAATGAGGCCGTCAATCATGCCCTTATCCACGATCTTTCTAAGGATTTCCCCTTCCCGTTCCACCTGATTTCCCGTAAATGCCACTTGCATGGTGTATCCGGACTTCGAGAGCATCTGCTCAATTCCCTTTAGCACGGAAGGGAATATGTAGCTGTCCACATAGGTGCTGACCACTGCTATGTTGTAATACCGTTTCAGCCGGTCCGTCCGCCTCTCAGAACCTACATAGGTGCCGCTTCCCTGAATCCGGGTGAGCAGATTTTTTTGCTCCAATACATCAATGGCGTGGCGCACGGTCTGCCGATTTAAATGAAACCGGAGACACAGTTCGTGCTCTGACGGAAGTCTCTCTCCCTCTTTAAATGTACCATTTTCAATTTGGGATAGCACCCAGTCAGCAACTTCTATATATTTTGGTTTCTGTGTCCCCATACTCTCTTCACTGCCCCTTGGTTATTTTTTCCGTTTCGATAATAAGTCTACCGTAACCGCACCAAGAAGCACGGCTCCTTTTACAATCTTCTGAATATCCGTGGACCAGCCATACAAGGACATTCCATTGTTTAAAATGCCCATGATAAAGGCTCCTACCACGGCCCCGATAATGGTTCCTATGCCTCCGGTGGTGGCCGCTCCGCCGATATAGCAGGCAGCGATGGCATCAAGCTCAAACTGGTCTCCGGCTTTTGGCGTTGCAGATGCATTACGGGCAGAGAGAACAATTCCTGCAATGGCACAAAGAATTCCCATGTTGGTATAGACCCAGAAATAAACCTTATCCGTATTGATACCGGATAGCTTTGCTGCTTTTGCATTGCCTCCTAAGGCGTAAATCTGGCGTCCTGCCACGGTCCGGCTGGTGATGAAATGATAAAGGGCAACAAGGACTCCCATAATGACCAGGACGAAAGGAATTCCATTGTATCTGGAAAGTTTGTAAAAGAAGAACCAGACAATGAGGAAAATAACACCGATTTTTAAGGCTGTCTGCCAAAGAGGATTCACGGGAAATCCGTATTTCTTCTTGGTCTTTATACTCTTCATCTCAAAGAAGATAATAAGGGCAAAGGCGATGAGGGCCACCCCGATGGATACTAAGTCAACGGTACCTTTCCCTATATTGACCTTAAGTGTAGGAAGGAATCCGGCACCAATAAAGGTATAATCCGCAGGAAGGGGACCTTTTGTCTGGGCTTTTAAAAGAGTGTAGGTAAGCCCTCTGCCCATAAGCATGGTTGCCAGGGTGACGATAAAGGGCGGAATGGACAGCTTGGAAACAAAGAAGCCTACGAACATACCGGAAAGGGCTCCTATGACAATGGCAGCCAGGATTGCCACCCACATGCTGGTCTTGTAATCCACGATCATGATTCCTACAGAAGCACCACATAAGGCTACGATGGAACCGACTCCAAGGTCGATGTTTCCTGTTAATACGCACAGAAGCATTCCCACTGCAAGAATGACAATATAGCTGTTCTGCATGATTAAGTTATTGATGTTGGCAGGTGACATATTTTTCCCGCCTGTCATCACCGAAAAGATGAGAAATACTGCAATGAGAGCCAGTATCATTCCATATTCTTTCATATTGATATTTACTGTTTTCTTCTTATCCATCTCTACGCTTCCTTTCCGCTATCTGCCATGATGCATTTCATGATCTTTTCCTGGGATACATCGTCCTTTGACATCTCACCGGAGATGCGGCCTTCATTGATGACATAGATCCGGTCACAGGTTCCTATGACCTCTTCAAGCTCCGATGAAATCACTATGATCGCTTTTCCTGCCTTTGCCAGATCATTGATGACGCAGTAAATCTCGTACTTTGCTCCGATGTCAATGCCTCTGGTCGGCTCATCTAAGATGAGGACATCTGGCTGGGTGAGCATCCATTTTGCAAGGACTACCTTTTGCTGGTTTCCTCCGGAAAGGGAGCTGACCGTCTGGTTGATGGAGGAAGCCTTTACGTTGATTCGTTTTTTATATTCTTCTGCAGCAAGAATCTCACTGTTTTTATTAACAATCCCACGTTTGGAAAAGAAGTTACGGAGGGCAGCCAGAGTCATATTGCCTCTGACGCTGTCAATGAGGATGAGTCCAAAGCTTTTCCTGTCCTCAGAGACATAGGCCAGCCGGTTATTAATGGCATCCTGAACGTTCCGGATGATGACCTGTTTTCCATTAATCTTTATGGTTCCGCTTATCTTCTGGCCGTAGGATCTGCCAAATACGCTCATGGCAAGCTCTGTTCGTCCGGCTCCCATCAATCCTGCAAATCCTACCACTTCCCCGGCTTTTACATGAAAGGAGACATCCTTAATCACCTGTCTTCCCGGATCTTCGGGGTGGAACACATTCCAGTTTTCTACTTCAAACATCTTTTCACCAATACTGCTGCTTCTGATTGGATAGCGGTTGGTCAGTTCTCTTCCTACCATTCCTTTTATAATCCGGTCCTCGCTGATGTCATCGGTTCCCTTTACCAAAGTCTCTATGGTCTTTCCATCCCGGATTACCGTTATGGAATCTGCGATGGCACTGATTTCATTCAGCTTATGAGAAATCATGATACAGGTGATTCCCTGTTTTTGAAGCTCCTTCATAATGGATAGAAGGCGTTTGCTCTCCTCATCGTTAAGGGCTGCCGTAGGCTCATCGAGGATTAAAAGCTCTACCTCTTTTGCCATGGCTCTTGCGATCTCAATCAGCTGCTGCTTTCCTACGCCAAGGGTGTTTACCGGGGCGTTTAAGTTCTCATTTTCAAGGCCTACCTTTTCTAACATCTCCTGGGCCTTTTTATTGGTCTTTGTCCAGTCCACCACGCCTTTTACTTTTCGTTGCTCATTTCCCAGAAATACATTTTCTGCAATGGATAAATAGGGACTGAGCGCCAGCTCCTGATGGATAATAACGATTCCCTTTGCTTCGCTCTGCCTGATGTTGTGAAACTGGCATACGGTTCCATTGTATGTAACATCTCCGCTGTAGGAGCCGTAGGGATAGACTCCTGACAGTACATTCATGAGTGTGGATTTTCCAGCGCCATTTTCCCCGCACAGCGCATGGATCTCTCCCCTTTTCACCTTGATGTTTACGTCATCTAAGGCCTTCACTCCATAAAATTCTTTGGTGATGTGATTCATCTCCAATATATAATCGGACATCTTCCCAGCTCCTTTTCCTTCTTGGCCGATACAAGAGTCTGACTTATCAGACTCTGGCGCTGACGCGCCGTCACTTTAGTGACATCTTCCTCTTAAGCGTCATGTGCATCCTGCAGGGAGTGCTTTTTATGATATAGGGGAGTTCGTAGAACTCTCCTATATCATAAAAAACAGACGGCTGCTCTCCCGCCGCCGCCTGTTTTTTCTTCCCTGTTATTTAGACAGCTGATCTTCGGTGTAATAGCCGCCGTCAATAATAATCTTCTTATAGTTATCTTTATCAACCGCTACCGGTGTGCAAAGATAAGAAGGTACGACGATTTTCCCATTGTTATACTGCTTGGTATCGTTGATTTCCGGTTCTGCACCTTCTAATACGGCCTGAACCATCTTTACGCATTTCTCTGCCAGAAGCCTTGTATCCTTGTAGATAGACATGGTCTGATAGCCGGAAATGATATTTTTGGTTGCCATAAGCTCTGCGTCCTGACCGGTAACTAATGGCCAGTCAACTCCAACCTTATAGCCAGCTCCCTCTAAGGCTGCCTTACAGCCATAAGCAAATCCGTCAAAGGCGGTAGCTGCAATATCCAGCTTCTTATCTGCATAAAAGCCGGTTAAGTAGTTTTCACAGTTCTGCTGGGCTGTTTCCTGGGACCAGCGGAGAATGCAGGTATCTTCAAAGGAGGTACGGCCGGACTCGCATACCAGTGTGCCGTCATCCAGATATGGTTTTAAGACTTCCATTAAACCGTTGTAAAGGAATAAGGCATTGTTATCATCCGGGGAACCCATGAAGAATTCTATGGTGTAGGATTTTCCTTCTGCTTTTGCCTTATCCAGCTGCTTTGTGTCTTTTATGTATTGACCGATGACTGTTCCTACGCCCTTGTTATCAAAGGTCGCATAATAGGAAACGGCATCGGTGTCCATGAGGAGACGGTCGTAGGCAATGATGGGAATGCCGGCATTCTTTGCCTGCTCTTCTACATTGACAAGAGCGGAGGAATCAATGGAGGCGATGACCAGACATTCTACACCGGAAGCAATCATGTTCTCGATCTGGGATACCTGCATCTGCACATCATCTTCGGCATATTGGAGATCCACTTCATAGCCAAGTGCTTCCAGCTGTTTCTTCATGTTCGCGCCGTCATTGATCCAGCGCTCGGAAGACTGGGTGGGCATGGCGACTCCAACCTTTCCTCCCTTTCCTGCTGCCTTTGTTGCTTCTGTGACTGCATTTTGTGTGGCTTCCTCTGATTTGGCGGCTGTGGTGGTGCCCTCATTAACTGCTGCAGTGGTTGCGGCTGCTTTGGAACCTCCGCACCCTGACAAGGAAGATACCGCCAACATGGCTCCCAGGATCACACTTAAAATTCTTCGTTTCATAACAATTTACCCCTCCTATGGCTTTTTTGTATATACAATTTACGTTCTTCGTAAAATTGCTATTGATTGGATTCCATACATCTTGTCACTACCCACGTTATATTATGATAGCGATTTTTCATTTATACCTGGATTTTTTTATTTATTTTGTTGCATTTGTATGATTTTATTTTGTATTTTTTTCGCTCTCTCATCATATTGCTTGTATCACTTGCTTTTTGGTTTGAGGGTAAGTTGTATATACAAAAATCCTTCTGCCGGATAATCCGTATGAACCTTTCAGAGAGGAATAATTACATAAAAAATGCGCCTTTTACCGGTCAGCTGCCAACGCTGAGCCAGTAAAAAACGCATTATAATATGATATCTTTATATTCTTATGATTCCTCCCAATGCAGATGATGAAGCTCTCCCTGCATGGTCATATGTTCAAATCCATTCTGTCTTAATGCCTCATAAAGCATAATGGAAACAGAGTTTGAGAGATTTAAGGAGCGGATATCTCCCCACATGGGAATTCTCACGCACCGGTCCTGATTGCCTAAGAGGATTTCTTCCGGGATACCGGCACTCTCTTTTCCAAACATCAGGTAATCATCGGGCTCATAGGTTACATCAGAATAAACATGAAGCCCCTTTGTTGTTGCCATGTAAATTTTTGCGCCGGGATTTTTATCAAGAAAGTCCTGAAAATCACTGTACACCGTGACATCAAGCTTATCCCAGTAATCCAGTCCTGCCCGCTTAATCAGCTTATCGGTAAGCTTAAAGCCCAGAGGCTCGATTAAGTGAAGCTTGGTGCCTGTGGCCACACAGGTCCTTCCGATGTTGCCTGTGTTTGCCGGCATTTCCGGCTCTAATAGTACGATATTCATGGTTCTTTACGCCTTCCTGTCAAGATTCTTTATAAAGCGGTCCATGCGGCTTAAAGCCTCCTTTAAGTTCTTTAAGGAGTAAGCATAGGAGATACGAAGAAAGCCTTCTCCGCAGTCGCCAAATGCAGTGCCAGGAACGACCGCTACCTTTTCTTCCCGTAAGAGTCTGGTGGCAAACTCATCTGAGGTCATGTTAAAACGCTTGATGCTTGGGAACATATAAAAGGCGCCGTGGGGTTCAAAGCACTCTAAGCCCATTTCGTTAAATGCATGGATGAGATAACGTCTTCTCTGGTCATAGGATTCCCGCATTGCCTGAACATCCTTATCCCCGTCCCGTAGTGCCGCTACTGCCGCATACTGGCTGGTGGTTGGGGCGCACATGATGGCAAACTGATGAATTTTAAGCATCTGCTCTAAGATCACTCTGGGCGCGGCTGCATAGCCAAGACGCCAGCCGGTCATGGCATAGGATTTGGAAAATCCATTGATCAGGATGGTTCGGTCCCTCATTCCAGGGAAGGAGGCAATGGTGGTATGGTCTCCGCCGTAAGTAAGCTCTGCATAGATTTCATCGGATAATACGAATAAATCCTTTTCAATGACTACTTCTACAATATCTTTTAATTCTTCCTTCGTCATAACCGCACCTGTTGGGTTATTGGGGAAAGGAAGGATAAGAACCTTTGTCTTATCTGTTATTTTTTCTAAAAGCTTTTCCTTTGTCAGCTTAAACTGATCCTTTTCCTCTAAGCAAATGGTAACTGGAACTCCATTGGCCAGAATGGTACAGGGCACGTAGGAAACGTAGCTTGGCTGGGGAATGAGCACTTCATCTCCAGGATTTAACATGGCACGAAGTGCGATGTCAATGGCTTCACTTCCGCCTACGGTGACCATGACCTCATGGTCAGGGTCGTAAGTAACTTCAAAGCGTCTGCTTAGATAGCTGGAAATCTCAACTTTTAATTCTTTTAATCCTGCATTGGATGTATAGAAGGTACGGCCTTTTTCAAGGGAATAGATTCCTTCCTCTCTGATATGCCAGGGCGTATCAAAGTCAGGCTCTCCCACTCCAAGGGAAATGGCATCCTTCATCTCGCTTACGATATCAAAAAACTTCCGGATTCCGGATGATGGAATCTCCACGATTCTGTCTGATAATGGGTTTCTCACGGTGTAATCAACATCCTTTCATCCGGTGTCTCTTCTGAGAGGACGGTTCCGTGGTCCTTATATTTTTTAAGGACAAAATGAGTAGCTGTGCTGAGCACGGATTCCATGGGAGATAATTTCTCGGAAACAAACTGAGCTACCTGTCTCATGGTCTTTCCTTCAATGAATACGGTAAAATCAAAGGCACCGGACATAAGGTATACTGCGTTTACTTCATTATACTGATAGATTCTTTCAGCGATTTTATCAAATCCCATACCTCTTTGAGGTGTTACCTTTACCTCAATTAAGGCTACTACCTTTTCATCGCTGGTATTGTCCCAATTGATTAAGGTATGGTATCCGCAGATGATATGTTCTTTTTCCATTTCCGCAATTTCATTGGCAATGGCAATTTCGCTTTCTCCCAACAGTATAGCCAGGTCTTTTACGTCGATTCTGCTGTTCTTTTCAATAATCGCTAATATCTTTTCCCTCATATCCTTACCTCCGGTGATGTTTCGTCAAATAATTATTCCATAATTTTATATAACTCATCCTTTGTGGGACGGTCCAGATATCCGACACCATCTCCATGATCCAGGATTCTTCCGATCCCTTCTGTTACCTTACCGATGACAGCTCCCTCTATGCCATGTTCTTTCAGGGCCTCCAAAAGATCTGCCCCGTTATCTGCTGTCATAAGAAAACATCCGGCTGAGTATAGGCGGTATGGGTTTAAATCGTACCGCTCACATAACTCAATGGTTTCCTGCTTTACGGGTATCCGTCGAAGAGAAAAGCGGATTCCTGTCATATAGGCGCCGGATAAATCCCAAAGGGTCTTTAAGATGCCGCCTTCTCCGGAAGGCTCCCATTCCGTGGCGCCCCATTTTTTAAAATCAGCAAAGTCAAAGACTGGTTCTTTTCCTTCCTGACTTAAAATCCGGTCCACGTAATCTTTGGAAAACCACTGAGAAAGCTCTTCTTTTTTATGTCCGGCAATCTTTATGGTGCCGGAAAGCCCGGCGTATCCTGCAACCACCAGATCCTGACCGGGCTTTATTTGTCCTGTATTGTCTCGTTCAATGCGTCTCATCATTCCTATTGCCTACATTCCCGGTCCCTGAGGAACCACATCATCTCCAGGAAATACCTCTGGCTGAGCAGCAGCCGGAGTCTCTGCCGGCTGGGTTGCTGGCTGAGTCGCTGGTTCCACTACCGGAGGATTTTCCTGTGGCTGAGGTTGTACCGGAGTTACCGATGCCGGAGCTGCCGGCCCTACCTTTATAATTGCCTTGGAAGGATTATAAGTGTCGGTATGGAGAATCTCACGGCTCTGTTCCACGCCATCTACATAGACAACCTTCCACAGTCTTGATTTAATTCCTGTATGAGCAGACTGTACCTGCTTTCTGCTTCCGGGAGGCATGGCCGGATCCACCACTTCTTTTGGAGCACCTGGATCTGTTACGCTCAGCGTCTCGGATACGAAATCAAAGGTACGGTTCGCCGGTCTTGTCTCTTTGCCATAAACGGTAAAGGTAATAGTCTTTCCAGAGGTATATCCCTCTATATAAATAGGAGTGCTGTAATTGTTTGTGAACTTTAAATCTTTATAAGTTCCTGCAATGGCAGCATCCTGGGAAGGCTTTACATAGGCGACAACCATGGAATGGTTCTGTCTCTGGGCGACTTGAAGCTCTGCCCTTAATACAGCATTATAAAGAGTTGTGGAAATCTGGCAGACACCGCCACCTACACTATCCACCACCTGGCCGTTTTCATAAGCGGCTGCTGTGGCATAACCATTGGATACGGTAAATGGGTGCATGCATTCATATCCGGATAAGGTCTCTCCCGGCATAAGGACGCGTCCGTTTATTTTGGAAGATCCCACCTGAAGATTTTTTGATCTTGAGGCACCACTGGATGAAAAGCTGGTGGAAAAGGTTCCAAGCGTATCATTAATGGTGGATAAATCCTCTGTGGTAATGGCAGGCTTGACTTCTGCAACCACTGCAGTCGCTGAAACCGGTTTAGAAAGTCCATTTGCCAATGCAGCATTTAAGGCTTCCTTGGTTGCCTGAATGTCAACATTCTTACCAGTTACCGATGGAGTGACTGTAAACGCGCCGTTCGCGCGGGTAATGGAAGCGTTCTGTGGTGCCACGATAGCAGCCGCACACTTTTCATTGATGAAGGCTTCCAGTCTTCCATCGTCAAGAGCTGTTTCCAACGGAATGATTACATGATTTTTCTCAATATCTTTTTTGTTCAGATAACGTTTGATTAAATTACCGCCCTGCCAGGCAGATGCTGCCTGATTCACTGCTTCTGGGTTGCTCCAGTGAAATCCCAGCTCTTTTGCTGTTGTTTCCATGGGCTGCCCGTCTACGGTCAGGGTAATCTTCTGGTTTTCCATCTCACCTACCAGATCTTGTATCTTTTTGTTGGCCTCTTCTTCCGTCATACCTCCTAAGTTATACTCTCCGACATAAATTCCGTCCGGAAGTGTGTCAGCCATAACATATACCGGAGAGAGAAATCCAATTCCTGCAGCCAGCAGGACTGCTGCCAGGCTAATGGATAAAGTCTTCTTTTTCATATTCATTCCTCATGCTCTACTGTGTCTGTATGATGTGGCGATGCCCCCAATGCCTAGAATCTAAGCATAATAGGAAGTATCATGGAAACGATTAATAATACTACAACTCCAATTAAAACGACTGACATAAACTTTCTGTTGTTTTTATTGTTAAAATTTATCATATTGCTATCACCTCTCTTATATTCTTCCATACTGTGCTATGATTTTATCCGTGATTCTTGATATTTCATTTCTGGATAAATGATCCGTTTGCACAGATAAAACTATTTTATGATATTTTAATAAATCCTGCAAGTGTTCTTTTTGCCTTTTTGAGGCAGGCTGTTCCCTTTTTACCTTGTAAATCAAAGCCTGTGGTTCAAATGCTTCCGGCTCCTGACTTCCATATTGCTTTTTTATTTCCTGATATAAGTCATGAGCAGCCATGCTGTCTGATAAGGCACGATGACTTTTTTCCTGTTTGATACCAAAATATACACAGGCATCCTTTAAATTCTTTTTTTCATCTGGGGGCATAAATCGTCTTGCCAGCTTCAAAGTATCGATCCCCTGACGTTCAAATTCTTTTCCTTCATTGACTGCCGCCCGTTTTAAAAAACTAAAATCAAAAATAACGTGATGCCCTAAAATGGGAAGATGGTCTGCAAACTCTAAAAATTCTCCGATAACGGTTTGAATTCCCGGTGCTGATTCGATCTCTCCATCCGTAATTCCAGTCAGGGCTATGACCCGTTCTTCCAGCTTTCTGTAGGGATTTACAAAGGTTTCATAGCGGGCTGCTACCTTGCCGTCAATCACTCGCACCGCACCGATTTCAATGATCTTATCCGCCTTGGGATCAAGACCTGTTGTTTCTAAATCTACCGCAATATAAGATGAAACCATGTGTTCCTTCCCCTCTCCTAGGATGGCTGAATCTGGGCACTTGGGCATAATTCCCTTAAAAAGCATTCCACGCATTTGGGACTTCTGGCTACGCAGATGGACCTGCCCAGTGTTATAATCTGTATGTTCCAGAGTATCCAGTGTTCCTTTGGAAGCACCTTCATCAGTTCATACTCTATTTTTTCCGGATCTTCTGATTTTGCAAATCCCAGTTTTTTAGAAATTCGTTTTACATGAGTATCCACAACAATACTTGGCTGGTCGTAGATATTTCCAAGAATTACATTGGCTGTTTTTCTTCCTACTCCTGCAAGGGACAGAAGCTCCTCCATGGTATCAGGAACATTTCCTCCAAACCGGCTCATTAAGTCCTGACAGCAGGAAATGATATTCTTGGCCTTCATGTGGTAAAAGCCAAGGGAGTGGATATCCTTTTCAAGCTCCCTTAAATCTGCCTCAGCAAAATCCTTGGGTGATTTGTATTTCTGAAACAGATCCACTGTAACCATATTTACTCTGGCATCCGTACATTGAGCACTTAAAATAACGGCTATCAACAGCTGCCAGGGTGTCTCATGATTCAAATAACAGATATATTCTGTTCCATATTCCTGGTCAAGGGCATTAAGAACCTTTTCTACCCGTTCTTTCAGCTCTGCTTTTGTTTCTCGTTTTGCCATTCCTTCCTCCAAATGTCAACTTCATATACCGCTGCGTTATGGGTTAAGGGATCTCTTTTCTTATAATCAAAAAGAACCGCCCGTTTTCCTCCAAACACTTCTACATGGGCCATTTTAATTAACTGTCTGGCCTCATAGCCTTCATATCCTTCATTTAAATACTGAAACGTTTTTGCTTCCTCTGCGAAAAAGGCTTTCACCTTATCTTTATACGGCTCCTGATTAGGGGCAAAGGAAGGCCGGCTTTTTAAATTTTCTCTCAGATATAAGTCATACACCAAAAGGTCCTGATAAAGGGGCAATCGCTTTGGTGCCAGCCCTTCAATAAACTGCGACAAGATCTCATAGCGTGCCATACGGCTGTGACTGATTCCTGTCAGCTCCTGTTTATCATAGTATTCAGCAAGAGCCTCAAACATATCAAATGGAGAAGGAAACTCCGTTAAAAGTTCATGAATGGTGGTATTGAACTGTCCGCTGTTTCCGTACACCTCAAGCATCTCTTCCAAGTTCTTAAGCTTCAGCACCTCACCATAATCCAGCCATCTGGTGGAAAGCACCTCATAGGGAGCCTGCTCCTTATACTTTACCTCATACTCTTTTGCTTTCTGAGACATGTAAGAGCCTTTTAACACCTTTAAAAATCCAAGCTGAAGCTGTTCCGGCTTCATCTCATAGACCTGGTTAAAGGACCGTCGAAAACTCTCATAATTTTCATAAGGAAGTCCCGCAATCAAATCCAGATGCTGATGGATATTTCCAAAGCTGTTGATCTTTTCAACGGTCTCCTTTAAGCTTACCAGATCCATGGTCCGCTTAATTTCCTTTATGGTATCCTGGTTAGTACTTTGTACGCCGATTTCCAGCTGAATCAGTCCCGGCCTCATGCGGGAGATTAAGTCAAGCTCCTCCTCAGTCAAAAGGTCTGCGGAGATTTCAAAATGAAAATTGGTCACCCCATTGTCATGCTCCAGCAGATGCTTCCATATCCCCATGGTATGGGCATGGTTGCAGTTAAAGGTCCTGTCTACAAACTTTACCTGCGGAACCTTTCTCTCAAGGAAAAAATCAAGCTCCTTCTTTACCAGCTCCGTATCCCGAAACCGGACGGATTTATCAATAGAGGAAAGACAGTAGCTGCAGGAAAATGGACATCCCCTGCTGCTTTCGTAATAAATAATCCTGTTTTCAAAGCCGGATATATCCTTATAAAGGAAGGGAATTTTACTTAGATCCACGGCTCTTTTTAAGGGCCGTTCCACTGGAGTTCCGTTTTTATCCCTCACGGCAGCACCGTCTATGGCTGTAAAATCACCATTTTCCTTATCCAGATAACATTCCACTACCTTAGAAAAGGTTTCTTCTCCCTCGCCCATCATGATACCAAATACCCCAGGTTCTTTTAAAAGAATCTGGGCAGCATCGTAAGACACTTCAGGACCTCCCAGCCAGATCTCCACTTGAGGGAGAACCTTCGGAAGGTCCCGGACAAGTTCCAAAACGTAAGACATGTTCCAGATGTAGCAGGAAAACCCTACTGCATCCGGCTTTTTTAGATATATGTCTTTTAAAATATCATCAAGCTGGCTGTTGATGGTATATTCTCCAATCTCAATCTGGAAGCTTCCGTCTTTTAGCTCAGGTCGGTTTACAAACTTTTCTGCATACGCCTTTAAGCTGTAGATTCCGGGATTGGAATGGATGTATTTGGCATTCATTGCCGCCAGTAAAAATTTCATGTTAAACCTCTATCTCTATTTTTCTTCCGGTAGGCTGATACTGGTAATACCGGACTCCTGCTGCATTTAGCATACGCTTGGAGGCATTGACCTCAGGAGTATCTGCATACTTATCTGATCCATAGACAATGGTCTTAATGCCTGACTGAATGATGGCTTTTGCGCATTCATTGCAGGGGAATAAGGTTACATAGAGTTTGGAGCCTTCCAGACTTCCCCCTCTGTAGTTAAGGATAGCATTTAATTCACTATGGGTGGAGTAGTAATATTTGGCATTGTAGGGATCGTTGTCCTCACTCTCTCTGTTCCATGGAAATTCATCGTCAGAGCAGCCCATGGGAAATCCGTTATAGCCCATGGATAAAATCTTGTTGTCCTCACTTACGATACAGGCTCCCACCTGTGTGCTTGGGTCCTTAGAGCGCTTCCCTGAAAGGAGGGCAACTCCCATAAAATATTCGTCCCAGGTAATATAATCTTCACGCTTTCCGGTCATAATGTCTCCTCCTTTTGTATCTTTACAATGTGATAGCCTGCTGCTTTTGTCAGCCGGTTCATAATGGCCTGTCCCAGATGGTCCTTGGAAAAGCTTTCGGAATAGATAAAATCTGCCTCCAGATCATCAAATTCTCTCAGCACTCCATAAAGGTTATGTGCAATGGTTTCTTCCCTTGCACGGACTCCCATGCTTTTTACGATTCCGTTCCTGTAGCTTTCCCTGCTTTCTTCCGTACAGATAATTCCCACTTGAAAGCCCTCTTTCAGCTTTTCTTCTGCCAGCTGGTTAATGGTCACAATGACCTCCTTTGGATCACCCTCTACCAGGGTAAGGGATGCTTTTGGGGCGTAATGTCTGTATTTCATTCCAGGTGCCTTTGGCTTTACATTCTCGTTTAAGGGACCGGATACAATGGCCGGATCAAGGCAGACCTCTTGTCCCAGTACCTTAGATGCCATCTCCTGAGTAATAGCTCCCGGCCTTAAGATCATGGGCTCCTCACCGGACACATCTATAATGGTGGATTCCACGCCGATTCCAACGGCGCCTCCATCTACGATCATTTCTATTTTTCCGTTCATGTCCTGCCATACATGATCTGCGGTGGTAGGGCTTGGACGACCAGAGGTGTTGGCACTGGGTGCTGCGATGGGGACTCCAGAAAGACGAATCAGGGCGCTGGCTATGGGGTCATTTGGCATTCTGACTGCTACGGTATCAAGACCTCCCGTAGTCCCGTATGGAACCAGGTCACTCTTTGGAAATATGAGAGTAAGGGGTCCCGGCCAGAAGGCCTCCATAAGCTTTACGCCTGCTTCCGGTATCTGTTTGACCAATGGCTTTAAATCCTCTTTATCCGCAATGTGGGCAATCAGCGGATTATCCGATGGTCTTCCTTTTGCTTCATAAATTTTCTTTGCTGCCTCTTCCTCTAAGGCATTGGCTCCCAGACCGTAAACCGTCTCTGTAGGAAATGCAACCAGACCTCCATCCTTTAAAATCTGGGCGGCACGCTTTAATTCCGCTTCTTCCGGGTGCTCTTTATCTTCTATATAAATTCGTTCTGTTTCCATATCGTATTGCTCCTTTTCACTTCCATTTATCATATCACAGGCCATGTAACCGTGCAACTTCTTTGCTGATATACAAAGGCTCCAAGGAGCATGGATGCAAAAAACAATAGTTGCAGGTTCCCTGTAAAAATGATACCATGAAAAAAACATTGAATTGGGAGGAAGAAATTTGAAACTCATCATACCAGAACATTATGACCCAAAGCTTTCTGTCCGCGAAACACAGGAAGCAATCAAATACATAAGAGATACCTTTCAAAAGGAGCTTGGAAAGGAAATGAACCTGGAACGTATCTCTGCTCCTCTGTTCGTAGACAAGGACAGCGGACTGAATGACAACTTAAACGGTGTGGAACGCCCCGTTCAGTTCGACCTTCTTGGAATTCCAGGACAGACCATGGAAGTGGTTCACTCTCTTGCCAAGTGGAAGCGTATGGCCCTTCACGAATACGGCTTTCAGCCAGGTGAAGGTCTCTATACCAACATGAACGCCATTCGAAGAGATGAAGAATTTGACAATCTCCACTCCTGCTATGTGGACCAGTGGGACTGGGAAAAGGTGATTACCAGAGAAGAGCGTACCCTGGACACCTTAAAGGATACCGTTCGAAATATTTTTAAGATCATTAAGCATATGGAGCATGAGGTATGGTACAAATACCCTCAGGCAGTAAAAAAGCTTCCAGATGATATTACCTTTATTACCTCTCAGGAGCTGGAGGATAAGTATCCTGACAAGACACCAAAGGAACGGGAAAATCTCATTACAAAGGAGCTCGGCTGTGTCTTCCTTATGAAAATCGGAGACAAGTTAAAAGGGGGAGAACCTCATGACGGAAGAGCTCCTGACTATGATGACTGGCAGTTAAACGGCGATATCTTATTCTGGTTCGACCACTTAAACTGTGCCCTTGAGATATCCAGCATGGGAATCCGAGTGGATGAGACCTCTTTGGCAGAGCAGTTAAAGAAGGCAGGCTGTGAGGACAGAAAAGAGCTTCTTTACCACAAAATGCTGTTAAACAGTGAACTTCCCTGCACCATCGGAGGTGGAATCGGACAGTCACGCCTTTGCATGCTCCTTTTAGACCGGGCTCATATCGGTGAAGTACAGGCGAGCATCTGGCCGGAAGATATGCGGGATACCTGCAGAGAGCATAAAATATTTCTTCTGTAAGATAAAATAGGAAAAAATGCCATGAATCTATTCCTTTGCGATGATCAAACCGAATTTACGAATAAATTTTCCAAACAGCTGGAAGGGTACTTTTTACTTAAAAAAGTGCCCTTCCAGTTAACTGTGTTCTCAAGCGGAGAAGACTTATTAAATACTGACATTACTCCGGATATTATTTTTCTGGATATTAAGATGGGTGGACTTTCCGGCATAGAGACAGCCAGAGTTTTAAGAAAAAATCTTATTCGCTCCAAAATAATATTTCTGACAGCCTATAAGGAATATGTATTTGAAGCCTTTGATGTGGACGCGTCTCATTACCTGATAAAGCCTGTGAATACAGATAAACTGGAGGCAGTTCTCGATCATGTAATCGGGCAGCTTCGCGCTTCAAATGAGGAGTATCTCACGATTCAATCAGGTTCCTCCATTCAACGTTTTTCTCATTCTGAAATTCTTTATATGGAAGTGAGGAACCGAAAGGTGACAATCCATACAGGGAATACAAACCTTGAATTTTACGAGCAGCTGGATACTCTGGAAAAAACTCTCCCAACTCAATTTTTCAGGTGCCACCGCAGCTTTATCGTAAACATGGACTCTGTCATGCGCCTTAGCAAAACAGACCTTTTTCTGACAAACGGGGAATGCATTCCTATCAGCAAGCGGAAATACTATGACTTCTCCATGGCATTTATGAAGCAGATGCAAAAGGAGGGGTTGACATAATTTATACATTATTTTCTGTACTCATTGAGTATCATTTTTTAAACAGGATTTTAAAAGCAAGATTCAGTCATGCTCTCACCCTTCTTGGAATCGCACTCACTCAGGGACTGGTAAGCTTTATCAACATAAACTTAGGATTATATAAGGTTTTTCCACAGGAGGTATTCTTTCTTCTCACGACCACCGCTATGATACTGGTTCTGTTTGAGAATCAAACTGGTAAGAAGATCATGATCGCCATCTTTATGGACGGGCTTGGATACACCTCCAACTTTATTTTTCTTCCGCTGATTCAATATACAGCAAAACGAGTGGCCGGTCATCTGTTATGGTATGACCTCCTCTATGGTCTCTGCGATGCTTTGACCATTCTATTCTACGCTTTGGTCCTGGAATGGGTGGCAAGAAAATATAGGAATTTGAAAGGAGAAATCTCCTTGGAAGGAAATATTTATCTCCTTTTACTGTCCTGCTTTATCAAATACTCTGTGATTTATTACGGAACCACCGGTATGGCCTCTGATAACAGTCTTCGGACAAACATTCTCATTACACTTGCCGCCATAGCCGGAGTAATTCTCCTACTGTTCTCTCTCTATTACGTAGACCGCAGACTGGTTTTGGCTCTGGAAAAACAGCAAAACCTCTTTCTTGAACGGCAGATGACGGCCTGGAAGGAAGAAGAAAAGCAGTTGTCCTCATTTCGTCATGATTTTAAGAACCATATGCTTTGTATTAAAAATCTCATAAGCGACGGAAAAGAGACAGAAGCACTGGAGTATCTTAATTCCATGACTCACACAGTCAATTCCTTATCTCCTCATATTTCCACCGGAAATGTTTACGCAGATGCCATATTAAGAGAAAAGCTGGTCCTGGCACAGGCGGAGGGAATTCAACTGGAAACCGATCTGATCTTCCCACCCACTGAGATGATGTCTCCCATGGACTTATGCATCATCTTAAGCAATGCTCTGGACAATGCCCTGGAAGCCTGCTCAAAGCTGTCAGAAGGGGAAACAAAAGCTATACAAGCAGTCTCCTACGTCCGTCATTCCTGCCTGATGATTGAAATTAAAAACCCTCTCCCCTCCCCAAAATCGGATAGAGCCGATATTTTTGTATCCACTAAGGAAGATTCCAGACTTCACGGCATTGGTCTCACAAATATCCATCAGGCCGTAGAACGCTGCCACGGAACGCTGTCATTATCTGCCCAGGATAATATCTTTCATTTTTCCCTCATGATCCCTTTAACTCTTTAAAACCGGGGAATTATGACCCGTTTACTTCTGTAAATGTACCGTTTACAACATGCCTCTTATATTGATGGACCTATATCCGACAAATTACATAGAAAATAAAGTCAGGAGGGCATGTTATGAATATCAGTACGCTCAGTTCGAACGCTGGTGGACTTAATATCCAGTCCATAAACCGTTCGGCTGCAACGAAGAACGAGACCTTAAATGGGATTAAAGCAGAAAAGACAGGAACCGATGTGGCCACAATTTCTCCCGCCGGGAAAAAGCAAAGCATGATCGAACAGTTGATGAAACAAAAGGAATATTTGCAGGAACGAAAACAGTCCATAATTGATTCTGCTGCAGAAAATGGATCAACCGACCTGGAACAGCAGCTGAAAGAATACGAACAGCAGATAAAGGACATTGATGAACAGATTACAAAGCTTCAAACAGAGGACAAGGAAAAGAAAGAATCTGATGACACTACTGGCATGATTTATGATAAACCAAAAACAAAAGAAGAAGTCCAGACAGATCAGCTAAATGGCTTAACCGCATTATCCAATGGAACAGACCAGACTGAGGTACTCTCTTCCGTAAAAGGCAAGTTGGATGGACAGATAACGGTAATGAATGCTGAAGTCCACTCCATGAACGGTAGCACGGAATCTAAAATAGAAAAAATCAGTGAGCTAAAGAGCCGTTCCCAAAAAATATCTTCAGATATCGCAGAAAAACTAGGAGATTCCTTAGACTCTATATCCAGCAGAAATGAAGAAATCGCGAAACCGGAAGTCGAAGTTCGTACAGAAGAGAAGGATTCATTATTAACTGCTGATACCCAGGAACAGCTGGAATCGAATGATTCCCAAGCTTAATAAAATATCCTGATGGTCAGACACAGATTTTTTCTGCGAATGACCATCAGGGTATTGTTTATCTTGCATTTAAATATTCCATGATTCCCATATGTATCGTCCAGGCCAGACGGTCCTGGTATTCGTCTGAATTTAACAGACCGGCTTCCTTCCAGTTGGTCAAAAATCCGCATTCCACAATAACAATGGGAGTTTTTACATGAAGCAGTAGATAGTAGTTATCATTGGGTTTGGCAAGTCTGGTATTTTTATCTCCCAGAACGTAATCAAACCGTTCCTGCAAGATCTCGGCCAGCCGTTTTCCCTTATCTGACCGCTTATAATAAAACACCTGGCCTCCGGAAATCTCTTCCTGGTGATAACTGTTTTGATGAATGCTGACGGTAAGGTCCGGACTCGTATCATTAATAATGTCACATCGCTTGGTCATATCCGCCATCTTCTTTTTGCTGTCCCGTTCCGTATATAGACCATTGTCATTCTTTCTGGTTAGAACCACATCAACGTCCGAGGCTTCCAGATATTTTTTCAGACGATATGCGATCTGAAGATTGATATCCTTTTCCAGAGTCCCATCAACTCCGATTTTACCCGGATCGTTTCCTCCGTGTCCGGCATCGATGACAACCACTGGCTTTTCCTTTCCAGCCTTCACACTGACTCCTGCCGTCATTTTTCCGGCCTGACTTGATATGACATATACTAATACAAGCAAAATCACCGCCATAAACGGTTCCCATTTTTTTAATTTCACATTTTCTACCTGATACACATTCTTAATGAATTATATCTTCCTGTGAAATAAAAAAGAACCAGTTAAGACGACTTTCCGTCATTCTTTGTCCAGCAGATTATAGTCCTTTGTCCCATCAGAGGTAATCCATTGCACATACTCTGATAGAATGCTCTGATAGCCCTCTTCCTGCCACATTTGATAGCCTGCCTTTTTCATCACCTTATCCCGTATGGAATAGACCTTTCCCGACGTACATGCCACATTAAGCTCTGCATAAACCTTCGCCATCTGATCTCTTTGGTACTTGGTAAGATTCTTTAAAGCATCCCGGCGGTCAAATTCATCCTGGGCCTGATTATAGAATACCTTACTTAAAAACTGCTTTCCATATGTATCGAAATTTAAAAGATTTTTGTCTCCGTTCCCTGTTTTCTCCGCCCATGCTTTCATATCCAGGGCTTTTGTATGGTAACGGAAGCCCCCATCTTCTTTATACTCCAGCACTCCATACTGACAGGGTGGGGTGGCGAGGGAGCTGGTGACGATTTCATCGATCCCGGAATCTTTGGCTGACTTCATATAATGCTGGACATGAAGGTGACCACTTAAATAAAGAGGGACCTCCCAGCTTTCCAGCTGATCAATCAGCTGCTCGCTGTGTTCAATGGTACAATCCTGTAAATATACCTCACTTTCATCAAGAAGATTGTGGTGGCTTACAGGAAGCACCTGCATCCCAAGCTCATGGGCCTCCTCCATCTGCTCTTCGATCCAGTCATAGGTATCGTCCTTTATCATGCCTCCAACCAGGTTTTTGGGCTCATACTGGCAGCTGTCAAGCATGAATGCCCTGGTGGTATCGTTGATCTGATAAACATAGCTAAGAGAAGCGGTATCCCGGCTGACTGCCTCATTGTAGCCAAAATCCTCATAAATCTCTTCAAATTCCTGAGAAGTAATGGATTCTGTTTTCTCTACGGTATCTTCGGAAAATCTGGCCGCTAAAGGATTATTGATATCGTGATTTCCAGGAATGACGATGACAGGAATGCCTGCTTCCTCTATCTCATACAGCTTAGATGCAAATTCCTCATGACTTTCTTTTTCTCCGTTATAGGTTAAGTCACCGCTTAAAATGACCAGATCCGGCCTTTCTTCCTTTACTTCCTCAATAAAGGCATCCGTGATTTCCCATACATACTGCATCACCTTTCCGTCTCCGTGATCTACGGTATACTGAAAGCTTTTTTGAAAATCCGTCAAATCTCTAGCAAGATAATGCATATCGGTAGCAATCACAATTTTCACACCTGGTTTCTCTTCTGCTTCCGGTGATTCGGCTTCTGTGGTCTGCTGGGTGTCCTTTGTTGTGGGGATTTCTGTGGTGGGAGCTTCTGTTCCCCTCGTACTCTCCTCACTCTCTTTCGTGTTTTCCGGCACCTGCTCCTTAAGGGAACATCCCGCTGTCACACATACAGCCGCTATGACTGCTGCCAATATGAACCTCTTTTTCATGACATGACCTTCCTGTCTCTAACTCTCATTCGTTTATTTTTTATCCAGCTTTATAACATCCCATAAATCAGCCGGCTCAAATCCAAGCTTCCAGCAGGCAACTCCTGCAAGATCATACTGTTTGATTACATTCATCTTTAGTTCTATGGAACGCTCTTCTTCCAGCCAAAGCTTTTTCATGCCATCCGCGGACTTAAGCTCTCCGTAATATTGGCCTGATTCCTCCAGCCAGCTAAGCTCTACTTTATTTTCAGTCACCCAATCCTTTGCCTTCGCAATTCCAATGGAGGATGAAGTGGTTTTTCCACTCTCGTCTTCTGTCCAGATTCTGGTGTATAATGGAATGGCAAGGACAACCTTTTCCTTTGGAACCTCTAGCAGAGTGTCCTTGACTCCATTTTCTACATATCCAATAGAGGCAACGGAACCGGCATCTCCTCCGGCATAATGTTCGTCATATCCCATGATAATGACGTAATCTGCTACAATGCCCTGCTCCTTCCGGTTATAGAACTTATTCCCCGCCATTGGCACATAGTTGTCCACAGATAATACAAGTCCGTCTTTCCGGCAGAATATGGACAGCTCCCGGATAAATTGTATGTAGTGAACTCCGGCTTCTTCCTTAATCCCTTCAAAATCCAGATTAATCCCATCATAACCATACTTTTTGGCCTCCGCCATCAGGGATTCAATGAGCTTCCGCCTTGTGGAGGTTTTGGATAACAGTATCTCCGTATTAACATCCTTACTAAAATTATTAATAAGAGCCCAAACCTTTAATCCCTTATCATGGGCTTTCTTTACATATCCCGCGTCTGCCAGGGACTTAAAATTTCCTTCGTTATCAGTAAGCTCATACCAGGTAGGGGATATGACATTGACTCCTTTTGTATTGGCAATCAGGCTGTCAAAGGAAGCATTTCCATCGAGACTGGTCAGCTGATGCCAGGCCAGATTCACTGGCTCATCCATGGTTATGTTTTTATAGACCGGCGCTTCAAAGGTGCTTTTTAAAGCTTCACTTGTTCTTTCGCCAAGACGTCTGTGCTCCACATACCCAACAAATCCATCTTCCGTCCTTACCTTGTCCCACCGCTTCATGGATTCAAGGACTGTGACATGGCTCCCTTTGGCAGTCCAGGTCACAATGGGGCTTTTAACCCCTCCCTTTACACGGATATTGCTGTCACTCTTTACGACTGCTTTATTTAAGGCATCCCATGTGTTATTGATAAAAACCCGTTTATTCTGTGCGCTGTCATAGGCAGCTACCCGGATGTCCGTATAGTTGGCCACCAGACCGGCAGAAAGATATACTGCATCTTTATCCACCCAGATCAGGGGTTTACCAGTACTTCCCACGGTAGAATGATCCGCATAGACAATGGAGTCCGGCAGAGCATATACGAGAAGCTTTTCATTGGTATCCCAGTAAAAACGCTCATTTAACGTGCGGTTGACCCAATCAATGGGGAGATACGTCTGGCCTTCAACAAATATCCCCTTCTCTTCCTGCAATTCTTCATTGAGATACAGGGCTACTTCGTCATCTTTTACTCCCAGCAGTTCTATCATATCTGCTTTTTGATTGGTGGGGATATACCGCTCTATAATCCGGGTTCCAAAGAAACCGGCAATTATGATTAAAATCAATCCCAGCGCCACGAGAACCGGGACGGCTTTCCTATTCATCTGCTTTCCTCCTGCTATTGGATCGTGTTGTCTGTACTTAGTTCTACATTTTTCTTTACGATTATATCATATTTCCTGATTTTTGGAATTTACATTTTCATTACGTTAATCTTCCCCTATCCCACCCTGATGCACACGCTAAGCCAACTTTAGGCTGAAGATGGCATCCCAATGCGCACCCCTTATGCTGACGGAAAACTACCGGTTATAAATTTTATCAAATCTTATTTCCTTAAGTTTTCCGGTTGTTTCATTCGGAACATAGTCCGCCATGTAAAAGCAATCCTCCTCCTTTACCTCAAATATCTTGTTCCAGTCTTCTTCATGAGATTCTTTTCCATCTATAATAATGGGAATCCCCTGATCCCGGTATTTCTTAAGCCCCTCCAGATACTGGGATTCTTTGGTATCTTCCACCCGTTTTCTGGCTTTTCTTTTTTTCATATGCATCTCCCCTGTAACTTCATTTGTAAAGAACCGCATGTGAGAGGACCACAAGGACAATTTCGTGACACAATCCTCTCTGCGGTCTTAAAATATCTGTTGGTAAAATTTAATCATTTCTCCAGTGACAGCAAATGCGTCTACTGAAACTGGAATTCTTCGTACCGGGCGCTTCAGCCTCTTTTCCATGTTTTTTCTGGCTTCTTCACTGCCAAATGTCAGGAAGGTCTCCCAGCTTCTCTCCGCCTTGTTCCCTTTACTTTCAAACTCCAGAAACGCCTTCATCTGCCACTCGCTGAGGCTTCCCAGGAGAAACTGTCTGTCACATCTTAAAAATTCCTTAAAACCGTCTTCCCCCACCGTGCCGTAATCCACAATTACGGTCTGGAATCCTGACTTTTTGCACACCAAAAGTGTATTGATCCCCGCATTCTCATAGTACTGGGTCTCCAGAAGCTTAAAGCTTCCTTTCTGAAACGGTTCTTTTGCGCACACCTCTCTCATCCTGGCAAAATCACCATGGCTATTCCATTCTAAAACTGCACATCTGCGCCTTAAAATACCGCTTAAAAACCCTGCTGTCATGACTGCAAAATGAGTCACGCCTACGCTATTTCCTGTACCAATGATGCCGATGATCTCCTGTCCCGTCTCTTTCTTTCCATTTCTAAAAAATCGCCGGAACAACCTTTTCTTTCCTTTTATAATTACCATTCCTTTCAGATGCTCTTTCCTTTTCCTGAAACGATTGGATTAAGAAGCCCTGTAACCCAGGACACCAGCCTGCCTCTAATTCCAGCTAACCATCTTTGTTTCATATTCTTATCTTTTAGCAGCCTGGAAAGAAGTGCCTTATAAAACTGTAATTCTCCCTTTTCAATAGAAAAAGGGTCAGGAAAATAAGGCGCACGAAAACACCGGGCGGCTTCGCCACCTTCCGGCAGCCGGATTCTGGCCCCTGGAACCGTATGATTATATATAATTCCATAGGGCAATCCTTTTTTCACTGCCCTGCTTGCCGCCTGCCACGACGTTTCACTGCTCCACTGGCTTCCATCACAAACCATGAGGATGGCGTCAATTTCTCCGGAAAAAACGGCTTCTTCACCAGCACCGTAATCCAGAATCTTCACGTGAATGGGAGGTTCCTTAAGCTTTACTCCAGGACCGTAGTAGGGCTTCCAGACAAATCCGTGATGACGCAAAAGGCCATATTGGTCCCGTTCTCCTCCGGCATAGGCGCACAGACCAGCTCCCATACCGGAATCTGTTTTTTCTTCTAATAAATTGGGGTAACCTAGATTTCTAAGATAGACTGACAGGCCGATTCCGATGTGAGTAGCTCCGGCCCCTGGTTTGCTCCCGAACAGAGCAATCGTAAGAGATGATGATTGTAGACGGTCTTTTGCAGCCGTTCCCATGTTTTTAAGCTGTATTAGCCTTTCGCCAAGCGCTTGTGCCGTTGAAAAGCGGTCTTCTTTTTCTTCCTTGAGGCAACCGGATATAATGGCTGACAGAGCAGAATCCACAGTCCGGCCCGGCGTGTACGGCAGCTCCGGAAATGTTCCTGTGTATAAATAATGGAGGATGGTACCAATGGCATAGATATCTGTTCTCTCATCCAGGATTCCGTCTTTTTTATATTGCTCCGGTGCCGCACATCCTACGGTTCCGTACCGCTCGCCTGGCTCATTGGCAACATCCATGGATGCAGCAAGTCCAAAGTCTATCAGCTTCACAGTATCATGGCACAACAAAAGGTTCTTCGGCTGTAAATCTAAATGTAAAATGGGGTTTGGTCCTGCGGAATGCAGGTAATGAATGATGTTGGTCAACTGGATCCCATAAAATATGGCCAGTTCCCTAGACAGATGGCCCTGCTTTTTTACAAGGTCATATAAAGATTCTCCTTCCAGATACTCTTCGATTAAATAACTATAAAATTCGTCTTCTTCTACGTCATAAACAATGGGGACTCCGGGATGGCGAAGCTCCTTTAGAACAAGTGCTTCTCGTCTGAAACGATCGTAATTGAGAATGCTTTTGGGTACCCGCTTGATCGCACGGTATTCCTCAAGCCCAAGATGAACCGCCAGAAATACTGTTCCTGCCCGACCGGTTCCCAAGATACCACGTAGCTGATATTTGCCAAACAGAACGGCGCTTATTGCAGCCACCTCCTTAATTACCTGTCCAATATCATCTCTTGGCATCCATTTTATTCCATTTTTTGATTTTTAGCAATTAATTTTTTGTTAATTTTTTTGGTGGTCTGAAGAATATCTTTATTATCATTTTGGGTTGTAAGATTATCTATGTTTTCATTAATAAAAAAACAAGCACGTATTACCGTTTGCTTGGAAAATATTATATATATCATTAATTGTGCTTTTAACAAGTTGACATGATGATATATAGATGATATATTAGAAATATAAAAGAGTAACCGCCACACAAGGTGGAAGCTCCCAGTGAATGCAAATGTCCTAACGGACACCGCCTATCCTGTTTGCGTCAGGGTAGGCTATTTTTTTAACTTATCTATGTAAGTCAGCAATGCCAAGATAAATGTTGCAAATAATAGCACATCTGCAAATGAAAACATATCCAGCACCACCTCCCCTCTTACTATGACATAAAGGCATAAAAGCCGGGAGGTTCCACCCTGTATTCGATTACTCCTGATACAATACTACCATATATTACCATTAACTACAATATTTGTTATCCTTAATTCACATGAAAAATAAGCGTGTCTTAATGCTTTTATTTTTCATATAATACATTAAAATAATTCATAATAATGCATCTATAAAATACATATGTGACCATTTATAACCAGACTCTAATCTATCTATAAAAGGTAAACTACAGGATATGAAATCCAAAAAAATCACATCAAAAACAAAACCGATAAATCCCAGTAATTAAATAGGATACCCGGTTTTTTGCATATAAACCTTAAATTTATATAAATTTTTTCACATAGTAATTGCCTTTTTGCTATATTATATAGTATAGTTATGTTGAGGAAGTATGTAAATATTCATATACCATTTTTAAATAGAACAGGAAGTGATCCTATGAAGATAGAACGTATCAATGAAAATCAGATCCGTTGTACGCTTACCAGCTTTGATTTAAGTGTCCGAAACCTAAATTTAGGCGAGCTTGCTTACGGCAGTGAAAAAGCCCGCAACCTGTTCCGCGAGATGATTCAGAAAGCCTCTAACGAAGTGGGATTCGAAGCAGAAGACATTCCTCTCATGGTAGAAGCGATCCCGTTATCCAACGAAAGCGTAATGTTAGTTATTACAAAGATTGAAGATCCGGAAGAATTAGATACAAGATTTGCAAAATTTTCACCATCTACTGACGAAGACTTGGATTCCATGCCAGGAGATCTGGCCAGCGAACTATTAGAAGGTGCTGACGGCTTGTTAAATCTGCTGGGAATCGATAAGAAGAACGAACCGGAAGCCGAAAAGCCAAAAGAATCTACTGGTGCTTCCTCCATACGAATCTATAGTTTTCAAAGTTTGGATCAGATTTCCGACGCCGCGAGGGCAATCGGACAGGTTTATGACGGAGAGAATACATTATATAAAAAGCCATCTACCAGACAGTATTTCCTGGTACTGCGCAATTCTCCTGACAAGACAACAGAGTTTAACCGTATCTGCAACCTGCTTGCAGAATATGGCTCCAAGATTCGTCAGGATTACGCTTCCGAGGCGTACTACAAGGAACATTACGAGGTCCTGATTGAAGGCCACGCCCTTCAGTCATTAGCCAGACTTTAATCCGTTCCTTTGTTCATAGTACTTCATCACAAATCAGAGAAAGGTGTCATAAAGCAGCTTCATCGTTGCTTCATGACACCTTTCTTTTTTTATACAGATTTTCGCTTTATCAGAGTTGTGCCTGCCAGTATTTTCACGGGGTCTTTACTTTTATCCCCAATTAACTCCACCAGCCTTTTGGCCGCCAGTATCCCAATGCTTTGCTTTGGTACGTGTATGGTAGTGAGCGGCGGCTCGATCATCGTACTGATTGGTAAATTATCAAAACCAGCAATGGCTACATCCTGGGGAATCCGGTAGCCAAAATCACGAAAGGCCTTCATGGCTCCCGCGGCAATGAAATCATTGTCCGCAAAATAACATCTGGCTGGGACTTCCCCCTGGGTTAGAAGCGCAGTCATATCAGCATAGGCTCCTTCCATGGAAGGAGTCAGCCGGTGCACCTGAGTTTTTGAGGCAGACATTCCATTTTGCCGCACGGCTTTGTAAAAACCATCGGACCGCTCCAAAAAATTGGTTATGGGATAGGATGAGTGTAAGTATCCTGGCTGGACCTTTAATTTTTTGATCAGATAATGAGTTGCAAAATAAGCCCCTTGTACATTGTCGATGAGGACGTAGTTTCCACTGATATTTTCAAAACTGGTATCCAGGACCACAAGGGGTATGGGAAGCTTTAAAAATGGCTTGAAATCATGCTCCTGCATTTCCGTTCCCAGCAAAAGAATACCTTTGCTTCCGGAGCGAACCACATCAGAAAGCTGTTCTTCCACCCGGTCATTGCCATAAAGGTAAGTCACATTCAGATGATAGGGCGATTCCTTTAGACCCAGACCTACCCCCTCCGAAAGCTGGGAGAAAAAAGGAGTATCCCCTACCACTGCCCCGCTTCTTTTATAAATAATAAAATGTACGGTGCCCTGATACCCTGTCCGAAAGGTTGGTTCCCCAATTCTGGAAAAATCATATCCGTGGGTTTTCGCCGCCTCAAGCACTTTTTTCCGTGTTCCGGTACTGACTCCTGGCTTATTATGAAGGGCCATGGAAATGGCGGCCTCGGAAAGATTAAGTAGTTTAGCAAGCTCTTTTGCCGTTATGGACATCCCAAATACTCCTTTCAGCTTATCATTTGAAAACACTGTATCAGATTAAGTAAATTAAGTCAATTAATTACTGAATTTCACTTAATTATTGATTGATATTAAGTAGATATAAGCAAATAATAGGGGTATCAAATGAGTGGCAGGAGGTCATGCAATGGCAAATGTAGTATTGGGGGTCGCCCCTACCAGAAGGAGTATATTTTCTGCTCCAGATGCAGTAAAATATGCGGATTTAACAAGAGCACGGTTGGAAGAGCTGGGAATATCCTTTGTGGATATCAAGGATATTTCAGAGGATGGACTGCTCCACCGGGAAGAAGACCGGATCAGAATTGAAGAGAAATTTAAAGAACATGGGGTGGATGGCTTATTTGTACCCCATGGTAATTTCGGCACGGAATATGAAGTGGCCAGACTGGCAAAAGGACTTAATGTACCGGTACTTCTCTGGGGACCAAGGGATGAACGTCCTGATGAAAATGGGATCCGTCTTCGGGACAGTCAGTGCGGTCTGTTTGCCACTGGTAAGGTACTTAGAAGATTTCGGATTCCATTTACCTATTTATGCAATTGCCGTCTGGAGGATGAAGAATTTGAGCGGGGAATCCGTAACTTTCTTGCTGTCTGTAACGTGGTGAAAACATTTCGGAAAACAAGAATTTTGCAAATCGGACCAAGGCCCTTTGATTTCTGGTCCACCATGTGTAATGAAGGTGAACTTTTAGAACGATTTCAGATACAGCTGGCCCCGATTCCCATGCCGGAACTGACAGCAGAGATAAAGAAGGTACGGGGGGATAAGGAAACGATTCAAGAAATCATGACATACTGCAGGGAAAATTTCAATGTGGCTATTAAGGAAGAGGAACTTCAGATGGTGGCAGCTTTAAAAGCAGCCATGAAATCTCTGGCTAAACGCTATGGCTGTAATGCAGTGGCGATTCAGTGCTGGAATGCCCTTCAGTCAGAAATCGGAATCATGCCCTGTGCCGCCAACAGCCTGTTAAACGAAGAAGGGCTTCCCGTTGTATGTGAAACCGATATTCACGGAGCCATTACCGCTATTATGTGTGAAGCGGCAGGTATGGATGAGGCCAGAACCTTTTTTGCGGATTGGACCGTGCGACACCCGGACAATGAAAATGGAGAGCTTCTCCAGCACTGCGGCCCCTGGCCCTTATCCTGCGCAGCCTGTAAGCCAACCATAGGATACCCTCTGGCATTTTCCCACCCTGGCGCTGTGGAAGCACAGGCGAAGCTTGGAGACATGACTCTGTGCCGGTTTGACGGAGACAATGGAGAGTACTCTCTGCTCCTTGGAAACGCCAAAGGGATTGAAGGCCCATACACCAAGGGCACCTATGTGTGGGTGGAGGTACAGAATTTAAAACGTCTGGAAGCTAAGATTGTGGAAGGCCCTTATATTCATCACTGTGTGGGCATCCATAAGGATGTAGTCCCGGTTCTTTATGAAGCCTGCAAATATCTTGGCATTACCCCGGACTTATATGACAACAACGAGGAAGAAATAAAGGCATATATCCGCGGAGAATAAACTGGATTGGAGAAAATTATGGAACGATTGAAAAAAAAGGCCTATGAACTGCGCCGGGATATTATTGAGGAAATATACAATTCCAAAGCAGGCCATGTAGGCGGAGATTTAAGCGTTGTGGATATTTTGACCGTACTTTATTATGAGGTCATGAATATAAGTCCAAAGAACATGAAGGATGAGAACAGAGACCGGTTCCTTCTAAGCAAGGGACATTGTGTGGATGCCCTTTACATGGTTCTTGGCGACCTGGGATTTTTTGATAAGGAAGAGGCCATTCACTCTTTTTGCGCCTTTAATTCCCCTTACATCGGTCATCCAAATACCAGTGTACCAGGAATCGAGATTAACTCAGGGTCTTTGGGGCACGGACTTTCCTTAGGTGTGGGAATGGCTCTTGCCTCAAAAATGGATGAAAAGACCTACCGCACCTATGTGGTTCTTGGAGACGGTGAAATGGCAGAAGGCTCCAACTATGAGGCCATGATGTCCGCCGCCCACTATAAGCTTGATAATCTATGTGCCACGGTGGACTTAAATGGACTTCAGATCAGTGGAACTACCAATGAAGTCATGTGCACCAGTGACCTTGGAGAAAAGTTCCGGGCCTTTGGCTGGAATGTCATCGATGTGAAAGAAGGCAACGACTGTGGCAGTCTTCTCTCCGCCTACCAACAAGCGGCTTTGTGTAAGGGGCGGCCCACGGCTGTAATCGCCCACACGGTAAAAGGAAAAGGAGTTTCCTTTATGGAGAATCAAAAGGGCTGGCATCACGGAGTGATGAACGAAGAACAGTATCAGACGGCTGTCAGAGAATTAGAGGAGGTGCTTTCATGAACCACATAACAAACCGCCAGGCAATTTGTGAAACCCTTATGGAAGCTGCGGAAAATGACCGAACTATTGTTGTGGCATGCTCGGACTCCAGAGGCTCTGCCTCTCTTGCCCCATTTGCCCAGGCATTTCCAGGGCAGTTTATTGAGCTTGGTATTGCAGAGCAGAATCTTGTTTCCGTATCCGCTGGTCTGGCTTCCTGCGGAAAAAAAGTCTTTGCGGCCTCTCCTGCCAGCTTTCTTTCCACCAGAAGCTATGAACAGGTAAAAGTGGACGTTGCCTATTCCGGTACCAATGTGACTCTGATTGGCATCAGCGGCGGCGTCAGTTACGGGGCTCTTGGAATGACACACCACTCCCTTCAGGATATTGGGGCCATGGCCTGTCTTCCTGATATGAGGGTCTATGTTCCAAGCGACCGGTTTCAGACAGCCTGTTTAATCAGGGAACTGTTAAAGGATGAAAAACCTGCATACGTAAGAGTCAGCCGCTCTGCTACCGAAGACATCTACGGGGAGGAAATGGATTTTACATTAAACCACGCCCATGTTCTGGCAGAAGGAAAAGATGCCGTTATCATTACCTGCGGCGAGCTGGTTCCTTATGGTGTAAAGGCACAGAAAGAACTGGAAAAACAGGGATATCATGTAGGGCTCATAGATATGTACTGCTTAAAACCCATAGACGAAGAAGCCGTGAGAAGGGCGGCCAGTCAGGCAGATGTCATTATCACCGCAGAGGAGCACTCACCATTTGGGGGACTGGGAAGTATGGTAGCTCAAATCATTTCTAGGGAAACAAAAAAAATGGTGGTGAACTTAGCTCTTCCAGACGGTCATCTGATTTCCGGTTCCAATCATGAGATATTCCATTATTACGGCCTGGATGACCTAGGTATGGTAGCTGCTGTGAAAAAGGCAAGAAGCGAGGGATAGCAATGAAATATATAATTGCAATTGACCAGAGTACCCAGGCAACAAAGGCTGTCCTGTTTGATGAAAAGGGACGTTTTGTGGGCAGAGCCGATCGCAGGCATAAGCAGATCATAACGGAACGTGGCTGGGTATCCCACGACCTGACTGAAATCTATGAAAACACTCTCCAATCCGTCCGGGAAGTAGTAGATAAAACAGGAATTGATGCTGCAAGCATTGCGGCTGTTGGTATCAGTAATCAGAGAGAAACCACTGCTTTATGGGATAAATCGGGCAATCCTCTGGCACATGCTGTGGTGTGGCAGTGCGCCAGGGCAAAAGAAATCACAGAACGCTTTCAGGAAGAAAAGGAGATGGTCCGGGAAAAGACCGGGCTTTCCCTATCCCCTTATTATCCGGCTTCAAAAATGGCCTGGCTCCTTACTCACATCCAGCCTAAGGAGCCCTTTTGCCTTGGAACCATGGATAGCTGGCTCATCTATAAGCTGACAGATGGAATGAGTTTTTATACCGATTACTCCAACGCTTCCCGCACTCAGCTCTTTAACCTCCATTCACTTTGCTGGGACCAGGAGCTGTGCCATCTTTTTGGCATTCCGATGACATCTCTGCCTGAGGTGATGGACAGCAACGCCTGCTTTGGTTATACGGATTTTAGGGGATTCTTGAATAAAAAAATACCCATTCATGGAGTCATGGGCGATTCCCATAGTGCACTCTACGGCCAGAGATGCCATTGTAAGGGCATGGCAAAGGCCACATATGGAACTGGCTCTTCCATTATGATGAACATAGGAAGTACCTTTGCCGCCAGCCATGCAGGACTTGCCACTTCTCTTGCCTGGAAAATTGACGGAAAGGTAGCGTATGTATTAGAGGGAAATATCCATTATGCCGGGGCAGTCATATCCTGGCTTCAAAATGACTTAAAGCTGATTTCCTCCGCCAAAGAGGCGGAGGAGCTGGCCGCCATTTCTAATCCTGAGGATGGCACCGTTCTTGTTCCAGCCTTTACCGGTCTTTCCGCGCCTTACTGGAAGGAGGATGCGAAGGCAGTTCTATGGGGAATGAGCCGTACCACGGGAAGAGCGGAAATTGCGAAAGCCGCCTTAGACAGCATCGCCTTTCAGGTCATGGATGTTCTAAATGCCATGGAACGGGATAGTGCCTGCAGCTTAAAAGAATTGTGCGTAGACGGAGGACCTGCAAAAAACAGCCGATTGATGCAGTTTCAAAGTGATATTGCAAAACAAACACTTCGGGCCTCCAAACAGGAGGAGCTTTCTGCCATTGGTGTTGCCTATCTGACAGGCATGGCAGCCGGAATTTCAAAAGAAGAAGAAATATTTGGGCAAATAGAGTATGATATCTATACCCCAACGATGGATTCCCAGACAAGAATCAGACGTGTGAACCAATGGAATGAGGCTCTTTCTGCAATTTTATAAATTTCTAAAGAATATCTGGTAAATAATAAAGTGAGGTGATAAACATCATGAGAATCAAATCCAAGGATATTGCGTCAGCACTTAAGCTGTCGCCTGCAACCGTATCCCTAGTTTTAAATCATAAGCCTGGAGTTAATGAAGAGACCAGAAAACGGGTTTTTAATTATATAGAAGAAATGGAACGGGCAGAGCAAAGAAAAAACAGGCTTATGGAAGCCGATAACAAGGGGACCATATTGTTTTTAACTTACATTAAGCACGGACTCATACTGAAACAAATTGCAAACCAGCCCGTTTCCCGCTTGTTTGAAGACATGGAATCTCTCTGCGCACTTAGCGGATACCGTTTTTCATACGAAGTATTTTATGAAAAAACCGGCAAGCTGGAAGAACTGTTAACGAAAATCAGAGAAAAGAACATCAAAGGAATCTATTTCATGGCTGCGGAAATGACGGGGAGTGATGTTTATCCCTTTTTAAGATTAAACATCCCCATTGTAATCGGAGACAATCTGTTCTATGAGTTGGAGGCTGACAGCTACCTGGTGGATAACAGAGAAGGCATCCGGCGGGGAGTGGATTATCTGGTGGACAAAGGGCACAGCCACATTGTTTACCTGGCACAGTCCATTGATATATTTAATTTTTCAGAGCGAAGAAAGGCTTTTATAGAAGAAATGGAAGTACGCCAGTGCGGGGATGGCACCAACCGGATTCTCCGCCTGGGAGATACAGTTGATGACGTTTATGATGCCATGAATCAGTACCTTGACCGGGGGATTTTAAAAACGACTGCCTTTGTACTGGAAAGCTCTGTCATTACCCTGGGTGCCACAAAGGCTCTCCTGGAGCGGAATATGAAAATACCCAGAGAAATCTCTCTGATTGGTTTTGACGCTCTTCCCATACAGAGCATTCCCGGCCTTAATCTGACTCTTATCAAAGGAACCCATACAAACAGGCACCTGGCCGGCATGAAGCATCTGATCCGCCGCCTGACAGATAAGGAAGATGAAATCGTCAGGGTCTATTACAGAACCCGGCTGATAGAAGGAGACAGTGTATTTGATAAAAAGAAATATATTTACCATTAGCCATCACCCATGGATTTAAAGAAAATTTAAATCCATGGGTGATGTGCACAAAAAAATCAATTTTAATGTTATTTTCATGTGATATTTTAACACAGATAGAGAAAAATCCGGTGGGGATTGAACCTCCATTTTGGTGATGCTAGTATAAAATTACAACAAGTCATACAAGGTACCATATGGGGTGTCCATATTACAGGAGGGAAAATTTATGGCCAATAAAAATTATGACGAACTGGCAAAACAAATCGTAGCCAATGTAGGCGGTGCAGAAAATGTCAGCTCACTGGTCCATTGTGCCACCCGTCTCCGTTTCCGGGTGGTCGACAGTTCTAAGGTGAATAAGGAAAAACTGAAACAGACCGAACATGTCATTACCGTGGTAGAAGCCGGAGGACAGATTCAGGTGGTAATCGGCAATGCAGTGGCTGATGTTTACAATACCATAATCCGCGTCACCGATGTAAAATCAGACGATGGAGGGGCTGGAAATGAGTCAGCTGACAAAGATAAAAACCTGATAAATCTGTTTATGAGCACAGTTTCCGGAATCTTCGCCCCCACCCTTGGAGCCATGGCAGGAGCCGGTTTATTAAAAGGTATCCTTATTCTATGCACGACCATGGGATGGCTTACGAGTGATATGGGAACATACCGGATATTATTTGCAGCCGCGGACGGAGTCTTTACATTCCTGCCGCTGTTCTTAGCCTATACTTCAGCCAAAAAATTTGGCGCTGATTTATTTGTTTCTGTGGGAGTTGCGGCAGCTTTGGTCTACCCGGATCTAACGGCAGCTTTTAAAGCGAAAGAGGCACTGTCCTTTATTGGAATTCCAGTGGTTTTAGTAAGCTATACCTCTTCCGTCATTCCCATTATACTTGCCGTTTATGCTCTCTCTAAGCTGGAAAAGGGATTAAAAAAGATACTTCCAGGCGTAATTAAAAATGTTTTCACCCCTCTTATTTCTCTGGCTGTTATGGTGCCAGCGACCTATCTTGTGATCGGACCCATTGCTGATTATGCAGGAAAGCTTTTGGCAGGCGGATATATGACCATTGTGGGTGTAAATCCCATCATTGCAGGCTTTATTCTGGGTCTCATCTGGCCGGCAGCTGTTATGTTCGGTCTCCATTGGGGATTTGTACCGATTGTTATCAATAACATTACTCAATACGGAAGAGATACCCTGTTTACCATTACAGGCCCAAATAACTTTGCACAGGCAGGCGCCACTCTTGGGGTATTTTTAAAGACAAAGGACAAAAAAGTAAAAGACATTGCCGGACCGGCCGCTATCTCCGCTGTTCTTGCAGGTATTACAGAACCAGCCATTTATGGTGTAACGCTAAAATATAAAAAACCATTTTTCATCGCAGCATTTTTCTCCGGTATTGCAGGAGCTATCACAGCAGCCGTTGGAGCTGGCGCACCTGCTTTACTTGGAACCAGCCTTCTTACCCTGACCGGTTATATAGGGGTTGGATTTACCGGTTTTTGCATTGCCTGTGCCATCGCATACTTTGGCTCCGCGATCTGTACCTATTTATTTGGATTTGATGACAGCATGCTGATAGACAATGAAAAGAGACCAGAGTCTCCGGTTGTACCGGAAGTGAAGGACGAGATGATTAAGGCTCCCGTAAACGGCGCACTTATTCCATTATCAGAAGTTCCAGATGAAGTATTTTCCTCCGGGACCTTAGGCCAGGGGATTGCCATAGTTCCCGAATCAAATGGAATGAAAGCTCCCTGCTCCGGCACGGTCATAACAGCTTATCCTCACGCAGTGGGAATCAGAACCGCTCTTGGTGCAGAAATCTTTGTTCACGTAGGACTTGATACCGTAAAGTTGGGTGGAAAGTATTTTGAGCTCCTGGTCAAAGACGGGGATGAGGTAAAAGAGGGAGACTCACTCATAAACGTGGATATTGAGGCATTAAAAGCAGAGGGCTATAATGTAACTACCATGATCCTCGTTACCAATTCCAGAGATTATGAAGAAGTATTGCCGTCTTCCGAAAATAAGGCAGCAGCAGGGGATACCATATTAAGCTGTATCAGCAGAAAATAAAGAAATGGAGGCGCCAATGAGCAGGCTAAAGATAAATGAGAATGGCAGGACTTTTTCACTGGACGGGCAAAGATTCTTTTATCTTGCAGACACCGTTTGGAGTGCCTTTACTTCTGCCACAATGGATGAGTGGGAGTTTTATTTGGAGAAACGCTGGGCACAGGGCTTTACCGTACTGCAGATCAATGTTCTGCCACAATGGGACCGCTGCATGTCCGATGTAGGCGTGTACCCATTTGAAACTCCAGACGGTATTATATTTGATTATACCAAATGGAATGACGCCTATTTTGAACGAGCAAGGACCATGTGTAAAATGGCAAGGGAAAAAGGCTTTCAGCTGGCCCTTGTGGTCCTATGGCTGAATTTTGTTCCCGGCACCTGGGGAAGCAGGATGAAGAGCGATTACATCATGCCAAGAGAGCTTGTAGAGCCTTATACCAGAAACGTCGTGGAAGCATTTGAGGAATTTGAACCAATCTACATGGTAAGCGGTGACACCGATTTTGATACCCCGGAGTCTGTGGACTATTACGAAGCAGCCCTTTCTGTAGTTTGCCAGATGTCACCGGATTCCTTAAAAGCAATGCATATCAAACGTGGATATGATTATATACCGGAATCCTTTTTAGATCGGATCAGCTTTTATATGTACCAGTCCGGACACAATGCAGACGGACAGCAGATGGCATATATTCTGGCAGAAAAGTTCTACCGGGATTATCCGAAAAAACCTATCATCAATGCAGAGCCCTGTTACGAGCAGATGGGCTACAGCCGAAATATGTACGGCAGATTCCAGCCCTTTGATATCCGAAGGGCAGCCTTTAGCAGCCTTTTATCCGGAGCCTGTGCCGGAATCACCTACGGAGCCCATGGGGTGTGGAACTGGAAAAAGAGTGGCAAACAGCCCAATCCTGTTATGGGAGAAGGCTTTGACAAATCCTTTTCCATGCAGGAAGCCTTACTCTTTCCAGGTGCCTGGGATTATGGATATCTGGCTGATTTTATGGAGAGAACCATTGTTGATGAGCTGATTCCGGCGTCAGACCTTCTGGAGGAGAAATCCTCTGATATCCGCATGGCCATGACAGCCCAGGGGCAATATCTGATCTATATGCCATATCCTACGGAGCTTCTAATTAAGAAAGGACTTCATGGATACCAGGCGAAAGCCATTAACTTATCCGATCGGCGCATTGCCAGGGTTGGGATTGAGGAAAAAGAAAGCAGCACAAAAGTCTCCATGCACAGTTTTCAGGATGATGTTCTTATCTTGTTGACACCACAAAAATAAAAGTCTGGCTTGCCAGAGTCTGGCGCTAAGGCGTCGTTATAATAATGACAAAAACACCCCCTTGTGGCACAGGTTCCAGCCTGTCCCACAAGGGGGTGTTTCATGATTTAAAACGTATCTTCCCTTTTTATTCCCATTCCTCATCCTTTAAAAAAGAACAAATCAGTTTAAACGTCCGGTCTGTCTCCTTACTGGGGACTTTAATCCAGTCGTGGAACATGCCTGCCCCTTTTTTATAGATGATTTCTGTTCCTTCTAATTTGCCGGCCTTTTCTGCCAAAAGCTCACAATCCGGTGTCAATATCTCCTCTGTTCCTGAGAATATCAGGATAGGACCCAGACCATTCCAGTCTCCGTATAAGGGAGAAACCATAGGATGGTCTTTTTCCAGCGGCCCGCAGTATTTCCTGCCGACCTCTCTTAACGCTTCTAAAGGCAAGATATCATCTGTTTTCTGAAATAGCTTAATCTTTGGGTTTTCCAGCGCGATATCAAGCCACGGAGATACCACTGCCGTCTTGACCGGCATAGGAAGCTCTCCCTTATCTCTTAACTCCTGCAAAAAGGATAAGGCAAGTCCACCTCCGGAAAAATCTCCAAAAAGGAAAAAATCGTCCTCTGGATATTCCTTTCTTAAGCTGGAATACGCTTCCATCAGACACTCATGAGCGTTCAGTGCCGTATATTCCGGGGAAAGGGGATACTGGAAAATGGATACCTTAAAGCCTTCATTTACGGCAAGGTATTCCCCGATTTCCCTGGTTCGTTCTGTGGGTTCTAAGGTATAAGCTCCTCCCGGAAGCATGAGAATATGGGCATTCTTAGGGTAGCTTCCATTGATGGTGACTCCATAAAAGCCGTTGACATCAAAGGTCTTGACCCGAACCCTTTTTGTGAACTTTAAAGGGTCCAGTTCAAAGCTTCCACGAGTTGGATGCTCTAACTCAAGTGCCATTTTCCGATTTGCTTTTCCCCATTTTGCAAAAAGCTTTACTTTCTCTGCTTTTAAACTCATGATTAATCTCCCCTTTCCCTGCTGGCAGAATTAAGCCTCCTTGCAGACTTTGTCCAGCTTCTTCATCTCCCGAATGACAAACTGGCTGACAATGACCGCAGATAAAATATCTGCCAATGGACCCGCATACAAAATTCCGTCAAGCCCAAAATGCAGCGGCAGAATGAGCACCAGAGGAATCAGGAGCAAAAGCTGACGAAGCATGGACAATATGGAAGCCTTTAGGGGCTGTCCGGTAGACTGGAAGTAGCTGGTCACTACCACCTGGAATCCGGCAGTAAAAATTCCTAACATAAATACCTTTAAGCATCGGATTGCAAAATAAGAAAACTCCGCATCCTGTGTGCCAAAGATACTCAAAATGGGACCTGGGAATATCTGACAGGAAAGCCAGCCCACAAAGGATATTGAGGTTGAAGCCGCTGCTGCTAAGAGGAACGTTCTCTTTACTCTCTTTGGCTGCCCGGCTCCCTTATTAAATCCTAAAATCGGCTGAGAACCAATACCAATTCCAATACAGATGGAAACCAGGGTCATACTGATCTTGCTTACAATACCCATAGCACTTAAGGCTACATCTCCTCCAACCTCGGAATGATTTCCGTAAAAGACCAGAGAATTATTTAAAACGATCTGTAAAATCGTAGAAGCAATCTGTGTGATACCGCTTGACATTCCAAGAGATAAGGCTGATCGAAAAATCTGAGGATCAATCTTCATATAGCATTTGCGGAATCTCATATGTTTACCTCTTGTTACAAAGTAAGAGGTTAAGAATACCGCTGAAATAAACTGAGAGGTAATGGTAGCAAAGGCGGAGCCGCTTACACCCCAGTGAAAGACAAAGATATAGATTGGATTCAGGATTGTATTAATAACCGCACCCACTAAAATGGCGTACATGGACAGAGTAGGACTTCCATCGGTTCTTGCCATGTTGCTCAGCACCACACCGATCATATTAAAGGGAGTACCGATTAACATAACAGCCGTATACTGTCTTGCATATACCATAGTGTTATCCGTTGCTCCAAAGAGCCTTAACATGGGATCTAAAAACAGAAAACATGCAATCATTAAAACAATGCTTGAAAGAATCGTTAAAACGGTCACGGTTCCCAGAGTTTTTTCTGCTTCTTCCTCTTTTTTCTCCCCCAGCTTAATGGCTGCATAAGCACTTCCTCCTGCACCAAGAAGGGTGGACATGGCCAGTACAATGGTCACAACTGGAAATGCAATGGTTGTTGCGGCATTTCCCAGATATCCGATTCCTTGTCCAATAAATATCTGGTCAACGATGTTATAGATTGAGTTTACCAGCATGGAGATAATCGCCGGCATGGCAAACTGGGCGAGTAGCTTTCCAACCGGCTGGTAGCCAAGGGGATTGGCTTCGTGTGTCATTACTTTTTGTTCCATATAATGTGTGATTCCTTTCCTTTGCGCTCTGCGACAAAGAACCTTAGTTCTTTCTGATTCATGTCATAAATCATAAAATTCTGCAATAAAAAAAACTGTTTCCACAGCTTGTTTAATCAAGAATTATTTCTTTTTTGTGGTCCATGAATCCTTTCTCAGGGATTTATTAGTAGATAAAAAAAGCATATCATAAGTTATTTCCATGTGCAACTGCATTTTAAAAATTAGTTTTTTTTAAGTCTTAAGTAATTATTTTAAACGCATTACGAGAAAGCAGCCTAGCCATTACGCTATGTGCTTTCTCATAATAAATTAGCCATTTTCAAAATATTTGACTTTATTCTTCATGCATTAAGATGGAAATATTACCCAGCTGTTCGCCTTTCTCCATTCGTTCATATGCCGAAGCAGTATCTTTTAGGAAATAGGTGGAATCTACCATGGGGTGAATGGAGTGCTTTTCCATGAAATCCACCATATCTTTATATTCCTGACCGCTTGCCATGGAAGCTCCGGTAATTGTAATTTGAGGAAAAAATATGGCTCTTGTGGGGATTTTAATATCATCTCCTGAGCTGCTTCCAAACATTACGATTCTTCCATTGGGTTTTATTACATCAAAATATTTTTGGAAGGTCGCTGGTCCGATGCTGTCTAATATAAGGTCTACAGAACCACTCCCCATATTTTCTTTCCAGTCACTATTGCTGTCAAAGGCCAGATTTATGGGCATTTTCCTGGCCATTTTCAATTTTTCTTCGCTCCTTGAAGTCACACTCACCTTTGCACCAATTGCAGCTGCCATCAGTGCAGCATAAGTTGCAACACCTCCACCAATCCCGGGAATAAGAACATGCTCACCTGGCTGTAGATTCCCTTTTGTAAATAGAGCGCGATAGGCGGTCATCGCGGATAAAGATAAAACACCCGCTTCTTCCCAGGATAAATAAGATGGCTTTTCAACCACATTTTCCTGAGGAATGATTACGGATTCAGCTAATGTACCATCTGTTGGCCCTCCTAAAATTTCAGGGACGATCGGGACCTGATTCACATTCTCCCAGCCCAAACAGGGATTAATTATAACCTCTGCCCCTATCCTGACACTCGTAACTCCTTCTCCAACAGCTTCAACGATGCCTGCCCCATCAGATCCAGGAATAAAGGAAGCCTCTAAATCCACTGGTGAATTCATAAGAAACAAATCCCGGTGATTCAATCCTGCTGTCTTTAACCTTACCTTAACCTCGCCCTTTCCGGGATATCTGTTTGCTTGCTGTGTATATTGTAATCCATGTATTCCCCTCGCTCCTGCATGTATGATCGCTCTCATGATAAACCTCCTGCCTTTCATTTAATCCATTCCATATGAAAATATCAAGATAACCTGCCATTTGATTTTTATCCGTTTGACAAAGTCACTTAAAGTTTATATGATAGTGTTACAAGTTACAAGTATGAACATTTATGTTATATACTAAACTATTTGTAAGTATAGGAGTATGAGCATGGATTTTAATCTTAAATTTGGTAATTGTCCTATCTATTATACGATCTCTAAAATAGAAGGTAAATGGAAGTGGGTCATCTTATACAAACTCTATAAATGTAAAGTAATCCGATATAATCGATTATGGGACGAACTGCAGCCAATTGCCCATAGGACCTTAAGCAAGCAGCTAAAAGAGTTGGAGGCAGATGGATTAGTTCATAGAGAACAATACAACGAAGTTCCCCCGAAAGTAGAATACTCTCTCACCGAAGACGGAGAAACTCTCACACCAATTCTTGAATTGATGTCCGAATGGGGAGAAAGACACATAAATCCCAAATAAAAGGTATCAGACCATCAAAATTACTAGGAGCATGCCGTCACAAATACGGCATGCTCCTAGTAAAATTCCCTATCTTTCTGTTTTTTCAATCATGATCATAAGAGATGCAAAGTCTCCCGTCTCCTTTGAGAACCGGACTCTGTCAATAGGAATCCCTGCATACATCAGCTGGCTTCCATAGAAAACTTCTTCCTGATCCCATAGAGTGACTTTATATGCTGTCTCCTCGGAAAGTCCATTAAGCTTTAATCTGAGCCAGCCTGCATTGGCGGGATTTAATACCTGATAATAGGAAACAATGGCACGTTCCTTATCTTCCGAAACCACCATCCAGGCAGTATCATTTCCTTCAAAGGGGCTTTTCAGCCGATAGAAGGTTCCCTGATGGAGAAGCTTTCTGTTTTGCTTGTAGAATGCAATCTGCTCCTTAACCGTCTCAATTTCATCTGGAGTCAGGCTGTTTAAGTCTAGCTCATATCCAAAAGCTCCAAAAAGGGCTGCATGGCCTCTCGTCTTTAAATCCGTGATACGGTGAATCTGATGGTTCGGTACCGCGGAAATATGGGCCCCAATGCTTGAAATGGGATAAACAAACGTGGTTCCGTACTGAATCTTTAAGCGGTCTATGGCATCCGTATTGTCACTGCACCATGCCTGTGGCGCAAAATAAAGCATTCCTGGATCAAATCTGGCACCACCGCTTGCACAGGACTCAAAGAGAATTTCAGGGAAGTCCTTAATAAGCCTTGAGTATAATTCATATACACCAAGAATGTATTTATGCATGACCATTCCCTGGCTCTTATGGTCAGCGCCTCTGGAAAAGCACTCGGTCAGATATCGGTTCATATCCCATTTGATATAGGAAATCTTTGCATTGCCTATGACATCCTTTAACATGGTATAGACTGCATCAATGACTTCTTGCCTTGAAAAGTCAAGAACGTGCTGACGTCTGCTTGGAGTCTCATACCGTCCCGGCGTGGATATGATCCAATCGGGATGGGCTTCATAAAAACGACTGTTTTTATTGACCATCTCCGGCTCGATCCAAAGGCCAAAGCGTAATCCCAGCTCTTCAATCTTTTCGGACAGACCCTTGATTCCGCCTGGAAGCTTATCCTTGTTGACGAACCAGTCCCCCAGGCTTCTGTCATCGTCATTGCGCTCTCCAAACCAGCCATCATCAAGGACAAACAGCTCTACCCCGGTTTCCTTTGCCTTCTTTGCAATGGATAAAATCTTCTCTTCATTAAAATCCATGTAGGTAGCTTCCCAGTTGTTTAATAAAACAGGACGCTCCCGGTCTCTCCAGTAGCCTCTTGCCAGACGTGTCCGGTAAAGCTTATGGTAGACCTGGCTCATATGGGAAAGCCCCTCCGTAGAATACACCATAACAAGCTCCGGTGTCTGGAATGATTCTCCTGTCTTTAAGGGCCATTCAAGGGTATCTGGATGAATTCCCATGAGCACTCTTGTGGTTTCATGAGAACAGACCTCTGCCTTTGCCAGGAAGCTGCCGCTGTATACCAGGCTGAAGCCGTATACTTCCCCGCTCCACTCTGTGGTTTCTTTTCTGGCAAGGGCAAGGAACGGATTGTGCTCGGCACTGCTAATTCCTCTCATACTGTACACAGCCTGAATTCCCTGCTCCAGGGGACGCCTTCTCACATACCGCTCCCTGGACCACGCACCGGATAACTGAATCATCTCGTAATTACTGTCAGGTAAATCAACGGCACCGCTCATGGCAGTGGTAAGGGCGATTTCCTCCTGCCCGTGATGCTCAAATCTGGCGCTTCTTGTAAGGACCGGAAGTTCCTTATAAATGGTATAGGTCAGGATAAGATCCGTATCCATGACCTCATCATGAAGCCTGATAATTAAGGTCTCTGCTTCCTCCTCATCCTCCACATAAGTAGAGGGAAGGGGTAATATGGAAGGCTTTCCTTTCTCGATGGAGTGAGACTGATAGGTAAATCCAATGGTCCTGCTACCATTTTCCTGCTTTATGACACACGCGCCGTACCGGTAATCTCCCGTTCCATAGGCCGGATATTCCTGCTTTGTATACTCAAGGCATAAATCCACCGGATCGGAACAGCTGATGGCTGCATGGGGACGCTCCCCGGTTTCAAAGAGATAGGAAAATGATTCCCTGTCTGCAATGCGTTTTCCGTAGTATAAGTTTCCCAGCTGGCCATTTCCCATAACCTGCATGATATAGCTGAAAGATCCGTTGCAAAGGTGAAACTCTCTGGCTTCTTCGTGGTAAATGATTGACATAGTATATACTCCTTTTACAATTTTCCTCCGGATGTTGCAATTCCATCAATGAACTGCTTCTGAAATATGAGGTAGATTACAATCATGGGAATACAGGCTAATAACGACGCTGCCATCAATTCCGGATAGTTTGTTACAAACTGGCCCTGGAGCTTTGCCAGTGCCGCAGATAAAGGCATGGTATTCTGCTCCGTATTGACCACCAGGGGCCACATCAGATCTTTAAATGCAAACAAGGCAGTAAAGATACCGAGAGCCACCATGGAGGACTTGGTCAGGGGCGCCATCACATGAAGGAAGGTCTGACCGATGTTGCAGCCGTCTAATCTGGCAGCTTCCTCTAAGGATGCCGGAAGCCCCATATAGGCCTGACGGAGAAGGAAGGTGCCAAAGGCAGTGACAAGTCCTGGAAAGAGAAGTCCAAACCAGGTATTAAGGGCGCCAATACGGCTTACCATAAGATACTGAGGAATGATAAAAATCTGAGTCGGCACCATCATCTGAAAGAGAACCAGAGAAAATGCCAGGTTCTTTCCCTTAAAATGAAGGCGTCCAAAGGCATATCCAGCCATGGTAGCCGTCAGCACCGCACATACGACTCTGCCTACTATGAGAACAAGGGTATTCCAGTAGAGACGTAAAAAATTCATCTTGCTCATGACCGCCAAAAAGGCATCCTTTCTCCAGGTACTGGGAAAGATGATGAACGGATTCATCTGAGTTGCCTCAGATGCCGATTTAAAGGCGGTTAATATCATCCATATAAAGGGTACCAGCATAACCACAGACCCAATAAAGAGGATCACGTAAATAAGGCCTTCCCTTACTTTTCTGCTCTTATCCATGTTTTTCCCTCCTCCTACGAGCTGTAATTGACCCACTTCTTCTGGCAGAACATCTGAATGACCGTAATCAATAAGATGACCACTAAAAGAAGCATGACAATGGAAGAACCATATCCCTTATTTCCCTCAATGAAGGAATATTTATAGAAGAGATACACCAGGGACTGGGTTTTTACTAGAGCAGGATTGCTTTTTTCCATCATCATATAGATACTGTCAAACACCTGCATGGCACCGATGATTCTTGTCACCGCTACAAAGAACATGGTCGGTGATATGAGAGGAAGGGTAACGTAGAAAAACTGTTTTACGCCTCCTGCACCGTCAATCTGGGCTGCCTCATAATAATCCCTTGGAATTTCTTTTAAACCAGCAATAAAGAGTACCATATTGTAGCCGAGAATGGACCAGATGCCGACCACAGCCACTGAGATGTAGGCAGTGCTTGGATTTGAGATCCAGTTGACAGAGGATAAGCCCATGCTGTTTAACAAATGATTAAAGAGACCGAATTCTGAATTATAAAGCCATCTCCACACCATGGCAACCGCTGCCGGAGCTGCTACCATTGGTAGAAAGTAAATGGTTCTCCATGCAGACTTTCCCCGGATCTTTCCATCCATTAAGACGGCCAGTAAGAGGGCAATTGCAATGGAAAAAGGCACTTCCACCAAAGCATATTTACAAGTATTGATCAGAGCCTGCCATACCATTTGATCGCCGAACAGCTTTTCATAATTTTGAAAGCCTACAAAAATATTGCCCTTTCCAAAAGCCCCTGTCTTAAAAAAGCTTTGATAAATGGTTTGGAAAATCGGGATGATGTTTAGAATCATCAGACCCGCCATGGTAGGCAGAAGAAACATCCACCCCCATAGAAACTCACTTCTCTCCCGTCTGGATCCTTTTCTTTTTGTGTTCATGTAGCCCCTCCCATCTCTGATTAAAAGGGGGAGGCAATCCTTATCGCCTCCCCTGCCTTACTTATTCGTTTGCCAGCATGGAATTCATTTCCTTTTCAATATCCTTACATACTTCCTCTGTGCTCTTGTTTCCGTTCCAGGCATCAATCAGCTTTTCATGGATCATGTTGGTCCATGCCATGGTTGATTTGGAATATGGACGGATTACAAGGTCATCCATCATGTCAAGATAAGCCTTTAAGTTAAAGGAAGGATAGGATTTCACCCAGTTGTCTGTGGTTCCTGCATAAGCAGACATAACGATTCCAAGGTCAGACTGCTTCTGCTGTGCGTCTTTGGAGCCCATGTATTCAATCAGCTTCCATGCTTCTTCCGGCATGGAGGTATTGCCTGATGCTGCCCAGCCAAGACCATTATAGATCGTTGCTCTTCTTCCGGATGTGGCATCCTTTGGAAGAACTGCAATGTCACAGTTTGATTTTACATAATCATTGTTGCAAAGCTCTGGAAGCATCCAGGAGCCCTGTGTGATCATAGCCACTTTACCAGCTTCAAACAACGCTTCTTCTTTATTCTCAGCAATTACTTCATATGGCGGTGCGTATCCTGCCTTCATTAAATCGGTAAGGAAGGTAAGTCCTTTAATGGTTCCTTCCTGGCCAAAGCCGGAGGACTTCTTATCGTCACTGATGACGTAACCGCCCATATCATAAACAATATTACACCAGCCTGCCTGATCATTGGTTGGGTTAATGGCAAAGCCGTACTGGCTTCCATCTGACTTTGTCAGCTTTTTCGCTGCATCTGCAAAAGTATCCCAGGTCCAGCTGGCGTCTGGATAGGAAAGTCCAGCCTCATCAAACATGGTCTTGTTATACCAAAGTGCGATGGTATCAATGTCCTTAGGAACTGCAAACTGCTTTTTCCCTTCCCAATTATAAATATCTACGATTTCTTTTGGGAATTTATCCATCTCAAGGGTCTTGCTGTCCTTGATCCGGTCTGTCAAGTCAAGAAGCATGTCATACTGAGCATACTTGGCAATCTCATTGGAATGCATCCAGAATACATCAGGAAGAGAACCACCGGTAGCCCCTGCCTCCAACATGGTCCAGTACTGCTCCCATGGGGTAACCTGTATCTGGGTCTTAATTCCTGTTGCCTGGGTAAAGTCCTTCATGATCTCTGTTAACCCCGGCTCCTGGTTCTTATCCCAGATAGCAACCGTCAGTGTCTTGCCTCCACCAGTATTCTCTGCTGCCTTGGTGGTTTCCGCCGCCTGCTTTGTCTCCTCTTTGCCGGCTGACGTAGCTTCTTTTCCTGTCTGCTGGCTCGCACATCCCACAAGTGCTGCTGCAGCAATTGCTGCAAATGCCGCTGTAAATCCCCATTTACGTCTCATTACGCTACCTCCCTGTTTGACTATTTTACATGTTTTCTTTAAATAATGCCAATACTTTTTGTGCACTTTTCTTTTGTATGCAATCATTATAATATATAGTTTGCATAAATAACATGGATTTTTGTGATTGAATTATGGTATTTTGTTATATCCCAGGCTGCCAGACCGAATTCCTTTCCGATATTGAAGGGGGGACTGCCCCTCTGCCTGTTGAAAGCATCTGCAGAATACAGAAGCATCATGAAAGCCGCAGGATAATCCGGTTTCTGTCATGGATAGCTCCGTATCCTCCAGCAGTCTTTTTGCCTCCATAATTCGATAAGCCGTTAAATACTGCTTGGGAGAAATCTTTTTATGCTTCATGAAAAGCTTATATAGGTAGGTTCTGTCGATGCCCACATGTCGGGCCACATCCTCGATCCGTATGGAATAGCTGAAATTATGATGGATGTAGGACTCTGCACTTAATAAGTAGCTGGCTTCAAACTCGCCCTCCTCCTTTCTTTTTGGAAGCATGGAAAACAGGAGATAAAAATACCCTGTCATGGCATCCTGTCTATCCCCTCCTTCCAAAAATAACTCTACCAGCTTAGACATGCAGCGTTTCCACTCATTTCCTTCCTCAAACCCATAAATATATCCGGTTTCTTCCTGTTTATGCTCCCTTAAAAGGCGCTCCCCATCCCCACCAGCAAAAGATACCCAGGCATATTCCCAGGGTTCCAGCGGATCTGCTTCATAATAAGTCACCTCCTGAGGCTTAATTAAAAATCCCTCTCCTTCCTTTAAAGAATACTCTTTACTTCCTGTCCGGTAAATTCCCTTCCCCTTAAGAATCACATGCAGCAGATAATGGGTCCGTATGGCAGGACCGAAAAAATGCCCTGGTGCACAGGATTCATGGCCGCAGAAATAGATGGTAATTCCTCTGGCTGTCTGGTTCATTAAGCATACCTCCATGCAACAAAATAACAATTATAGGAAACAATCTTCCTATCTTTTTATCTATGGCAATTATACAATAGCATCATCAGGGCTGCAATGAAAAATAAGGAGGAATTCATATGGTAAAAATAACGTTTATGGGGGCTGGAAGCACCATTTTTGCAAGAAATGTCCTGGGTGACTGCATGTGCACTCCTGTGCTTTGGGATGCACAAATTGCCCTCTATGACATCGATTCGGAGCGTCTTTCTGATTCCGAACTGATTCTTAATGCAATCAACAAAAACATAAACCAGGGCCGTGCTAAAATCAAAGGATATCTTGGAGTGGAAAACAGAAAAGAAGCGCTTCGTGATGCCACCTTTGTAGTAAATGCCATCCAGGTGGGCGGGTACGATCCCTGTACCATCATTGACTTTGATATTCCTAAGAAGTACGGCTTAAAGCAGACCATAGCCGATACCCTGGGAATCGGGGGAATTATGAGAGGACTTAGAACCATACCGGTTCTTGAAGAGTTTGCAAAGGATATGGAAGAGGTATGTCCCAATGCCTATTTCTTAAACTACACCAATCCAATGGCCATTCTCACTGGCTATATGCAGAAGTATACTTCCATCAAGACCATCGGACTCTGCCACAGCGTTCAGGTATGCTCAGAGACCTTATTAAAGGAGCTTGATATGGAGGATAAGCTTGAGGGCCGTACCGAGCTGATTGCCGGAATCAATCACATGGCCTGGCTGTTGAAGTTAAATGATAGAGACGGCAACGATCTTTATCCGGTCATTCGTGAAAAAGCACTTTATAAGAATCAGACAGAGAAGCATAAAGATATGGTTCGTTTTGAATACATACAACATCTTGGATATTACTGCACCGAATCCAGCGAGCACAACGCGGAATATAACCCATTATTTATTAAATCAAAGTATCCGGAGATGATTGAAGATTTCCAGATTCCTCTTGATGAATACCCCCGCCGCTGCATCAAACAGATCAAAGGCTGGGAAGAGGAAAAAGCTTCTATATTAAATAACGGAGAAATCACTCACACCCGGTCCCTGGAATACGCTTCTTATATTATGGAAGCAATTGTAACCAATCAGCCTTATAAGATCGGCGCAAGTGTATTAAATCACGGCCTCATTGAGAATCTTCCCTCCGATGCCTGTGTGGAAGTTCCATGTCTGGTAGACGGAAGCGGAATCACTCCATGCCGGGTTGGCCGCCTTCCTACCCAGCTGGCTGCCATGAATATGACAAATATAAATCCTCAGCTTCTTACCATAGAGGCCGCTCATAACAGAGATGTCTCCATGATCTATCAGGCAGCCATGCTGGATCCTCATACCAGTGCCGAGCTTAACATAAGGGACATACGGGCAATGGTAGATGAGCTGATCGAAGCTCATGGAGAATACATGAAAATGTACCGTTAAGGGTCATTTGCGTTAAATAATATTTGCATGTCATATTGGCTTCCTGTATAATAGACCCATCAGATATCAGTTTTAAAGCTGCTGTCTGGACGGGTCTTTTTCTATATGGAGGTGGATTTCATTGATGGAAAAACAAACCACATACAATAACGTAGCCGGTTTTCGCTGTTTAAGAAATATCAAGCGGCAGACCAATGACTTATACCTGGTCCACTGCGGAATCCAGAAGTGTCCCCCAGGCTATACCTACGATCATAAGATTCCTAATGAGTATCATCTTCATTTTGTGCTGGAAGGCACAGGTGCTCTTATTATTGGGGAAAAGCAGTATGATTTAAAGACCGACGATATTTTCTTAATTCCCAAGGGAATCCCCATCCGTTATCACGCGAACTATGAAAATCCCTGGGAATATATGTGGATCACCTTTGACGGAGAGATGGCAGAGGCTTACTTAAGCTATGCCGGACTATCTGCTGATTCACCAGCCATTCACTCCCAAATTCCAAGCCAGGTCTATCTTCCCATGATTCAGAAGATTCTGGATTTAAACCAGCTTACTTTTTATAATGAAATCCGGCGAGTGGGATATTTATATGAGATACTTTCTTCTCTGATCGAGATGCAGAGTTCTTTAAAGACAAGCCGCAAAAAGCAGTACGATTATTCCATCGACACCTATGTGGATTATGCACTTCAATATATAAAGCTTCATTACGAACATATTACCGTACAGGACATTGCAGATTATATTGGAATCAACCGTTCCTATCTGACATCTATATTTAAAAAACAGCTTCACGTTTCACCGAAAGAATATCTGATGAGGTTTAAGCTTAATATCGCCGCAAAGCAGCTTACTGACACTTCTATGTCCATTCAGGAGATCGCCACCGGCATCGGATATGACAATCCCCTTACCTTTTCAAAAATTTTCAAACAGGAATACGGAATCAGCCCCAGACATTACCGGGAAGAAAAAAAGATATCAATATAAAACAAAAAAATAAGGAGACAGATCAAAACGACCTGCCTCCTTATATATATTTATCTGTCTGCCAGAACTTCATTAATCTGGGAAACTAAAACGTCACAGTCTAATCCATGAACCATGCAAGCTTCCTCTAATGACTCTCCCTGAGAGGATGGGCATCCAAGGCAATGCATGCCTGCACGCATTAAAATTGGTGCTATGCATTCATCAATCTGAAGCAAATTGCCGATTACCATATCTTTATCGATCTGCATCTCGTATACCTCCTTTTAAAAATGTACATATTGTCATTATAATATAATACTTTTTCCTATAATAAGCAAGATAAAAATCACTTTTATCAATTTATAAAAATTTTTATCAATAATGAGGATATGCTTGACATTGTATACAGTATTCATATATAATATATTCATACAAAGATTGTATGAAATATTATCTTTGATTGCACTTAACTATTGACATTACTTATAAAGAATTTTGGAGGTACAACACTATGAGACCAGAATGGAGAGCCTTTAAAGGCGGCGCTTGGGAACGTGAAGTTAACGTCCGGGACTTTATCCAGAAGAACTATACCCCTTACGACGGCGACGACTCTTTCCTTGTTGGAGCGACTGCCGCTACCAAAGAGCTTTGGGAGCAGGTTCTTGAATTATCTAAAAAAGAAAGAGAAGCCGGCGGCGTTCTTGATATGGACACAAAGGTTATTTCTTCCCTTACTTCCCATGGACCAGGATATTTAAACAAAGACAAAGAGAAAATCGTTGGATTCCAGACAGATAAGCCATTTAAGCGTTCCTTACAGCCTTACGGCGGTATTCGTATGGCAGAGAAGGCTTGTGCAGACAATGGTTATACCCTTGACCCAGAAGTTAAGGAATTCTTCTCCACACATAGAAAAACACACAACGCAGGTGTTTTCGATGCTTACACACAGGAAATGCGTGACTGCCGTTCCAGCCATATCATCACTGGACTTCCAGATGCTTACGGCCGTGGACGTATCATCGGTGACTACCGTCGTGTGGCTCTTTACGGAATCGATTTCCTGATTCAGGATAAAGAAGATCAGAAAGATACCACCAGCTCTGTTATGTACGCTGATGTTATCCGCGACCGCGAGGAATTATCCGAGCAGATCCGCGCTCTGAAAGATTTAAAGAAACTTGGTCAGATCTACGGTATTGACCTTTCAAGACCAGCTGAGAACGTACAGGAAGCAATCCAGTGGACCTACATGGCATATCTGGCTGCTGTTAAAGATCAGAACGGTGCTGCTATGTCCCTTGGACGTACCTCCACATTCATCGATGTATACGCTCAGAGAGACTTAGAGGAAGGTACCTTCACTGAGGAGCAGATTCAGGAATTCGTAGACCACTTCGTTATGAAGCTTCGTCTTGTAAAATTTGCTCGTACACCAGAATACAACGAGTTATTCTCAGGAGATCCTACCTGGGTAACTGAGTCTATCGGTGGTGTAGGTATTGACGGTCGTCACCTTGTTACAAAGATGTCCTTCCGTTATCTGCACACATTAAATACATTAGGAACCGCTCCAGAGCCAAACTTAACCGTTCTCTGGTCTACAAGACTTCCAGAAGGCTTCAAACGCTTCTGTGCTAAGTCTTCCATCGAGTCCTCTTCTATCCAGTATGAGAACGACGACTTAATGAGAGTTACTCACGGTGATGACTATGCCATCGCTTGCTGCGTATCTTCCATGAGAGTTGGTAAAGAGATGCAGTTCTTCGGCGCTCGTGCCAACCTTGCAAAATGTCTCTTATACGCAATCAACGGCGGTGTAGATGAGATCTCCAAAAAGCAGATAGGACCAAAATACCGTCCGATTACCTCTGAATATTTAGAGTACGACGAAGTATTAGAATCCTACAAGCAGATGATGAAGTGGCTGGCTTCTGTTTATGTAAATACACTTAACATCATTCACTTCATGCATGACAAATACAGCTATGAGCGCATTCAGATGGCTCTTCATGATAGAGAAGTAACCCGTTGGTTCGCAACCGGTATCGCTGGACTTTCCGTAGTGGCTGATTCCCTTTCTGCTATTAAGTATGCAAAGGTTAAAACAATCCGCGACGAGAACGGTGTTGTTACTGATTATGAAATTGAAGGTGACTTCCCGAAATACGGCAACAACGATGACCGCGTTGACTTAATCGCTCATGATCTGGTTCACACATTTATGTCCTATATTAAGGAAAACCACACTTACAGAAATGGTATTCCTACAACCTCTATCTTGACAATTACCTCTAACGTAGTTTATGGTAAGAACACAGGAGCAACTCCTGATGGACGTAAGAAAGGTGACGCATTCGCACCAGGTGCTAACCCAATGCACCACAGAGATACTCACGGTGCTGTCGCTTCCCTTGCATCTGTAGCAAAGCTTCCATTTAAAGATGCTCAGGATGGTATCTCCAATACCTTCTCCATCATTCCAGGTGCTCTTGGTAAGGAAGATCAGATCTTCCACGGCGATTTAGAGTTGGATCTTGAACTGGAACTTAGCGAAAACCAGAAATAAGGAGTGACTGCTATGGCAGATCCGAAAAGCAAACAAATCGACGATATCGTCTCCATGCTTGATGAATTCATGACAGGTAATGGCGGACACATGAACATCCGTGTCGACAAAGACGGTACCGTAAATGCCGATAAGACTATGGCAAAAACAATTACTACAACAAGTTCCTCAGACTGTGCAGAAGGCGATCAGGCATGTAAAGTGCCAACTCTCTTCTTCGGTCTGGACCAGGAAGACTAATCAAACACATTTGTACAAACACATAAGGAGGATAACACTATGGCAAATATCAGCACATCCCAGATCGACAATCTTGTGAATTTATTAGATGGCTACGTAGAAGAAGGCGGTCATCACTTAAATGTTAACGTTTTTACCCGTGAAACTCTTTTAGATGCTCAGCAGCATCCAGAGAATTATCCACAGCTTACTGTTCGTGTTTCCGGTTACGCAGTAAACTTTATCAAACTGACAAAAGAGCAGCAGGATGAAGTTATCTCCCGTACATTCCACGACAATATCTAATTAAAGTAAAGAAGGCGAATCAATCATGACAGGTCATATTCATTCCATTGAAAGCTTCGGTACCGTTGACGGGCCAGGCGTACGCTTAGTAGTCTTTTTACAGGGCTGTCCTATGCGTTGTCAGTACTGCCACAATCCGGATACCTGGAAGATGGCTGGTGGTACTGAGATGACAGTAGACGAAATTTTAAGGCAGTATGAGTCGTCCCGGAACTTTTACCGGGGCGGCGGCATCACTGCCACCGGTGGCGAGCCGATGATGCAGCTTGAGTTCGTAACAGAGCTGTTTGAAGCTGCCAGAAAGAAAGACATTCATACCTGTCTGGATACCTCAGGGGTAACCTTCAGGCGGGATGACAAAGAGCTTCTTTCTAAAATCGAACGGCTCTTAAAATCCACCAGTCTTGTCATGCTTGACATCAAACACATCGATAACGAAAAGCATAAGCCATTAACCGGACATTCTAACAACAATATTTTGGATTTTGCCCGGTACTTAGATGAGTTAGAGGTTCCCGTTTGGGTCCGGCACGTAGTCGTGCCGGGTCTGACGGACCAAGAAGAGGATTTATACCGTCTGGGCCGTTTTATCGGAGAACTGACTAATGTCAAAGCTCTTGATGTTCTTCCTTATCACGACATGGGTAAGGTGAAGTATGAAAGCCTTGGAATGGAGTATCCGTTAAAGGATGTTCCCCCTATGTCTAAGGAGAATGCCGTTGCAGCGAAGAAGATTATTCTCAGCGGTATTAAAGCAGCAAGATTAGACAAAACTAACTGACTTTGCTCCTAAAATTATACATGAAATGCATAGTTTACTACTTGATTAATTTTTATTAATAGTATAAAATATAGAAAAATGTATAGAATATAAGGAGGTAATTTATAATGGCACGTGTTATTAGTGATGCTTGTGTTAGTTGCGGAACCTGTGAAGGCGAGTGCCCAGTAAGCGCTATCAGCCAGGGCGATTCTATGTTCGTTATTGATGCTGATTCCTGTATCGATTGCGGCGCTTGTGAAGGTGTATGCCCAACTGGAGCTATTTCCGAAGCTTAATTTATGAATACATAAATGCCTCTTCCGTAAGGAAGGGGCATTTTGTTATTTCTTTTTATCTCCTTCTATGATGAGAGAAAGGATGTTTCTATATGAGAAAACCTCTGATTGGTCTCACGCCTTATCACGATACGGATAATCACGATATTAAGATGCGTCCCACCTATTTAAGGGCCTTAAAGGCCGCAGGAGCCATTCCTGTTGTCATGCCCTTAGAAGCTTCCGAAGATGATCTAAAGCAGCTTACCGATGAACTAGACGGCTTCCTGTTTGCAGGAGGACCTGATGTCCATCCTTTTTTATTTGGAGAAGAAACAAGAGAAGGCTGTGGTAATGTTTCTAAGGAACGGGATCAGATGGAGCTGACTCTCCTTCCCCTGATTTTAGCCCTTGGAAAACCGGTGCTTGGCATCTGCCGGGGAATCCAGATTTTAAACATCGGGCTTGGCGGTGATATCTGGCAGGATATCCCTTCTCAGGTGAAACGTGACTTCCCCATCGCCCATTCCCAGCCATTTTATTACAACATGCCAAGCCATACGGTCACGTTATCAGATGACAGCCTTCTTTCTTCCATTGCAGGGAAATCAGAATTAAAGGTGAACAGCATGCACCATCAGGCAGTCAGAGAGGTGGCACCTGGTCTTGTTGCAACGGCATGGTCCCCGGATCAGCTGGTGGAGGCCATAGAAATGCCTGGTTACCCCTTCTTTTTAGGTGTTCAGTGGCATCCGGAATATTTATGGGAAAAAGATGATGTGGCGTTACGAATGTTTCAGACGTTTGTTGATGCATGTAGAAAAGAATAAGTTTATAGAAAAATCCGCAGTCTCACTTTCAGTGGCAACTGCGGATTTTTGCCTGAACAGGTTCCCCTGTTGTTTTATCTGAAAGTAGTGTGGTGTTACAGTTTTTTCCCGTTTCTCCCGAACTTTTTTTTGCGGTTGAAAAAGGGAATCTTGGAAGCGGCTGCTTCGGCACGGCCTTTGTTGTCTTTTTGATACGTTCTTAAAAGCTCGTCCAATTGCTTGTAACGCTCTTCTTCTTTTTCTTCTTTTAAACTCATTAAATACTGCATTTCCTTAATGACCTTGTCATTGACCAGACAGCTTACATCTTGGCTCAGCTGCTCATTATTGACTTCTAAGGCTCGTCCAATAATGTGGTTCATGATCTCCTGGAACTGCTCCATTTTCTCTGAGGCAATGGAAACCGGCGCTGTATTATGTATGTCCAGGACTGTCCCGCCCTCTTGACCAGATAAGCTTCCCTCTTTTAATTCCTGAGTGATCTGGCCCTCCAATAAATCATCGGGGATGATGGGATCTTCGCTTCCCTCAATGACCTTATCAAGCGCTGTTTTGATGGCTTTTAACTGGTATCCCTTTTCTTTCAAGTCTTTGATCTGCCTGAATAAACGGATGTGGGTCTCGGTGTAATACCGGTGCCCCATCTCATTTCTGGGAATGTCTAATTGAAGCTCGTCCTCCCAGTATCGAAGGACATGGGATTCCACATCGACTTTCCGCGATGCATCCGATATTAAGTAATGTATCTCAGCCATAGCTATATCCTCTCCTTTGGTTCACTAAGTTTTCATAACCTTACTATTTATATCATATGCTGGTTTCATACGGATTATGAATATAGAATGAAATTTTTTTAGGATATTGGGAGATATTTTAATGAAAAACCATTGAAATTGCTTATGACGTTCATTCTTTCCCTCATATTGACACTATGATACTTCTCTCTTTGATACTTACTTCTATGGGCTACATAATACCAGTGTAAAGAGGACATATTATTTTATACGAATTGAAATATGTGATAAAATAGCTTTAACCTTAGATAGACAGGAGAAATGACCATGGCAAAGACATTAGAAACGAAAGATAGTATGGAAAATAGGCCCGGTAAGTTGATGCGCCTGTTATTAAGAATAATCGCAGGAATCGTAATCGTTCTCATACTGTTTCTGGCTATCACTTATGTGGTGAATGCAATCTGCAACCGCATGGAAAAGAAAAAAATCGAACCTTATGGTCAGTCTGTAGAGGTTGATGGAAAAAAGATGAATGTTTTCATACAGGGAAATGGAGATCAGACCATCGTCCTTCTCCCCGGACAAGGCACTCCATCTCCTGTTTTGGACTTTAAACCACTCATTGACGAATTGTCGACGGATTACAGGGTAGTAGCCATAGAACCCTTTGGTTATGGACTCAGCGACAGAACCGACAAAGAAAGAACAACAGAGAATATCGTTAGCGAGATTCATCAGGCCGTACAGCAGCTAAAGCTGGATCATTACATCTTAATGGGCCATTCCATCACAGGTCTCTATGGCGCCACCTATGTAAACAACTACCGGGATGAAGTCCAGGCTTTTATAGGAATTGACAGCAGTGTTCCCAATCAGCCAGGAATGGACGCTAAGCTGCCTTTAAAGACCTTTGATTTTCTGAAGCGTTCCGGTCTGATGCGATTGGTCAAAAAGCTGGAGGCCAATCGTTATGAATCCTTTCCGCCGGATGAGCACTCCCGGGAGCAGATGAATCTGATATCCAATCAGGTAAGCACCAATCCTACGATGATCAACGAATTAAAACACCTTGGTTCCAATTTTAAAAACGGAGAAAACCTTACCTATCCTCACGATCTACCAATGCTCCTTTTTGTACTGTCCAATAACGAGAATAATTCCTGGTGGCTCCCCCTCCATGAGGAACAGGCAAAGCAATCTAAATATGGTAAGGTGATTCCCATGGAGGGCACTCATTATCTTCACCATACAAAATACAAGGAAATAGCCCAGGAATTTAAAGCTTACATGAAGGAAGTATCACAGGAAGGTGCCCTTCCCTCAGAATAGAAGCCAAAAGAGCCATGAGTCTCAGCTTCAAGACTCAAAAAGGAGTGGAGGAAAATCACTGAAACCTGGTGATTTTCCTCCACTCCTTTTTTCTATTCCTCTTATTGTCTTGCCATATTTGCAAACTTTGTATACTCTGGTCTCCAGACCAGATTTACCGTTCCTATAGGACCGTTTCTCTGTTTTGCAATGATGACTTCTGCAATATTAGGCATATCCGTATCCTTATTATAATAATCATCTCGATATAAGAACATAACAACGTCGGCATCCTGCTCGATGGCTCCTGACTCTCGAAGGTCAGAAAGCATGGGCCTGTGATCCTGTCTGGTCTCACAGGCACGGCTGAGCTGGGATAATGCGATAACCGGCGCGTTCATCTCTCTTGCCAGGGCCTTTAAGGATCTGGAAATCTCTGAAATCTCCTGCTGTCTGTTATCTCCGCCTTTTCCGCTTCCGCTCATAAGCTGTAGGTAGTCGATGATGACTACGCTAAGACCGTATTCCAGCTTCATCTTCCTACACTTGGAACGAAGCTCCATAATGGAGATTCCAGGGGTATCGTCGATGATCAGCTTGGAATTACCAATGACTCCGATTCCCTCTACTACAGCGTCCCAGTCCGTATCGGATAGGGTTCCAGTTCTAAGCTTCTGGGAGTCTACGTTGGATTCCATGGCGAGCATACGGTTTACCAGCTGCTCCTTTGACATCTCCAGACTGAATACCATGGCTGGAAGGCCTTTCTTAACCGCTACATGGTCTACCAGGTTCAAAACGAAGGCAGTCTTACCCATGGAGGGACGGGCCGCAATTAAGATGAAATCAGAGGGCTGCAGGCCAGAGGTCTTATAATCTAAATCAATGAATCCAGTAGGAATACCTGTAACGGTCCCCTGGTTTTTCGAAGCTTCCTCGATCTTTTCCAGTACATTCATGGCAACCTGCCGGATTGGAACAAACTCCCCGGAATTACGGTTCTGTAACAGATTGAAAATGGTCTTTTCCGTATAAGCCATTATAGTTTCCAGTGGCTCTTTTCCTACGTAACATGTATTGGCAATCTCTTCATTGACCTTAATGAGACGCCTTAATACCGCCTTATCCCTTACAATATTGGCATAGGACTTTACATTGGCGGAGGTAGGCACTGTGGTAATGATCTCCCGGACGAACTCCAGGCTGGATACCTCAGGTGGTACATCCTTTTCCTTTAACCGGTTCTGAAGGGTTACTAAATCCACGGGCAGGTTCTCATTAAAAAGCTCCAGCATGGCCTCAAACATGATGCCATACTGGTGCTGATAAAAGTCTCCTGCGGTTACGATCTCGGAAGCTGAAATAATGGCATCCCGGTCCATTAACATGGAACCAATGACAGACTGTTCTGCCTCTATGCTGTGGGGGAGCACCCGCTTGATCAGGGCGTCATCCATGGTTTTGCCTCCTAGCTTTCTACTACCTTAACAATCAGTTTTGCAGTTACTTCTTTATGAAGCTTAATGGGTACTTCGTGAGAGCCAAAGGTCTTAAGAGGCTCAGGAAGGACCAGCTTCTTCTTATCAATATCCAGACCCAGCTGAGTTTGAATGGCCTGGGAAATCTCCTTGCCTGATACGGAACCAAACGCTCTTCCGCCCTCTCCTGCCCGGATAGACAGTGTGATGGAAAGCTCTCCTAATTTAGCTGCAAGTTCTTTCGCTGCCTCTAACTGCTCTGCTTGAATTTTAGCTTCGTTTGCCTTCTGAAGCTTTAAGTCATTTAAGTTCTTTGAAGTTGCTTCCATTCCAAGTTTTTTGGGGAGAATGAAATTTCTTGCATATCCATCGTTCACCTTAACGATTTGTCCCTTTTTTCCTAATGCCTTTACGTCTTCTAATAATACAATATCCATTATGATATGTCTCCCTTCTCTAACATCTCTTTGATAACCGCTTTTAAGCGGGTTTTTGCTTCTTCAATGGTCACATCTGCAAGCTGTGCGCCTGCTATGGTACGGTGGCCTCCGCCTCCCAGTTTTTCCATCATGACCTGGACATTAACCTCGTCAATAGAACGAGCGCTCATGAACACCGTATTGTTATAATGTGACATTACGACGGATGCCTTAATGCCTGCTATATCAAGTAGCTCATTGGCTGCCTGAGCCCCAATGACCGTAGGGCTTCCGATTCCTTCCGATGGGCAGACACTGATTGCAAAATATTTTTCAAAAATCTCTGCCTCACGGACTGCTTCTGCTTTTGCCTTGTAATCATCAAGGTCATCCCGAAACAGCTTTCTCACACGGACCACATCAGCTCCGTTCCGCTTAAGAAATGCCGCTGCTTCAAAGGTCCTGACCCCAGTCTGATTGGTGAAATTATGAGTATCAATGACGATTCCCGCATACAGGGCGTCTGCCTCTGCAGACTTAATCTTAATTCCGTCCGCAATATACTGAAGCACCTCCGCAACCATCTCACAGGCTGAGGAAGCGTATGGCTCCACATAGGATAATACCGCATTCTCGATGATCTCACTGCTTTGTCTGTGATGATCTAGAACCACAATGGTCTTTACCATACGCAAAAGCTCAGGTGCATCGGTAATACTTGGACGGTTTACATCCACAACCACCAAAATGGTGTTGGCGTCCACAAGCTCTGCTGCCTTTGCTCCTGTAAGGAACAAATCATCGGGATAATCGGGATTTCCAATAAACCGGTCCTGCAAGGGACGAACAGAAGTGGTCACTTCATTAATTATAATGTGGGCCTTTTTATTTAAGGCAGTTGCAATACGGTAGATACCAACTGCGGCTCCAAAGGAATCTACGTCTGTGAGCCGGTGTCCCATGATTAGGAGCCGGTCTTTGGTTTCCATAAGCTCTCTTAAGGCATGAGCCTTGACACGGGCTTTGACACGGGTGGTCTTTTCTACCTGAGGTGCTTTGCCTCCAAAGAACTGGATCCGTTCCCCATCCTTTACTACAGCCTGATCACCGCCGCGGCCAAGAGCCATATCTATGGCGATTCTGGCAAAATCATAGTTGCGGTAATACGTATCCCCGTTCATACCAAGGCCAATGCTTAAGGTCACTGCCATCTCGTTGCCGATATTCACGCCTTTTACTTCTTCTAAAATGGAAAAGCGGCCTTCTTTCAGCTCCGGAATATAGGACTGCTTTATTGCGATAAAATACTTATCCTTTTCCAGCTTCTTCACAATTCCATTCATGTTGGTAATGTACTTTGTAATCTTACGGTCAATGAGCGCCGTAAGAAGGGAGCGGCGGACCTCTTCCACACTCTCTAAGGCTTCATCATAATTATCCAGATAAATAAGGCCTGCGACCATCTTCTGGTCGTCAACCATCTGCTTATAAGTAAGAATCTCAGTCTCATCAAAAAGATAGACCGCTACAAGGGTCTCTCCGGCGGCATCCATATCTACTGCTTGACCAATGCCCTGGGACGAGCCTTCCATGGTCACTGTCTTTAAATGAATCTTATATTTGCGGTCATTTAAGGTAGCATGAAGTTCCGCTGTCCCGTTACTCAGCTTAAGAGCTTCTTTTGTTATTTCTGGAAAAATGGTTGTTATGTTCTTTCTTGTTATCTTAAGAGGCTTTTCCTCTCCCAGGACTTCTGAAAGCGCCGCGTTCCCCCATAAGACACGTCCACTCTCATCTGCGATCCCATAGGGAAGCTCCAGATCGGTAAGAAAATTCTTCTGCATCCAGGAATATTCTGCTGAAAATTCCACAAGGCCTCCAAGCAGACGCTGCCTTCTGTATGCGTAAAGCCAGACTGCAAGCCCGGTATACAAAAGTGTAAACAAGGCCATGATGATTCCTGCCTTTGCGCTGACCGCACCTATGATCATATTTGCCACGATCCAAAGCGCACTCAGATAAAGCGGCCACTGCACATAAACTCTCAGCTGCCCCTTTATTTTAAACTTCTCTTTCATATCTTTCTCCTTATGGAAAAAAGGGTCTTTTTTCACTATTTCCTTATTATAACATAGGAAAATGGGTTCGTCCATAAAAGAAAAACACGCCTATTTTCTTTGCTGTCAGAAAGAACTGCATGATTCTCTTACTCCATATTCCAGAATATACTGATCTACGATTTCTTTGATTTGGTTCTTTTTATATGGTTTAATGATAAATCCGTAAGCTCTGATTTTCCATGCCTCCAGTGAAAATCCTGGAATACCGGAAAGAAGAACTACTTCCGGCGGGTTTGGCAGCTCATAAAGCTTAGCTGCAAGGGTGATACCGCTGATTTCTGGCATGACCACATCGGAAAATACCAGATCCACATGATTTTCTTTTATATATTGCATGGCTTCCACTGCATTGTTAAAGCTGCCCAATAGCTCAATCTCCTTCATATCCTTTAAAATACGGGTTATTTTATCCAACAATTCCTCGGAATTATCTACCACTACCGTCTTGATGCCCATAATGCCTCCCAGGTTCCTTTGAAAGTTTTCTATTTGTAATTAGGAATAATATATATTATACATATTTTTGCCCATTGTATCAATTATGATATCAGTCTTTGAAATTTATCCTATGATTGCTCTACAAACTGTTGCTTTATTGATAAAAACAATCACTGATTTCACACACATTGAGAAACACAATTGGAGGATATGTAACAGGTATGATACTATTAATTTATAAAATTTTACAAAGGGGTGTTTTATAATGGAAATGAAAAAAGAAGTCAGTGCACAGAAAGTGAAAAAGGACGCAGAGGAGCTATTTCGGGGTGGATTTTTTTGTTCGGAAGCCGTTATATCTTCCATCCGGGACAACTTTGAACTTGATGTTCCAGATATGGTGGTTTCTATGGCCTCTGGATTTCCAGTTGGAATCGGACGTTCCAAGTGCGTATGCGGCGCAGTATCCGGAGGTGTTATGACTCTTGGACTTTTCTTTGGACGCACCAGGCAGGGGGACCCAAAAGTAGAAAAAAACCTTACGTTAGCCAATGAGCTTCATGACTATTTTAAATCAGCCAATGGAAAGAACTCTCTGTGCTGCCGTGTTCTCACAAAGGAATTCGATATGGCGAGCGGCGCTCACAAGGAACAATGCATTGCATTTACCGGACTGGTTGCCGAAAAGGTGGCCCAGATTGTCATTCGGGAATTCAATCTTGTGAATACGGATGAGCTTGCGGCAGTGAGGTGATCCTATGACTTCTTTCATAAAGCGTGTACCAGTGCCTATGTCTGGTGTTATGCTGGGTTGTGCCGCCCTGGGAAATTTGCTTCAGAGTTATTCTGAGGGCATACGCTATGTGTTTGGCGCCATTTCCCTCCTATTGTTTATTCTCCTTGTGCTGAAAGCAGCAATGTATCCGACTGTTGTTCATGAGGATTTTAAAAATCCAATCATGATGAGTGTGTCGGCTACATTTCCTATGGGTGCTATGTTGTTATCTGTTTACATAAAACCAATTTGGAGTACATTGGCAGTTTTCATTTGGTTTTTGGCGGTTGCGCTTCATCTTCTTCTCATTCTTATCTTTACTTATCGATTCATGAGAAAGGTGAATATTAAAAATGTATTCGCCAGTTATTTCATTGTGTATGTGGGGATAGCTGCTGCCGGAATCACAGCTCCGGCTTACCATATGAATTTAATCGGCACAATTGCCTTCTGGTTTGGACTCATCAGTTTTATTGCTTTGCTGGGGCTGGTTGGGTATCGCCATATTAAATATTCTGAGATACCGGAACCAGCACAGGCACTATTTTGCATTTTTACAGCGCCTGGAAGCCTGTGTCTGGCAGCTTATCTGCAATCGGTAGAAGAAAAAAATCTGGTTATGGTGATAGGACTTGCTTTCCTATCACTTGTAATCTATGCAATTGTACTAGTTAAGTTAATTCCACTTTTACAACTTCCATTTTACCCAAGTTACTCTGCCTTTACGTTTCCATTTGTCATCAGCGCGATTGCATCAAAGCAGACTGCAGGCTATCTGATCAAAAATGGGATTGAAGCTGCTTTCCTGCAGCCAGTAATATTGATTCAGACAATAATTGCTGTGTTACTCGTCTGCTACACTCTTTTGCGATACTGCATGTTCTTATTGCAGATTAAGGTTTCTTCTGCAAAAGCGCAGGCTGCTAATTAATATGAAATGTGAGCCAGCCTCATATAAAAGCAAGGAGAATCCTTGAGCAGAAGATATTATCATTTGCTGATTCATTTAAATACAGGCCGTTCAGCCAGTTCTTAAAATCTGGCTGAGCGCCTGTATATCTAGATTTCTATTTCTCCAAGATGTTTTTATAGTTTTGCTATAACTTTTCTATATTCTTTTATCTTATATTCTCATCTAACTATCCTTCTCTGTATTTACGCGACTTTCAATATTTCTTGATTTTGTCTCTGTAATATAAGAATTGCAAGTTTCCTCTTTTACTATTTAGTCTGTCTTTAATAAACAAACTTCAGAAGACTATTTTGCCAACTATTGATCCTGTTACCTTATTTTTATTAAGGCATAAGTTAATAGTAAGAATCATATTATTGATTTATTTCATATAACTAAAGGGGTAAAAAATGAGTAATATTGCACTACAAGTTGATTTAAATACAATTGAGATGATTGAAAGCCAACAAACAGTTCTATTTGATACCGTATCTTATCTATCTGGAAACATCTCATATAATCCCAATACTGGAGATATTACGATCTCTGAACCTGGTCGTTATGCAGTGAATTGGTGGTTAACCACTCAATCCACCAGCTCAAACGGAGGGGTCTCTTTTGCACTGAATTCTTCCCAAGGGGATTTTATCATTGGGGCATCTCCAATTAGTACTGGAGAGGTTTATGGAATTGGCATTATTGATGTACTAACCCACCCTGTTACCATTTCACTGATTAACAATGGACCTTCCAGAGTTTACCTGTCTTTAATGGTTCCCTTAAAGGGCAGCTTGGTCATAGTCGAATCTTCTTCTAATGATTTAGGACCCACGGGGGATACTGGGCCTACCGGGGATACTGGACCTGCTGGAGACGCCGGACTAGCTGGAGATACAGGACCTACCGGCTATACTGGGCCTACCGGCGACACTGGACCTACCGGCGACACTGGGCCTACCGGCGACACTGGGCCTACCGGCGACACCGGACCTACTGGAGACATTGGACCTACCGGCGACACGGGACCTACCGGCGATACCGGGCCTACTGGCATCACTGGACCTACTGGGGACACGGGAGACACTGGGCCTACCGGAGACACTGGACCTACTGGCAATATTGGGCCTACCGGCTATACTGGACCTACCGGCGATACCGGATCTACCGGAGACACGGGACCTATGGGTGATACCGGACCTACTGGTGACGCTGGGACTACTGGCGACACTGGGCCTACCGGAGACACTGGACCTACCGGCGATACTGGACCTACCGGAAACACGGGACCTATCGGCGATATTGGACCTACCGGCGACACCGGATCTATTGGGGGCACTGGACCTACCGGTGATACTGGGCCTACGGGGGATTCGGGACCTACTGGCAACACGGGGCCTACTGGCAATACCGGAGACACGGGACCTACGGGGGACACTGGACCTATAGGCGACACTGGACCTACCGGGGACACGGGACCTACCGGCGACATTGGACCTACCGGGGATACTGGACCTATCGGCGACACCGGACCTACCGGCGACATTGGACCTACTGGGTACACGGGAGACACTGGGCCTACCGGCAACACCGGCCCTACCGGAGACATCGGGGATACTGGCGACACCGGGCCTACCGGGGACACGGGACCTACTGGGGACACAGGAGACATTGGGCCTACCGGCGACACCGGCCCTACCGGCGATTCAGGACCTACTGGGGACACGGGACCTACTGGGGATTCGGGACCTACTGGGGACACGGGACCTACTGGGGACACGGGGCCTACTGGCAATTCGGGACCTACCGGGGACACCGGACCTACTGGCGGCACTGGACCTACTGG
>NZ_JHWJ01000018.1 GCF_000687555.1 [Clostridium] aerotolerans DSM 5434 | reverse complement strand
AGAGTAGCCAAGTCGGGAAGGGATAAACGCTGAAGGCATCTAAGCGTGAAGCCCCCCTCAAGATGAGATATCCCATCGCAAGAGTAAGACCCCTTGAAGACGACGAGGTAGATAGGGCAGAGGTGGAAGCATGGCAACATGTGCAGCTGACTGTCACTAATAGGTCGAGGGCTTAACCAGGTTGGTTTAGGTAAGAGGAAAGAACGGATGAAAGATATATAACAATGTGTGGTTTTGAGGGTATATGCCTCAAGGATTGCTGAAAAGCAATATTCCTCGATAGCTCAGTCGGTAGAGCAAACGGCTGTTAACCGTTGGGTCGTAGGTTCAAGTCCTACTCGGGGAGTTCGTGATACTCAACAGAAGCTGTGGGGTCAACGAAATACAAGTAAGGCCCCATGGTCAAGCGGTTAAGACATCGCCCTTTCACGGCGGTAACACGAGTTCGAATCTCGTTGGGGTCATTAAAATAATACGGCGACATAGCCAAGCGGTAAGGCGTGGGTCTGCAACACCCTGATCACCAGTTCAAATCTGGTTGTCGCCTCTCTTATGAAAGCCTCAGAAACCTGATAAAAAAGGGTTTCTGGGGTTTTTACTTTGTGTTTGCTAATTGTTTCTCTATCCTTTCAGTAAAAATTCTAAAAAGCGTTTTTAAATGGTTTTTCTACAGAAGCCTTCTCTTATTCCCTCCCCTTCATTCAGGTTTTAAAATACATTCCATGGTAATTGTTCTATATCTTAAAAATATTTTTTTCCTAATCAACGGCTCCTCTTAAGTGCTGCAGCTTAATGATTTACTGATGACCATAAATTACTATCGCATCGCATTAAGATGGTCTTGATTTTAATAACTCATAATTCATTTTAATATTTATTATGATAATGACGATTGTGCATATCAGGAAGATCTTATTTAAAAATTTTACACTATTCAGTAGACGATTAATATGGCTTACATGAATTTAATTGCATCATTCATCATGTAGATATATAATAAATACAATATTTACTAGAAGGATATTATTTATAATACAGTGTATTAATGAATTTATGATTTAATTGATGACTAAATAGAACAAGCTTTTTTACCAATTCTTATTATAATAATAGAAGGGAGAATGTCTTATGTACTTATTAAACTCATTTACAGTAAAAAGCATGACTCAGCGTAATCGTATTGTCATGCCTCCGATGTGTATGTATAGTGCCGGTACTGATGGGATTGCTAATGAATTTCATTTTACGCATTATACTTCCCGTGCAGTTGGCGGTGTAGGGCTGATTATTATGGAAGCCACCGGTGTTCTACCGTGGGGGCGTATTTCAGACCATTGTTTGGGACTTTGGAATGATGAGCAGGCAGAGGCGCTTAAACCAATTGTTACCGCCTGCCAGAAACAGGGGGCCAAAGTTGCAATTCAGCTCAATCATGCGGGGCGCAAATGTGAAGCTCAGGAAAAGATAATCGAGGCCCCCAGCGCCATTCCATTTAGTCAGGAGTCCCCTATGCCCCGTGAGATGAAAGAAGAGGATATACGTGAAACAGTCAATGCATTTCGTAGCTCGGCTGAGCGGGCGGCCAAAATCGGTTTTGATGCAATTGAGATTCATGGTGCCCATGGATATCTGATCAGTGAATTCCTGTCGCCGTTGACCAATCATCGTACAGATAGTTATGGTGGATCAACAGAAAATCGATGCCGTATATTGATTGAAATACTAAAGGCAATTCATGAGGTCTGGCCAGCTGAAAAACCGGTGTTATTGCGTGTATCTGCTGAAGACTATGAGCCGAATGGTATGCACATGGAAGAGATGTCTAAAATTATTAAATTGGTGAAGCCTTATATTGATGTTCTGGATGTGAGTACAGGTGGAGTTGTGTCAACGCCGCCATCGAAGATCTATCCAGGCTATCAAGTAAAAATTGCTGAACAATTGAAACAGGCATGTGACCTGCCTGTGGTTACTGTTGGTCTGATTACGGATCCACATCAGGTGGAAGAAATTTTGGGTGAAGAACGGGCAGATTTGGTTGCTTTAGGCCGGGAACTTCTGCGTGATCCTTACTGGGTGCTGCATACAGCACGGAATATGGAAGTCGAATACCCATGGCCGGAGCAGTATAGGCGTGGTTTTCAGGCTCGAAAGTAAAGCATGAAGGATTCATGATTATGTGTGATAGATTCATTTACTTATGGGAAAAGTGCTACGTCCTTCATTTTTTCCACATAAGAAGATTAATGTCTACGGTGGAGTGTGATACCAAGCAAATACTCTAGCGGTACAATATAGTGTCTGTTTCTATGAAATAAAAAACAAAATTATAAAAAGTGAGGGCAATTATCCGAGGATTGCTCTCACTTATTTTTTGCAGTTTCTTGTTATAGCCTACTATTTGTAGGATATTTTTAGTATTTATAGGGGATAAATTATATCATATTTGATTTATATGTTATTGCATATCTGCATGCACTTTTCATATTCCTTCATAGATCAAATCGTTGCAATTATTTGTATGAGTGCTTGTTAATTTAAGTTAAAGTGGAGATCCTATAAAATTGGTAGATTAAACAGTGGCATGGTATTATACTAAAATGAAATAGTGAGAAAGTCATACAATTAGAATGTAGAATGAGGTGAATATGCTATGGATAAATATTCTAGGGAAGAGTTAACTGCGGCCCTTCGGGCGGTAAACTCCATAATTAACAAATGTGAAAAAGCACAGGAAAAGTTTCCTGAAGGCAACTCTCATCATACGCTTCTTAGTAATCGTTTAAAGGCAATGTATATATCTAAGTCTTTAATCGAAGAAGCGATTACAAAAAATATTTTGTAAAATTATAGTTAGAATAGTGGTAGTAATTTTGAAATACTGCCACTGTAAGATATTTTTGGTACTGTCAAAGAATTTACTTAAATATGATGTTATTTCTAAAGCTTTAAGAACTATAACCTTTTATAATCCCATCCATAAAGCTTGTATATTTAATACAATGTACATAGACTTACTATTTATATGGATTTATTACGTGATTTATGAGATAATATGGGTATAAATGGTAATTTACCTCACGCATCATGATTAATTCAGTATGTAGATAGTATAAAAAACAACAGTGAATATACTTTCTTATATAGAACATCTAAGCCTTTGCTGCTTAGCCAGCAAACAACTATGGTAAATTATTATTTATGCTATTTTGAATAATCAAATCTTAAAGTTAGCAAGGAGGAATTTTTTTGAAGAAAAATTTTACTATATTGTTATCCGTATTTCTTTTTGTAGCCTTTATATTAGTAGTATTCATATGGGGCGGTCCCATACTAATAAATGCTTATCTTTACAATAGCTACATTAGAAGCTGTACTTTAATATTAATTTTCGCTCTTACCATATATTTTAAGAGAATTAAATGGGAAAATAATATGGTTATTTTAATAGCCATATTTGCGGTGATTAGTATGTTGATTGATACTACTGGAAATCAGATACTAAATAAGCCTTTGGAACTTATGGTATCGCACTGGGGGCAGCTGGTAATCGATCGATCGGTAAATAACTATGCACCGGGAGAATTTGCAATTTCGGATTCCATCTCCATCTTGAAGCATTCTGGGGAAATGATAAAGCTCAGTGTCATATGGCTATATCTTTACCGGTTATTACAATACCTGGTTACTTACGTTGTTTTGGGGTCCTTCATTGGGTTATTTATAAAAAAAGCGCCTGAAATTGATTTTATACATAGTCAGACTGGGAGTGAAGAGCTTACCGATGAGATGAGGCAGAAGATTGCAGATGAGCTGAGACGCAGGCAGGAGATGTCTGACCATAAAGATGATCTTACGGAAGATCTGATAGCGAAAGTGCGAGAACTAAAAGATAGAGGTAAAGTGATAGAGGCCATTAAACTTGTTCGTGACTATACCGGAATGCCTTTGGGGGAAGCTAAAAAGTTTGTAGATGATCTGTAAAATTACATTTGGGAAACTAAATCATATTTGCTCTATCATTAGTTTGCTTATTGTTCCATTAGAATGCTTGATGTTTCACTAACATCTTTATTGTGACATAAACAATTTTTTTTAATAGGTGTATTTGCTACATTCAATAATAATTATGAAATAAATATGCAAAATACTACCTCGCATGACACAGCTTGATTAACAAATGCATAAATTAATATAAAAAAAGATCTCCTTCGACTTTAATTTCATAGGAGATCTTTTTAACTTTATATATATTTACTTCATAAATAATTATTTCTAATTTGAATTACATATTTGATTAACTTCATATCTGATTTACTTCTTATCTGTTTTCCCATCCACCCGCTTTAAAACAACTCGATTGGAATGGCCTATTATCATAGGTACCTTCTCAATATACACATCACTGGTATCAAGTCCAAACCAGTTGGTTGGGGAAGCGGTGAACTTCTGTATAAATAACTTGGTGTTGAACACGAAAGAGTCCCAGGCGGATAACGATGTTTCATGGGATAGGACTTCCTGAATGAATACAAAACGGAAATCTCCTAATTTACGGTTTGGAATAATGGAGTATGTGTTGGACTGTGGTTCTATTTCCTTATTCTTTACCAGTTCGGTGGATATCTGTCTTAAGAAGACATTTAAGTTTTGATCGATACGAAAGCCTAGCTTTAGCTGTATTTTGACAATGTGGTCTGTATTGAATTTATCTATGGTGTACTCGGCCTGATAGGGTTCGTCGGTTACGATTACGTCTACGAACCAGTAAACATCGGCTTTTTTTGGTCGCTTATCAAATAGGAAGTAAAGTATTTTACGTTCGATTTGTTTTGGATCGGGGCATTTGCTTAGGCATACCAGGTTGCTGGCATACTTGGGTACTTCCGGGTCATGGCGTAATTGAGACAGCTGGCTCAAGTATTTTTCAATGGGAACGTATTCCTGATAGCGCATTCTTATAATATGGGCTCTGTCCCAGAGATACATGACAAATAAAATGGTAGCAGCAATTATGATGGCTACAAAGCCACCATGGAAAAACTTAATGATGTTTGCAATGAAGAAGGATATTTCAAAACTCATAAAGAAGACAAGCATGATGGTTGCAAGTATAATGGGCGTTTTCTTCTTCAGCATGTAGTTATATAGTAAAATAGTTGTCATAAGCATGGTGACAGTGATGGCAAGGCCGTATGCTGATTCCATTTTTTCGGAGCTTTGAAAGTAGAGTACGATTCCGATACAGACGATCCATAAAATCCGGTTGATGGCCGGAATGTAGAGCTGGCCTTTTAACGGAGAGGGATATATGGTATGGAGTCTTGGGAATAAGTTCAGCTTGATGGCTTCCGATACAAGGGTAAAGGAGCCGGAAATTAAGGCCTGTGACGCTATGATGGCGGCCAGGGTGGATATTACGATTCCGTATATGAGCATGCTATTAGGAATCATTTGGTAAAAGGGATTGATGTCTTCTGTTAAGGCAAAGGCAGGGTTATTTTTCGCGGATAAAATCCATGCGCCCTGACCAAAATAGTTAAGCAGCAAACATACTTTTACAAATGGCCATGTAAAGTATATATTTTTACGGCCAACATGTCCTAAATCAGAGTAAAGGGCTTCGGCACCGGTGGAACACAAGAATATGCTGCCCAGAATAAAAAAGCCGAGCTTATTATCATCGCTAAAGAGAGTTTTGATGGCATAATGAGGGGATAATGCCCGCAGTAAAAATGGATTCTCTGCCAGGTTGATAATGCCAAAGAGGGCTAAGCTGCAGAACCATAAAAACATGATGGGACCAAACAGCCTTCCGATAAAATCAGTGCCAATATGTTGAATAAAAAACAGGAGGCAGATGATGAAAATAACTAGTATTACGATGTTTTTCTGGTCGTCGCCAAAAAGGTTGTGAAATACAGGCAGGAGTTTCAGTCCTTCAACCGCTGACGTTACAGTGACTGCCGGTGTCAGCATGCCATCGGCTAAGAGAGCGGAGCCTCCGATCATGGCCGGGAGGATCAACCACCTGGCGCGGCTTCTGACCAGTGTGAACAGGGAAAAGATGCCGCCTTCTCCATTGTTATCGGCTTTCAATGTAATAAATACATATTTTATGCTTGTTAAAATAGTAAGGGTCCAGAATACCAGGGATAAGGTTCCGAGAATAAAATCTTCTGAGACCGTTTGGATACCGCCGTTCCCGAATAGTACGGATTTCATTACGTAAAGCGGTGAGGTACCGATATCTCCATATACCACACCTAATGTTACCAGGATTCCTCCAAGTGTTAGTTTAGAAATACTTGATTTCTTTGATTGTAGTTCCATGTTATCCTCTTTGCTAAATGTATTTTGTAAAAAAGTCAAAAAAAAACCCTTGCTGTAAATAAACATTACAACAAAAGTCTTGTTACTTCGTTGCGATGCAGATTATAGTATGCCTGAAAAGCAATGAATATAATCGTAATGATGCAAACGCAAACACTTTTCAGTGTCAACTACTCCCTTTTGATATGGGTATTTTACATAAATGAAGCAGGGATGTCAATTAAATATTCCTTAAGATGAATGCGAAGTTTTAAAAAGGTACAGCAGGTATGAAATGATACCATATTAGGCTATCATAACACCAATATCATATATTTTGCAATCAATTCTTATTTCCTTTTAATATGACACATAGATACTGTTTCATTTTAGGAGGTATTTATGGCTCTTTGTTTTATTTGTTTTTGTAGAAAGCTACAAGAGGTGGTGGTAAAACCCTGGAGCTTGGAGTCTATTAGTTACCTGTTTTTTTGTGGAAGAAGTAGTTTCAAAGAAGTATGGAATGGTTTGTGCTTTCTTATAAAAAGGCTATAATAGATACAATATTGTATTCACTGATTTACGATGGAGGAAGTTTATATGTTTTATGAAGATAGAAAATTGGATTCTGAGGAGACTATTTTAAATGAAATTCGTATGATGAATTCCTTTGGATGCCGTACTACAGGTGCTTCAGGTCACAGGGAGTTTGTTGAGTGGCTGAAGCAGAAGCTGAATGATATGGGGCTTAATGTGCACCAGGATTTATATAAATTTGGCCGGTGGGAAGAAAGAAGGAGTGCGTTATACATTAACCAGGAAGAAATCCATGTTTCTTCTGCTTATCCGTATTCAGGTGAGACTGGAGACAATGGGGTAACTGGTAAGCTTATCTATGTTAAGAATGGAGATTATAAAAAAGCAAAAGGGAATATTGCGGTAGTTGAAATAAAAGCGTTTAAAAAACTACCTATAGGGCTTTTTATGAATAAAAGAAAAGCTTTTCCAGGAGACCATGGGATTGTTATGGGTGATGGAGATCTTGTGCTCACTTCTGTACTTCGAAACCCTGACTTGAAGAAAGCAAAGAAAATGGGTGTGAAAGCGGTGGTTTTAGTCTGGAAGGGAGTATCTGATCAGAAGGTGGAAGGCCAATATTTGCCATTTACAGACCATTACATGGGCATTCCTGCTCTGTGGGTGAATGAAACGGATGGGAAAAGAGTATTAGATGGGGCAAGGAGCCAGGAGCAGAGTACTTTGGTCCTGCTTGCGGACCGGGAGAAGGACGCATTGACAGAAAGCATTTATGTGACCATAGAAGGCAGGAACAAAGAGGAGACGATAATCATCAACAGCCATACCGACGGAGTTAACGTTGTAGAGGAAAATGGGGCCATTGGCATGTTGTCTATGATTCGTTATTTTCTGAGCTGCCGGCCGGAGCGTACTTTGGTATTTGCCTTTGTTACAGGTCATTTTCGGCTGCCTGTGTTTAAGGGAACTTCACAGGCTACTTCGACCTGGATGATGGGTCACAGGGAGCTTTGGGATGGGGAACCTGGGAATAAGAAAGCGGTGGCTGCAATCACGGTGGAGCATCTGGGGTCTATGGAGTGGAAGGATAATAGGAAAAGTGGTTATGAGGCTACAGGGAACATTCAGACAGAATATACCTATATGGGAAATGAGCAGATGGGGGATATTTGGAAGCTGGCAACGAAAGACAGAGTGCAGATACGTACCGTTGCTTTAAGGGGTCATAATAAACTTGAATTCGGCGAAAGTCAGCCTTTATTTGAAGCGGGCATACCGGTTCTTGGGTTAATACAGATGCCGGATTATCTTATGGTGAACAGCGTGGAGCGAGAAATGGATAAATTCAGCGTTAGTTTAATGAGGGAGCAGTTAGAATCGCTGATTAAGGCGGCTTTGATCATAGATGAAACGTCAGGGGAACAGCTGGGTAAATCCGATGGGTATTCATATTTTTTAGGGAGGACTCGGTAAGAGTCCTTTTGACCTCTCGTTATGCTATCATTATTTTAGATATTTGGTATGTTCGGACAGATCGACGATATAATCGTATGCTTTCTTTCTGCCTTCATCTGTGAGAAGCATATATATTTCTGCCATTTTAATGATGGTGTCCTTATCTGCTGGTTCCACATTCAGGGAACGGAGACGTTCGTCGATTTGATACGTGTCTTCCGACGATTCCTTTACCATGGATATGTTTCTGTCTTCCGGATTCATATTTTCAAATGACAGGTCGTGAAGTTTATGGGAACTGGAAGCGTTGGAATCGTCATCCCAACCCATTAAATAAGTTGGTGTCGTCTTTAATATTTCAGCCAGGCGCTCTAGTACATTGGCAGGGACTTTTTCAATCTGACCATTTTCATAACGAAAGATGGTGGACCTGGAAACGCCCAGCTTTGCTGCCACTTCGTCTGCGCTCATTTTCAGTTGTTTTCTTCGTGCTTTGATTCTTTGACCAGTTATTGACATTTTCCCACCTCCTGAATGTATAATATCATTAATGTTGCAAAAATGCAACGAACAGAGATGCGTTTTTGCTATTCCGATGTTGACTTTTTATTTCTATTGAGCTATCCTTATTTTATGACGTAGCATTAATGCGACTAGGGGGAGGTGAGTACTATGAATACTCAAATGCTGAAGGGAAAGATTGTGGAATCAGGTATGACACAGGAGGCAGTTGCAGATGCCATAGGGATGAATCGGTCTACCTTTTATCGGAAGATGAAAAGGAAAGGAAATACCTTTACCGTAGAAGAAATGAATAAAATTGTTCAGGTGATACCGCTAAGCAGAGAAGAAGCAAGCAATATTTTTTTTACCTCTTAAGTAGCGTAAATGCGACATGAGGGTGAAAAAGAGCTTAGAGAGGGGGAAAAATGACAATTTACTTGTTAAGAACAGCATTTAGAGCTTATACTGGTAAGTAGGTCAGACACTTTTCTTATACAGCAGCGATATTTCGATAAAATGCAGTTTGGAGGAAGTACATGATTATTCCATTGGATACGAATACCTTAGAGAGATTAACGAAAACGGAACTTGAAATCATTCAATTTATTAATAGTCACGAGGAGGAGCTTCCAGAGCTTTCTATTGTTGATATTGCGTTTGAAACCTATTCTTCGCCCTCTACTGTGTCCAGGGCCATTCGCAAATGCGGGCTTAACGGGTTCAATGAATTAAGATACCGGTCTGGGAATAAGGCGAAGAGTGAAGAGATTCAATCCATGAATGAGTTATTTAATAAGACGCTCATAGAAGCTCAGGCGGTGCATGAACGGATATCCTTAACGGATATTTTAGCGGTAATCAAATGTTTAAACTGTGCCGACCAGATATCCATCTTTGCCAGAGGGCTGACCACGTATGTGGGGCAGGAGTTTTCTTTAAAGCTGCAGCTTCTCAATTACCATGTTTTTTTTACCGATGATCCTAATATCATGCAGGTAAAGGCTGCGAAATTAATGGAAGATGATGTACTGTTTATTTTGTCTCTCAATGGGGAGACTCCGGAACTTGTCTCTGCGGCGGCTACGGCTTATCAAAAAGGAAACTGTGTCATCTCCTGCTGCTGCAATGAGAATTCAAAGTTAGTTACATACAGCAGGCATTCATTGGTTGGATTTAAGCATTCCCATCAGGCGATTAAGGAATTTGAGGTTTCATCGAGAATTCCTCTCTACATGATTTGCAGGATTATTATAGATTATATTTCATTCTATTCTTAGAGAATATAAAAAATAGATTAGTTTAAGAGTCTGTTCATCAGGCTCTTCTTTTTTTACAAGAAAACAAACCCCCATCATTTTCATTTTCTGAAAAGATTTTCATTCCATTATTTACTATAATAATAGTAGTAAAACAGCTCTGAATACAAAGTGAGGTGCAATTAGATGATTTATACTTTGACAACGAATCCTGCCATTGATATGAATGTTTTTTCTTATGGGATTCAGGGGAATGCAGTGACGCGCACATTTGGGGCCGTTTATACACCCAATGGAAAGGGATTGAATGTCAGCTACTGTCTCAAACGGTTTCAGACGGAGTCTGAGGTTCTTGGCTTTTTTGGAGGTTTTTCTGGAAAGTACATCATAGAGGAGACGGAAAAACGTTTTATAAAGGCACACCCCATTTGGGTGGAAGATACAACCAGAATCAATATTTTCTTAAATGACGGAGCACAGGAATATAAGCTTGTGAATGAAGGGGCATTTGTGCCGGCAGACAAACGGGCTGAGATGTGCAGCCTGTTACATGAACTTCCAGACCTTACTACCTTAGTCATCAGCGGCAGCCTTTCAAAAGGGATGGAAAGCTCCTTTTACGATGATATTATGGAACTGTGTAAAAGAAGGCGTACGGAGGTTATTTTAGATATCAGCTCCAATCATCTGGCAGAGCTGATGAGGTATCGGCCGTATTTGATCAAACCCAATGATGAGGAGATTAAGGATATATTTGGGATCATTATGAGGGATGAAGAGGATATAAAAGATGTTCTCCATGACCTTTATGAAAAGGGGGCTCAGAACATTCTTCTTACCCTGGGGGAAAGGGGATCTTATTTTTTCAACGGAAAATCCATGTATTATGCCGGAACAAAGAAAGTGGAGCTGGTAAGCTCAGCCTGTGCAGGCGATGCTTCTCTTGCCGGGTTTTTAAGCCTATGGCTAAAGGACCCCTCTGACATTGAAATGGCGTTAAAACGTTCTGCCGCGGTCGGTGCAAATGTAGCAGAAAGCAGCGGGCTTGGCTTAATGGATAAAGTAGAAGAGTATACAAAGGAAATTATGGTGAGAAAGGTGGAATGAGTATGAAATTACTGGGGGTTACGGGGTGTCCCACTGGGATTGCCCACACATTTATGGCGGAAAAGGCTTTAAAGGAGGCAGCAGCTAAGCTGGGGTGTCAGATCAAGGTGGAGACCAATGGAGCCATTGGAGTGGAAAATGTATTGACACCGGAAGACATTGCCTGGGCCGATGCAATTATTGTGGCCTGTGATAAAAACGTGGATCTGGACCGCTTTAACGGGAAGCCGGTTTTAGAGACGTCTGTATCCGATGGAATGAATAAGGCGGAGGAACTGGTAAAGGCATGCTTAAACCGGACTGTGCCGGTCCGTAAGGGCAGCAGAGGGGAAATGGGCGGTCAGGGACAGGGATATTCCGGTCAGGAGAAGAATGGCAGTGCAGCCCATCAGATTTATAAGCATCTGATGAACGGTGTTTCCCATATGCTTCCGCTTGTAGTGGCTGGTGGTGTGCTGACAGCGATTTCATTCCTGTGGGGAATCTATTCCTTTGACCCGGCTTCGGAACAGTATAACGAGATTGCTGCTCTTATAAAGTCTGTGGGCGGGTATTCCATGGGGCTCATGGTAACGGTGCTCAGTGCCTTTATCGCCCAGTCCATTGGCGGACGGCCTGGACTCTTAGCCGGCTTTGTAGGAGGTATGATTGCTGGAAGCACGGATGCCGGTTTCCTTGGCGGTATTATCTCCGGTTTTCTGGCCGGTTACATCGCTCTGGCAGCTGTGAAAGCTTTAAGAGGGCTTCCAAGGCAGCTTGAGGGGTTAAAATCCATTTTCATTGTTCCTATTATTACCATTGGCGGTGTGGGAATTCTCATGATGCTGTTCAGCCAGCCTTGTGCGGCTTTAAATCACTGGATGATGGAAGGTCTTACGAAAATCCAGAATACCAGTCCGGTTCTCCTTGGAATCGTCATTGGGTGTATGTGTGCATTTGATATGGGTGGTCCGGTAAATAAGGCAGCGTATGTAACAGGAACCGTGCTTCTTGGACAGGGGAACTTCTATTTTATGGCTGGGGTGTCTGCGGCCTGTATTACACCGCCTCTTGTTCTTGCCATTGCGGCTACCATTAAGAAAAACCGATTTACCAGTGAAGATCGGACGGCGGCTCTTGTGAACTATGTGTTAGGAAGTACTCATATTACAGAAGGAGCCATTCCATTTGCGGCTAAGAATCCTTTAAAGGTTATTCCCATTCTCATGGTCAGCTCCTCTGTTTCAGCGGTGGCCACTTATCTTATGAAGGTTCAGGTTCCGGCTCCTCATGGCGGTTTTCTGATTCTGGGTCTGGTGAATAAGCCTTTTGTCTGGGTGGCCTGTATTTTACTTGGTTCTGTCATTGGTGCCGTTCTTTACATACTGGTAACACCTCCTGTTCCGGAAACCGTGGGAGCAGTGGAAGTTCCAGAGACGGGGGCCTCTTCTCCACTCTTCAAGGTTGAGACGGTGTCTCTTTCCCTGGAAAAGACAGAGAAAGAGGAAGTATTTGATGAAATGATTGCCATGCTTTTACGGGATGGGGTTCTGAATGATCCAAAGGCATTTAAAGCGGAGCTTATGAAGAGAGAAGAAGTTTCTTCCACGTCCTTTGAAACGGGAATTGCCATTCCTCACGGGAAATCTTCGGCAGTGAACATGCCAAGAGTTGCAGTAGGATTGTCACAAAAGGGAATAAATTATGATTCCGCCAGTCAGGAGCCTGTGAAAGCCGTGTTTATGATTGCTGTGGGAGAAGGGGAAGGAGAGACTCATCTTAAACTATTATCAGAATTGTCACAGAAACTAATGGAACCAGCGTTTGTGAAACGGCTGAACCAGTGTGGAACTAAGGAAGAGGTCGTGTCACTGCTGTCTAAAGAATAGGAGAGTAGATATGCCGTTAGTTACTTCAAAAGAGATGTTATATCAGGCCCAAAAGGATCATTATGCGGTGGGTGCTTTTAATGTAGAAAATATGGAAATGATCATGGCTGTCATAGAAGCCGGGGAGGAGATGCAGTCGCCGGTTATTTTACAGACGACGCCCTCTACCGTGAACTATGCAGGCTTAAATCTTTACTATGCCAGTGTAAAGGCCCGGGCAGAGCAGGCTTCCATTCCTGTTGCCCTTCATTTGGACCATGGCAGCAGCTATGAGCTGGCGATTAAGGCTTTAAAGGAAGGATATACGTCTATTATGATTGACGGCTCCCATTATTCTCTGGAGAAAAATATTGCATTGACCAAACGGGTGGTAGACGCATGCCGGCCTCATCTCATACCGGTGGAAGCAGAGCTTGGACGGGTTGGTGGAAAAGAGGATGATTTAGACGGAGGAAACGGCGGTCTTACCTCGCCAGAAGAAGCGGCTTATTTTGTGGAAAAGACAGGGATTGATTTTCTGGCTGTTTCCATTGGAACGGCCCATGGTGTTTATAAAGGTGAGCCAAATGTCCGTGTGGATCTCCTAAAACAGATTAAGAAAAAGGTTTCCATTCCCCTGGTGCTTCACGGGACTTCAGGCGTGCCTGATGACGTTGTGCGGGAATGCATTCAGGAAGGCATCTGCAAGGTGAACTATGCCACTGACCTTCGAATCGCCTATACCAAGGGGGTAAGGCAGATTTTAGAAGGGGATGAGTCCATCATCGACCCTAAGCTCTATGGAAAACGGGGAAAAGAGCTGGTAAAGCGATACGTGGCGGACCGGATTTCTGCCTGCAGGAGCATTGGAAGAGGGAAGCTTTAGACAATAAATACATACTTCTGGTTTTAACCATTCAGTACAGGAATATAATGGTAGTACATAATGGTTTTGCGGCAATCGCAGTCAGGAGGGTGTATGGTATTACCGGATGGCTTATTGAGCCAGGGTTTTTTAATACAGAATGCGGAATCAGAGGATTTGAATTCCTATATTAAAGTGAAAAAGGATTGTTGCAAACGATATGTAGACCAGTATTACGGCGGTTGGGATAACCGGATTCAGACGGTTATCAGCCGGGACAGCTTTTTAAGGCTTTTAGAGGTCACCTGCTTTTGTAAAATCCTGCAATATGGAGATACGGTTGGTTTCTTTTCTTATAAAGAGCAGCAGGATGGGATCAGCGAGGTTTCCATACTGTTACTGCCTTCTGCCAGTGGAAAAGGGTTGGAGGAATTTTTAATCAGCCATTTGATTACCCGTGGAAAGGAAACAAACAAACCGGTATTTGCCACGGTTTATCAGTCCAGTCCCCTTAAGAACCAGCTTACAACTGAGGGATTCCAGATATATGATAAATCCAGGTCTCATTATCTTATGAGCTTTAATAAGGAGCATGAAAAGGGAACCTCGGGCTATATGAACCGGATTTATGGCAGGTCTGATTTCCAGACGGTCTCAGAAAGAGAGTAAGGCTGCTGCAAAGGCGTATTTGCAGCAGCCTTACTCTTTGTTTATTTAAGAACCGGCTGGATCTGTTTTCCTTCTAAGGCAAGCTCCAGGGTCTCTGGGATCAGCTCTGTGTGAGCGATCAGAGAGGTCGGCTTCTTGACCGCGTCATCCTGGCCAAAGGGTACGAAATAGATGTTTTTTACGTTAAATAATTCACCTACATTTTTAAAATTAATTCCCATGGCATCGTTGGTGGAAATGGAGATGACCAGGGGCTTTGAATTTCTTAAATGAGCTTTGGCTGCCATAAGGACCGGGGAATCGGTGATTCCGTTTGCCAGTTTGGCAAGGGTGTTGCCGGTACAGGGGGCTATGAGCAGGATATCTAAGTAGGATTTAGGGCCGATTGGCTCCGCGTCCTCTACCCGAAGAATGGGATCGTGGCCGGTCATGGCGGCTATCTTATCCATGTATTCTCCGGTATCACCGAATCTTGACTCGGTGAATTGTACATTGGTAGAAAAAATGGGGTAAACATCTGCGCCCAATTCCGTAAGAACCTTGACGGAAGTTTCTATTTTATCAAACGTACAAAAAGAGCCGGTAACGGCCAGGCCCACTTTTAATCCTTTCAGTTTCATGTGCCACTCCTTTTAGCAAGACATTTCACAATAGCTTCAAATAAGATTTCACCGGAGGTTTCCGGTGCATAGATTCCAGGAAGACCGGGACAAAGCTTTGCCCGGATGCTTTGCTTTTTACAGAACTCAAAATCTACGCCGCCAGGGGCGGAGGCAATATCAATGATGGTGACCTCCGGGTTCATAAGGCGGATTAACTCCTCATTCAAAACAAGAGCCGGTATGGTATTGAAAATGAATGAATAGTCCCCTATGGTCTGGGACAAATCAGAAAGGGCTGCGGTATCAAAGCCCATGGAGGACGCAAGGGTAAGCTGTGCATCCTTTCGGTCCGTTATGGTAACGGCTGCGTCAAGCCCTTTTAGCTTTAATGCCAGTGTTCTGGCACACCTTCCAAAGCCTGTGACCAGACAGCGGCTTTTGTGAAGGCAGCCGGGGCTTTCTTTAATGGCCTCGACAATGGTGCCTTCCGCAGTTGCAATGGTATTTTTCACAGTAATCTCTTCTATGTCCATGTAATCAAAGCATTGGATGTTGTTTTCCTTTGCGTAAGCTTTCACATAGTCCGGGATAGCGCCCCCAAACAGGATATGGTCCGGGGTAAGCAGGCTTAGAATGTTTCCAATGCCTAAGTCATCCATCTTATTAGTAGAAAACAGATTTAATTTATCCCTGGTAAATGGAATCGGACAGAGTATGATCTGACTGCTTTTTATGGCCTCCTCAATGGAAAGGGGTAAATCTCCATCCTCATAATGAACTGTTACCGGAAAGCCGTTTTTCGTAAGAATGCGGCTTAAATAAAGCTGTCTTAGATCGCCGCCTAAAAGAAGAAATTTATGCATACGGTCATCACTCCTTATAATGGTTTATATGATAGAATTTTTGTTTTGTGTATGGTACCAATAGGGGATGTTTGTCATACTTTTCTAGTATGAACCTCTAATTTTGGGAATGGATGTCTATGAAAAATGCAATGTTTAAAGGCTCTGGAGCAGCCATCATTACTCCAATGGATGAGCACGGAAACCTGGATTTAAAGGCAACAGAAAAATTATTGAAGTTTCAGCTGGAGCATGGCACCGATGCCATCATCGTCAATGGAACCACAGGGGAATCCTCAACGCTTGAGGAAAAGGAAAAACTGGAGCTGCTGGAATTTACGGTACATTATGTAAACCATAGAGTTCCGATTATTATGGGAACCGGAAGCAACTCTACCTCCCATGCGGTGCGAATGTCAAGAAAGGCCCAGGCCCTTGGGGCAAATGGGCTGTTAGTTGTGACGCCATATTATAATAAGGCGTCTCAGCAAGGATTATTGGAGCATTATAACACAATCGCAGACAGTGTGGATATACCTATTATTATTTACAACGTTCCTACGAGAACCGGGGTCAATGTGGAACCTGAGACCTATTTAAAGCTATCGGAACACCCCAATATCCAGGCGACCAAGGAAGCTAATTTAAGCATCTCCCATGTTGCAAAGGTAGCCGCCCTTTGCGGCGGCAGACTGGATATCTACTCTGGAAATGACGATCTCACCCTTCCGATTATGGCTCTTGGGGGAAAGGGAGTCATCTCAGTACTGGCAAATATCATGCCCTTTGAAGTGCACATGCTATGCCAGCACTTCTTAGACGGTGAGATGGAAAAAAGCAAGGATATGCAGCTGGAGCTCTTAAAGATCATGAATGCCATGTTTATGGATGTAAACCCCATTCCGGTCAAGACGGCAGCAGCCATGCTGGGGCTTTGCGGGGAGAATTTCAGGCTTCCTCTTACAAAGCTTGAGCCGGAGAAGAAAAAGAAGTTAAGAGAGATTATGGAATCTTATTTTGTCCAGTTAAGAGAAATTTAAGGTCATCTGGTATGGCTGGAGAAACCGGGAGAAGAAAGGCTTCCGTTTCTCCGGTTCCTGCCGGAAAGAGTTGCATTTTTCCTGTTCCTGTATGATAATATGAAATAAAAAAGAAAAGGGGACAGGAATGAAAATAATCGACAGTCACGTTCATCTGGTACAATACATCGCCGGTACAGGATCCGGGGGAGAGCTTCGTTCCATAGGCAATGGCGATGCCATCTATGCAAGCGGTGAAATCGTTCCCCAGATGATTCCACCAATGTTTGGCGGAGAGCAGGTGACCCCGGAACAGATTCTTGCCATCATGGATGAGAATGATGTAGAAAAGGCAGTTCTTTTACAGGGGAATTACTACGGCTTTCAGAATATATACACCCATGAAGCGGTAAAACGGTATCCCGACCGTTTTGTTGGCGCTGCCTCTTATGATCCATATTCCCGGAATAAGGACAAGATCTGTAAGCATCTGTTTGAAGAGCTTGGGTTTGGGATCGTGAAGTTTGAGGTGAGCACAGGCTCCGGCCTTATGAGCAACCATCACACCCTGCCTCTTGACGGGGAGCTTATGGAGGAAGCTTATTCCTATGCAGACGATAAGGGACTTGTATTCGTCATTGACATAGGAAAATGCGGAAGTGAAAGCTGGCAGGTGGAGGCCCTTCGGAGAGCCATCTTAAACCACCCTAACATGAAGTTTGTGGTCTGCCACCTTCTTGCAGTCTCCACAAAGGACGTGGACAAGTTAAAATGGGGCCTTGAGCTCTTAAAGCTTCCCAATGTATGGTTTGACCTTGCGGCCCTTCCTCATATCTGCGGACCGGATACGTATCCTTATGAGAACGCCAGAAGATCTGTTCAGATTGGAAAAGAGATTGTTGGTGCAGATCGTATGATGTTTGGAACGGATATTCCTTCTGTGCTTAAGAAGGATACTTATAAGAATTATGTAAACTTCCTCATGGAAAGTGATGTGCTGACGGAGCAGGAAAAACAGATGGTATTTTATGATAATGCCTCTAAGGTCTTCTTTTAAATGACAACTTAAGATTATTAACGGTAAATTGCTTAATATTGACCATTTAAAAGGATAATATTAGGCAATTTCTTTGTCTTGCGGTCTTTTGTCCCTCATGCTATATTTATAAAAACTGGGAGAGGTGGTAAATGCCTATGAAAAAGAGACTCAAAACACACATTTTTACCAAAATGCTTCTTGGAATTTCGGTTCCCGTAATACTTATTTTTGTTCTGTCCGGCATTATAATTGCTGACCGGGTAGGAAAAAGCATGGAAGCCCAGTCTTTTCAGACACTGGATGCGGCATCCTTAGCAGCAGCCAATCAGGTAGATTCCTTTTTAAGCTATTACATGGCAGAAATGAAGAGCGCCTCCGCCAGCCAGCAGGCTGAGGAATACTTATTAAAAGCCACTGGAAATGTGAGAATGCCGGATAGTGAGGGCTATCCTCAGATGAGAGCCACCCTTGATAAGATTCAGGCCGCTGATAAAGATAATATTCTGGCTGCCTGGATAGCAGATGTGGATTTAAGCCAGGTCACCCAGTCCGACGATTTTACATCAGCAGACGGTTGGGACATTACATCAAGACCCTGGTTCAAGGCAACGAAGATGGACCAGCCGGTTCTTACAGAGCCTTACATAGATGCCAGTACAGGGCTTACCATCATATCAGCAGTCAGCGGTGTTTTTAAGCAGAGTTCGAAAGAAGCATTAGGAGTCATGGGACTTGACATTCAGCTTGCCCATCTAAATGATATTATGGCATCCTATAAGGTTGGAGCTTCCGGGTCTGTCATACTTACCACAGAAAGCGGACTCATCGTTTATCACCCAAATAAAGATTTGATTCAGAAAAACATTTCAGAAATTGATATCTCCCAAAATATTAAGGACGCCTTTGCAAAGAAGGAAATCGGTAACTTTAACTATACCATGGATCAGGTGTCTTATTCCGGTTCCATTAAAAAGGCAGGTAATACAGGCTGGATCGTGCTTTCCAGCATACCAAGGTTAGAGCTTCTTTCCCAGAGAAATGAACTAATCACAGCCGTGGGCATTGTTTTTCTTTTATCTGCCCTTGTATTGGTTTCTCTCATTTTCCTGGTGGCAAAAGGCATCTCAAGACCCCTTGGCAAGCTGTCAGCAGCGGCAGAGAAGATTGCAAATGGCGATCTTGATGTAGAAGTAAACGTAAAAAGCAACGATGAAATCGGTCTGGTGGCGGAATCCCTTTCCAATACCTCCGGCCAGTTGAAAAATTATGTAAACTATATCAATGAAATATCCTCTGTTTTGGATCAGATTGCAGAACGAAATCTTGTATTTCAGCTTCAGTATGATTACAAGGGGGATTTTGAAAAGATTAAAAACTCCATGTTAAAGATCAGAAGTACTCTCACAAGAACCATGGAACAGATTACTGTTACATCAGATCAGGTGGCTTATGGCTCTCAAAATATTTCAGAAAGCTCTAAATCACTGGCAGACGGTGCTTCCCAGCAGGCAGCCTCTGTGGAAGAGCTGGCCTCTACCATCAACGAGATTTCTATGAAGATCGAAGAGAATGCCAGGGATTCTGCCGGAGCCAATGATCAGGCCATGGAGGCAGCAGGAGAGCTTGAGATTAGCAATCAGCATATGGAAGAACTGGTTCATGCCATGTCTGATATTACGGAAAGCTCCAATGAAATCAGCAGGATCATTAAGGACATTGAAGGTATCGCATTCCAGACCAATATTCTGGCACTGAACGCAGCCGTAGAGGCCGCCAGGGCAGGAGAGGCAGGAAAGGGCTTTGCCGTGGTTGCTGACGAGGTGAGAAATCTTGCCTCCAGAAGTGCTTCCGCAGCCAAGGATACGGCAGATTTGATTGACGGTGCCATACGAGCGGTTGAAAAAGGCACCACCCTTGCCGATCAGGCAGCAAAATCGGTTACCAGTGCAGTGGATACCACCCGTCAGGTCACTGATATGATCAGCAGAATCTCTCAGGCATCGGTAGAACAGTCTGAGGCCATCCGCCAGGTCACCATTGGCGTGGACCAGATCTCCGGTGTGGTTCAGACAAACTCTGCCAATGCAGAGGAAGGCGCCGCAGCCAGCGAGGACCTTTATGGACATGCCAGTAAGTTAAAGGAACTGGTCAATGAATTTAAAGTAAATTAACAAAAAGATGCCTGGCAGGGAGTTCCTGCCAGGCATCTTTTGTTCATTATGTACGTTATGCAATTTTTTCTTCCAATAGAAAATCTGACAGGGATTCCAGAATATCTTCATGCTCATTGCTGTAAATGATCAACTCTAGATCCGGATTCGGACAGATTGTCATGATACCAAGAATGGACTTCGCGTCAACTAATACGCTTCCTTTGCATAAATCCACGTCATAATCGTACTTGGTCACTGTTCTGACAAAGGTGGTAATTTCATCAATGTTGTTAATTCGGATAGGGTACTTTTTCATATCGCTTCACCTCATAAAAATAATACTGGTTACATATACCTGTTGTTTTGCCATGATTATATGACAAAATGTGACATTATAATATGTCTAAATTTGTATAAAAACCGTCTTTTCTTGCAAATCGTAGGGGATTGGTGTTATAATGGCGTGGGGGAAGGGCATGTGAATCTGTTGTTTGGAGGGGAAAATGAAGAAGGAACTTCTGAAACGTCTAAGGAATTCATCGCATGCAACTTCAATTATGGAACATTATCATAATAATTTAGAAGATAACGTGGTGGATAAGAATATAGTGATCAGGCCGGGAAAGCTGATGGATATGTGCTGTCAGCCATGTCACGTTGCTTTACCGGATCACAGTCACAATTTCGTAGAATTAATCTATATGTACAGTGGAAAAACGGTTCACACTATAAACGGCACACGAAGGCTTTTACTGGAAGCCAACGATTTACTGCTGTTAAGAGAAGGAACCAGCCATGCCATAGAGCCGGCAGGAGAAGAGGATCTGGCCATCCACTTCTTTTTAATGCCGGAATTTTTCAGCCATCCTGCATTTATGGGAGAATGCGGAGATGTGCTGCATCGTTTCATCGGCTCTCAGGCCAGGGGAAAAGAGCCTGTGGCAGAGTATCTGCATTTTCATCTGCGGGAAATGCTTCCAGCCAAAAATTTACTTGAAAATATGATCTGGTCTCATGCAGAAGAAAAGGAGGGCAGACAGGAAATCAATCAGGCGACCATGGGCATACTGATCATGGAGCTTCTTCATGATGCAGATAAAGTGGAATCCCACGACATGCTGCAATATGAGGAGCAGATCGTTCTGACTGCATACAAATATTTAGAAACGAATTACTCATGTGCCACTCTGGAAGAGTTTTCTTCCCTATCCATGCAGCCGTCTTATTATATCAGCCGTCTCTTTAAGCGGTATTATAAGATGACCTTTACGGAATGCCTTCAGCTCATAAGGCTTAACCGTGCAGCTGGTTATCTTTCTTCCACCACAAAGCCGGTGGAGGAGATTATCGTGGAAATTGGCTATGAAAACAGCAGTTATTTTCATCGTTTGTTTAAACAAAGATATGGAATCACACCAAAACAGTACCGTGACAGTTCCAGAGGCAAATTCTGAAATTTCTGAAAAGATTATGAAATATGCCTGAGTAACATTGACTTTCCTATCATAGGTTATTATAGTTAATTCAAAATGAAAAAGGGGCGAGGAACATAGGATGAGTCAGTTTCGGGAACGTTTTTCAAGGTTTATGATCGGCAGGTATGGTTCAGATAAGCTTAGCCGGTTTCTGATGGGAACCGTATTTGCCCTTATTTTTGTCGGTATTTTTATTCGCAGCTACTGGGTTGATATCGCAGCGCTTTTTCTTATAGCGCTGTCTTATTTTCGCATGTTTTCCAAAAATATAGGAAAACGCTTTGAGGAGAACCAGAAGTTCGAACGTATTTCTTTCCGGGTAACGGAATTTTTTAAGAAACTGCGTTTTAAGTTTCAGCAGATAAGGCAATACCATATCTATAAATGCCCAAGCTGTGGACAAAAGATCAGAATACCAAGAGGAAAAGGGAAGGTGAGTGTTCACTGTCCCAAGTGCAGTACTGATTTTATAAAGAAAAGCTAGATATATATTTTAGAAGGGAACTAATATGAACTTACAATTTAAGCCGCTTCAGGCAGAGGACATGAGTAAAATTGCTCCATTCTACGCCTTACGGCCCAATAAAACATGTGACAGCGTCTATTTGGATAGTTTTATCTGGAGAGATTATTATCAGGTAAAGTATACTGTCAGTGATGAAAAAGCAGTTTTATTTTTAATGGAAAAAGATGGGGAGCCATTTACGGCAATGCCCATCTGCAAAGAAGAAGATCTTTCCTATTATTTTGAACAGCTGGTGGAGTATTTTAATGAGGTATTAAAAAAGCCTCTTAAGATTTTTCTGGCAGATGAGGAAGCAATTAATTATTTAAAACTGGATCCAGATAAGTTCCTTGTAAAAGAAGAGGAAGATTTAAAGGATTATCTCTATGATGCGGAGGCCTTAAGAACTCTGGCAGGAAAGAAGCTTCATAAGAAGAAAAATCATTTAAATTCATTTTTAAAGCAGTACGAAGGACATTATGAATATCGTTCACTGATCTGCTCTGACCGGGAAGCCGTTCTTTCTTTCCTTGATGAGTGGTGGGAGAACAAGGTGGAGGCAGCGGAATTTGTCCGTCAGCTGGATTATGAGGTTATGGGCATCCACGATATCTTAAAAAACTGTTCCATGTTAAATGTTAGAATGGCTGGAGTTTATGTTGACGGAAGCTTAAAGGCATTTACCATCGGTACTTATAATCCTTTGGAAAAGATGGCTGTCATTCATATTGAAAAGGCAGACCCTGAAGTCAAGGGACTTTATCAGTTTATCAACCAGCAGTTCTTAATCCACGGCTTTACTGAGGAAGTGAAACTGGTCAACCGGGAAGACGATGTGGGCATGGAAGGGTTACGCCGTGCGAAAATGTCTTACTATCCCATTGGATTTGCAAGAAAATACGGAGTAATTCAGAAGGGCTTTTGATGATGATACGGTATTTGAAGCAGGAAGAAAAAATAGAAAGCAGAAAGCTTTGGGAAAAGGTTTTTTCTGAGGATTCAGAAAGTTTTATAAACTATTACTTTTCGGACCGGGTGTTAAAGAATAAGGTCCTCACTGCATATAAGGAAGAGAAGATGGCAGCCATGCTCCATCGAAATCCTTATGAGGTGGTGGTAAAGGATCACGTCTGGAAGATCGATTACGTGGCTGGTGTGGCTACAGATCCGGATTTTCGCCATCAGGGCTACATGAGAAAGCTGTTAAGCCGTTGCTTTACCGATATGTATACCGAGCGGATGGCGTTCAGTTTTCTGGTTCCTGTGGATCCTGCGATTTACCAGCCTTTTGACTATACCTATATTTGTGACTTACCAGCCATGGCTTTGAATGAAAAGGGAAGAACGGAGTTAAATCGCCGTGCTTTTATGGAACGTTCCGATAAATGCAGGGAAGTCGCTGAATTTGTGGAGAGGCAGCTGGAAAAGCGGTATGAGGTCTATGCCCTTCGAAGTGAAGAATACTACCGGGATTTATGCAAGGAGGTAAGAAGCGACAGCGGAGATCTCCTCCTTCTTACCACAAAGGATGAGACATCTAAATTAGCTGGTGTGTGGGCCTATTACGGTGAAACGGCAGGGACTCTAAGAGAACTGATCTGTCTGCCTGAATACGTGAAGGAGAACGGTCCCACAAAGCCTTATGCCATGGGAAGAATCATTCATTTGGAAAAGTTTGTTTCTGTCATCAGCTTAAAGAAAGAAAGTCCTGTGGACGAGATGGAACTTCTTATTGAGGTTAAGGATTCATTTATCCCTCAAAATAACGGCTTGTTCCTTTGGAAGCTTGACCGAAAAGGCTCCAGCTTATCCCCGGTCAAAGAGGAAAGCGAAAGGAAGCCCAATCTCTCTCTTGGGATTGGTGAAATGACCTCCTGGTTGTTTGGCTACAGTCTTCCATCGGTTCCAGCCGATCAGATGGCTGTAGTGGAACGGATTCGGCCGTTAAATGGCGTGTTTTTTGACGAGGTAACTTAAATTGTTCGTCGGTATCAGAGTCCGACTTGTGATTACGGGCGGATTAATTATAATCCGCCCTATTTTTGTATGGAGAACAATGGGATAAGAAAGGACTTTTATATGGAAGGGGTAAGCCAGTTAAAGGAATGGATAGAAGCAAGTGATAACATTGTATTTTTCGGTGGGGCAGGTGTTTCCACGGAAAGCAATATTCCTGATTTCAGGGGCGTGGATGGACTTTATAAAGAACAGTACAAGTATCCGCCGGAAACCATAATCAGCCATAGCTTCTATGTAAAAAAGCCAGAGGAATTTTATCGGTTCTACTGCAATAAGATGATATTTCCAAAGGCGAAGCCAAACAAGGCACATCTGGCGTTGCGCAAGCTTGAGGATATGGGGAAATTAAAGGCGGTCATCACCCAGAATATCGACGGACTTCATCAGGATGCCGGAAGCCGGGAGGTATTGGAGCTTCATGGTTCTGTAAGAAGAAATTTCTGTACCCGGTGTATGAAATTTTATAACCTGGAAGAAATGCTTTCCGCCATGGAGGGAAAGGAAGTGCCAAGGTGCGACTGCGGCGGGCTCATAAAGCCTGATGTAGTGCTTTATGAGGAGAGCTTAAACGATGGTGTCATGAGTAAGGCGGTCTCCTGCATCTCAAACGCAGATATGCTCATTATAGGCGGCACCTCCTTAACCGTTTATCCGGCAGCAGGCCTGATTGATTATTATAGAGGCAGCCGTATGGTCTTAATCAATAAGACCGTAACTCCTATGGATGAGAAGGCGGATTTAGTCATCAGCGGAAGTATTGGAGAAGTACTTCATAATTCTGTATAAATGCTGGGGTGTGTCTGGAAACAAGCAGTTTTCAGATACATCCTAGCCATAACAAGGGATAATATGGTATAAATATTGGTAAGATGTTACAGAACGTATAGGGAAACTGATTAGGGACTATTTATGGAAGCGTAAAGGAGAGAAACTATGATGTACGAGGCGGCAAAGAACAGATATGAAACAATGGAATACAAGCGTTGCGGGAAAAGCGGAATCATGCTTCCCAGAGTTTCTTTAGGGCTGTGGCAGAATTTCGGAATGGAGAAGGCTCCTACCACCCAGAGAGACATTCTTTTAAGTGCATTTGATATGGGTATCACTCATTTTGACCTGGCAAATAACTACGGAGCTCCTTACTTTGGTATGGCAGAAGAAACCTTTGGCAGTGTCTTAAAGAGTGATCTTGGCAGATACCGGGATGAAATGCTCATTTCCACAAAAGCAGGATTTGACATGTGGCCCGGACCCTATGGAAACTTTGGCTCCAGAAAGTATTTAATGGCTAGTCTTGACCAGAGCTTAAAGCGTATGGGTCTTGATTATGTAGATATCTTCTATCACCACAGACCAGATCCGGAAACACCTATAGAAGAGACCATGGGCGCTCTTGCTGACATCGTCAGACAGGGAAAGGCACTTTATGTGGGTATATCCAATTACGGCAGCAAGGAAGCTAAGGAGGCCATTAAGGTCTTAAAAGGCATGGGAATCTCCTGCCTCATCCATCAGCCACGGTATAACATGTTTGAGAGAGTGGCAGAGGAAGGTCTTTTTGATACCCTCTTAGAGAGCGGAACAGGCTGTATCTGCTATAGTCCATTGGCACAGGGTGCCCTTACAGACCGGTATCTAAACGGCGTTCCAAATGGATCCCGGGCGGCCAGAAAAGGAAGCACCATAGGCGGTCGATACCTGTCAGAGGAAAATCTTTCTGTTGTAAGACAGTTAAATGATCTGGCAAAGGAAAGAGGCCAGAGTCTGGCCCAGATGGCCCTTGCCTGGGTCTTAAGGGAAGAGGCGGTGACTTCGGTTCTCATTGGAGCCAGCAGCGTGGCACAGTTAAAGGATAACGTAGCTTGTCTGAAAAATACGGAATTTTCCAAGGATGAATTAAAGCGCATTGACAATATTTTAAAATAATTGGATATAAGGGCGGCCCCAAATGGGTAGGCAGGTGTTTTTATGAATTATGAAATTGGCGATATTGTAAAACTGAAAAAACAGCATCCCTGCGGCAGTCAGGAGTGGGAAATCTTAAGAGTTGGAGCGGATTTTCGCTTAAAATGTATGGGCTGCGGACATATGATTATGGTGCCCAGAAAGCTGGTGGAAAAGAATACCAGAGGCTTAAAAGCCAGTGACGGCAATCCAAAGCAGTAAAAACCCCAATTTATGCGGGAAAAAGCCTTTAAAATTAAGAAAAGGACTTGCTTTTGTAGAATATTTCCTGTATAATGTTAACTCGTGACATAGAGAATCCTTGCTCCTGATACTGAAAGCAGGGGCCAGAGACCACAAGGAGGTAACAAGCATGAACAAATATGAGTTAGCCGTTGTTATTAACGCAAAGCTCGAAGATGAAGAGAGAGCAGCAGCTATCGAAAAAGTTACGGGTTATATTACTCGTTTCGGCGGCGCTGTAACTAACATTGATGAATGGGGTAAGAAGAGATTAGCTTACGAAATTCAGAAGATGAAAGAGGGATTCTACTACTTCATCAAATTTGATGGCGATTCCACAACACCGAATGAGTTAGAAGCACACATTCGTATTATGGAGCCGGTTATCAGATACTTATGCGTAAGACAAGAGGCATAATAGATAAAGAAAGCGTGATCGTATGAACAAAGTAATCCTTATGGGTAGATTGACCCGTGATCCAGAAGTAAGATATTCCCAAGGTGAGCGCTCCATGGCAATCGCAAGGTACAGCCTTGCTGTTGACCGCAGAGGCCGCAGAAATCAGGATGGCAATGAACAGACTGCTGATTTTATCAACTGTGTTGCATTTGACAAGGCAGGAGAGTTTGCAGAGAAGTATTTCCGTCAGGGTATGAGAGTATTGGTTTCCGGAAGGATCCAGACTGGAAGTTATACGAATAAAGACGGCGTAAAGGTTTATACAACAGATATCGTTGTAGAAGATCAGGAATTCGCAGACAGCAAAGGTGGAGCATCAGGAGAAGGCGGATACCAGCCAACTTCCAGACCAACTCCTTCCAGTGCAATCGGCGATGGATTTATGAATATCCCGGATGGAGTCGAAGACGAAGGACTTCCATTCAACTAAATCTGATAGGAGGTAGTACCAATGGCATTCAACAGAAATGATAAAGCTGATGGCGCTAAGTTCAAAAGAGGCGGAATGCGTAGAAGAAAAAAAGTTTGCGTATTCTGTGGCGAGAAGAACGGCGTAATTGATTTTAAAGACGCAAATAAATTAAAAAGATATGTATCTGAGAGAGGAAAAATCCTTCCTAGACGTATCACAGGCAACTGTGCTAAGCACCAGAGAGCACTTACCGTTGCTATTAAGAGAGCTAGACACATCGCTCTTATGCCTTATACAATGGAGTAAATCCTTATTTTATAAGGGTTTGTCAGTTGGGTAAGGGAGATTTATTTAGAATTTACTCATATCGGGATGATTTTTTCGGACGAGGTATCGGACGGGAAGAGAGTTTCGTGATATAGAAAGACTTCACATGTGAGTGTGGGGTCTTTTTTTTACGGCTAATACCATAACCAGCTAAATTGTACCTTCGTTTCTTTACGTTACAAATTTGCTTAGCGGATTACCTTTTCATAAGATTGAAGTGTTAATATTGGCACTTAACTTGTACAATATTGGTACTTTGGTTAATAAATGTATATTCTGGAATATACTGAAATTGATAGATAAGTGGTTTCCTTGATTTAGTCTGGAGGTGATTCCAATGAGCTGAATTACTACAACAAAAGATGGTAAGTCATCGGTTAACATTTAACAAATCATACTTATTTGAGTAAAAAAATTCTATACAGAAGAAGATAATACCAATCAATTTTTTAAAATAAGTCTTTTTGTTATTTTAGGTTTTATGTCATTTATTGTAGACTATTTTTGTAAGAAAGAATATAAAACATTTATGGAGGTAATATATGGAGAAATTAAAAAAAGTGGTTATTTCATTGGTTATGATGGCGGCTATTGTTATTTTGTCTAGTGGTATCTCTATTAAGGCGCAAGCTGCATCTAATGGCAGCGATTACTTACCTAAGGGCTGGACAAGCTTAGGATTGGGTAGCTCCACGGAATCAGCAAATGATCAAGTAAAAACCAACCCCATTCTTAGAGCACCCGCGCCGGGCTTAACATCATTGCAAATTATTGATTTAGCATTGGATGATAAGAATGAGATTCATGTAGTAACAAGAGAAATTGGAACGAGCAGAGCTGGCACAAGATTCGTTTGGAAAAATGGTAGTTTATGTTCAGAAAATATAAATGAGACGCAAGTACTATGGGGAAGTGATAATATTGCCTATGGTTATATTCGATATTTTCATACAGGAATTATATATAGTAGTGAAGTAAGTGGAATGAATTTAAGTATAACAGCTAAATTTACAAATGCAATGAGTCCTTGGAATACGCTTTCAGCAGCAAATACATTTGTATTGCCATAAGATTTGGTATTTGAAAATGGGCACAGGCGTTTTCGCCTGTGTCCATTAGTATATCTAAAGGCACACCAAAGTCAAAGGCGGGTTCTAACCGAACTACGCCCCAACTATTGACACAGGGCCTATTTACATAAGATTTTCCTGTATATCTTACAGGATAACGAAAGGTCATTAAAACCATTCATGATTTTGGGAACACTTATGCTTGCCCCAATGCCCTGCTGTCAGTACGCATTGGGTTTGATCATAAGGACAAATAGCAGGACAACGTTGTTGTTCATAAAAACCGTTATAATATTGCTCCTGATTTGCATAATTATTATTCTGTGTATACCTTGACTGTTTATACTGGTCCATGTAATCCTTCATTGCTGTGACATTTGATTACATTATATGAATCTATGATATTTTAGTTACCTAACATATCTCTATAGGAAATTAATACTTTTAATTCTTTGCACAGATTTTTATTAAACTCATAAAATAAAATAACAAAAAAGTAAATAGGAATAAAAAATGACAGAAGAAAATAGAAAAAAAATAATAAGCAATGATTATATAAATTTGTTTATAGAACCTAATGTTTTTAATGAACAGTACGCGGAATCTGTTGGTGGTGTGATTAATAGCATAAACGATAGAGATGCGGTTATTTATATTCCTATTGATAAAGCAAAGGAAAACCCTATTGATAATAGATATCCTGTATTACCAAGACTATTTGGATTGCTTGATTTAACTAATTTAGAGGCCATGAATGTAGATAAAATACAGAATATTCCTAATTTTGCTTTAAAAGGTCAAGGTGTATTACTAGGTTTTATTGATACTGGAATTGAATATACTAATCCAATCTTTCAATATAACGATCAAACGACTAGAATTGTATCTATATGGGATCAAACGATTGAAAATATGGATGCATCAAAGGATATTTTTTATTATGGAACTGAATATACAAGAAACCAAATAGACCTTGCACTAAAGAGTGAAGATCCTCACTCTATCGTTCCGTCAACAGATGAACAAGGGCATGGAACTAGAATAGCTGCTCTTGCTGGTGGTTCAGATATTGGTACTTTTCGAGGGGTTGCACCATACGCTGAATATATCATTGTAAAGCTAAAACCGGCAAAAACTACTATGAAGCACATTTATCCAACACCAGAAGATACTCTATCCTATCAAGAAGATGATATCATGTTTGGTATACAATATTTATTCAACACTGCAAGAAAGTTGAATCGCCCAATTGCAATTTGCGTTGCTGTTGGTACAAACCAAGGATCTCATGATGGGTTAAGTACATTATGTCGAATGCTTTCAGATCTTTCAATTAGACAAGGCGTAGCCATTATTGTGGCAGCAGGTCAAGAAAATTTAGCTGGACATCATTATTTTTTTGCTGAAAAGAATGGAGGCAGTACTGAGTATAAAAAATCAGTATTTTTAAAGATTGCAGAAAATGAAAAAAATTTCAGCATTGAAATATGGGGAAAATCACCCGCTCATTATTTTGTTGGCATAAGCTCTCCAACTGGTGATAGACTTGATATAATACCAGCAGGTATAGATAGAGTGGTGAAAAAATTTTATTTTGAAAATACAACTGTAATTATTGAATATTACAATGTAGAACCACATACAGGCGATCCCCTTATACTTATATGCTTTGATAATCCAGCACCTGGTCGATGGTCAATTGATGTTTATGGTACTGGAGATTATATGTCTTCTGGTTTTCATATCTGGATTCCAATGAGTGGCTTTCTAAAAGAATCCACCCAAATAAGCAGTTCAAGTGAATTTACCGAATTTGAAGAAAAAAATCCAGAAACTACATTAACATCACCAAGTGATGCTCTACTTCCGATTACTGTCACTGCATATGATCATCGCAATGAAGGTATTTATATGTTTGCTGGTAGAGGTTACACACGTAATAACATGGTAAAACCAGATTTAGCAGCTCCCGGGGTTTCTATTTATTGTCCAACAACATTTGGAGAGACATTTAAGTCTGGAACCAGCTTGGCGGCGGCAGAAACTACAGGTATTGCTGCAATGGTTTTAGAGTGGGGTATTATTCGAAAGGAATACCCTTTTATGACGGGTATCGACGTAAAACAGTTTCTAATAGATGGGGTTTATAGAAGTCATGAAATTAAGTACCCTAATGCTGAATGGGGTTATGGAATTTTGGATATCTATGAAACTTTCCTTAAAGTTAGGAAGAAATAATATTTCGTTTGATAATTGATTATGATCTTTAATAGATCATTAGTTTCGATCAAGTAGTAGTTACCATATATCTTTGAGATATTTATATTTCAATGCTTTCATTTGCCAAAATATGAATTGAAATAGTATTTAGCTTATCTTTTGACTAGTAAGATGACTATATGGAAAAAGACTTCGCATGAAAGTGTGAAGTCTTTTTTGCTGTTAAAAATTTGCTAATAGCCATAAGTATGGATAAGAACACTTGATTATATAGAATGGTAAATCACATAGTCAGATGTAGCAATCATCTTTTATATGAGATTATTTATGTTTATGATAATGGTTGTTATTTGGTATGTGTTCTAAATGCCAATGATTCAGCTCTCATTCTCCTGTCAGTCTAGCAAGCAGATCGATATTATTATGCAGTAGTTTCACATTACCAAGTGCCAATAAGAATCCGATTGTCACCCAGAGTGCAATTTGAAGAACGGAATAATTTAAAACCGTTTGAGCCAGATAAAAAATATAACAGAATGGAATCAGAGTCAGCCATGCGGTGACTACACCAGGGACATATCGGCGATAGGATAGAGGGAAAATAATCATGTGAAACAGGATCAGGTGAATGATATTGGCAGCCAGGAACCCGTACCATAATCCATAAAAACCAGTGATGTTCCCCAGCAGAGTGGCAAGAATCCATAAAATCAATTCTTCAAAGACTGCAACTGCAAAGCCCGCTGTACTTTTGGTATTACCAAAGGGGGTGATGGGCAGGGGAATGATCTGATGCAATTCTTTTTTACACCAGTTCTTTGCTGTAATAATTTCTTCCATGTCATGTACAATAAATAATAATGGAAATAGCCAGGCAAACCATTTAAGTTCATTCATAATTTTATCACTCCTTTTTTATTTATAATTATAGATATTAGGCGAAATAATTCAATCAACAGAATTTGACTAATTATTAATATAAGCTACAAAAAAGGATATAGTGTTGCTTATCTGCAAAAGAAGTTTTAAAATAATCAAAGGGAGAAGATAAATATGAATCAGAATGACTTGCGTGTTATAAAGACCAGAAAAAACATTGAGAACGTTTTTCTGTCCTTGTTAATGGAAAAGGACTTTCATAAAATAACCATTCAGGATATTCTTGATCGTGCACTTATAAACCGTTCTACCTTTTATAAGCATTACACGGATAAATATCAGCTCGCTGAAGCTCTTTGCAGCGAGATATTAGATACACTGAAATCTGGCGTGATAGACCGGCTTGATTGCGATACGGTGGAAGACGCCTTTATGGTTATCAAGCCTTTGTATCAGGTCTTGGAAGATAGGAGTGAGGAGATTCTGGCCCTCTTTACCATTCATACAGACTCCATTCATTTATATGAAGACATGTCGGACTTTTTACAGAAGAGTTTTTATGAAAGCCAAAAGTTAAAGAATAAGCAATCACCAGAGATATTAGATTATTTGTCAAATTTATATGCTTCACTTGTTCTGACGGCTATGAAATGGTGCCTGAAAAATAAGGGATATGAGGAATTGACAAAGCATACCCAGCTTTTTATGAAGCTAGATGAGGTATTTGAGTATACATCTATATAAATAATGGGAGGTATCCATTGCAGTCGGACTGTATGTGACAGGAAATTGGGAAGAGAAACACATAAACTGTAAGACATATATTTAAGGGGGTTCATATGAAATTCATTCAACAATTATGTTTTTCTGGAGAGTCGGAAGAAGCCTTGGAGGTATACAAGCGGGCCTTTGGGTGTAGGGTAAAGAATTTGATACATTATTCCGATGCTGTGAAAAATGGCTGGGAGCAAGCAGATTCGTCTAAGGATTCGCTGGTTTACCATTCCGAAATCATGTTTGATGAACAAGAGGTAAGGCTGAGCGATTTGTCCAGCGATGAGGATGTGAATCTAGCGAAAAAGGTGAAACATATTATTGGGTTTGATACTGCAGAGGAGGTTGAAAATGCCTTTCCCATACTTAGTGAGGGTGGAGAGGTAATAAAGCCACTGGAAAGACCGCCTTATATGGTGATTATAGGCAGTGTCAGGGATCGTTTTGGAGTTCATTGGGAGCTGATGTGTGATTTTTAATATTTAGTCTTTGGGTATTTATCTTTATTTGCTATGAATGAGAAAAATATTTTAAAATAAATGATATATAATGGGGGTAAACAATGAGTATTGAAATACGCGAACTGACGCCAGATCTGGCAGAAGATTATGTTCATTTTTTTGATGTTACACCACATGATGATAATGTAGATGAAAATAAATGTTATTGTGTCTGCTGGAGTAACGAAGATTATAAGAAGAAAGATCTTTCAACCGCAAAGAATCGCAGAGAGTGTGCCTATGAATATGTCAAAGGCAATAACGTTCAAGGTTATCTTGCCTATCATGGTGATAGGGTGGTTGGCTGGTGTAATGCTAATACAAAGTCAGATTGCTTGAAATGTGCAAGTTGGCAAAGATTTATGGATTATGTGCCTTTAGAGGAGCCTGGCTCGGACGTAAAGGTAAAATCTATTTTTTGTTTTATGATTGCACCAGATATGAAACGGCAGGGCATTGCTACCCAGTTATTGGAACGTGCTTGTAAGGATGCCGCTCAAGATGGATTCGATTTTGTAGAAGTATACCCATACAAAGAATCCAGTTACCAATCTTCGAATTTCGGAGGCCATTTTGAGATGTATCAGAAAATGGGATTTTATGTTTCTGCAGAGGCAGAGCAGGGACTGGTCATGAGGAAACAGTTAAAACGGTGCAGCTCTAAATAAGTAATTTTAGAGGCAAGACTGGTTCCTAATATATTTAGAATAACTCTTTGATAAACATAAATAAAGACTATACATAAAGAAAGAAAAGGAGTATATAAAATGAATGATATATATTTATTGCCGTTAACGTTTCATAGAGGGGAAACAGAAAATATCATATACCCGGTACTTTTAAAAGATGAGAATGAATTGATTTTAGTTGACTGCAGTTATCCGGATACTATGTCAAAGTTAGAGGAGGCCATGCAAAAGCTTGGTTTTTCTTTAAGTATGTTAACGAAGATAATTATCACACACCATGATCATGATCATATGGGTGCATTACATGAAATAACTCAGCAATATCCCAAAATTGAAGTTTTGTGTTCAAAAGAACAAGCTCCCTATATTACGGGAAAATGCAAATCCCTTCGTTTACAGCAGGCCGAAGACCTCCAGGATACGCTGCCGGAAGATAAAAAGGAGTACGGTAAGGAGTTCCAAAAGCTTATAGCCTCTGTGAAACCGGTGGATGATGTTACTGTAATAGAAACGGGTGCAATACTTCCTTACTGCGGTGGTATTGAGGTGGTTGACACGAAGGGTCATATGCCTGGCCATATCTCTTTATATGTTAAAAAAGAAAAAGTGCTGATTACAGGTGATGCCCTCGTTATTGTAAATGGAAAGCTTTATATGGCTTTACCGCAATATGCTTTAAATATGGAAGAGGCAAAAGAGTCCGTTCGTAAATTGGAAGGTTATGATATAGAAACGATTATTTGCTACCATGGTGGTGTTTTTGATACAGATGTTAAAAATCGTTTGAATCAGATCATTGCAAAATTTTAGTAATGGGTATATAAAAAAGTAATTTATTTTCCTGATTTTCATAAGAAAGGGCTGAATACTTCTTATAGAAGCCTCCAGCCCGGTCATGATCAAGACAAATCATCGTTTGCCAGTATATCAATCAATTAAACAAGTTCAGGTTCGCTAAAATCCAGAGTGAGCTCAGCGTCATCCTGACCCAGTTCTGTCTCTTCCTTGGTATCTACATCTACACGGAACACTCGGTAACTGGAACCTTGTTTTTTAACTCTGAATTTAGTCCCGTCATACATCTCAGAAGTCAGGCCGCTTGTTTTGACTTTTCCATTTTCATCTACAACATATAGTCCAGTTCCGTTAGCTTTGGCTAACTCTGGGATATAAATTAATTTATATTTGGTATCTTCATCTGCTGTGACTGCAAGTCCCTTATAATATAACTTTCCTTCATATACTCCAGTGACGCCCTGACCTTCGGAATAACCATTTTCTCTCTTTTTGGAGAAATAGTAATGGTAATCTGTAGCGTCATTTACAAGTTTTACTTTTCCTGTTGATCTTGATGAGTTAGAGCCGAAATAATAGTAGCCTTCTTTTAACTGGAAGGACCCATCTTTATTGTAAATGTAAACCAGGCCATCAATGATTTCACCCTTAGAGTCGAAAAGATAATAGGTGTTATTAACTTTTTGAAGGCGGGCATGGTGCAGATCATCGTCGCCCCCCTCTAATCCATATTTTCCTTTCGTATCGACCCATCTTACATCGGTCATACGGCTTGCATTGGATGGTGTGGCTTCTGAAGCGGTGGCTTTGGTCGCGGTCATCATTTTGCCACGTTTATCAAAGTAATACCAGGTGGCATCTTCGTCAGGATCTCCGTTTAATCCAGGTGGTACGATGGATAGCCATATGTCTTTTTGAATGACTCCTAAGTCTTCCTCGCCGCAATAGTAATACCTGCTTGCGTCTGCGTTATAGGTGTCTAAAAGTGCTTTCTCCGTGTCTTCGTCAACCCTTACATAAGTATCGGTATCTGCCGTTTTATAGGCCCAGCCCTCGATCATTCGGCCCTGTTCATCGAAACAGAATTCATGATCACCAATGGTGGCTTTCGCGTTTCTTCGGATAACTCCAGAGCTCTTAAAATTGTACCAGTATTCTTTTCCGGAATTGTCCTCATCGTCAGGAGCTTCCAGCTTAAGCCAGCCGCTTGCTCTGCTTCCGTCCTCCAGGCAGTAATAAGTATTATTGCTGGTTATTTCGTCTGTTAAGTACTCTGCTTCATTATCTGTAAATGTGATCCAGCCGGTCATCATTTCACCGGTACTGGAGAAAAAGTATTTTTTATCCCCGATTTGCTGCTTTCCGGTCATCATTTCGCCGTTTTGGTCAAAATAATACCAATATTGGTTGGTATCTGTAGAATCATCCCAGGACTGAGTATAAATCCAGGTGTTTTTAACCCGGAGACCTTCTGAATCTACATAATAGTTCTTGTCTCCATCTGTGATCCAGGAAGCAGTCTTAAGCTTTCCGGTATCATCAAGATAATAAAAGCCGTTTTGCCCCTTCTTCCATGCAGATGTTATGTACCCACCATTTTCTTCGTAATGCCAGCCGTTCTCTGTCTCGGTCCAGCCACTTGCATTAGAAACCATAGCAGAATTTATGGTTAATGTGGCCGCCGTCATAATCATAAAGGTGTTTTTAGTCCAATGCTTGTTCACAAGTATTTCTCCCTTAAAGTAATGTTGTAATGTATTTATGATATAGTAAATATCCAACTTGAAACAATCAACTTTTTTATAGCTTCTTAGGATATAAACATATTACGCCTATATGGTATAGTACTAAAGCAATTTTGTAAAGAGAAATATTTCGTATTTTGGTAAAATTAGCCTTAATGAGAGATTATTTATATTAATATAATTAAAAAACATAATAAAATATATAATTGAAATTATTTATCAGTAATAAATATTTTGTTTCGCAGGATTGTTCTGTGCAGATGGTTGATTATATATGGAAAAATGTTAAAATGATAGTAAAATAAAATATTTGAGGTGATGGTGCATGAATGGATTTTTTTGTATAGTACCACTTTTATTGATAAGATTTGGAGTTTTACGTTTACTGAATGAAAATGCCTTAAGACGTGCGGCTTTTTTTGCTCCGGCCATTGGCAAGGAGAAGGTGGCACTTTGGTTTTATCAGGTATCAAACATTTTCATTTTTGTGTATCTTTGTTTTCTTAGGATTAAGACGGATTCTTACTGGTTTTACATAGGCTTGGTGATTTATGCCTTAGGATTGTTGTTGTGCCTTGTGTCGGTCTTAGATTTTGCAAAACCAGGGGAGAATGGTATCAACATGAATGGGTTTTATCAAGTTTCACGTAATCCAATGTATGTAGGGTATTTTGTATTGTTCTTTGGCTGCTGCGTGCTCACCCAGTCTTGGCTCTTATTTGCAGGCCTAGTGGTATTTCAGGTATCAGGACACTGGATTATTCGATCGGAAGAAAGATGGTGTATAGAGAAATTCGGGCAAGAGTATATAAGTTACATGGATAAAGTTCGGCGTTATATTTAATATAGTAAAATAGACATCATGACGAAGTTGATGGGACGGATATAGAGAAAGAGAGGATTTCCATATGGCATATTATGATGAACAATTACAGCTTCTCCAACAGCAAATGGCACGAAAGAATCATGAGGAGACCAAGCTGAAGCAATTATATATACAACGTGAGGAGCTGAGTGCGAAAGTATATGAGCTTAAGAAAAGCAAATTAGAACAGCAAAAGGATGTTGATCAGCTGGAGGGCGGCAGCCTATCCTCTTTTTTCTATGCGATCATAGGAAAAAAGGAAGAGAAGCTTGATAAGGAACGGGAGGAAGCATATGCTGCCAAGGTGAAATACGATGTGGCTTCTCGCGAGCTTTCTGCTGTGGAGGAAGATATTGCCCGAATCGAAACGGAGTTAAGATTGTTAGGGGCCAGTGAAAAACAGTATGAGAAAATGTTAAAGAGTAAGGCAGAAGCAATTAAATCCACCGGATCTCAGGAGGCGGTGGAAATCTTTGAGACGGAGAAACGCATTTCGTTTATAGAAAGCCAAAGGAAGGAAATAGAAGAGGCTCTTTCTGCCGGAGAGAAAGCCCTCGTCATTACGAACCGGATTCTTTCTAACATCGATAGTGCAAAGAGCTGGGGGACATGGGATTTAATGGGAGGTGGACTGATATCAGGTATGGCAAAGCACAGTCATCTTGATGAAGCACAGAATCAGGTGGAAGATTTGCAGATACAGCTGCGCCGGTTTAAGACTGAGCTGACTGATGTAAAAATTAATGCAGATGTACAGGTCAGTATTGATGGGTTTTTAGGCTTTGCAGATTATTTCTTTGACGGTTTATTTGCAGATTGGGCGGTGTTAAATCGGATTAATGAGTCTCTGTCTCAGGTGCAAAATACAAAGAAACAGATTGAAAGTGTCTTAAGCCATTTAAGAACCATAGATACTTCCAGCAAGGCAGAGCTGGAGCGTGAAAGAATGAATCTGAATGTCCTGATTAAGGGCGTGAAGATGTAAGGACGTTTGATGTAAGCTTTCATGAAGAGGGGAAATATCAATGATAAGAGAAATATTAAAGCTTGGAAATCCACAATTGTACGAGTTAAGTGAAGAAATTGTGGATTCGGACCGTCATTTTTTGGAGGAGTGGGTACAAGATCTGCATGACACTCTTATGGATTATAGGAAATCATATGGTGCAGGCCGTGCTGTAGCGGCACCTCAGATTGGGATTAAGAAACGGCTGATTTATATGTTTACCGATCAGCCATACGTATTTATTAATCCAGTCTTAACCTTCCCGGATGATGAGACGTATGTGCTGCTTGATGATTGCATGTCATTTCCCGGTCTTATGGTAAAGGTGGAACGTTATCGACGTGCAGAGATGGTATTCCTTGATCAGGATTTTAAACCACAGAAGATGTTTCTGGAGGGTGATCTATCGGAACTGTTACAGCACGAATACGATCATTTAGATGGAATATTAGCTACCATGCGTGGGATTGATAATAAGTCTCTGTATATGCAGCAGATGAAGCGCGAGCTGACATAACAGAGATTAATAATATATAATCAAAGGAGGGTTTACGATGAGCAGTTTATTTGACTTAAAAGGAAAATTTGCTATTGTTACGGGGGCTTCTTCTGGACTTGGGAGACAGTTTGCCCTTGCTCTGGCAAGAGAAGGTGTGAATGTTGCAATCGTTGCCAGGCGTCTGGACCGTTTGGAAGCGGTAAAAAAGGAAATTGAAGATCTGGGAGTAAGGTGTTATACCCATGGATGCGATGTTACGAAGACGGAAGAAATCACTCAGACAGTGGCAGACATTAAAGAGCATTTTGGCAGAATTGATATCCTGGTAAACAACGCAGGCCTTGGTCTGGCTGATGCGGCGGAGAATACCACGGATGAGATGTGGCATCGAATGATGGATACCAACATTAACGGTGTATTTTTCTTCGCCCGTGAGGTTGGGCGCATTATGGTGGCTCAGAAATATGGTAGGATTATTAATCTGGGTTCCATTCATTCCACCGTTGCCATGCCGGGATTCCCCATCTCTGCATACGCTACCACAAAAGGGGCCGTACTGATGATGACAAAATCACTGGCCAATGAATGGGCCAAGCATGGTGTTACTGTAAATGCAATTGGTCCTGCCTATTTCCCAAGTGAAATGACGTCTGATGTATTAGAAAACAAAGAGATGTATGATGCAATCTGTAACTTATGCCCTATGGGAAGGCCAGGACGTGACGGCGAATTAGACGGAGCTTTGATCTATTTTGCGTCTGACGCCTCTTCCTATACAACAGGACAGCTGCTTCAGATTGACGGTGGCTGGACAACCATTTAATTATTCGCCTGGGACAGTAAAAAGTCCCAGGCTTTTTTGCGCTTACAAGTTTACATCGTATAATCAATAAACCAACCGAGGAAAAGCAAATGGCGTGCTCAAGGAAAGTTAATACTAACGAGGCAGCTGACCTGACAAAATCGTGCAAAAGAAATCTGGAATTTTACATAAATAAATGATACCATAAAGAAAACACCAAATAGATACCTATAGGAGTTACACAATGAAGATAGGAATTATACAGGCCAGTTCTCAGCGTGATAAAAATAATATATTAGAAAACAGTGTTAAGATGGCAGTCAGGGGCAAAGAGCATGAGGTAATCAATTTTGGAGTCTTTGGAGAGGAAAAGAGAACCTATTCCTATGTTCAGATCGCATTATGTATCAGTTTGCTGATTGAGAGCAAAGCAATCGATTTTGTTGTGACTGGGTGTTCTTCCGGACAAGGAATGATGCTTGCCTGCAACAGCCTTCCTGGAATTTTATGTGGGTATATTGAGAGCCCTTCCGATGCTTACCTGTTTGGAAGAATCAATGATGGAAACGTGGTTTCATATCCCTTAGGGCTGAATTTTGGCTGGGCGGGTGAAATTAATCTGCAAAGTACTATGAATGCATTATTTGAAGAACCATTTGGTATTGGATATCCGGTAGAAGATGCAGACCGGAAGATGGAAGATACTAAATTAATCAAACATATCAATTCCCTGAGTAAAAAAAGTCTTGTTGATATCTTGCCAGAACTGGATAGAGAATTTGTGAGAGCTGCTTTAAGCTATGATTCTGTGTATTTCTATATTATGGAACATGGGAAAGACATTACATTAAAGAGAATGATGGAAAGTATGAGAGAAGTACAATAAAGCAAGAAACATTGCCAATTGTGTTTAGAATATAAGAATAAGAAAGGAAAGAAAAATCATGCTAGAAGCCATTAAAAACAGACGCAGCATACGGAAATTCAAAGAGGAAGAGGTGCCAAGGTACATGATAGAAGAAATCATACAGTCTGGTGTACTTGCGCCCTCTGCTAAAAATCGTCAGCCCTGGAAGTTTGTAGTCGTTTCCGGAAATGCTAAGGCAGACATGGTGTCAGCCATGGGAAATGGGTTAGAGAGGGAAAGAGAACGTCCCCTTCTGCCTAATGTCTCTCAATATATCTCTGGGGCATCCTATACTCTTAAGATTATGGAAAAGGCTCCCGTAACTATTTTTATTGTAAATCCAGTTGGCGTTGATATTCATTCTTCCCTGACGGAGGAAGAGCACATCGAAGAACTCTGTAATGCACAGTCCATTGGTGCGGCGATTGAAAATATGATACTGACAGCCACTGAGCTTGGGCTGGGAAGCTTATGGATATGTGATACTTATTTTGCTTATGATGAGTTGCAAACTTACTTAAATACAGAGGGTGAGCTGATCGCAGCTTTAACGATCGGATATGCAGATGAAGCACCGAATGCAAGGCCTAGAAAAAGTATGGATGAGGTTGTTGAGTGGCGAGATTGAATTATTTGATGTGGTGTGTATCCCTTGAAAAGAGATTGCTGATTATTATTTTATAAATTCTAACTTAAAAAGTGTTTTGATCAGAAACGTTTACTGCTGATCAAAACACTTTTTTTATGTGTCAATGATAAAAGTCAACCTGGCACTTTTATCGTTGTATCTTTCGGTTAAAGAAGGTCCATAAATTTTTGCAGCCCGTCTCTGGTATCGTCGTTGTTTAACTTGGAATAGGATGCTGCTTTTTGAAAACATTGAAATGATTTTATATCTTCAGTCAAAAAGTTATGGAAAAGCATATCAAAAAGAACCAGGATCAGCATTTCTCTTGAGATGGTATTGCTGCTGCGCAGCAGGTCGGTCTTTGGAATAAGTAAAAGGATGTTGGCAAATGGGGAGCAGAGGGATTTCTCGTAGTTGCTGACTAAAAGGATACTACTGCCGTTTTTCTTGAAATCAGCCAGTATGGAGGACAATTGCCTGTGGTTCCCGGATAGAGAGATGGTGATGAATAAGTCGCCCTCCTGTGACAAGGTCTGATACAGCTTTAAGGTGTCGTAATTGGTCAGGGCCTGAACTGTCAGTCCTATGGTCATAAATTTATGGGCAATGATTTCTGCTACATTCTGATTGAAATTTAATCCTACAATAAAAATACGTTTGGATTTCAGCATCAGCTCTCTGGCATGGTCAATATCTGCAGGATTTGTTAAATTGAAGACGCTGTCTAAAAGCATCTTTATATCGTTTAAGAGGACCGAGTAATCGGAATGATTGATGGAAGATGAGCTTTTGTCAATTTCCTTTTGCATGGTGTATTTCAGTTCATTGAGACCAGAGTAGCCCACCTTCTGAGCAAAACGAATTATGCTGGCGTCGGAGGTGCCGATTTCCTTTGCAAGCTCCTGAGCGCTGAGCTCGATAAATCTCTCCGTTGATTTCTTAATATACTGAACAATTTTCCAATCAGTCTTGGTAAATTGATTGGACATGCCGTCAATACGGGCCATCAGTGTAAACAGTTCATAGTTTTCCGTCATTTATAATAAAGTCATCCTTTCGTTCTTCCCGGAAAGGGGAGATAAATTGTATTCTTTGTAGTGATTTTGTAGTGAATTTCATTTTTAGTATATCATAGTACTTTATATTGTTTCAATATTACTTCATTAAAAAAGTCATAATTACAGAAAAAGTAGTAAAATTCATTATAATAAATATGAAAATAGCATAAATACATTATTGACAGTAAAAATGTAGTATGCTACAATTTCAATCATCAAGGAATATACAGTTAGAAAAAGGAGGTATGAAATGGAGAAACCGCAGATCTTACTTTTAACTCACGGAGGCTGGGGAAAGGCGCTTACAGAGAGCCTTAAAATGATTATGGGAAGCGTTGATTTTGTTCATGAGATTCCGCTGACGCCGGAATTGACATTTTCGGAGTATTACGCTCTTGTGGATGAGTATGCAGCCGGTATGCCAAAGAAGTCTCTGATTATAACCGATGTGTTTGGAGGAACGACGACCAATGCAGGGGCTAAAATCGGAAGAGAACGTGATTTAAAGGTAATCTCAGGCCTTAATGCACCTATTATGATCGAGGCCTGTACTCAAATCCAGTATACAGGGGATTTAAACTTTGATGTGGTATTGCAGCAGGGACAGGCTTCGGTAATGGATGTGATTCATGAAGTCAATCAGTCAATGGGAAAGAAGGAGAGTTGAGTAAAATGGCAGAAATTGTACTATGCAGAATTGACAGCAGGCTGATTCATGGACAGGTCATGACAAAGTGGGTCAACCAGTGCCAGGCAAACCGGATCGTTGTGGTAAGCGACAGCCTGGCGGCAGATGAGTTCATGCTGGAGATTTACTTAATGTCAGCGCCGGCAGGGGTTAAGGTGGAGTGTTTAAGCCGGGCTGACGCGGTTAAGAACTGGAATGATAATGAGTTTTTAAACGGACGGGTGCTTTTGCTGCTTCCGGACCTGGAGAGTATGAAGGAAGTGTATGACGGGGGAATACAGCTTTCAAAAATTCAGGTTGGAGGTCTGGGAGGAGCTCCTAACCGTAAAGTGGTATTTCAAAATATTACTTTGGATGATGCAGATGTAGAGAGGCTTGTTTATTTGCAGGAAAAGGGAGTGGAGATCATCTTTCAGACAATTCCGGAAGATGTACCTCAGGATGTTTCCACCATTCTAAAAAAGTATAACAACTAAGGAGGTATGGCATGAGTGTGTTGATATTAGCTGTATGTATGGGGGTTTATTACTGGTTCAGCCGTTTGAGATTTGGATATACTTTTTCATCCATGCTGCTTCAACCGGTAGTCATTGGTGTATTTGTAGGTTTACTCACTGGAAATATGGTGCTTGCCATGAAGATCGGGGCGGGTCTTCAGCTGGTCTACCTTGGGGTCACTTCAACTCCGGGCGGCAATGTTCCCAGTGATCCGGCGCTTGCTGGCTGTATTGCCATTCCCCTTGGGGTAATGTCTAATATGGCACCTGAGGTTGCAATTGCTCTGGCCATTCCATTTGGAGTCATTGGGGTCTTTGTGGATCAGTTAAGAAGAACCACCAATGCAGTTTGGGTACATATGGCGGACCGGTATGCAGAAAAGGCTGATACCAGTGGTATCTTAAGAGCGGCTTTTCTCTATCCGGCCATTGCAGGACTGGTAATTCGGTTCCCCATTGTGTTTGCAATTGATTATTTTGGAGTAACGGCGGTTGAAACGCTGATTTCTGTTCTTCCTCAGTGGCTGATGCACTCCTTTGAGATTATGGGAGGTATCCTTCCTGCCCTTGGCTTTGCCATTACTCTGTCCGTCATTGGTAAAAAGTCTCTGGTACCATTTTTCATCACAGGCTTTTTCGCAGTGATGTATTTAAAGCTTGATACCATGGCAGTAGCTATTTTTGCAACCTGTATTGCATTACTATTAGGTTTATTCCAGTTAAAGGAGGAGGCAGTTTAAGATGGAAGAGCAAAATCAGATCAAAAAGCTTACGAAAAAAGATATTACAAAATCCATGTGGATCTATTATGCAGGTGCTGAGCTTTCCAATTCCTATGAGCGTCTTCAGAGTCTCGTTTTCTGTGCGTCTATGACCCCGGTCTTAAAGAAGCTATACGATACGGATGAAGAACTGAGTGCAGCCCTGAAGCGCCATCTTGTTTTCTTTAATACAGAGGGGATTTTTGGAGCTATTATTCAGGGAATTGCTATTTCCATGGAAGAGCAGAAGGCCAATGGGGAAAATGTGACAGGGGAGGCCATTACCGGAATTAAGACGGGACTGATGGGCCCCATTGCCGGCATGGGAGATGCCATTGTCTGGGCTGCCATTATGCCGATCATCATCTCCATATTTCTGCCGTTTGCCAGCAATGGGTCGGCCCTTGGGGGAATTATGCCTCTTATTTTGTATCCTGCAATTACCATTGGCATTGCTTATTGGCTGATTCATAACGGATATACTCTGGGAAAGAAATCCGTGGTTTCTCTGCTTCACGGGGGAAAGATGAAATCCATTATTTTTACGGCCAATGTCATAGGTCTTACCATGATGGGAGCCCTTTCCGCAAGCTATGTGACTATATCCACACCGCTTAAGTTAGGGTTTTCCAGCGGAACGCAAATTGTGGTACAGGACATCTTAAATACAGTGGCGCCGGGACTTCTTCCTTTGTCAGCCGTATTTATCATTTACTTTTATCTTCGAAAAAAGGGACCTTATTATAATCGGATTTTACTGACCGTAGTTTTAGTATCAGTGATTTGCTCTATCCTTGGGATCTTGTAGGAGGTCAGAAAAAACATGGAAAATATATATAAAAGGAATGGCCTGCAAACGGTTATAAATGCATCAGGTCGAATGACAAAGCTGGGAGTATCTACGATTTCTAAGGGCGTTGGCGAATCGCTTTTAGAAGCAGCAGGAAGCTACGTGGTAATTGATGATCTCTATGCATATGCTGGCAAACGAATTGCAGAGATGATTGGAGCTGGGGATGCTTGCGTCACATCTAGTGCTTCCGCGGGAATTGCACTTTCCATAGCCTCCCTCATCTGTCAAAATGACCTTAATAAGGTTAAGCACTTATACGATCTTCTTCCGGGAGCTACTAAACGGGAGGTAATTCTCTTAAAAGGCCATAACGTGGATTTTGGTGCGCCTGTTTCTGCAATGATTCAGCTGGGAGGAGGAATTATTGTAGAAGCCGGTTATGCCAATGGTTCAAAGCCGGAAGATATTGAAGGGGCAGTCAGTGAAAACACCCTGGCTATTTGTTATGTGAAATCTCACCACTGTGTGCAAAAGGATATGGTGGATGCTAAAACAGTCATCAGCCTGGCGAACCGCTTGGGAATTCCCTGTATCGTGGATGCAGCAGCAGAAGAGGACTTAAGCGTCTACGGAGCTATGGGAGCAGACTTTGTCTGCTACAGTGGAGCCAAGGCCATCGAGGGACCAACCAGTGGTTTTGTAGCCTGTAAGACAAAGGAGCTGGCTGACTCTATGAGGCTTCAGTACCAGGGAATCGGCAGAGCAATGAAGGTGGGAAAGGAAAATACCATGGGCCTTGTAAAGGCTGTGGAAGAATACGTATCCGGAAGGAAGATGAGTCCGGTTACCAGAGAAGATTTAGAACGGTTTGCAGCCGGTATCGGGGAAATACCAGGCTTAAAGCCATCAATGATTAAGGATGAGGCGGGACGTGATATATACCGGGTAAGCATTGCATTTACACCGGAGGTTTATGGTATGACTGCAAAAGATGCCGTAAGAAAGCTAAAAGAGGGAGAAGTTGCGATCTTTACCAGAGACTATCAGGCTAATATAGGGTCAATTGCCATTGACCCAAGGCCATTAAACAGTGTGGAGGAGCTTAACACCATTAGCCGCAGGCTTTTGGAAATCCACACTCTGGCAATGGAGGAAATGAATCAATGAATGAACTGAATTTTTATAAGGGCAGGATATGCTTAAACTGTCTTACTAATTCCACCCAAAATGCCAAAGCCATCTATCAGGCGGCAGAGGGCCACGTGGCGGTAGGGATTCTATCTGCCAATTATCCCAATGTAGAGCAGGCTGTGGAGGATATGAAACGGTACCAGGCGGCTGTGGATAACAACATCTCCGTAGGCCTTGGTGGTGGAAATCCGGCACAATGGCTGGCAGTCGCAGAAATATCCGGCCAGATTAAGCCAAAGCATATTAATCAGACCTTTACGGCTGGCGGCTATACAAGAGCGAAAACCGGGGAGGGGCCATTTCTTAATTCCATGGTGGCTCCTTCCGGGAAGCCTGGTTACGTGAAAATTTCCACAGGCCCTCTTAGCAAAGATTTAGAGCCAGCTATGGTACCGATTAAGACTGCAATTGCCATGGCAAAGGAGCAAGGAGCGGATTCTCTGAAATATTTTCCCATGGGTGGATTGAAGGTTCGGGAAGAATATGAGGCAGTGGCAAAGGCATGTGCCGAAAGTAGCTTTGGTCTGGAGCCCACCGGGGGCATTGATCTTGATAACTTCGGCGAGATTCTAAAAATTGGGATACAGGCAGGCGTTGAGCGGATCATCCCTCATGTTTATACTTCCATAATAGAAAAGGAAACAGGTGCCACAAGAATATCAGATGTGGTGAAGCTTTTTGAAATCATAAAGTCTGTTATGGATGAATGATCCGATTGGAACAGAAAGTACTTTTATGAATGGAATAGAGGCCTTTGGATGGAAAGCATTTCCCATTGGCGGGCTGAAGTACAATTATAAATAGTTAACATAATAAAGCTACCCCTTGACCGGTTTTAGAAACCAATCAAGGGGTAGCTTTTATATTACATCATATAAGGCTGATGAAATGCTTTAAAAGCTTCCATTTATTTTATCAACCAGGTTATCATATGTCTGTCCGGTGGCAATTGCATAAATGGATATCAGCAATAAAATACCTGCGGCAATCAGATAGATGGGCTTAAAGTGAAAGCCATATCCATCGTTTTTATTCTTATAATAAGAAAACAAATTAAAACTGATGTATCCCAGGGATATAAAAAGGATAAGGGATGTAATCAATTGAGGTGTCATAACGATTCTCCTTTCTCGTTGAAGAATTTCACACTATGTTAAGTGAAAACGGGAACGCAAAGCCTGATATTCTTCTTTTTGTCCATAGCTGATCTGATATTCACTGCTTCCCGGCAAATCCTCGGCCAGAGTCTGGACGGTAAACAGATGCTTCCCCTCTTTGTCGTGAAAGAGGTAGTTGGTACCTACGGACGAATATGGCTTAGGGGTGATCTGATCCACAAAATAGCTTCCCACCAGTTCGATTTTTTTGTCATCTGGCAAGTAGCTATATACTTCGATGGGACCACTCTCTTTGCCAAACAGTAATATGTAGGAATAATAAGTGGTCTTAGTCAGTACCAGGGAAGACTGTTCTATAAAGTGGCCATTAACAAATACTTTGTTCGTTAGATCAACTCCTGCCCAATGCAGAAGATCCTTTAGCTGATTTTTTAAATCATTATCTTCTTCTGCCCGGAGCCCGCTTTGATTGTATTGTTTTAAGCGAATGTTATAAAACACGCAATAGGCTATTACTGCGGCAAAAATTACAATAATCCACATCATATTTTATCAACTCCTTTTATTTGATGAAATTATTATACAATAAAATGGTAATGATTTCTATAATTATTTTCATTTTTTATTATCGTATCACCGGATTATTATCAGCATGCCTATTAAGTGAAAAAATTGTAAAAATATGTAAATTACTAATATTTTATATATTTATTTTTGTATATATATGATATGATTTTTTGAGATTAATTATCAATAATATACATTAATGACAATTTGTTGGAAATGAATGGAAAGGAAGTGTTGCATGGCTAATTATTTTAATCAAGGCATCGATACAGCCCATGACCGCAGAGCGGATCAGATCACCGCGGAATGCAAGGGCCTGAATATCGAATTACTAAATGTGGAAAGTATTCCTCTTCGTGAAGTGAGTGCGTTAAAGTCGACCCTCGGCTCGACGGTTACCGCATTTATAGGAGGAAAGGCAGCGTATGACCTGCTGCAGATTTATACGATGCGTTTTAAAGGTGAGCTTCAGTATTTCATTCAGCCGTTTAGTGGAATTACTGCCCTACCCGGACAGCATTTTAAGGTGATTCCGGGTTCTTTAAGACATCCGATTCAGTATGGAATAAAAAGAAAAAAGAGTTTTTCAGATGGTATGTATGAAATACTCATGGACTCTATTCCCGTTGTAAAGTTGAAGAAAATTCGGGTCTGTGAATGGCTCTGTGAGGCTGACAGTGAAGCAGCGCATTTAAAGAGTATCAAACTACCGTTATGGAAAGAAATATCCCACGTCTGGCAGACGGGAACCACCTTGATAAATTTAGACTGGACGTTCCAGGCATGTGCGGTCAACAAAGATTATACGCTAGTCTGTATGCAGACGGGAAAATATGGTCTTACTTCTGAAAAATCAGGATTAAAACAGTTTATGAAATTTAGTGATTTTGTATCTAACTATGAGGGGCGCATGGCTGGTGATGGAAGGAACAACTCCCTGATATCCAATTCCTTTTTAAGTCTATTTTTCAGAGAGCAATATATGAGTGGACCAAGGGATGGCGTTTGGGTTCCGGACGTGGAGTGGATACATACCAATAAGGTGAAGCATGTAATCAACAATCTTAAAAAATTCAATCATTTAAAAAAGCTCTCTCTAAATGGGGATCTTGACGACAAAAAAATGGCTAATCTCAAAGCATGTATTTTGGACAAGCACGGGATTGAACGTGAGGATGTGATTGCAGCCGTACCTATGGACCTGTTAAACAATATGAAATCGGCTGTTGTGTTAACTACTGATAAGCTGTATATCTCCTATCTTGATGAGTATGAGTGCTCCATCGATTTAAATGATATCTACGGGTATAATGGGGTGAAAGGATTTACAGAGAGTATTGTGGAACTGGCAATGAAGGATGGAAGTACAACAGAAGTCCGGGTTGAATCTGCCAGCGAAGTTATGAAGGCTTTCTTTGAACAATATTGCTATATGTAAATGAAAAGGAGTATACTTATGCTTGATAAAATTATGACAGGAAGCGCTTGCTTATTACTATTAGGAGTTTTGAACTGGGCTCTTAACTTGGTTGATCTACAGTTTAAATTTATGAGTTTTTTAGGTGATTACATGAGTATTTTCAATTATACAGCAATCGTGGTTGGTCTTACCGTATGTGTGGTGGCTTCACGTATTAAAAAGAATAATAGGGATATCGATAAGTAAATGAGCTTTAAGAGGTCACTGTTCATGATGTAAAAAGGTAATCTTAAGAGGTGGGGACCATATGAAATTAGGAGCTACGTTATACATTAAGAATACAGTGAAAGCTGTGGAATGCTACATAGAAGCATTTGGTCTTACGCTGGGATATCATGAAGTGTATCCAGATGGAACTTATATGCATGCAGAGCTTAAGAAAGACGGGAAAGAAGTATTTGCTGTCAGTGAATCCACAAATGATACGATGGTAAATATGATGCTCTCCTCCAACCTAAAGGAAGCTCGTCCTACCATGTGTTTTGGTTTAAGCTTTGAACGTGATGAGGAAGTAAAAAGAGCCTTTCACAAATTAAGCGAGAATGGGACCATACTTCTGCCCCTGGGATCGCTTCCGTGGAGCACCTGCTGCGCAGAGGTAGTGGATGAATACGGAGTATACTGGTATTTAAGCGTATGAAAAAAGCAGCCTTTAATCAAAGGCTGCTTTCCATTTCCCCGTGCGGTACTGGAGATAAGAGATAATATAGTTTGTAAGCCATCCTATGGGAACCGCATACCATACCATGGCAATGCCGAACCGTGGGGCAAGAGTGACTGCCATGACCACCCGGATGGTGAGATTTGCAAAGTTTGCAATGGTGAACATCTTCATATCAGCAGCCCCCCGAAGGAGGCCGTCGGTACTCATCTTAAGACCAATGAGAACAAAGAAGAAGCCCATAAATCTTAAATATCCGGTTCCGGTCTCATATGCAAGCTGGGTTCCGCCTCCTCCCAGAAACAGTCTGACGATTGGAGTATGAAACAGCTCTAATATCACACAGGTAAATACCGCGAACAGGATTATAAATTGATTGGCGGCATGATAGCCCTTTCGAACCCTTTCTGCCTTTCCTGCTCCCAGGTTTTGTGCAGTATAGGAAGACATGGCATTTCCAATGGCCGCCATAGGCACCACACAAATACTTTCTACACGCATGGCAGAAGAAAAGCCAGCCAATACCTCACTACCAAAGCTGTTTACAACAGACTGGACAAGTAGCATACCAATTGCCACGGTGGACTGCTGTAAGATCGAGGGCAGGGCCACCTTTGACATTTCCGACAGAGAAGAAGAATCAAAGGGAGTCTGAAGGTAAGAGGCATATTTTTTAAATTCCCGAATCAGGAGCAGGACGGAAAGTAAAACAGAGACACCCTGAGCAATAAAGGTAGCCCAGGCTGCACCCCTGACCCCAAGTCCCAGATTATAAACCATAAAGACAGCTAAAAGGATGTTGAGCAGGGAGGAAAAAATCAGGAGATACAAAGGAATTCTTGATTTCCCTACTGCATTAAATATGGCAGAGATCACATTATACATGAACAAAAACGGAAGGCCCCAAAAATAAATATGAAGGTAATCCGTAGCCATATCTAAAATATTCTCCGGGGTGTTTAAATAGGTCATGAAGTCTCTGCCAAACATAAGTCCAATGGCAGCCAACAGGATGCTGAGAATTAAAAATGAGATGAGAGCCGTTGTGGCTGACTGTATCATTTTCTTATAATTTCTGGCACCCAGATAGTGGCCGGTGATGACCGAGGCACCCACGCCTCCTCCAATGGCAATGCAGATAAATACATTGGTAAAGGAATAGGAAGCTCCTATGGCGGCCAGGGCATCCTCGCTGACGAAGCGGCCCACAATCACGGAATCAGCCATGGTATAAAACTGCTGAAACAGGTTGCCGATGATCATCGGCACAGTAAAGACGGCCAGGGCTTTGGCAGGTTTCTCGTTAATTAAGTATTCTTTGTCCATCTCTTGCTCCTAAGTCATAGATTTCAATGCTTTTTTCCGCATTCGTATTCACAGATACATTCTTCTGTTTCTGCCTCTTTTTTATATCCGGATGTAAAACCCTCGGCAAACTGGCGGATCATATCATTTACCAGATCAGTATTGACCGTATAATGCATATGGTAACCCATTTTGGACCCGGTTATCACACCGGCTTTTTTTAAAATGTTCATTTGCTGGGACACAGCCGGTTCACTGATACCAAGCTTTTTAGATACCGCTCTGACGCAGAAGTGGCGTTCCATCAAAAGCGTTAGGATCTTATACCTTGTTGGGTCTGTAATGATGTGAACAATGGTGATTGGGTCCATGGGTGTTCCTTTCTTTTTTTCTATGACAATTGATTTATAGTGTTTGATTAAGCTTTTACTTAATTAGATTAATGCTGGTACCCTGGTTTGTCAAGCTTGTTTTTTTGAATAAACCATGAGCTGCAAGGATTTTTCGGTATCAGATGTACCTAAATAGTCTGAGTAGGTGTCTTGAATCCTCATATTTCTTGTTTTAAAAATGGATTTGATTTCTTCCATTGAATAAAGGCGGATAGGATCTCCATTGATGATCTCAGGCTTTACGGTTGATTCTCCGTAGGGGAGGGTATATCCACCATATAGCATGATTCTTTTTTCTGGATTCCACTCGAATTGGGAAAGAGATAAGGCGCTGCTTCCGGCTTCCCAGCTATATTTAGGAAAATAGAGCTCTGCGTGCTCTGCCCGGCAGATATCCATAAAGTGCTTTCCGCTAGGTTTTAATGCATTTGAGATAATATCAAATATTTTTAGATTCTCCATGTCATTTTCCAAATACCCAATGGCCCCATCAGCCAGGTTAAGTACTACATCAAATTCCTGTGTAAAGGTTACATCCCGGATATCGGTTAATAGAAACGTGGTGGACAGGGAGCTTTGTTTTGCAGTTTTTATGGCATCTTCTATGTATTCCTTTGTTATGTCAATGCCCACTACCTCAAAGCCTTTCCTGGCAAATGACAGGGAGTGGCGGCCGTATCCGCAGGCCAAATCTAAAATCCGCTCATTTCCTTTTAAGTTCAGTGTTTCAATGATAAAGTTTACCTGTTTTTCTGTATCTTCGACCCAGGAGTGATTTTTAATATCAAGGCTCCAAATTTGTTTGTACCAGTCTGATTGTTTTGGATTCATATTTATTCCTTTCATGGTTTCATTGCCGGCATAATCAGTATACAGAATTTGATGAAAAATGGTAGACTTATATTTTCCATTATGATATGATTTTGATGATAGTGCGGAATAAAATATTCCATCATGTTTTTGTGCATATTTTACAAAAAATACAGGGTAAATTGAACGTTTTGCAGATAGATTTCCTTTTCTATCCGTGCTATACTACGTTTAGAAAATAGATGTGTAGTTTGTGACTGGTCATGCAGGCAAGGTCTACAGGGGTTGTAATCACGTATCAGTGTTATACTGTGGTCCTCTGTGCTTGTCTTTTTTTTGTTCTATTTGAAGGGGAATATGAAGGTTGAGAAGGTACTGAATAATAACATGGTATTAGCTTATAATACGGAGGGAAAAGAAGTTATTCTAAAAGGAAAGTCCATCGGTTTCGGAAGTAAAAAAGGCGATGAAGTTGATCGCAAACTGGTGGAACGGGTATTCGTCCAGAATGACAAAAAGGATGCCAGACACTTTGAGGAATACTTTGCAAAGCTTCCCCAGGAATATTGGGAGATTAGCGAGCAGACCGTTGATTATGCGAAAAGCGAATTTGGCATACAGCTTAACGAGCGGACCATCCTTACGGTTTGTGACCACATTGCGGGAGCGATTGACCGTTACCGGGATGGGATTATACTCCGCAATGCCATGGTTTGGGAGGGAAAGCGGTTTTATCCCAATGAGTTTAAGGTTGGACAGTATGCTCTGGATCTCATTCAAAAAAGACTGAATGTGAAGATGGAAGAAGATGAAGCCATGTTCCTGGCATTTCATTTCGTCTACGGCCAGTTAAATAAAAAAGAGCCTGAGAATTTTGAACTGATTACCCAGATCATTCGTGATATCATTGATATCGTGGAGGCATCTTATCAGGTGACGCTTAATGCGGAATCCTGGGATTACAGACGATTTGTAACACACATTCGATTTTTCGCTCAGCGCATGCTGCAGAATAAGCAGTATGAGATTACTGATGAGGATTGGTTTCATGTTTTAAAGGAAAAGTACCGCAATTCCTATAACTGCATTGTAAAAATAGCTGATTACGTTCATGACCGGTATTATTATGAGATGGACCGGGAAGAGATGATGTATCTGATGATTCACATAGAAAAAGTTACCAGAGATTTAAAGTAAAACTGAGAGTTGGGATTGTTACCGGACGGAATTTTGTCTGGGCAGGACCCTGCACATATAGTGGGCTGCAAGAACATTTGCAGGCTGCTTGTTGCAGGGTCCTTTTTTCATTCGAATGGTAAGGCATCTGCCTTTTCAGATAAATAACAATAAATCTACCTTAATGAAGGGGGAAAAAATTATGGCATTTAATTATGCAAATACCGCTCAGTCCGTTCTGGATAAAGTAGGCGGAGATAAAAATGTAACAGGACTTACACACTGTATGACACGTTTGAGATTTGTTTTAAAGGACTCTAACGTGCCTAAGGATGCAGAAATTGAAAAAATACCTGGAGTTATCAGGGTAATCCGCCAGGGCGGACAGTATCAGGTAGTCATTGGAAATGAGGTTTCCAATGTCTATAACGAGCTCTTAAAGCTTGGTAAATTTGAAGAGACCACTGGTTCTAAAAACGATGGACCAAAGGAGAATTTATTCTTCCGCCTTTCCGGTTTTATTGCGGGCTGTATGACACCTCTTCTTCCTGCCATGCTTGGCTGCGGTATGATTAAGGTGGTATTAACTCTTCTTACCACATTCAACCTGATAGATTCCACGGGAAGTACTTATATCGTCTTAAATGCAGCAGGCGATGCGTTCTTCTACTTTATGCCAATTCTCCTTGCTATGACAACAGCAAAACGACTTGGCTCCAATATCTACCTTGCCATGGTTATGGCTGCGTTCCTGCTTCATCCGAATTTAGGAGCACTTCTGGCAGAAGGCAACACCAGTTATTTTGGGCTTCCTGTAACCGCTGCTAATTACTCTTCATCCGTACTTCCAGTACTTCTTATGGTACCGATCATGGGATATGTGGAGCGATTTGCAGAAAAGATCTGCCCAAGTCTTGTAAAAGTATTTTTAAAACCACTGATCGTTATATTTATTACAATTCCGATCGCACTTGTAGTAGTAGGACCGATTGGAAGTATTGCAGGTAATTATCTGTCATCTGGAATCAACCTTTTATATAACAACGCAGGCTGGCTGGCTATCATGCTTCTTTCCGCTGCAATGCCTTTTATCGTTATGACAGGTATGCACTATGCACTGCTTCCAATTATGACCATCGGTCTGGCAACTCTGGGATTTGATGCAGTTTTAATTATTACCATGTTCTGTTCTAACTTAGCACAGGGAGCCGCTTCCTTAGCAGTTGCAGTGAAAAATAAAGATAAGGATATTAAATCAACCGCATCAGCCGCAGGTATTTCTGCCATTGTAGCAGGTGTTACAGAGCCAGCGATGTATGGTGTAACCCTGAAATATAAAACTCCCATGATGGCCGCAGTTATTGGTGCAGGAGCAGCTGGACTTTATGCAGGTATTACTCATCTGGTGGCTTATTCCATGGGTGGCTCTCCATCTTCCTTATCTTTAATCCAGATGATTGGCGGAAACAGCTTTGGAAATTTGATCAATGGTGTTATTACCTTAGCCATATCTCTTGTGGTTACCTTTGTCATGACAATGATTCTCTACAAACCGGAGATAAAGGAAGAAGAGACAGAAACAGTGGAAGAGCCAACAGAAGAGAAAAAACCACTGGTAGAAACCATTCAGTTAACAAGCCCAGTAACAGGTACTGTAATTCCTCTGTCTCAGGTTGAGGATGCAGTGTTCTCCGGCGGAATTCTCGGAGAAGGAGTGGGCTTGATTCCGGAAGAAGGAAAGGTATTTGCCCCTGCAGATGGAACTATTAGTGCTATCACAGATACAAAACATGCCGTTGGAATGACTAGCGAAAACGGAGCCGAGATCTTAATCCACGTAGGACTTGATACCGTACAGTTAGGGGGAGAAGGTTTTGTTCTCCACTGCAAGGTAGGGGATAAAGTGAAACAAGGAGCTCTTTTACTTGAGTTTGATATGGAGAAAATCAAGGAAGCTGGATTTCCTTTAACAACTCCCGTCCTTGTATCTAACATGAATCAATTTGTAAGCCTGAAAGCCACAGAAGATAAGAAGGTAAAGGCTGGAGATACTCTGTTAACCATTGTCTGATTTTGAAAGAGGTGCTATATGTCTGTATTTACTGAAAACTTTTTATGGGGAGGTGCGGTCGCTGCCAATCAGTGTGAAGGTGCCTGGAATGTAGATGGAAAGGGAGTCTCAACCTCTGATGTCTGTACCGGAGGTTCCCATACGAAATCCAAACGAATTACAAGAACCTTTGAACCTGATACCTTTTATCCAAGCCGGGAAGCCATTGATTTTTATCACCGCTACAAAGAGGATATTGCCTTGTTTGCTGAAATGGGCTTTAAGGTGTTCCGTTTTTCCATCGCATGGACCAGGATTTTTCCAACGGGAATGGAAGCGGAGGCGAATGAGGCTGGGCTTGAATTCTATGATAAGGTGATTGATGAGTGCTTAAAGTATAACATTGAGCCCCTGGTTACTATTTCTCATTACGAGATGCCTTTTGCCCTTACGGAAAAGTATAACGGCTGGTCTTCCAGAGAGTGTATTAATTTATATGTGAAGTATGCAAAGACTTTATTTAACCGTTATAAAGGAAAGGTAAAATACTGGCTGACCTTTAATGAAATTAATGCAGGAACCATGCCTCTTGGCGGCTTCCTTTCTCTTGGTATTTTAAATGAAGGCACTACGGACTTTAACAATCAGGTGGATGTTCCGATTCTTCGTTTTCAGGGGCTTCATCATCAGTTCGTAGCAAGTGCTCTGGCTGTGAAGGCGGGCCATGAGATTGATCCCCAGTGTAAGATTGGCTGTATGATCGCTCATATGACCACCTATCCTCTGACCTGTAATCCAGATGATGTCCTTAAGGCACAGACTCAGAATCAGATTTCAAATCTGCTCTGTGGAGATGTTCATGTGCGGGGAGAATATCCTCATTTTATGAAGCGTTACTTTAAGGAGAATAATCTTGAGATTAAGATGGAGCCGGGAGATGAGGCGATTTTAAAAGAGGGCTGTGTAGATTTCTATACCTTCAGCTACTATATGTCAAACTGTGCGACTGCCTCGACGGATGCATCAATTTCTTCCGGAAATATTATGGGAGGAGCAAAGAATCCTTATCTTGAAGCCAGTGATTGGGGCTGGCAGATTGATCCTAAGGGTCTGCGCTATACCTTAAATGAGCTTTACGGACGTTACCGAATTCCCCTTATGGTGGTGGAAAATGGACTGGGAGCTTATGACACCATTGAGGAGGACGGTACCATTCATGATGATTACCGCATCGACTATTTAAGAAAGCATATCGTTCAGATGGGCGAGGCGATCGAAGACGGTGTTGAGCTGATGGGATATACTCCCTGGGGCTGTATTGATTTAGTCAGTGCCTCCACCGGAGAGATGGCAAAGCGTTACGGCTTCATCTACGTGGAAAAATACGATGACGGCAGCGGCGATTTATCCAGAAGAAAGAAAAAATCTTTCGACTGGTATCAGAAAGTAATTGAAACCAACGGAGCGGTATTGGATTAAGTATTACGGGGAGTTTTTAATATGAAAAAACAAAGTCTGATCGCAGGGATTGTTTTTTTGGCAGCAGTGATGGCAACAGGATGCGGGGGAGCCGGGAAAAAGGAAACGGCTCCTGCGCCCACTAAGGCTTCAGAAACTGTAAGCGCACAGGCAGAGCCTGCCAAACAGGATACAAATTCTGACGAGACCATAATTTCTACTGCATATGGTCCGGTAAAAGGGGTGAAAGAAGGGGAGATCTTAACCTGGTACGGAATTCCCTATGGAAAGGAACCGTCAGGGGAGCTTCGCTTTAAGGCTCCTGTAAAACCTGATGCCTGGAAGGAGCCTCTGGAGTGTACAGAGCCTTCTAAGCCAGCTCTCCAGCTGACGGGGAAAGAGGTAACAGGCAGTGAAGACAGCCTGCGCCTTAACGTTTATGCGAAAGAAGGAAGTGAAAAGCTTCCGGTCATGGTATTCATTCATGGTGGCAATAACCAGACAGGTAACGCAGGTGAGATTCCAGGTGCAGAGCTTGTTAAAAATGCAGATTGTGTTTATGTTTCTGTGGATTACCGATTGGGACTTCTAGGCTTTAACTGTCTTCCAGCACTTACAAAGGATGGTGGGACAGGAAACTTTGGAATGCTTGACATTGCCTCAGCCCTTGACTGGGTGAAGGAGAACATAAAGGAATTCGGCGGCGACCCTGATAATATCACCATATCTGGATTTTCGGCCGGAGGCCGTGATGTGATGGCAATGCTTATCAGTCCGGTATTTGAAGGGAAATTCCAGAAGGCAATTGCATTCAGCGGCGGTATGACCACTGCAGAGGAAGAGTTAAGTGCCAAAAAGATTGCAAAGGCATTGGCTCCTCTGGCTGTAGAGGATAAAAAAGCGTCGGATGAAAATGAGGCCGCTAAGTGGCTGATGACCGATGGGGATGACGTAAAGGAATATATGTATTCCATTTCTCCGGAGCGTCTGGCGCCTCTAATGGGCAATGCTATGATCCGTATGAGCGTGTTCCCTCATCTTTACGAGGATGGAACGGTAATTCCAAAAGAAGGGTTCCAGACTCAGACCTATAACAGTGTACCTTTGATGATGCTTACGGGAAGCTCAGAGTTTTCTTTATTCTGTCTCAATGACCCTTACTTTAGCAGTGATGATATGAAGGGCTATTCAGAAGATGAGTTAAAGAATGCCAAAGCATTTGCCAGCAAGTACGGAAGTGATATGTACCGTATTTTTAATGCACAGGAAAGTGCCGAGACCATGTATGATCATTATAAGTCTGATATTTATGTTTGCCAGGTGGACTATGGCAGTAGGGCATCTGCTGTGAAGGACCTGGGTGATTACGGGGCATTCCATGGAATCTTTGTTCCTATGCTTTCCTCTAAGAATAATTATACAGAGATTTTTAAGGGAGCCTTTGAGAAACCGGGTTATGCCTCCATGGCAAAAGAATACAATCAGTATCTGGCTAATTTTCTGGCTTCTGGTGATCCAAATGGGCAGGGGATGGCTTCCTGGGGCAAATGGTCACCGGATAACAAGGTATCCATGGTGTTTGATGGAGATGAGACAAAAGCGGTCATTGCACAAAAGGATGTGAGCACCACCTATGAGGACATCTTAAAGGCAATGGAGGCTGACACCAGCGTATCCCAGGGAATCAAGGATAAGATGGTAAAACATGTGTTAAACGGCCGTTGGTTCAGTTCTGCTCTTGATGAGAAATATAAGAACGAAAGCCTTTGGGCTGATGTAAATAACAGGTAAGACCTTGCGTCTGAAACTCTTTTTATCTGGGAGTTTCAGACGCTCTTTTTTTGTGGTAGTATAAAGGAGTGGTAGATAAATGAAATCATAAAGGTACGTAAACGGAGGGGGTACGGTATGGTTAAAATTTTTCTGGCAGAGGATGAAAAGATTGTCCGGGAAGGGATTAAAAACGGGATTGCGTGGGAGAAATACGGATTTGAATTTTCAGGGGAAGCGCCGGATGGAGAACTGGCCTATCCATTGATACTGAAAACAAAGCCGGATATCCTTCTTACAGACATCCGAATGCCCTTCATGGATGGACTGGAGCTTGCTGAGCTTGTAAAAAAGGAGCTTCCGGATCTGCACATTATGTTTTTCAGCGGGTATGATGATTTTGAGTATGCAAAACGGGCCATAAAAATAGGGGCAGCGGATTATCTGTTAAAGCCGGTAAGCAGCAGCCAGCTCTTAGAGGCTTTGGAACGGATGAGCGAAGCCATTATGCAGAAAAAAAGTGAGATGGGGTATAAGCTTGCCTTTTGTGAACAGCAGGAGGAAAGAAAGCGGATGGAAAGGGACAGGCTTTTTGATGCCATTGTATCAGGAAAGCTTAGCCTTTCTGAAATGCTTTTAAAGGGACAGGAGCATAATCTGCATTTAAGTGCTCCCATGTACAATCTCATACTGTTTCAGATCAGGGTGTCGGATAATCTGGAGCAGTATTCGGATATGGGAGTCATCTTTGATGAAAAGCTTAAGAGAGAGTTTGACGGGGCGAAGGATATTGTCTCGTTTAACCGGCTCAGCGAAGGATATGCTTTTTTAGTTATGGGCAATGACCCGGATGAATTGGAACATAAGATTCAGTCCTATACAAAGGGTTTGGTGTCTCTTGTGAGATCCTGTCAGGGTATGGAATACTTTGGAGGCGTTGGGATTCCAGTCTGCAGGCTCAGTGAGATCAGGGCTTCCTTTAAGGCTGCGAGTAAGGCTTATGCAGGCCGTTACATGCTGGAATACAACCAGATTCTAAGGGCTGAAGAGGCACTTAAGGTACACGAAGACTCTGGAAGCATCAGCCTGGAAGGCATGGATCTGACGAAATTAAGCAGGGATATTGTTCCAAATTTCCTGCGCAATGGTTCTGTTTCTGAGGTGAGGTATTTTGTTGAGGAATACCTACAGGCGTGTGGCAGCAATTTTGAATCCCTCATATTCAGACAGTACATATTAATGGACATTTACCTGGCGGTCAATGAGTTCCTTTTACAGCTTGGCATGGATCAGGAGCAGGTGGCGAGGGAGCTTGGAGATGCAAAGACCATGCAGCCTTGTACCGGTTCGGAGGAGTCAGCGGCCCGGTATGCCAGAGATATCTTAAAAAAGGCAATCGCATTTCGGGCGGATTGTTCCCAGAAGAAGTACCGCCAGGTGCTTGATAAGGCCAAAGAGTATATCTTAGGCCATTACCGGGATGAGAATATATCCTTAAATGTAGTCGCTTCTTGTGTGAATATCAGCCCTAATCATTTCAGCACTATATTCAGTCAGGAAATCGGGATTACATTTGTGGAATATTTAACAAAGGTCCGTATGGAGGCGGCCAGGGAGCTTTTGTTAAAGACGGACCTTCGGACCTCTGAAATCGGTTATCAGGTGGGATATAAGGACCCTCATTATTTCAGCTATCTGTTTAAAAAGATACATGGGATCACGCCTAAGGCTTTCCGGTCAGGAGGAGAGTATGAAGCGCAGGCATGATTCCATTAAATCTCAGATCAATCTCATGCAGGTAGTGGTGTTTCTTCCGGTCATTCTCATGATTGGTGCACTTCTTTCTATGATGGCCTGGCAAAATAGCCAGTATCGGCAGAGCATACGGAATTTGACCATGGCAACGGAGTTTAATTTCGACTTTAAATCAAACATTGATTATAAGATGTACCGGATCGTAATCGGTGCAGATACCTTTCAGTCCCTGGACCCTTATGAGGACCTTGATAATTCCAGAAAGATATTTGAGCAGCTTAAGGCGTCCACACCTCAGGAAACCAGTAAAAAGGGGTTGGACGGTCTGCTTCAGCTCATAGGAATCCTGGAAAAGAGAATTGATGATATTAAGGCCAGCAGTATTTTCGGCGATTATGACCAGAACATGGAACGGCTGGAAAAGGACATTTATGTGATAACCGATCTCATAAAAGAGTCCATGTCCAACTATATTTATAATGAGACGAAAACCCTGGAGTCCATGCGGCAGACCTTAGATGACCAGATCAAACAGGCCATTGCCCTCTGTATCGTGATTTCCGCTTATATTGTCATATGCCTTATGGCCTCTTTTTCTGCCTTTGGGAAAAAGATTACAACGCCCATGGAAGAGCTTTGCAATTACACCATGAAGCTGGCCAATGGAAACTTAAATGTCAGTGCGCCTAAAAGTAACATCAGGGAGATACAGATGTTAAGTGACCAATACGACCAGATGGTGGTGCGGATCGGGGAACTCATACAGCATGTCAGGGAGGAACAGGAGCTTAAAAGGAAGACAGAGCTTAAGCTCTTGCAGGCCCAGATCAACCCTCATTTTCTTTATAATACCCTGGATACCATCGTGTGGCTGGCAGAGGGGAAGCGTCATGAGGATGTGGTGGAGATGATTACAGCGCTATCCCTCTTTCTTCGGACGGGGCTTAATAACGGGCGGGATTTTATTACCATACGGGGAGAGGAAGAGCATATTAAAAGCTATCTTCAGATTCAGCATTTCCGTTATGAGGACATTATGGATTATGAGATCGATTTTGAGGAAGAGATTAAGGAGTATTCCATCCTAAAGCTTACCTTACAGCCCATTGTAGAGAATGCCCTTTACCATGGCATTAAGAATTGCAGAAAAAAGGGGTCTCTTAAGATCAGTGGATGGATGAAGGGAAAAGATATCTTTTTAAGGGTGGAGGATAACGGAATCGGAATGAAACAGGAGGAGCTTGATAAGATGCGGAAGCTGGTCCGCAGAAGAGGAGAAGATGTAGACCAGCGGGAAGGCTTTGGGATTGCCAACGTAGCGGAGCGTATCCGGCTTAATTTCGGGGAAGCTTATGAGCTTTCCATTGATAGCCAGTATGGAGTAGGGACGTCAGTGACCCTGCGTATTCCGGCTGTCTTAAAATGTTAGTAAAAAAATCAACTTTTTTCGTAAAAAAATCAACCCCTGGCAGAAATACTTGCAGATGCGTAAGAAACTTAAACTTTTTCGAAAGATTTTGCATTGTGAAACTCTCGTAGGAAAGCTATGATACGGATAGATACAAACGGTAGCAGAAACGATATTTTAATTGGAGGGTAAGATATGAAGAAAAGATTTTTAAGCGTGTTAACAGTAGCAGTGATGACCGCGGCTACGATTCTCACAGGCTGTAGCGGCACACAGACCGCAGCGACCACCGCAGCTCCGGCAGCAACTGAAAGCAAATCGGAAGCAGCCACCACTGAGGCTTCAAAGGCTGAGACCAAAGCAGAGGCAAAGGAAGGCGAAAAGAAAGAAATCGTAGTCGGTTTCTCTCAGGTAGGAGCAGAGTCTGACTGGAGAACTGCCAATACCGAATCCATGAAATCCACATTTACAGAAGCCAATGGATATAAGCTGATTTTTGACGATGCTCAGCAGAAACAGGAGAATCAGTTAAAGGCAGTTCGTAACTTTATTCAGCAGGATGTAGATTATATCGTAATCGCACCGGTTACTGAGACCGGCTGGGATACTGTATTACAGGAAGCAAAGGATGCCGGAATCCCGGTTATCATCGTTGACCGTATGATCAATGTATCTGATGATTCCTTATATACGGCTTGGGTTGGCTCTAACTTCCTTCAGGAAGGCTATGATGCAGTGACATGGCTTGATGATTATTTAAAGGCCAACAACAAGGCTGACAAAGATATCAATATCGTAACCATTCAGGGAACCATCGGTTCTTCTGCACAGATCGGACGTACCAATGGTGTGGAAGAGAAGATGAAAGACCATCCGAAGTGGAAGATGTTAGAGCGTCAGACGGGTGAATTCACACAGGCAAAGGGTCAGGAGGTTATGGAGTCCTTCTTAAAGACCTATAATAATATTGATGTTGTAATCGCTGAAAATGATAACATGGCTTTTGGAGCCATTGATGCCATCAAGGCAGCAGGAAAGACCTGTGGACCGAAGGGTGATATCACCATCATTTCCTTTGATGCTGTTGCAGCAGCCTTTGATTCTATGATCGCAGGCGATATGAACGTTTCTGTAGAGTGTAATCCTCTTCACGGACCAAGAGTTGCTGAGATTATCCAGAAGCTTGAAAAGGGCGAGACGGTAGATAAGATCGCTTATGTAAAAGAGGGTGTATTCCCAGCAGATACCGCAGCAGCAGAAAAACCAAAGAGACAATATTAATCCATAAAGACCGGTGATGCCGGACGAGGGCAAAAGCCGGATAAACAGGTGTAGGGTCATGGAGGACGAAGGGATAACGTCCTCCACTCCACACCTTTTTTTATCCTCAAATTTGCCTCCAAAGGCAGTACAGCAAAGGAAAGGAAGGTTCGATTATGCCAGGTGAACACGTATTGGCCATGCGAAATATAACGAAAACGTTTCCAGGGGTTCAGGCTCTGTCCCATGTGGATTTTACCCTTCGAAGCGGGGAAATCCACGCACTCATGGGAGAGAATGGAGCGGGGAAATCCACTCTCATAAAGGTTCTTACAGGAGTCGAGGAGTTTGAATCCGGGGAGATCACGCTCCTTGGAGAGAAGGGTGAGATCATCAATCATTCTCCCCAGGAGGCACAGGCGCGGGGAATCAGCACCGTATATCAGGAGGTGAATCTCTGCCCCAATCTTTCCGTGGCGGAAAACCTTTTTATCGGAAGAGAGCCAAGGCGTGCTGGCATGATCGACTGGAAGACCATGAACCGGAAGGCAAAAGAGCTCCTAAAAGGGCTTAAGATTGAAATCGATGTGACAAAGGCCATAGAGAATTACTCCATTGCACTCCAGCAGATGATAGCCATTGCAAGAGCCGTGGATATGTCAGCTAAGGTCTTAATCCTTGATGAGCCTACCTCTTCCCTTGATGACAGTGAAGTGGAGAAGCTGTTTAAGCTGATGAAACGCCTGAAATCAGAAGGGGTCGGAATCATTTTTGTGACTCATTTCCTGGAACAGGTCTATGAAGTCTGTGACCGGATTACGGTGCTCAGAAACGGCTGTCTGGTGGGAGAGTATGAAACGGAAAAGCTTCCAAGGGTTCAGCTGGTTGCAAAGATGATGGGTAAGGATTTTGACGATTTAGCCTCCATAAAGAAGGAAAAAGAGGAAGGAAAGGTTCGTGAGGATATTGTTATTGATGCACATGGCATTGGGCATCAGGGTTCTATTAAACCTTATGATCTTAAGATACATAAAGGGGAAGTCGTAGGGCTTACCGGCCTGTTAGGCTCCGGACGTTCTGAGCTTGCCAGAAGCCTTTACGGGGCGGATAAGCCAGACAGCGGAGAGCTTAAGGTAAATGGAACCCATGTGACGGTGAATAAGCCCTTAGATGCCATGATGGCAGGAATGGCATATCTGCCGGAGAATCGAAAGGAAGAAGGAATTGTTGCTGACTTATCCGTAAGGGATAACTTAATTCTGGCCCTTCAGGCAAAACGGGGCATGTTCCATCTCATCGGCAAAAAGGAGCAGGAGGAGCTGGCAGAGGAGTATGTAAAGATACTCCAGATAAAAACAGCCAGTCTGGACACTCCCATTAAAAGCTTAAGCGGCGGAAACCAGCAGAAGGTCATTCTGGGACGATGGCTCCTTACCAATCCTGAGTTTCTTATATTAGATGAGCCTACAAGAGGAATTGACGTAGGTACGAAAACAGAGATACAAAAACTTGTGGTGAAGCTTGCGGAGGAGGGGAAATCCGTCATGTTCATTTCATCAGAAGTAGAGGAAATGCTTCGTACCTGTACCCGAATGGCAGTGCTTCGGGACGGGGAAAAGGTAGGCGAGCTGGAGGAACATGAGCTTGACCAGAACCAGATCATGAAAGCGATTGCAGGAGGTGGGGCAGATGAATAAGTTCATGGGATATTATAAAAAGCTGACGGGAGCCCGGCTGTTTCTTCCTCTGTTTTGCCTGGTTTTAGTGTTATTATCCAATCTCATAAAGACACCTGGATTTTTTGAAGTGACTATTAAAAACGGGGTTCTCTACGGCTATATTATTGACGTTATCAACCGGGCCAGCGATCTGGTCATTCTGGCTGTTGGTATGACTCTGGTCGTCGCAGCTTCTGGCGGTACGGATATTTCTGTAGGAGCGGTCATGTCAGTGGCTGGTGCGGTTTGCTGCTTCATTCTGGCAGGGGGCCAGCAGTCGGTCAATGCGTTCCAGAATCCCTATCTCTTAGGCGTTCTGGCAGCTGTGATCGCCGGTATCTTATGCGGATGCTTTAACGGATTTTTAGTGGCAAAGATGAAGATTCAGCCCATGGTCGCCACGTTGATACTGTTTACGGCGGGCCGGGGAATCGCTCAGCTGATTACCAAAGGCCAGATTACCTACATACGCGTGGAATCCTATAAGATGTTAGGTTCCAGCATACCGGGAATTCCCATTCCTACTCCTGTGTTTGTGGCTCTGATTGTTGTAATTTTAACCTATGTGCTGTTAAAGAAAACAACCCTTGGACTTTATATTCAGACGGTAGGAATTAATCCGAAAGCTTCCAGGCTCATGGGAATTAATTCTCCTATGATCATTTTCTTATCCTATGTATTTTGCGGTCTTTGTGCTGGTATTTCCGGTCTTGTGGCTTCATCAAGAATCTATTCTGCCGATGCCAATAACATCGGACTGAATCTGGAGCTGGATGCCATTTTAGCAGTTGCTCTGGGAGGAAACAGCTTGGGCGGTGGTAAATTCTCTCTCCTTGGAAGTGTCATCGGTGCCTATACCATTCAGGCCTTAAGCACCACCTTATATGCCATGGGAGTGTCTCCCGACCAGATTCCGGTTTATAAGGCAGCTGTAGTGGTGGTGATTGTTGCTCTCCAGTCAACAGAACTTAAGAGAATCGTGAAGCGGCTACAAACAGAACGTGCAGCGGGAAAGAAGGTGGCATAGATGAAAAAAATGGGTAAAATAGACGGCAAAGTGTTCCTTCTGATTATTACAATCGTTCTTTTCCTTGCCATGTATCTGGCCGGTGTCATTATCTTTAACAGTAAGGGCTTTGCAAAGCCTCAGGTATTTTTAAATCTGTTCATATCCAATGCAGGCCTCATTGTCATAGCGGCAGGAATGACCATGGTCATGATTACCGGAGGTATTGATATCTCCGTTGGTTCTGTGGTGGCTCTTACCTGTATGATGCTTGCCTGGATGATGGAGGTCAAGGGTGTGGGAGCGGTTCCGGCTCTCATCATCGTCCTGATCATGGGCCTGGTATTTGGTCTGGTACAGGGATTTTTAATTGCTTATTTAAAGCTACAGCCCTTTATCGTCACCCTGGCAGGAATGTTCTTTGCCAGAGGTATGACAGCCATTATCAGCCAGGAGATGATAAGCGTAAAAAATGAATTGTTCCTCCAATGGGCGAAAAGCAAAATTAACTTAACCTTCCTGGGGGGAACGATAAATAAAAAGGGTGTGGTAAATTATCCTTTCATCTATCCCAGTGTTATCATTGCCCTGATTGTCCTGGTTCTTGTATTCGTGCTCTTAAAGTATACGAAGTTTGGACGGACGGTCTATGCGGTAGGCGGCAGTGAGCAGTCGGCCCTGATGATGGGTCTTAATGTAAGACGCACCAAGCTTTACGTTTATGTAATCAATGGATTTTTGTGTTCCCTTGGGGGCTTTCTGTTCTGCTTAAATACATGTGCCGGATTCGTGGAGCAGGCAAAGGGCTTTGAGATGGAGGCCATTGCATCAGCCGTTATCGGAGGCACTTTGCTCACCGGAGGTGTTGGCAATGTCTTTGGAAGCTTGTTCGGGGTACTCATTAAAGGAACCATTGAGACCTTTATCACCTTCCAGGGAACTCTTTCTTCCTGGTGGACCAAGATTACCATAGCAGCCCTTTTGGCATTCTTTATTATACTTCAGAGCCTTTTTGCTAAGGCAAAGGAAAAACGATAACAGGCCTTTTGAAAGCAGGCAGGAGACTTGATATCTCCTGCCTGCTCGTGGCTTCTATAGAAATTCTCTCTATGGGAGCTCGCTCCGGTATTCACTGGGGCTTATGCCGTAGACGTGTTTAAAGGTCTTGCTGAAATGAAAGGGGTCCAGATAGCCTGTAAGCTGGCTGATATCTGCAATAGACAGCTCCGGATTTCGAAGAAGCTGTTTTGAAATACTTAACCGGTGATTTCTTAAATACTTGGATGGAGTGATACCTGAGTGCTTTAGGAATATCTTACTTAAATAGGGGACGGAAAACCCAAATTCCGTGGCAAGAGAAGTAAAATCAATCTGATTTTGGTAATTTTTGTGGATGTATTCTTTCACAAGCTCTACAAGTTCCTTTGCCCGGTTTGGAGAATGGAGCAGGGTGTCTTGTTGGAAACGGTCCTTGGCTGAAAGCAGCTTAGTCTCCAGAACAGACAGGGTTTTTAAAAGCTCATCGTAATTGACAGGCTTTAAGAGATAATTGCTCACCTCGTACCCAAGGGCCTTCTTGGCATATTCAAAGTCGGAGTAACCGCTGATGATGACGGAAAGGATAAAGGGGTACTTCTCGTGGATCTGTTTCACCAGCTCCAGCCCATCCATCACCGGCATCCGAATGTCGGTGAAAATGACATTCGGGAGACATTCTTCTGCCAGCTTAAGTCCTTCCAAACCATTAGAAGCAATTGCAGCTACTTCAAAGGACGGGTTCAACTCTTCAATTTTCTTTGCGATGTTTTTTGCAATTAAGGATTCATCCTCAATCACCAGTACTGAAAACTTCATGGCATCATTCCTCCTATGACTACAATTGCTCCGTGAGGCACGTTGTTGCTCAGTCTGAAAATGTGTTTCCCCTGGTATAAAATTTTAAATCGGATGTAGATGTTCATGAGCCCCATCCCGTCTATTTCCAAGTTCGGAAGAACTCCGTTTTTTTCAATGTGAGATATTTTTTCCTGAAGATTTTCCAAATCATCCTTTGTAAAGCCAGGCCCGTTGTCCCTGATTTGAATCTCCCAGTATGTGTTGGTTAAAATTCCAAGTATCTTAACATTCCACGGAGGGCTTGATTTGGTGGAATACTTAATGGCATTTTCTACGATTAACTGTAGGCACAGCTTTGGAAGACGTACCTCATGCATTCCTTCCGGAATATCGAATTCAAACTGAAGGCTGTCGTGGTATCTCACCTTCATGCATTCCAGATAATCCTGTGTATGGGACAGCTCATCTTTTAAGGATACAAGCTGTTCGCTGTCAGAAGAGATATATCGAAGAATCCGTGAAATCGTCTGGCACATCATAATAATTTCCTGATTCATATTTTCGTCGGCCATGGCCTGTATGGTGGCAAGGGAATTATATAAAAAATGAGGGTTCATCTGAGCCTGGAGCGCAAGCATCTTAGACTGCATATCACTGCTTTGCAGCTGTAGTTCCCGCTCCATAGAGGCTCTGGCCTTCTTCTGCATCTTTAACAGCGTCTGATATAAGGTATTTACCTCGGTGATTTTAAGCTCCATCTCTTCAAATGCCGGCTCTGTATCAGCGCCTGTCAGCTGGAAGGCTCTCACCTGATTCGATATTTTAGACAGCGGTGTAGCAATCCTTTTGGAAATCAGGAAGGAGATTAAAACGGTTATTACCATGACGAAAAACAATAGAATCAAGTTGGTAGAAATATACTGGTAGATGGGCTGCATCAGCATCCGGTTATCAATGACCAATGCAGTAATAAAGCCGGTATAATCGGAGGTGGTGAACAGGATATACTTGTTTTCTGATTTCAGATAAATAGGGGGTTGATTGGCATCCTCTAAAGCTCCGTTTAACTGCTTTGTTATTAAGTCGAAGTAGAGCTCTTTCTGTTTCCCGCTTCCCGTGGAATAGACCGTTTTCCCGTCAGGGGCGTAAAGGTAGACCTCCTCATCGTAGGGGCTTTGAAAGTCAGTGACAGCGTTGGCTACGCTTTTGAAGGATTTTTTTACTTCTACAATTCCCTGGGGAATATTGAGCGGACTGTAAAATACCCGGCTGAGGGAGATAAAATTGTTGTCTCCAGGATAGGAATAATAGCGGCCCAAGGTCTCATCCTTTTCACAATAGATATACTTCTTGCCTTTTAAGCGAACCACCTCCTCATACCAGTCCTGGCTGGAAACGCTGTCCTTTGAGGACGTGTTGTCTAAGCCTACGCCGAATTTCCCATAGTCCAGAGAATAGAGATAGGTCTGGTCAGCGGGAGAGTTTGGTCCGATCATTGCGATGATTAAATCGTAAAGCATCTTGGTGTTATTGATGCTTTCGTAGATTTCATTGGAGCTTAGGGTACTGTCCTGATAATTGATATAGGTTCCGAATTTTTCTTTTATGAGATTGGAATAAATGATATTTTGAGATGCGGTATCTAAGTCGTGTACCACGGACTCAAAGTTGTCCATGATGATAGCAGCATTGTTCTGTAAAGTAGAGAATGCACTGGTTTTTAGCTTGGTTGTTTCGGTTGAAATGGTATAGAAGGTGAGTAAAAGGATTACAAAAATAAACAAGGCGGTATATGGACGAAAAAGTGTCTGCATAATGCTCTGATTTCTCGGCTTCTTTGTTGTTATTGACACCATAACTCTCTTTTCCTCCCTGGCTTCATCCCTGATGGTTAAAAATATACATGAAAAATGATCGAAATGTTCATTCAAAAATGTCTATATTACACTATATAATACAGATAACAAAGTAAAAGTCAATATAATTTTTCGGGGAGGTATTTTTATGAAGCTTAAAAAAACCGTGGTATTAAGCCTGACGATGGCGGCTGCACTTATTTTTACCGGCTGCGCAAAAACGGAGAGTGGAGGAACCGGAAGTGCTGCATCCGGGGAAAGCGCTTCCCAGGAGGCAAAGGCTTCCTCTGGTAAGGGAAAGGATGGCGTAACTCTTTCCTTTATGGCAAGCCAGGACTGGATTCAGGATGCAGAAATTGAGCTGTCTAAGAAATTTACGGAAGAAACAGGGATTAAGGTGGATTATCAGATCATTCCTTCTGATCAGTACGTTAATCTTCTAATGACGAAATTAAATACTGGGGAATGTACGGACATTTTTGGAGCCCAAAGCGGAAGATTTGATATTAAGGCCCAGATCAATGTGGAGAAGAATGCCGTTGATCTATCCGGGACCGCCTTTAGCAGTCAGGTGGAACCTCTGGTAGCCGATGAACTGTCCATAGACAAAAAGCTGTATGGGCAGCCAATACAGGATGTGTCTTCTGTTTGGGCCATTGGCTATAACAAGAAGATTTTTGAGAAATTAAACTTAGAGATACCAACGGATTATGAAAGCTTTACCAAAGTATGTGACGCCATATCGGCAGCAGGAATTACGCCTATCTATGAGTGTGTATCCGATGGCTGGCATCATACCTTATGGCTTCCGGAAACAGGGATACAGGCAGAGACAAAAGAGCCTGGAATCATAGACAAGTGGAATGAAAATAAGGCAGCCTTTGAGGGAAATGCCACTCTGACAACCATCTTAAGCCAGGTCAATGAAATGGTTTCTAAGGGGTACTGGGGTGAGGACTACATGTCCAATACGTATGCAGATTCTGCAAAGAATATTGCCTCTGGTAAATACGCCATGACAATTGCCAATCAGGGCTTTGGGGCAGAGGTCAACAAGGTGAATCCTGATATTGCAGTAGATGACATCGGCTATTTTGTAATACCACTTGCTGATAACCAGACCTTGAATGTAAATCCAGCAGGACCAGCAAGATTTGTATTCAGCGGCTCCAAGCATCAGGAAGAGGCAATCCAGTATCTGGAATTCCTGGCAAAGGAAGAGAACCTGGCTTACTTAACAGAAAATGTCAGCAAATTCAATAAGCTTCCCTTCCAGAATGCACCCAGCATGTATACAGAATCCGTTCAGGATTTCTACAGCCGCTACACCAACAAGGGAACGGTAATCCAGACTGCGGTCAAGTATGTGAATCCTCAGTGGAGCGAAATCGGAGCCAATTTATCAGCAATGATCGTGGGTGAGATGAAACCGGAAGAGGTCCTTAAATCAATTGATGAAGTGAGAGCCCAGCAGGCAAAGGCCGCCGGGGACCCCGCCTGGAAATGACAACCTGGAATTCTCTTTAAGGTGAGTGAATACGATGAATAAAAATAAAATTTACCCTATGTGGTTTGCTGCACTGGCACTTTTCATCTACACGGTCTTATTTGTTCTTCCCGGCCTGATTGGTATCGGATATTCCTTTACTGACTGGTCCTCCTATTCAAACCAGCTCCATTTTGTTGGACTTGAGAATTTTAAGACCGTATTTTCCGCAGATGAAAATTACTTGAAGATTATAAAGAATACTCTGGTATTCACTCTCGGCACAACTGTAATTAAAAATATATTAGGACTTGCACTGGCAGTGCTGCTTACAAAATCCATCCGGCTTTTAAATTTCCACCGGGGCGTCATGTTCCTGCCATCTGTGCTGTCCACCCTGATCCTTGGAATGGTTTTTACCTCCATACTGAATCCATCCACGGGCTTACTTAATACATTTTTACGGGGAATCGGGCTTGCGGGGCTTTCTAAGCCCTGGCTCACCAGCCCGGTATATGCCTTTCCATCTGTAATGGCAGTGGATATCTGGAGAGGAACCGGTTATATCATGACCATATTAATTGCCGGTATCCTTTCCATCTCTCAGGATTACTATGAGGCATGCAGCATTGATGGGGCCTCCTCCTGGCAGAAATTCCGGTTTATCACACTGCCTCTGCTGCTTCCAACCCTTGCCACCACAACGGTTTTAAATGTAATTTATGGACTTAAGGTCTTTGACATGATCTATGCACTGACAAACGGAGGTCCCGGAAAAGCAACGACAGAGGTTCTTTATACGGCTGTGTTCAAGAAATTCGGAACCGGTCAGTATGCCATTGGTACTGCCCTATCCTCTGTTATGTTCGTATTCATGGTAGCAATCGGATTCTTTATGATCCGCACGATGACGAAAGATGAGGTGGTGGAATAATGAAAGCAAAAAAACAGGCTGCTGCCATTGTCGCCAACGCCGGGGCTTGGCTGATCTCAGCCATTTCACTGATTCCTTTTCTGCTTATTATATTAAACTCCTTAAAGGACAGCCTGGGAGCCTCTGAAATGAATCTTAAGCTGCCAGCGGTTCCCCTTCAGTGGGATAACTTCCTGGTGGTTGTGGAAAAGGGAAAGCTTTTGACCTCATTTTTAAATAGCTGCATCTATTCGGCGGCAAGTGTTTTTCTCTGTACGCTGTTTGCGTCCCTGGCCTCCTATGTATTTTCAAGGAACCGGTCTAAAATAAACCGGATTCTCTATCTTTACATGGTGTTAGGAATTACCATGCCAGTCAATTATGTGGCGCTGACAAAGGTTATGATGTTTCTTCATCTGAATAATACCAGGATGGGAATCATTCTTTTGTATACGGCCATGCAGCTTCCGTTTTCAGTATTTCTGATTCATGGCTTTGTGGCAAAGCTGCCAACAGAGCTTGATGAAGCCGCCGTCATCGATGGCTGCAGTCCGGTCCGGTTGTTTGTCTCGGTTATCCTGCCTCTTTTAAAGCCTGCAATTGCAACGGTGGTGGTACTTACATTTTTAAATACCTGGAATGAATTTGTTTCCCCTTTGTATTTTTTAAGCAGCTCTGCCAAGTGGCCGATGACACTTTCGGTCTACAACTTTTTTGGAATGTATTTTAAAGACTGGAATCTGGTCTGTGCCGATATTTTCCTGACCAGTCTTCCGGTAATACTTGTATATCTTCTAGGACAAAAGTATATTGTATCCGGTATGACGGCCGGAGCGGTGAAAGGATAGGTAAATATTATTGAATCAGGTAGATACGGTGGTCATAGAATCGGGAAAGAAAACTTTGATATACAGAAATATTTCTGACAACATCATTCACTGTACCTGTGGGGTGACGGGAAGTATCATAAAGCCCTCCCCCTTAGGAATTGAGCCGCCTGCAAGCGGGGTCTTTCAGTATGACAGGACCAATCATTTCCATATATTTGGAAATGGCACCCTTAAGGCGGAGATCAACAGAAAAACAGGAAAGACATACTGGAGCCACAGCGGGTCCGGGAAGCTGCTTTTTGAAGAGACAGACAGGGAGCTTTATGAGATCCCTGTCTATCAGCATACCACAAAAGGGGAAGCCCCTGAAATCAAACGGGTAAAGACCGTTGATGGAGAGCGTATCTTTATCAATAACCTGGTGCAGGAAGAGGTAAGGACCGCTTACAGGGGGAAGTTGTGGTTTGAGTGGCAAAGGGATGAAAAGCTTCATGGGCTGGGGCAGGGAGAGGAAGGAATCTATGATTACAAGGGTTCTGTTCAGTATCTCTACCAGCATAACATGAGAGTTCCTTTTCCTGTCCTCATTTCCGACCGGGGCTATGGCCTGTTGTTTGACTGCGGGAGCCTGATGACCTTTAATGATGATAAAAGAGGCTCTTATGTATATTTTGACACGGTGGATCAGCTTAGCTATTACATTGTCTATGGACCTGATTTTGACCAGATCATAAAGGGAATCAGAAAGCTGTCCGGGAGAGCGCCCATGCTTCCCAAATGGTCCTTTGGGTATATCCAGTCCAAGGAGGCATACCATACCCAAAAGGAGCTATTAGATGTAGTCAAGGAATATCGCAATAGAAACATTCCCATTGACGGAATTGTTCAGGACTGGAACACCTGGGAAGAGGGGAAATGGGGCAATAAGCTTCTGGACAAATCCCGGTATCCTGATTTTCCCGGGGCAGTGAAAGACTTGCATGAGAAAAACGTTCATGTCATGGTCTCTGTATGGCCCAATATGGACCCCAGTACGGAAAACCACAAGGAATTTTTGGATAAAGGATTGCTATTACATGATTTATCCACCTACGATGCTTTTAATCCAAAGGCGAGAGCCGTATATTATAAGCAGCTGAAAGAGGAGCTGATTGCGGCAGGCGTGGATGCCTGGTGGTGTGATTCCACGGAGCCATTTTGCGGGCCTGACTGGAAGGGAAGCTTTCGTAGGGAGGCCTGGGAGCGGTTCCTGCTGGTGGGGGAAGAGCATAAGAAATACCTTGATCCTGCTAAGGCCAACCTATATGGGAAATACCATGCAAAAGGAATCTATGAAAATCAGAGGAAAGAGAACCATAATAAGCGAGTGCTGAATCTGACCAGATCCGGCTATGCCGGCTCTCAGGCCTACGGAACGGTTCTTTGGTCCGGGGATATTACTGCTACCTGGGAAACTCTTAAATTGCAGATGAAGGAAGGGCTTAACTTCTGCATGAGCGGACACCCCTACTGGACACTGGATGTGGGGGGCTTCTTTGTGGTAAAGGACAACTGGAGAAAAAGGGGCTGCAACTCAAGCAATGACCCGGAACCCAAATGGTTCTGGCAGGGCGGCTATGAGCAGGGAGTGGATGACAGGGCATACCGGGAGCTTTATGTGAGATGGCTGCAATTTTCCCTCTTTCTTCCCATGTTCCGTTCTCACGGAACGGATACCCCACGGGAAATCTGGAACTTCGGAGAGCGGGGCACCATGTTTTACGATGAGATTGAACGATGTATCCGTCTTAGATATAAATTAATGCCCTATACTTACTCCCTGGCTGGACGGGTCATGCTTCAGGACTATACCATGCTTCGAAGCCTTCTGTTTGATTTTCCGGAGGATGAGACGGCAAAGGGAATTTCCTCACAGTTTATGTACGGAGATTCCATCCTGGTGTGCCCGGTGACAGAGCCTATGTATTACGAAGCGGAAAATATCCCTCTGGAGCGGGAACGAACCTGGCGGTGTTATCTGCCTCTTTCCTGCGGCTGGTATGATTTCTGGACCGGAAATTATTATGAGGGCGGCCAATGGATCTTAGCAGAAGCTCCTATTAACAAGATTCCTGTGTTCGTCAGGGAAGGAGCCATCATTCCCATGGAACAGGGACTCCATTTTGCGGATGAGGTGGTTGATACTCCATTTGAATTTCACATATACGAAGGAAAAGACGGATCTTTTCAGCTGTATGAGGATTCGGGAGATGGGTACGATTATGAAAAAGGAATCTATAATCTTATTCCGGTCTCCTGGGACGATAAAAAAAGAGAACTGTCCCTTGGTAAGAGCCGTCATTCCTTTCCCCAATCAATTAAGGGACGAAGCTGCGTGATACGCACCTCAGGAGGAAGGGAAATGTTCTTTTCCTACGATGGAACGGAAACAACCGTATCATTATCATAGAAATAAACAGGAAAACAAAAAGGCCATCATTCATGATTTCTGGAATGGCGGCCTTTTTCTATGACTTATGGTTCTGCTTGCGCATCGCCTTCTTATTGATTATAATACTTAAGACTGATTAAAAGAAACAATGTAATTGCAGGTGAAAGCAGGGAGGAATAACAGAAAAAGGGGCTCCTTTTACTGGAACATACTATGAGCAAATTTATTGGAAATAAAAGATTTTATCAGATGGTGCTGTCCATTGCCATCCCCATTATGATACAGAACGGTATTACGAATTTTGTCAGCCTTTTAAATAATATTATGGTTGGTATGGTGGGAACGGAGCAGATGACCGGAGTTGCCATTGTTAACCAGCTGATGTTCGTATTTAACATCACTATATTTGGAATCATATCAGGTGCCGGGATTTTTGGTGCCCAGTTTTATGGCAGCCAAAAGCATGACGGAGTGAGGCACGCGTTCCGGTTTAAGATTATCTGTTGTCTCATTCTTACAGCATTTGCTATGGCTCTCTTCTTTTTTTGCGGAAAAGATCTCATTGCCTTGTACCTTCAGGGCGAGGGAAATGAGGCAGAACGGGAGATGGTTCTTGGCTATGGAAGACAGTATATGCTGATTATGTTAATCGGCATGGTACCATTTGGAATTGAACAGGCGTATACCAGTACCCTTAGAGAGTGCGGTCAGACCGTTGTTCCCATGAAGGCCGGAATTGTTGCCGTGCTTGTAAATGTGACCTTGAATTTTATTTTGATCTTTGGCAGATTCGGTGCCCCGGAGCTTGGAGTTATGGGTGCTGGTACAGCCACTGCGGTAGCAAGATTTATAGAGGCTGGAATCATTATTTCATGGACTCACAGCCATAAAAAAAGAAATCCATTTATTGTGGGAGCGTATAAAAGCCTTTACATTCCAGGAAGCCTGGTCAAAAAGATTCTCATTAAGGGTACTCCTCTCATGGTCAATGAAGCGCTTTGGGCTGCCGGTATGGCAGGACTGATGCAGTGCTATTCCATCAGAGGCTTAGTGGCAGTGGCGGGTCTTAATATATCCGGTACCATTGGTAATGTGTTCAACGTGGTTTATCTGGCCATGGGAAGCGCGGTTTCTATTATCGTAGGCCAGCTTCTGGGAGCTGGAAAGCATGAAGAGGCAAGAGATACGGATACGAAGCTGATTGCATTTTCCGTTTGCTCGGGACTTATCATCGGAATGATTTTAATGGTTCTGGCACCGTTATTCCCCATGGTCTATAACACCTCGGATGAGGTAAAGAAATTAGCCGTACAGTTTATCCGTATCCTGGCATTTTGTATGCCCATTAATGCATTTATGAATGTTTCTTATTTTACCCTTCGTTCCGGTGGAAAGACCATTGTTACCTTCTTCTTTGACAGCGTGTTCATCTGGGTAGCCAGTATTCCGGTTGCTTATACCTTAAGCCGGTTTACAGATATTCCAATCGTCCAGCTGTACTTCATGTGCCAGATGGTGGATCTGATCAAATGCGCCATTGGCTTTGTTCTGGTGAAGAAGGGCGTTTGGATTCAGAATATTGTTCTGGAGGAAGGCTAGGTCTTAACTGCTTCCGGTTTTGAGACGGTGACATGCCAAGGAGGCTTTTAAAGACCCGGTTAAAATGAGTGACGTTTGAAAAACCAACCTCCCGGCTGATGTCCGTGATGGTCTTATCCGTCTCCAGAAACATCCTCTGTGCCTGGATAATGCGAAGGTTATTTAAGTAATGAATGATGGTGCTGTTGGTATAACGCTTAAATTCCCGGCACAGATAATAGGGACTGATATAAAACCTGGCAGCCAGGTCATTAAGAGTGATGTTCTCACTGTAATTAAGATGAAGGTAATGAAGAATTTCGCTGATGCGCCCGGACTGTTCCGGTTTAATGGACTCTCCGGACCGCCTTGCCAGCTTGATTAAAAGCTGATTTAAAAGCATTTGCATGGCTTCTGTTCCATAGCCATCTCCTTCATCCTGTTCCTTAAGAATCTCCTTTAACAGCTGATGAATGAGAAGGCTGTCCTTTTTATCAAGACGGTAAACGCCAGAAGAGGTGCCTAAAGCCTTTTTAATCTCAGGAACCAGAATCATATCCGGGGTGAAATAGACCAAAAGCCGTTTAAAGGCCACGCCGCTGTCTCCGTAGGAGTGATGCATCACATAGGGAGGAAACAGGATCAATTCCCCGGATTGAATGGAGTAGATATGTTCATTTACCATATGGTAACGGTTTCCGTATTCCAGATAGTAAAGCTCGAAATATTCGTGATAATGGGACCGTTCCATGTTGTCATCCACACCCTGGATGCGTTCGCTGGCAATGGATTTACCCCCAGCCATTAAAAAGCCTGCAGAATCGATCAACGTTTCGCTCCTCCTTTCGAATTCTTATGATAGGGACATTATATCTGTTTCTTGACCTGTTGGCAATGAGACAAAAAAAAGAGTTAATGATAAATGATATCAATAAACCCTCTTGATTTTTTCTTGTCCCTATGCTAACATAAGGTTAGTTAGCCGACACTAACTACGTGTGAATATTCTATACATCAGACTAACCCTCTGAGATTCTCCTTCATTGACCCATGAAGGATCATGACTCCTACGAAAAGGCCCTCCTTGTTACCGCATGACAAGGACGGCCTTTTTGATATTATTAAATTTTTTATTGTTACATTCCGATCATATCAAACTGTTCAAAGGAGATTAACAGTGTGGAATCTTTTTTCGGATTTGGATATTTTATCTGTACCGATTTTAATGTCTGGCTGTAATACCAACCGGAATCTGCCTGTTCAAATTTCTTCCTGTGCAGGAAGTGGGGCAGTAGTTCTCCGTCAAGGGTCACAAAGAAAGGTGCCTTTTCTCTCTGAATCACATCCAGATGCAGGGTTTCCACTGTGGTTTTAAAATTTCCCTCCTGCTTAAATTTAAGAACCGTCTGCTCTCCAGCCTTCATATCAATATGAGTTTTTAAATAAGCTCCCTTTTCATAATCCATAGAATGACCATCATCCTCATACAGGGTGAAGCGATTGTCCTTATCCGCTGCAATCAGGAGATGAAGACCGGTAATGATTTCTGTTGTTACATTATTAATCTGGTTTAAGGCCATGGGAATAATGGCTCCGCCCCGGACAAAGAGAGGAATACTCTCGATGGTAACAGGAATCTTAATGGTCTGTCCGCCTTCATACCGTTCTCTTGTGTAGAAGTCATAAAAAACTTCTCCCTCAGGCAGATATACTTCCCGGAACTGGGCGCCCTTTTCCACCACATTGGCAACCAGAAGAGAATCGCCGGTCATAAAATCAATGCCTTCCTCGTAGCATTTCGGGTCGTTCTGAAACGCACTGCACATGGGTTCCATAATAGGATGACCAGTTTCATGGGCACGCTCCATAAGTGAATAGAAATATGGAATCATGCGGTAGCGGAATTTCATGGCGTTACGGATATATTTGGTATAGTTTCCGTACATCCAGGGCTCTGTTACCGTGTTGTCTGTATTCACGGAGTGAACGGAAAAACGAGGCTGGAAGATGCCGTTTTGCACCCAGCGGACCATTAATTCCGCCTCTGGTGATGTGCCGTAAAAGCCGCCGATATCACAGCCCTGATTGGCAACTCCGCTTAAGCTCATTCCTAAGATGGTTGCAATGTTATATTTTAAAGAATCCCAGCAGGTCAAATTGTCTCCTGCCCAGGTCTGAGCATAGCGCTGGATTCCACTGTGACCGGAACGGCAGACGATAAATGGTCTTGTATTGTCAAAGGTCTCGTGAATGGCCTCGTCGGTGATATGGCACATTAAGTTGGACATTACGGATTTTAACTGCCCGATGGTGCCGCCCTTTCCTTCAAAGTCGCAGCGGCTGTCCTTGTCCACCATGCTGTCGTATTCACAGTTGTCATTCCAGATGGAATTCGTGCCCATCTCCAGGACATTTTCTTTTAACAGCTTCTTCCAGACGGTTCTTGTTTTTTCTTTCGTGAAATCGGCAAATACGCCCTTGCCGCCCCACCAGGTTCCCACTCCAGGCTCGTCCTTTTCACTGTCTTTTACAAAGATATCCTCTGCCTTCATCGTTTCCAGGTCTGGATGGGATAACAGGATGCCTGGCTTTACGTTTGGTGATACGGTAATGCCACGTTTTTTCATTTCCCTAAAAAAGTTCTTTGGATCTTTAAAACGGTCCTTGTTCCAGGTGAAGACGCAGCGCTTGATGCCATCCTTTGTCTCAATGGAGGTGTAGCCGGAGGAGAGCTGAAAGCCGTCTGCCGGAATGTCTTCTTCCCTTGTGGTATCAATAAATTCTAAGATCGCGTCATCACAGTCCTTGGGAAGCTCCGGGTAATACATGGAGGAACCAAGATAGCCCAGGGCATAGCGGGGAAGAAGGGCTGATTTTCCCGTCAAATCCGTATACCGTTCCACTACGCTCCGTACCTGTGGTCCTGCAATAAGGAATAAGTCGATGTCGCCGCCGTCGGCACGGTAGCGGCTGTGGGGCTTCCAGTAGTTGCTCTTTTCCCGGCCCATATCAAAATCACATTCGTAGGTGTTGTGATAAAAATAGCCTACTGCCTTTTTGGTATCCTTATTCAGCTTAATGTAAAATGGGATATGCTTATATAAAGAGTCTGTTTCCTTCGGGTTATATCCCATGGCATCCTTTGGGCTCATGGAAAGGAACTTCTGTGCCTTGTTCCATTCCCCGCTCTTTTCACCAAAGCCGTAAAAGCAATCTTTCGGTGAAATTTCGCTGGTATGGATTCGTCTGTGGTTGCTGTCCTCCATATAGCCAAGGTCCACGATATCGGAGTGGATGCAGGTTCCTTCCTTGTCATAGATGCAGATACGGAACGGGTCTTTTTCAATGACCACCTTTAAAAGCGCTCCCTGTAGGATTACGGAGTCTCCCTGGTCAGACAGGCTGGCAGAAGCAGGTGTAATCCGCTTTCTCATACTGCCAAGGAATTCGTCCATACGGTCTTCCCATGCAGTGGTGACGAGGCTGTAGGATTCTTCTGCAAAATCCCCGTCAAACCCTGCCCGGATGCGGATGATGGAATCGGTAAAAAACATGAGGCGGATCTCAATGGAATTGGTGAGAATCCGGAAATAAGAATCAGAGGAAATCACTTCTTTTACAGCGGTACAAAGCTTCATATGGTATCTGCTCCTTTTAGTAAATGTATCATAAGTTTCTGCTATCATCATAAAGAAAACGTCATGCAAATGCTAGACGGAAATTGCAGTTTGACGGGTAAAACTATACATATCTTGCGCTTTTTTCTGACGAAATATAAGGCATTCCCAGTGTAAAATGGGCAAAATACGTTTTATACTGAGAATAACAGTGCAATTTCCGTCTAGCTTTCACTGATCTTTAAGCATATAATAAGAAAAAACAGTAAGGAGGACCAGCTCATGGCCAGCATGAATTGTCATTACTATAGCTTTTCCCTAAAGCGCACAGTCGATGTAAATGTAATTATCCCAACCCCGGAAGGAAACGAGCAGATCACCAGTGAAGAAACGAAAAAGGCGTACCCTTATGATACAGGACTTCCTGTTCTTTACCTTCTTCATGGTGCCTATGGAGATTACAGCTCCTGGATGAGGTTTTCCAATATTGAACGGTATGCACAAAAGCATTGCGTTGCAGTGGTGATGGCTTCTGCGGATAACAGCTTTTATCAGGACATGTATCTGGGAAATAATTATTTTACCTTTTTTACGGAAGAGCTTCCTGCTTTTGTGAAAAGTATTTTTCCAATCTCAAAGAGAAGAGAGGATACCTTTGTGGCAGGTCTTTCCATGGGCGGCTATGGCGCCTGGTTTCTTGGGCTTTCAAAGCCAGAGCAGTATGCAAAGGCAGCCAGCTTATCCGGTGCCCTTGATATCGAGATGACTTATGAAAGAACAAAAAACGAGGAAGGCGGTTCCCCATTCCGCTGGGACTTAATTTTTAAGAATCCAGCGGATGTGAAGGGAAGCGACGCTGACCTGATTACCCTTTATGACCGCTGTGAGAAGGCCGGGAATCTTCCGGAGCTTTACTTTGCCTGCGGCACCGAGGACTTTGTGTATGATATGAATGCTGTCATGAAGGCACAGCTTGATGCGAGAGGATCTAAAGCTGTTTACGTGGAAGGCCCCGGCAATCATGACTGGGACTTCTGGGAGGCGTATATCCAGAAGGTGTTACAGTGGATGTTACCCCTATAAATGATAATTCTTTTCGTGTGCACTTCTTGCATTTTTAATCATATTATGGTAATATAAATACAGTTAGTTTTGGCTAACTGCGTGTGAATATTCTAAATCAGACTAACCCTCTGATTGCATCCTTCATTTGACCCGTGAAGGATCATGACTCCTGCAAGAGAGCCGTACTGGTTACCGCATGACTGGACGGCTTTTTTTGCGCCTATTTTTACTGAATGGCCCAGGCAAAAGGAGAGCAAAATGGTGTAATTGTGAGAAGCCCTTATTGTATACAGGAAGTGATTTTCTTGTAATAAAAGGCGCAATGGGCTATAATTGTGGGAGAAATGAAAGTTGGAGGAATACCATGAAATCTTTGATTATAGCGGAAAAACCCTCGGTAGCAAGGGACATTGCCCGGGTGCTTCATTGTACCAGGAACCAGAACGGAGTCATTGAGGGAGATAAATATATTGTGACCTGGGGGCTTGGCCATCTGGTCACCCTGGCAGACCCGGAGGATTACGATCCCAAATATAAGGAATGGAAGATGGAAGATCTTCCGATGATGCCGGACCGGTTTAAGCTGGAGGTCATCAAGCAGACGGGAAAACAGTACCGTGTGGTAAAAACCCAGATTCACAGAAACGATGTTAATGAAATCATCGTTGCCACAGACGCCGGAAGAGAAGGGGAGCTGGTGGCAAGGCTGATTCTTGAAAAGGCAGGGAATAAAAAGCCTATCAAACGGCTTTGGATTTCCTCGGTTACGGATAAGGCCATTAAAGAAGGCTTTGCCAAGCTAAAGGACGGGCACCAGTACGATGATTTATACGATGCTGCCATGTGCCGCGCCGAAGCAGACTGGCTGGTTGGCATCAATGCCACCCGTGCCCTTACCTGCAAATACAATGCACAGCTTAGCTGCGGCAGGGTCCAGACTCCTACTCTTGCGATTATTGCAAAAAGAGAAGAAGAGATTAAAAAATTCATTCCTAAGCCCTACTACGGAATCACGGCTAAATGTCAGACTCCTTCCCTTACCTTTACCTGGAGAGATGAAGGCTCTAAAAGCTACCGCTCCTTTGATAAAAACCGGGTAGAAGCATTGCTTTTAAAGATGAAGGAAGAGAAGGAAGGCGTGGTCACCGAGGTAAAGAGCGTGCCAAAGAAGACGTATTCTCCTCAGCTTTATGACCTGACTGAGCTTCAAAGAGAAGCCAACCGACGCTTTAACTATTCCGCCAAGGAGACCTTAAATATCATGCAGAGGCTGTATGAGAACCATAAGGTCCTTACCTATCCGAGAACGGATTCCAGGTATTTGAGTTCAGATATTGTGCCCTCTATTAAGGAAAGGCTGGAAGCCTGCAGCGTTGGGCCTTACCGGAAGCTGGCTGGCAGACTGATCAATCAGAAGATTGAGGCAAAGTCATCCTTTGTAGATGATAAAAAGGTATCCGACCATCACGCCATCATCCCGACAGAGCAGTTTGTCCAGATGGATCACATGACCATTGACGAGAGAAAGATCTATGACCTTGTAGTCCGCAGATTCATCGCCGTTCTTTATCCACCCTTTGAGTATGAACAGACGGAGCTCTTTGTGGATTTAGGAGGTGAAAAGCTGGTGGCTCGTGGAAAAACGGTAAAGACCTCTGGCTGGAAGGAAGTCTATGAGAACCAGGATGAGGAAGAAGAGGAGCAGGAATTAAAGGAACAGAATCTGCCTCTTATTAAAAAAGGAGACCGCCTTACCTCCCTTACCCTATTAATGACGGAAGGAAAGACAAAACCGCCGGCTCCATTTAATGAGGCCACTCTTTTGTCTGCCATGGAAAATCCAGTTTCCTATATGGAGACGAAGGACAGGGATATGGCAAAGACCCTTGGAGAGACCGGAGGACTTGGAACCGTAGCAACAAGGGCTGATATCATAGAAAAGTTATTTTCCAGCTTTCTTCTGGAGAAAAAGGGGAAGGACATCTTCGTCACCTCCAAGGCAAGACAGCTTCTAACTCTGGTGCCAGAGGATTTAAAGAAGCCGGAGCTTACGGCTGACTGGGAGATGAAGCTTTCTGAGATTGCCAAAGGAACGAGAAAACGTGCTGCATTTATGAAGGATATCAGACAGTACTCTGAGGAGCTGATTCATGAGATCAAGGCGGGAGAAGGCCGTTTCTCCCATGATAACCTGACCAATAAAAAATGTCCTGACTGCGGAAAACTGATGCTGTCAGTAAAGGGTAAAAACAGTGAGATGCTTGTCTGCCAGGACAGGGAATGCGGTCACCGGGAAGTGATATCAAGAACCAGCAACGCAAGATGTCCGGTCTGCCATAAGAAGCTTTCTCTGAATGGAAAAGGAGATGGACAGATCTTTGTCTGCCGGTGCGGCTATAAAGAAAAACTATCTGCCTTTAAGGAACGCCGGACCAAGGAAGGGGCCGGGGTATCTAAAAAGGATGTGGCGAAATATATTAATCAGCAAAACAAGGAAGCAAAGGAACCGATAAACAGTCCATTTGCTGCGGCATTTGCAAAGCTGGATCTGGGGAAAAAGGATTAGGAAGTTAAATAAACCGGGAAGATCAAATGAAATCTTTCCGGTTTTGCCATTGTTTCTTTCTTTTTCAAAGGGAAGGTAAAACTTTAGTAAAATTTTACTTTGCTTATTGACGGTACCAGAGAGTCCAATTATAATGAAATCTGAAAGGTGAGGATATAGGTTATGGCTACAATTAAAGAAATTTCACAGCTTGCGGAGGTTTCCATTACAACCGTATCCCGGGTGCTCAATCAGGATGAAACCATTGTGGTGAGCCCGGAAGTGAAAAAGAGGATATTTAAGATTGCCCACGAATTAAAATATGTCCCACCCAGGATGCGTCATACGCAGAAAAAAAGAGAAATTGTCATTGGTGTGGCTGACTGGCACATTATCCGCAAGGACCGGACAAACATCAGGCTTTCCTCCCTGGACATAATCGTTAAGTCCATGTCAGGAAACAGTGAGGTACGATTCGAACGCATGGATAAGGGAACGCCCGGACAGTACGACGGAATCATTGCATTTGGTGTTTTTTCCGAAGAAGAGATGGAATTTCTCCGGATGCAAGGCTATGCCATCGTATTCATCAATTCCGATCCTAAGGATTATGAATATGACAGCATTGTCATGGACTTTAATAAGGGAATCCATGAGATGCTATCTTACCTTGTGGATCAGAAAAAGTACCGAAGTGTTGGTTACATAGGAGGTCTTTACGAAGAGGGTCAGGTAAAGATCGGCTACCGCAGATTAGAGGGCATCAAAGCAGCTTTCAACCAGAAGGAATTATACGAAGACAAATATTTCTATCTGGGAGATATCAGTAAGGAAAGCGGCTATGAGCTGGCTAAAAGAGCGGTGGAATCCGGATGTCTTCCGGAGGCGGTTCTATTAGGAAGTGAAGAAGTGGCAGAAGGAGCGTTAGAAGCTTTTTACGATGCAGGACTTCGGATTCCTAAGGACGTTGCAGTGGTCATCTATAAGGACATTGAGACTCTGGAATCCAAATGGCCTACCTTCACTAAGGTCCGCATGTTCCCGGAAATCGTCTGGCAGACAGCCATTAAGCTTTTGCTTGAGCAGATCAGGGAAGGGCGAAAGGACAACATGACAATTTATCTTCCGACCAAGCTGGAGGTCGGAGACAGTGCGTAAGTCGTAAAACAAGAGAACCGATGAATCACACGAAAAAGGAGAGCAGTATGAGAAAAACAGTTTCTGTATTAATGGCAGCAGCACTCTGCGCAGCAATGATCGGAGGATGTTCAGGCGGCAGCAAGCAGGCAGGTGCAACCACCGCAGCGACTACCCAGGCAGGAGCAGAAAGTTCCGCAAAGACAGGCGATACAAAGGCAGAGAATAAAAAGGTAGACAAGCTCAACGTATATTTCGTACCTTCCAGAGAGCCACAGGAAATCGTAACCGCAACAGAGCCGTTAAAGGACATGCTTAAGACAGAGCTTTCAAAAGAAGGTTATGATATCGGTGAGGTAGTGATTACCGTTGGAACCAGCTATGAAGCAGTTGGAGAAGCGCTTTCCGCAGGTACTGCTGATATCGGTCTTATTCCTGGAGGAACCTATGTCCTTTACGATGACGGCGCAGATGTACTTCTTACAGCGACCAGAGATGGTTTAAGCAAGAATTCTGATGCTGCAAAAGACTGGAACGACGGAAAAGCAACAGAGGCTACCACAGAGCAGGCAACCTCTTACCGTTCCCTGATCATTGCAGGTCCTTCCGAAAAAGGACAGGAGCTTGCAAAGAAGATCAACAGCGGCGAAGCTCTTACCTTTGAAGATTTAGACGGAGCAAACTGGAGTGTTATGTCTTCCTCCTCACCAGCAGGATACATTTACCCTTCCTTATGGCTTCAGGACAATTTCCAGAAGAACATTTTAAATCTTTCCCATGCAGTTCAGTCTGATTCCTACGGTAGTGCATTTGCAAGACTTGCTGCCGGACAGGTAGACGTTCTTTGTACCTACGCAGATGCCCGTAGAGATTATGAGGAAAAATGGAAAGCTGAGTACAACAGAACCGGCTCCATCTGGGAAGAGACCAGTGTCATTGGTGTAACTCCTCCTATCTTTAACGATACAGTAAGCGTAAGCAAGACTTCCAAAATCATGGATGATGCATTCAAGAAAGCTCTTTCCAATGCATTCATCAACATAGGCAAGACAGAAGAAGGCCAGAAGGTCATTGCAATCTACAGCCACAAGGGATATCAGGAAGCAAAGAGCGCTGATTATGACAATGAGCGCAAAGCACAGCAGATGATTAAGGAATTAAATGCAAAATAAATAATACATACAGGCTGCGGGGGCGTCGTAAGGGGTAACAATTGCGGCGCCTCCGCTCTTTGTGCATGGAAATGAGGAAAAGTATGATTGAATTTAATCACGTAAGCAAAAAATATCCCAACGGCTTTGAGGCTTTAAAAGATATTAACTTAACCATTGAACAGGGAGAATTCGTGGCAATCATCGGTTTATCCGGTGCGGGAAAGTCCACCCTTCTTCGGACCATTAACCGTATGCACGACATTACAGAGGGAAGCTTAACCGTAGACGGCACCGATGTAATGCAGCTTAGGGGTGGGGAGCTTAGAGGCTTCCGCAGAAAGATCGGAATGATCTTCCAGTCCTTTAACCTGGTAACAAGAACAAGAGTCATTAATAACGTTCTCATGTCAAAGGTGCCGGAGCTGTCCTTCTTTCGTGCCCTGTTTGGCATTTATCCAAAGGAAGATAAGTTAAATGCTCTGGAAGCTCTTGACAAGGTGGGAATTCTCGATAAGGCATTCGTCCGTGCAGACCAGCTCTCTGGTGGACAGCAGCAGAGAGTTGCCCTTGCAAGAACTCTTGCTCAGAATCCCCAGATCATCCTGGCCGATGAACCGGTTGCCTCTCTTGACCCGGTAACGGCAAAACAGGTCATGGGAGATTTCCAGAGAATCAATAAGGACATGAACATCACCATTCTTTTAAATATCCATCACGTGGATCTGGCACTCCAGTATGCCAGCCGTGTGGTAGGCATCCGTTCCGGCGCCATAGTCTATGACGGCCCAGCATCCGAAGTAACGGAGGAAATCTTAAACGAGATCTATGAAGGAAAACAAAAGGAGGCCGAAGGATGAGTGTATATGACAAGATATTTCCTCCCAGGAAAATGGAATTGTCAAATGGGAAAACCGTCTATAAGCCAGCGTCCAGACTTCCTCTCGTCGCCTTAATCGTTGTGCTTTTTACCATACTTTCCGTAAAGATCACTGGCTTTGACCTGGCCGTTTTAAAGGAGCGGGGTTACCAGTTTTTTGTCATCCTTGGAATGATGATTCCACCAGCATTTTCCTATAGCTCCCAGGTGTGGGAGCCCCTGTTTGACACGGTGAAAATGTCCCTCTTAGGAACTGTTGTAGGTGCTGTCACTGTCATACCATTTGCCATGGCTGCTTCCACCAATATCATTAAAAATTCTGCCTTAGTCGGCGTGGTAAGACTGTTTTTAAGCATCGTAAGAACCCTTCCCACCCTGGTGACCGCTCTTGTTGCGACCTATGTTTTTGGACTGGGTACCTTGGCAGGAACCACGGCAATTGCAGTGTTTACCTTTGCCTATATGGGGAAAATTCTTTACGAAGAGATTGAAACTGTGGATATGGGCGCCTTTGAAGCCATGGAGGCCATTGGAGCTACCAAAGTAAGAGCCTTTGCAAGTGCCATTATTCCACAAGTCCTGCCGTCCTATATCTCAAACGGTCTGTTCTGCTTTGAGGGAAATGTCCGTTATGCAGCCATCCTAGGCTACGTGGGAGCAGGAGGCCTTGGACTCATTCTCAATGAAAAGTTAGGCTGGAGAGAGTATCCAAGTGTAGGTATGATTTTACTCATGCTGTTTGTAACCGTATTTCTCATTGAATCGGTGAGCCGTTATTGCCGCAAGAAACTGGTATAGGAGGGCGTACATATGAATAAACAAATTGAAAAAGCATACGCCGAACGGCCAAAGAATACAGTATACCAGATTGCAGTGTCTGTCATTGTTCTGGCGTGTATCTTATGGTCCGGTTCCGCGGTAGAGATATCAAAGGGAGGTCTTGGTGGCCTTTCCATTGCTGGAAATATTTTAAAAGGTATTTTCCATCCAGAACCTAAGCTATTGTTTAACTTAACCATTCAGGGAGTGCCTTATCTCCTGCTTGAAACAGTTTGTATTGCATTTTTAGGAACGTTGGTAGGTGCATTTTTAGCCATTCCCCTGTCATTTTTATCGGCGTCTAATTTAATGCCTGCACCCATTGCATACATAAGCCGTCTGATTATTATGGCAATTCGTACGATTCCGGCTTTTGTATACGGACTTATGTTTATCCGTGTCAGCGGACCTGGGGCATTTACCGGACTTCTTACCATGTCTGTCTGCTCCATCGGAATGGTTTCAAAGATGTACATCGAAGCCATTGAGGATTTAGACACCAGGATTTTAGAGTCCTTAGATGCCTGTGGCTGTACCACCTTTCAGAAGATACGCTACGGCATTCTTCCACAGCTGATTCCAAACTTCGCCTCAACGGTGATTTACCGGTTTGATATCAACTTAAGAGATGCTACGGTGCTTGGCCTGGTTGGTGCCGGCGGTATTGGTGCTCCCCTCATCTTTGCTATGAATTCCTACCGCTGGAATGAGGCAGGAGCGATTTTAGTAGGGCTTATTGTGTTGGTTCTCCTGGTGGAATACATCTCCACAAAAATCCGTGTAAAGCTGGCCAGGGGGTGATTTTATGAAACGAAATGCAACCATTTATTACACCTCAGATGTTCATGGATTCCTGTTTCCAACCTCATACGGAGACAAGGAAGAAAAGGCCATGGGTCTGTTAAACTGTGTATCCAACTTTAAGAAGGACGGAAATACCCTTATTTTTGACGGTGGCGATACGCTTCAGGGTTCTCCCATGGCCTCTTACATTATGGCAAAGGGAGGCGAGGCTCTTGAATCCGAGCCCATCGCCCTTGTGTATAATGAGGCAGGGTATGATTGCGTGGTTCCGGGAAACCATGACTTTAACTTTGGATATGAACGCCTTTCCCATTATTACAATGCGTTACATGGTGCCTGTCTCTGTGCCAATGTAGAAGATCTGAAAGGTGAATTAAAGCTCTCCAACAGCAAAATCTTCACTCTGGAAAATGGCCTTCGGCTCGGTGTAACAGGCGTTGTTACCGACTATGTCAATGTTTGGGAACAACCGGAGCATCTTCAGAATATAAAGATAACAGATGCATTTATGGCCGCAAAGAAGGAACTGTCCCTTCTTAAGGAGCATTGTGATGTCACCATCTGTATTTATCATGGCGGCTATGAATGCGATCTGGAAACTGGTGAGGTCTTAAGCACCAGCGGTGAAAACGTAGGCTACCGGATTTTAAAAGAGCTGGACTATGATATCCTCCTTACCGCTCATCAGCATATGCCGGTATCTGGAAGAGAGATCTGCGGGACCCATACCCTTCAGGTAATGGCCAATGCCATTCAGTATGCCAGGATTGAGATTACAGTCTCAGAGGGCAAGGTTTCTGTTGAATCTACCATTTGCCCGGCGGGTGATCACCATGAGGAAGAGCCCTATAAGACCCTTCTTCCATTGGAGGGAGAAGTCCAGAAATGGCTTGACGTGAGCATCGGAAGATTAAAAGAACCGGTCTTAGAGATGAGTAAGCTTGATATGGCAATGCACGGTTCTGGAATCGCAGATTTATTCAACCAGATACAGCTTTTCTATTCCGGGGCTGATATTTCCTGTGTGGGCCTTGGCAATACTCCCATGAGTCTGCCTGAGCACATTACCATGCGGGATCTGGTGAGGGTATACCCCTTCTCCAACACCCTGGTGGTTCTATCTGTTGATGAGACGGCCCTTAAAAAAGCCCTGGAACGCTGCGCCGAATACTTTACCATTAAGGATGGTGCCATTGAAATTTCTCAGGTATTCTTAAATCCAAAGGTGGAGCATTATAATTACGACTATTTTGCAGGAATCACCTATGAGGTAGATGTAACAATGCCGGTTGGAAGCCGGGTAAGGTCTATTTTATATCAGGGAGAACCGTTAAATGGCCGGAGCTTAAGCCTTTGTATGAGTGATTACAGAGGGAGCGGCACCGGGGGCTATGAGGTGTATAAAACGTGTCCCGTGTTAAAGCGGCTTGGCACAGATGTCCCTGAGCTTGCCCTGGATTATTTAAAAAAGCACCCGGTGGTAGAGCTTCAAAAAAATGGGAGCATCGTCATCCGCAGGTAAAAGGCTGTCCGCACCAAAATGACAAAAAAATTCCAGTTGGACTTTAAAAATTTTACTTGACAAAAAATGATTCATGCTTTAGTCTAGCTATATACTTCATAAAACGAAGTTAACAATAATTTTCAAGGCAAAGAAGCCATAACAATGTGCAGCGTCGCACAAGGTTATGGCTTAATTTTTTTACCCAAAATTAAGAAAGAGGTGCTTTTTTATGGATCACGGAGATTTTTCATGGATGCTTGTTTGTTCCGCTCTCGTATTTATCATGACCCCGGGGCTGGCATTTTTTTACGGAGGTCTGGTAAAACGAAAAAATGTTGTAAACACCATAATGTCATCAGCCATCATGATGGGAGTTGGATCAATTCTTTGGGTTTTGATCGGTTTTTCCCTCTCCTTTAGTGGAGATATTGGCGGTGTCATCGGAAATCTTAACTGGTTCGGCCTTAACTTCGATACCTTTGCCGACACCACACACCCTTACCCCAATACCCTTGTATTCGCTATCTTCCAGATGATGTTCGCCATCATTGCTCCCGCACTTATTACCGGTGCTGTGGCAGAGCGAATGAAATTCAGTTCTCTGGTTATTTTCGTGGCATTGTGGTCTATCATCGTGTATTATCCCCTGGCTCACATGGTATGGGGCGGTGGATTCCTGTTCCAGATCGGCTCCGTTGATTTTGCAGGCGGAAACGTAGTTCATATTAGTTCTGGAGTCAGCGCATTGGTTCTTTCCTTCCTTCTTGGAAAGCGTAGAAACCTAGGCAAGGCACCGTATCACCCCCACAATGTACCTTTTGTATTTTTGGGAGCAGCGCTTCTCTGGTTTGGCTGGTTCGGCTTTAACGGAGGCAGTGCACTGGCAGCCAATGAGCTGGCAGCTCACGCATTCATGACCACCAACACAGCAGCAGCTTCCGCACTTCTTTCCTGGATTCTTATAGAAGTGATTAAAAATGGAAAGCCTACCCTGGTAGGAACCTCTACCGGTCTTGTTATTGGTCTGGTCGCCATTACTCCTGGTGCAGGATTTGTACCAATCTGGGCAGCTATCATCATCGGAGCACTGGTAAGTCCTATCTGCTATTACTTCATCAACGTGATTAAGCCTAAGTTTGGTTATGATGACGCACTTGATGTATTTGGATGCCACGGCATTGGTGGAATCTGGGGCGGTATTGCTACTGGTATCTTTGCAAATACCAAGATTAACTCCGCAGCGCCATGGAATGGTCTTATATTCGGAGATCTGACTTTGTTCCTTCGCCAGCTTGCAGCCATTGTTATTACCATTATCATTGCCATTGTAGGAACCCTGATAGCCGCTAAGATCGCATCTCTGATTACCAAAGGAATCAAGGTATCCAATAAGGATGAGATCATCGGACTTGACGTTTCGGAGCATGGAGAAACTGCTTATCCGGCATTTAATGGTATGGACTAAGAGAAGGGGGATTGTCTCATGAAGAAAATAGAAGCATTTATCCGTCCGGAAAAGCTGGAGGATATTAAAGAAATCATGGAAGAGCAGAAGTTAAACGGCTTAAGCATCAGCCAGGTCATGGGGTGCGGAAATCAGAAGGGCTGGACAGAATTTGTCCGCGGCGCTGAGGTCGATTATAACTTCCTTACTAAGATTAAGATAGAAATGGTCGTGGCTGATGACCAGGCAGAAACGGTTATCAGTGCGATTACCAAAAAGGCTTATACTGGAGAATTTGGTGATGGAAAGGTCTTTATTTCCGATATTCAGGATGCGGTTCGTATTCGTACCGGAGAGCGCGGGGAAGACGCGATTAAGTAGTTTCTTCTATATAATGGAGCAGTGAGCTGGAGTTGCAACCAGACACTGCTTTTTTAGTGGGGGAAGAATAAATATGGTATTTGCAATTTTTATATGCATGTAGGTATTACTGTCGTTCTTCGGGTTTAATGATGCCGCAACAACCGCCAGTTCAAGACTTGCAATTGGGTAAGATATCTGGTTAAAGAGTATAAGGAAGCCTGCGTACATCGTAGATGCAAAAAGGCTGCCTGGAACGTCATCTTTCATTAAGCTTTCCAGACAGCTTTTTTTGATACTAGATTGTGGGAAGCTGCGCTTTATAAAATTTTCCAAACTACGAAAGGTTTTGCATATTGATATTTTATAGTTTACCCTTTTACATTGATATGCTTGTTTCGGTATGAAGGAACAGTAAAAATGTTATTTCAGTATTTGAATTTAGGAACACAAAATAGAAATAAATCAATAATATTTGTAAGACTACAATTCGAATATCTTATTTATGAAAAATATTCACTATAAGCTTCCTCAGTAGTCTGTACGTTCTTTAAATATACAATCTGCCCCTCATCATTCATACGAACAATGTCTATACCCGCTTTTGCATACACCGTGCCATCTGCCGCTTGACCGCATACTGCCCAGTTGGTCCTGTAGCTGCCGTCAGACTGAAGGACCCATGCATCCCACATATGCTTAATGTCCTTGTTGTTCTCATAAAAGGTCTTAATAACCCCCTCAAATCCTTTACGGCTGCCACGGCTGGAAACAATTTCAGCATCCTGCGTGAACAGGGACAATAAGTCCCCCTTAGCCCGATCGTCAGTGCGAGAAGCATCATATAAACGGAAGTAGTTATTTAAAATCGTTATGTTTCTATCCGTGTTTATGGAGTTGTTGTTTTCTGTTGCTGCTATGTTCATTGTATTTCCTCCTATGGTTTATACTGTCTGATACAGTATGGTTTTATAGTTCGAAAAATTTCGAACTGTATGACATGAGTAGAACTATATCACACTTATTTAAGAAATGCAATAATAGTTTGAAAAATTTCGAACATTGAAAAAAATTATTTTATGTGTTAAGATTTACATTATGAGAACATTAACAATACCTACAGCTTCGGAGATGAGTCTGACAATGGTCTGTAATGCACTAGGTGACCCGTTACGTATGAAGATTGCGTACTGTCTTGCCAGTTTTGACGAGAGAGACTGTTCCGCTTTTAAATTGGACCACATCCCCAAATCAACATTATCCCATCACATTAAAATACTGCGTGAAGCTGGCATTATTCAGCCGCGCATCGAAGGCAAACACCACTTTTATTCGCTCAGAAAGGATGATTTAGATTCCCGTTTTCCTGGTTTAATTGATATGATATTGCAAACAGGAGGCTTAGGATAATATAAAATAAAACAGTTAAAACCGGCTGACCCCATTCTGTTGAGGCATTTATCGGAAACTAGTATATAGGTCCTTTTTAGATGGTTTGTGAGGCAGGTAAATAAGAGGGATGATAAAAGTGTGTTATAACACAGAAAAACGGCAGAAATGCCGTTTTTTGTTTGGAACTTAGCAAACATATTTTATGTTAGCCATAGAAGTTCTAGAAAAAATAGATAATTAATGTGACATTACAAAATATTTTAGCATCATAATAATGTTATCAGGCAGCCTAAAAGATAAAGGCTGTTTTTTGTTTGCATATTTATATGAATTCTTTTTTCATATATCATCACTGATATAAACAGAAAGGGTAATATCAGTTAAAGTAAAGTATTTTTATTTTTAAAATAGGTTGCTCTAAATGATATTGTATACCTGTTAATTTTAGAGAACCTTTATCTCAAGTTATAAAACAATGTAGTATTTCGCTTTCCCATATAGGGCATCAGAGGGCACTGGTCTAGAAAAATTTAAAAATATGTATACTAAATTATAAAATACAGAAATTGATATGTATTCATAAGATTAATTTATAGGAAATCATTTATATAATACAATCATTATTATCATAAGTTAAATGGAGCCACCGGTCCGACAGGGGATACTGGCCCTTCTGGAATGACAGGCCCTACCGGAGCAATGGGATCCACAGGAAATACCGGTCCGATAGGAGCCACCGGTCCCACAGGAGCTATGGGCCCAACAGGAGATTCGGGCCAGGTAGGAGAAACAGGTCCGACGGGAGCTACCGGTCCGACGGGAGAAACAGGTCCGACAGGAGCCACAGGTCCAATGGGAGCCACCGGCCCCACAGGAACCACCGGTCCGATGGGAGAAACAGGTTCGATAGGAGAAACTGGCTCAACGGGAGCTACCGGTCCGACGGGAGAAACAGGCCCGTCTGGAGCCAACGGTCCAACCGGGGAAACGGGTCCAGTGGGAGCCACAGGTCCAACCGGAGAAACGGGTCCGACGGGAAGTTCCGGTCCTACAGGAGAAGCGGGCTCAACGGGAGCCACAGGTCCAATGGGAGTCACCGGCCCAACTGGAGAAATTGGCCCAACTGGAGCCACAGGTCCGACAGGAGTTACTGGTCCAACTGGAGTTACTGGTCCAACTGGAGAAACAGGTCAAACGGGAGCCACTGGCCCGACAGGAGCTACCGGCCCCACGGGAGTGACCGGTCCGACAGGAGCTACCGGCCCAACGGGAGTCACGGGCCCGACAGGAGCTACCGGCCCCACGGGAGTGACCGGTCCGACAGGAACTACCGGTCCAACAGGAGAAACCGGCGCAACGGG
>NZ_JHWJ01000017.1 GCF_000687555.1 [Clostridium] aerotolerans DSM 5434 | reverse complement strand
GCTTGATATTTAATATACTTGTTATTTATTATGCTTGATGTTTTGTATGCTTGATATTTAATATGTTTGATGTTTTGTATGCTTGATGCTTAATACGCTTAATGCTTAATATACTTGATGCTTAACACGTTTAAGGTTTAAATAAACGAACCCATGTGTCCCGCGCATTGCATGCACATAAACATGCAATGCGCAGTGGTGCTTCGCAGAAACTTGGTCTATCTACCTGAAATTGTTACAGAAAAATACCTATGTTATGTATCTCCCTTTTTCTGTTAGGAACATTATCCATTGATTGCGATATTTGCTTCAAATGGAATACCATTGGCAGAGAGTTTCACGCAAAGCACCTGATTGGAGCTCATCTTTATAGATACGTTAGTTCCATAAAGAAGGGTTGGCGTGGAAATATCCACTGTAATTCCAATTTCTGAAAAGTAGGTTGCAGCGTTGGCGGTCAGCATGTTGGCAAGCTCGGAAACAGCGCTTTGTGCCATCTCATCAAACTCTTCCACCGGCATTCCCATCATCATGGTAGAAGCAATATTTTTTGCATCCTCTAAACCAATGCAATACACTACATTTCCTTTGACCTCTCCCACAATACCAACGGTCATAATTACGCCTGTACTGATTAAGTTATCATCCTTTAAGCTGATGCCTTCTTTTTTTATATCATCAAATCCAAGCTGAGGCATCACGGAAAAGAATGCCTGGATAAAAGGATTCATGTATTTTACATCCAATGATCGTCACCCCTTTGAAATCCTACGTTAAGGAGAATCTCTCCAAATTCTGATTCACCAATTACAGAAGTTGTATAGAAACCAGGAGCTGTGATGCAGACACTTTCTCCATGCATGATGGTAGGAGGAGCAACACGCAGCCCAAATGCCTTATTCATCCGGTTAATTACGGAGCATGCATTACCTGAAATGATATTAGCAAGCTCGCCGATCACTGCTATCACTTCTTCGTTTGTATTGGTTTCTTTTTTCATAATTGCTGCTGTCAGCTGACTGGCAGTCTTCATGCTTAAATCAATGAGCATTCTTCCGGAAAACTTTCCGATAATACCGATAATGATGGTTAGACCCTTGGACTCGAATTCCTTGTCACAGGGATACTCAGTCTGATATGTAATCAGGGATTTAGCCATCTTATTAATTCCATCTAAAAGGGATTCCTTAAAGATTTCCATATTTTTATCAGACAACTCCTCATACAACTCATCCGATTCCATTACACGGCTGATGGCTGTCATTAGGCTATCCTCATCAATTGGCTTCTGAACATAAGCCGATACCTTGTTGTCCTTAGCTGCCTTCACGATTTCATCATCCATCATGGAGCTTACAACGATTACCTTAATATCTTTGTTAATCTCATGGATAGCCCTCGTACACTCCAGCCCGTCCGTCCCCGGCAATGTCATATCCATGGTTACAAGCTGGGGCATCTTATCTTTTACCACTTCCTTAACTGCATCCAGTGTGCCGGCTTCTCCGACCACCTCAAGTCCGTGTCTTTCAAGAATCCCCTTGATGTAAGCAATTGAAAATGGGGAATCATCCACTATTACTACTTTTGTACCTTCCATAAAAGTATAAACCCTCCTGCTTGAATAATGAGTAACATTTAATTCTTTGCCTTAAAGATACCAGTTATTCTAAATTTTGTCAAAGTATTTTCTTTTTCGACAAACTATTCTTTAGGCTTATTATAGCATGGTTTTAGCATTAGAATATGTCGCTATAATAGCTGTTTTAAAAGGAAACAAATTATATTAGAAAATACTAATTTTAGCTTTTTTATAAAGGTACTGAAGGATTGTTTTACATAAAAAACAAAATGCAGGGTAATGGATTATTCTAACCCAATTACCCTGCATCATCTCTTTACCATTTCAACCGCCCTGGCTTCAAATAACTGAATAAGAATCAATTAATATGCCAGAAAAAAACTTCACTTTATTCGTACTTAATACAATAAAGAACTGCTGTATTTGTTGGCCTTACAGTGTATCTTACTTCTGAATAAGTAGCTGTTTTTGAAGTGATTGATACGTCTTGTACCGATTCGTAAAGTTTTTTATCAGTAGAGTTTATTACTTTATCTACATTACTTGGAAATCCATTATAAGTAGTACTATTGTCAAACCTAGATATTAGATGTGTATTACCACCAGAAACATAAGGTAAGACGAGTGGTGGCATAGTTGCATCCTGATGTACCCCGACACCTGCACCTGTTCCACTATTTCTTGTCGCAGTGCTAGTTCCTCTTAAAAATTCGCCTCTCAAATCGGGTACTGCAAAGGTTGAAGTTCCATCACCTCCGAAATAATCAAAGGAGCCAAATTGATCTTTAATGTATTGGGAAAATTCTTTATACTCATCAATATTATAAATAGTACCGTCGCACATTAAGTAATGCTTGGGAGCACTAGTTCCCATAAATGAAATAATGGTTCCGACTGGTGTGTTATCATTGCCATTACCACAACAACCACAATTAATTGTAATACAACTTCCTTTATCAGCTTTACACATACATTATATCTCGCTTTCGTTATATTCTAATAAATATTATTAACATGCATCACCCGGCTGTCTTTATGGTATTATTTCTTTGTATATTCAATAACTACGTTAGCTGTACAACCAGTATAATAAGTAAAGCTAATATATCTCTTCTAACTTAAACTCTGATAGGGTTTTTAAAAGTATATTAGTTTAAATGGAAATTTGGATCTGTTTATAAAATTATTAGCCACCAGACTGTTACCCCTGGTGGCCATCAAAGTTAAGTTGTTTCTATATAACAGATAATGTTTTATTCGTATTTTATACAATAAAGAACTGCTGTATTTGTAGGGCGAGATGTATATTTAGTGTCTCCCCCAGCACCCCAGTTAGATAACGATCCGTCGTTAGTCCACCCTCTTAGGTTGCTCGTGAAAATAACCTTATCTCTATTTTTAGCATTCACCTCTTCATTATAATCGCCATTTAAAAATATACGAGAATTTTTACCTGTCACAAAATTAATATGATTTGTAGGTTCCTGATTCACACCTATTTCACCGGACAATTTCTCTTCTTTATCACCGTGGTACCCACGTAAAAATTCATTTCTCAAATCAGGTACAGCAAAGGTTTTAGTACCATCACCTCCAAAAAAATCAAATGCCCCATATTCCTCTTTTATAAAATCGGAAAATTCTTTATAGTCAGCAATATCGTAAATAGCTCCATCACATGCCAAGTAATGTTTGGGGGCCTACATTCCCATATATGAGATTACAGTTCCCACTGGTACGCTATCGTTACTCGTACCACTATCAGTACCTTTACCACAACAACCAAAATACTGATTAATCACAGTACAGCCTTTCTTTTCTTCCATAAATAATTCCTCCTCTGTTTTTTCCAGATTAACTTATTCTGGATAACACTATTGTAAATCAGCTATGAAGTCGTTAACAGGACACAAAAAGGACAAGGCTACTAAATCTCAATTCACTACAGATGACCCCATATTAATCTCTTTCTGGATAATATCAAGTTAACATATTGACTTTTCCCATGAGAGTCAAAAATAAAATGCAGGATAATGGATTTTCCCAACCCAATTACCCTGCATCATCTCTTTAACCCCCAACCTTCCTGGCTTCAAACATCTGGCTAAGAATCAACCAATTCGCCCGGAAGAACTGCATCAACTGCCAATATCCTGCACCAGTCAATCCATATTCCTTAATCAAATCAAACTTCGCTTTATAGCTTCTGGCATCTTCAAACCAGACCTCATGCTGTATCCCAAATTTCCAATATCTAAAATACGGGCTCATCGACTCTTCATCAAACTGAATTTCCGCCCCATTATCAATTGCAATCTGAACTGCCTCCAGATTGCTTATGGTTTCCGCTCTCGTCACACCACGCTCATAAGGCAGAGGCCAGTCGTATCCGTAGTTTGGAATTCCCATACTTATTTTGTACACAGGAATTTCCGTCAGAGCATACTCCACCACTTTTCTTACCATGTTAATAGGAGCGACTGCCATTGGTGGCCCGTAAGTATACCCCCATTCATAAGTCATCAAAAGCACTCGGTTTGCCGCGGCTCCTAAAAGTCCATAATCCACACCCTCATATAAAAGACCAGCCTGCTCCGCTGAAGTCTTAGGTGCCAGAGCGACCGTCACCTGAAGGCCGAACTGGTTCATAATCTGAGTGGTACGGCCCACAAAGTCCGCATAAGCCAGACGGTCCTCAGCCATAATATACTCAAAGTCAATATCCAGCCCGCCGTACCTTTTTTCCTGCATTTTAAGTCCCAGGTTCCAGATAAGCCGCTGCTGAACCTGAAGGTTATGTACCGCATTGGTAACCAGATTGTTGTTAAAACGCCCGTCAGGTCCAAGGGGAGTCAGAGTAAGAATGGGACGAACTCCGGCCTCTAATGCCCGGTCAATCATCCAGTCATCATCAGCCATCGGAGGAACCAGATCCCCATTTTCCGTAAATCCATAGGAAAAGACATAAAGATCCGTCAGAAATGGAAGGGTATTATCCAGGTTTACCGGTTCAATAAATGGATAGGCATATCCAAATACATAAAGAGGAGTCCTGTCCTCAGGAGGTTCATCTCCGCGGATATAAAGCGACTGACCAATGGCCAGACTATAGGGAGGCTGAATTTGATTGTCAAAGACAAGAGCATCCACTGGGACGCCCTGCGAACTGGCAATGGAATCCACGCTGTCTCCCTGCTGCACCACATATATTTTCATAACAGCATCCTTTAATCAGAATTGGTAAAACATATGTGAAAAAATGCCAAAACATGACAGAAAGGCGCCTGGTTTCATATTTCTTTAGAAAAAAGTAAATTGCTTTATTAAATAAAAGACAAACAGACCTTTTATATTTTTACTTTTCCGCTTGAAAGCAAGGTTTTTGAAGTTATTGATCTCACCAGATTTTAGCACCTAATACAGTCAGAAAATGATATGATCCTAATAATTCTCTATAAATTAAGGCTGGTTCTCAATTCAGCTTGCCCGACTAAAATCTATTACTTATACTCAACTATATCACCAATTTTGCAGACTAATATCTCGCACAGCCTTTTGTCGCATTATCTCCCAATGTTTATCAAAAGTAATTATGGTAGCGCCTCCTCCTAATATTTAGCAGTATTATACATCTCGAACAAACGTTCCATCCTTATATCTTAAATTTTATATCCAAATTATTCTAATATACAAGCAGAACAATTGTTCTCATAATGTATTCAGGAGGTAATCTTACGGTCGATAAAATGTATTCTGGCACCAGATATAAACAAATGCTCCTTTTTTTGCAGAAAAAGAAGGCTGCAATAAAAAAATAAGCTATGCGGATTTTACAGAGATATCGTTCATGGAAAAGAAACAGCCTATATTAAGGAACCCAGGTGGTTTGAAAATATTTTATGTAAAGATTGATTTTTTAGAGTGGTTTATAAGAAAATTAATTAACTGGTTGAGAGTTTAACATTGACGGAGTAATTACTATCATATCATCGTAAATAAAACTTCTAAAATTTGACTTTGTCATAAATTTGTATGAGACATACAGAGAGAATTTAGATCAACATATTTTCCATTTTATTTTATAATGTTTATAGAGTTAAGCTTAGTATCTTTCATGCGGATATCCCATTAGCCTCTCTACATAGCTATTATAGCATAAAATGTAAATGTCTTAAGACACTTAAGGTGGACTGGAATGCAAAATACTCATCTATATTTCCCCCTTAAGAAAAGCCCCGGTTCCCCAGGGCTACTTTATTAATCGGTATATTCGTTTACTTCAAAATTAGAAATCTGTTTATAAACAATATAGTCTTTTCGACTTATAAACGAAGCTTTGTTATAATCCTTTTCAATCACATACATGGGGCTTGAAGCTGCTTTACTGTTAAACCATGTAATGAACTCATTAATTTTATCTGCACTCAATTCGTATTCTTTTCGCTCGCCAGTTACCATGGTGATAACGAGAAGAACCTTGTTCTCGATTGGCTGATTTGGATCGGCAGTGGCTTGTGGAGTCACTGAAGCTTCATTAGAGCTCTGACCTTCACTATCATTTACATTTGCAGTAACAATATAATAGTATGTTGTGCCATTCATAACATTAGTATCCGTGTACTTAGTACCTGTTATATTAGTCGCAATTATTGAATATGGGCCACCAGCAGTTGTTGATCGTTTAACATTGTAACTTTCAGCTACTGTAACAACGTCCCAGGATAGAAAAACCTGTTCATCTCTAGTTGTTGCAACAAGATTGATTGGAGAAACTGTTTCCATCATCTCTAATTCACCAATCACTAGCGAATGTAAACTATCACAGTTTGCGCTTACATTTATTCTATATTTTTTGTAATTAGATGTATTTCTAAAAACGAATTCTTTTTTTACCCCTATTGTCCATGTAGTTATATTTGTTTGTTTATCTAAGATAATCCATCTATCTGTTTCTTCATTATATGCTTCAAAAGTCCAGGTTTTTGGCATTTCAGTTATTTCAGTTACTGGATTTCTTGAAACTAAAGTGTACTTTGTTATACATTTTTTGTTTTCAAATTCATAGGCTAGCCAACCTGTGGAAGAACCAGATGCACATACCCATGCACTTGAAATTGAATTACTTATGTGATCAAATGCCAAATAAGCAGGATATTTTGTATTTTGATACACAGTGCTTGCACTTGCTTCTCCACTAGGTGATGTATTACTTGTCATAGCAGGAATTACATTGTCCGTATACTGTATCTCTTCAGCGAAAGTAGTAGCCTGCCCTAAAAACACTAAACTAACAATAAAACAAAAACACGTTGCAATCCTAAGCAATAATCTTTTATTCATATAATGTCCCTCCAAAATTTATCTTAAGTGATTTTTTATTATAAGCATACTAAATTAGTAAATGATGTTGCAGAAAAGAAAGTCATTCGGCAAAGCCGTAACGGTGCAAAGAATCAATGGCTTTCTGCCTCCTGGCCAGTACCCTGATAAGCGCATCTTCCACCGCCTGAATCACTGCTTTCTATCTGATTTGAAAAGCCTATTAAAACAAAAGAACGTCGGCTTTAAACAGCCGCCAAGCAGTTACACTTGGCAGCCATTAATTACTTAATACCAAAGATTTTTAAAATTGATGTATCTTCACCTTCAACATTCTTTAAAGTGGTAGAATTCTCGCTTTTAGCAATGTAATCACACAAGAACGTCAAATCATCAGTAAAATGCCAGTTCATAAACCAACGCAAAAGCGCTGAATCCTTATAATGAATATGGACAATTTTTTCATACATATCGGTTGGTACCTTGTTGACGTTTGGGATAACTCCATATGATTTTACCCAACTCCCTTTATTTAACCGTCCGTATTCTACAATCAACTCTTTATATTCAGTAATTGATTTCTTTAGCTTGTACGCCACGCCAACTGCATTAGCGACTCCTTCGAACAGTACCTCATCGTTTAATGAAGTCCCATTACCATTCTCGTTGCAACAGCCATCACCACAACTTACCATCTGTAAACAATATCTGTTTTCCATAATTCAATTCCTCCTCTGTTTGTTTTTCCAAATTCATAGTATCTTGGATAACATAATTGTAAATCATCTAACAAGTCATTAACAGGACACGAATAGGACGCGGTTTTTCAATCTTGTAGCAATTAGAAAACTTACTCTTTCTGGCTTCTGCATGTTAGTATACTACCATTTTTCATCGAGACATTGAGAGACATTTCTAAAAAAATCTTAAATTCCTTTTTTTACATCTATCTTCCGTTAAACTTACCCTTCGATTAGGAAACCTGCGATTCATGGACTGCACCATCTTCCACCAGGGAAAGCCGTCTATGTTATGCAAACGGAACATTGCACTTTCTTTACTTTCAGGAGCGGATTCAATATATTTCTATGCCTGCGCCATAAGCTCCAGTAATTCCGTTTCTTTGATTACAAGTATTTTCTCCAGTCTTTCAATAGCTGCCATCTTCCTCTCAGTAGGCTGTACAATGTATCGATATGACCTACTACCTTTTTTGTAATAACCGGAAAACCCACTTCATTAAGAACAGCAACCTTTCTTTTCCCAGGTGCTATACTTATGATTCTCAGAGTCTTATGTACTAGCCGTGTACCATATTATTTAACCTCTGACTTATCAACGAATAAATAGAAAGTGATAAATCAATCCATTACCGTTATTCGCAGCATACTCATAACTATAAATTCTTACATTAGGGATATGTGTGAGACAGAATCATATTGAGAACTTTTGCAATTGATCTCTATAAAGCAGAAATCGATATCTTTTAGAACATGATGATATTAAAATAACCTTGGACACTTATACTCATTTTGGATATGCGGATGTAAAAATGGACAAACTGGAATCATATTACAATGCAGTCAATATACCGTCAAATGATAACATAGTAACCTTCAAACACGCATAAATAAAGGGTTCTCGTGCTTCATAAAAAAGTAAAGTGCTTTTTTACTACCTTCGTTGTATAATAATTGAAAAGGAGGTTTTCTTATGCAGAATATCTTAGTATGTGATGACGACAAACAAATTGTAGAAGCCATTGATATATATTTAACAGGAGAAGGATTTCAGGTCATTAAAGCCTATGACGGTTTTGAGGCCCTGGAGCTTTTAGAAGCGAATGAAGTGGATCTCATGATCCTTGATGTAATGATGCCGGGACTTGACGGAATCAGGACCACCTTAAAGGTACGGGAGACAAGCAGCATCCCAATCATCATCTTATCCGCCAAATCAGAAGACACTGATAAGATTTTAGGTCTGAACATCGGTGCCGATGATTATATCACAAAGCCATTTAATCCCTTAGAGCTGGTCGCCAGGGTAAAATCCCAGCTTCGCCGCTACACCCAGCTTGGAAACATGAATCAGCAGCCTGCGGGAGCAGTCTATAAATGCGGCGGCCTATCCATAAACGATGACAACAAGGAAGTGACCGTTGACGATGAGTTAATCAAGCTGACTCCCATCGAATATAACATCCTGCTACTTCTTGTAAAGAATGCGGGAAAAGTATTTTCCATTGACGAAATTTACGAGCAGATCTGGAACGAGGAGGCCATTGGCGCAGACAACACTGTAGCTGTGCATATCCGCCACATCCGGGAAAAAATCGAAATCAATCCCAGAGAGCCACGCTATTTGAAGGTGGTCTGGGGAGTTGGGTATAAGATCGAGAAACAATAGGAGCAATTATGAAAAAGAGAAAAGAAGCAGCCGTCCTTTTGCATATCATCTTCTCCTTTCTCGTGGTGGTGGGCGTTACCATTATGTACAATAACATCCACTACGGAGAAGGCATCAGCTGGATTACCCACGAAACCTATGAAGACACCCCGGAGTTTACAAAGCAGCTAAGGGCTGATATTGATGAGATCTTCAATTACGTAAAATACAAAGAGGTTTTTGAAACAGACGGAAGAATTGATTACTCAAAGCCAATAGTCCGGGTCACGGACGGCCCTAATTCTACTAAGGAGTATACCGTAGATGAGATGATCCGTCGGGCCAAGTCCCAGGGGTATTACTTAAATGAACAGTTTAAGGTCAGCGGAGGGCATCTTCCTGACTCCGACAATAAGAACTTAAACGTCCGGGTGGATTACAGAGCCTATGAGCCTGACTTTGTTGCTACAGAGCCGGGACAGGCCTTTCTCACCATGGATCAGCTTTCTTATGAAGTCCTTACCCATCTGGGTAATTATTACTCCTTTTATTACCGCTTTATCCAGAATCCAAGCAACTTAAAATTCGAAGTACGTTACCAGAATTCACAGAAAGAATACAAGCTCTATCGAAACGTTGCCGGGAAGTCCGTGGATGATTTTAGGGCCATGGGGAAATACTTATATGTGACCGGGGAATCACTTTACGTAGATTCTAACTTAACGACAGTCCCTAAGGATGTCTCCGCTCAGCTGGAAAAGATGAATCCCTATAACAATGGCAATTACCACATGACCATAGGGGTGGATACTTCCTATCCCTATCACGATGCTTATGAAACAGCCTCTGAAGCCTACAACCAGGTTCGGCTGCTGTACATCTCTGGTATTGTAAGTCTTTTGTTTGGAATTCTCGGCAGTGCCGCTACCCTCTACGTCCTTGTAAGCTTAACCGGACTGGAAGAAAAAGGACCTTATCAGCCTAAGATGAAACGGGTAAAGCTCCTTCCAGCGGAAGGCTGCTTTTTACTATACCTTGCCGCTACCTTATGCTCCCTGTTTCTGGCTGACCAGCTGTTTAATAAAATCATACACCTGTTTCTTGCCGAAGAGCAGTGGTATTACGGGGAACTGGTATTACGGGTATTGATCTACTATGCCGCAGGGCTCATGTTCTCTTTAAGTCTTCTAAAGCGGTATAAGGCAGGTACCCTCTGGACCGGAAGTCTTTTATTCCGGTGGCGGAAAAATCTATCTCTTTACTTTAAGAACCACCGCTTCACCACCAGAATCATGTTCGCCTATATTTTTTATCTGGCATTTAACATCATTATGATATTATCCTTCTGCGTCTTGTTATTTACCTATACAGACCTTGCTTCCCGAATCCTAATGGGCGCCATCAGCATTTTATTTCTAGCCTTTGATTTGTGGGTCTTTCATAAAATGTACCGCCACGCATGGGAAACAGACCAGATCAACCAGGCACTGCTTCATATATCCCAGGGTAACACCACCTATAAGATCAATACCGCTTCCTTTAACGGAAAAGAGCGGGAACTGGCAGAGCATATCAACCACATCGGCACCGGTCTGGAAGCAGCCTTACAGGAAAAGGTGCGAAGTGAACGATTAAAAACGGATCTTATTACCAATGTGTCTCACGATATAAAAACGCCCCTTACCTCCATCATTAACTATGTGGATCTCATCAAGCGAGAGGGAATTAAGGATGAGAAAATATTAGGTTACTTAGATGTTCTGGAGCAAAAATCCCACCGTCTTAAAACCCTGACTGAGGATCTAGTAGAAGCTTCCAAGGCCAGTTCCGGAAACTTAAAGCTGGAAATTCTAAGTATTGACTTTGTGGAGCTGATACAGCAGACAAATGGTGAATTTGAAGAGAAATTTTCCTTCCGCCATCTGGAACTGGTGTCTTCTCTGCCGGATGAATCTATTTTTATAGAAGCAGACGGAAGATACTTATGGAGAGTCCTTGAAAATCTCTACAACAATGCCTTTAAGTATGCCATGGAGCACAGCAGGGTGTACGTAGACATGATAAAAGAAGACGATATGGTGATCTTCACCATGAAGAATATTTCAGAAAATCCCCTTAACATAAAGGCGGATGAACTGACAGAACGGTTTGTCCGGGGAGATGTGGCAAGAACCACAGAGGGAAGCGGACTTGGAATCTCCATTGCCAAGAGCTTGACCGAGCTTCAGGGCGGTCAGTTCAACCTTTATATTGACGGAGACTTATTTAAAGCAAGTGTTGCATTTCCTGTCAGGAAATGAGAATAGGGAGTGGAAGCCTGAATCAGGCTTCCACTCCCTATTATATTGAAACGAATTATATTCAAGCAACAAACTATAATAAATTCAAATCCTATCCGAAGATTCTCCAGCCGCAGATGAAGTTATTTCTCCACCAGTTACTTAAAGAACGCTCCACGACTCTTCCGTGGCTTGAAGAGGCATCGATTACATTTCCACCACCAGCTACAATTCCAACATGGCCGCTTACGACTACGATATCTCCTGCTCTTAAATCCCCAAAGCTGCTGATCTTCGTATACTTTCCTACACTTCTCCAGCCAGCTGACGTTAAGTAGCTCTGTCTTACCCCTACCTGATTTAAGGACCAATAGATAAATCCGGAGCAGTCAAAGGAACCAGGGCCTTTAGAGCCCCATACGTAAGGTTTACCAAGCTTAGACCTTGCAATGGATAAAAGACCATTAACACCAGAACCACCCTTTACAGGGCCGCCGCTGTTACCGCTGCCGCCTTTTCCGGTATTGCTTTTAGAGCCAGCACTCTTCACTCCACTTCCGGAAAGCTTGTTAAGGGTATCTTTACCTACAGAACCGTCTGCAGAAAGGCCGTTGTTGCTCTGGAAGGCTTTTACGGCATTCACGGTTAATTCTCCGTAATAACCAGTTACATTAGAGGAAGCAAGATAACCATACTTGTTAAGGAGCTTCTGAACATTAGTAACAGAGTCTCCCTGTTCACCCAGTGTCATTCCATTTGGCTGGGCTTCCTTGCTGTTTAAAGCCACTCTGGTAGATGGTCCTAAGTATCCGTCTACTACAAGGTCATTACGTGCCTGGAACTGCTTTACTGCGGTCACCGTATCATTGCCGTATGCACCGTCTGGTTCTGTCATCAGGTAGCCAAGCTCTTTTAACCGTTTCTGGCTGGCTAAGACCACATCACTCTTTTCCCCGTAGGACACCAGGTTTGGCTTGATTTCCTCGCTGTATAAAAGATTGATGGTCTGGCGGCCTACCTTTCCATCGATGTTTAGACCATTGACTTCCTGTAATTTTCTTACCGCAACTTCTGTCTCATCTCCAAAGTTTCCGTTTACCTGGGCCGCATCGGCCAGATAACCCAGCTCATAAAGTCGGGTCTGAATTCTCGTTATATCATCACCGCAAACACCTTTCGCAACGGCGTAATACTTCGCTGCCGGTGACATGATGGAGGTAAAGGTCTCAGGACCTACGATTCCATCCTGAGCAAGTCCGTTCTGGCGCTGATAGACCTTTATGGCTGCTTCTGTTACGTTACCGAAAAACTGGGTAGGCTCATCGTTATCCATGAAGCCTAATTTCATCAGGCGTTCCTGAAGACTTGCAACCACAGGGTGTTCCACACCGTTTCTTAAGTATTCTGGTATTGGATTTTCTTTTAAATCCGGCACCTCATTAAGCTTTGGAAGCAGGACCTCTCCCGGAAGCAGCCTGGCAATGGGCTGGTACTCTTTTTTCGCTTCAGAGGCAGTGGCTGTGGAAGGGGTTGCAGAGCTTTTATTGGTAGACGTTTCCGTGCTGGTGCAGGCAGATAAAAAAGTTGTTGCTGTCGCAGCCAGAAAAAAGGAACGGATCGCACGCTTTCTCCATATTATTTTTATGTTCATTGAATGAATTCCTTTCATATGTAAAATCAGGTCTATTTTAGCATAATTTTGTCAGAAAGGGAAAGGGAAATTATCTCATTGCGCCCAAAGACTGCTTATGATATAGTAAAAGCATCAAATGGACTCCCATTTGACAGGATAAGAAATAAAAAGGAGGGATTTTTATGACACCGATTTTATGGGCTGCCGGAGGCACTGGCTTCACCTTTTTAATGACTACCTTAGGAGCATCCCTGGTGTTTTTCTTTCGGAAGGAAGTTAATCAGTCTGTTCAGCGAACCTTTCTTGGTTTTGCTGCCGGCGTAATGATCGCCGCTTCCATCTGGTCACTTTTAATACCTGCGATTGAAGAAGCAGAAGCTGCCGGAGGCATTGGCTGGATCCCGGCTGCAGGAGGATTTGTATTAGGAGTTCTTTTCCTGATTGTCCTGGATTCTCTGCTTCCTCATCTTCATGCTGATATGAGCAATCCTAAGGGCAATGAGGCCGAAGGAATTTCATCTACCTGGAAACGTACCACACTTTTAGTAATGGCTGTTACCCTGCACAATATCCCCGAAGGTATGGCTGTGGGCCTTGCATTTGCGTTAGCGGCCCAGCACGGCAATGATCCGGCACTTTATACATCCGCACTGGCACTTGCCATTGGTATCGGCATTCAGAACTTTCCTGAGGGCGCTGCCATATCCCTGCCACTCAGGCAGGAAGGCCTTTCTGCCAGAAAAGCATTTATCAAAGGAAGTTTATCCGGAATTGTTGAGCCAATCTTTGGTATCTTAACTGTTTTGATAGCAGGAAATATCGCCCCTCTCATGCCCTGGTTACTGTCCTTTGCAGCCGGAGCCATGATGTATGTAGTCGTTGAGGAGTTGATTCCTGAGGCTCACTTAGGCGAACACTCCAACATAGGAACCCTTGGGGTCATGGTCGGATTCCTGATCATGATGATCCTTGATGTGGCCCTGGGTTAACAATTATAATTATTTAATAAGGCGCATGGTATCAGTCTTTGTCACTGGTCCATGCGCTTTTTTGTGCTTTAGCTCTTAAGCTGTCTCACTATCCCCAATCTCCATCGTATAAAAAAAGATATCCAAAGCAGCTTCCTGCCGGATATCTTTTCTAACATATCTATTTCCTATCAGATCCCATTTTTTGTTTTGTACGCAGTCTCGCCAGTGATCTGGCTAAAGACGCCTCAAAATGAGAATGTTCCTGAAGGCTCTTGCCCTGTCTAAGCTGTTCCTCAGCTCTTTCCCTTGCTTCCTCGGCCCGGCGTTCATCAATATCCTCCGGACGCTCGGCTGTGTCCACGAGAACAGTGACACGGTTGTTGATGATCTGGGCGAACCCATTACCAACCACACCGCTGATCCACTGACCGTTTCCATCAAGCATGCGCATCTCACCAATCGCTACGGCAATGACCATATTTTCATGGTGGGGAAGAACCGCTTTTTCGCCATCAGCCAGGGGAATTACAAGTTCCTGGCATGAGCCTCTATAAAAGACTTTGTCGCTGGCAAGAACCTGAAGGAAAAATGTATTCTTACCCACAGGCAGCACCTCCAAGTTAAGCCTCTAATTTCCTGGCCTTTTCAATGACTTCATCAATGGTTCCAACGTTAAAGAATGCAGCCTCTGGATACTGATCCATCTCACCGTCAACAATGGCCTTAAAGCCGCGTACGGTCTCTTTAAGAGGAACATACTTACCTGCTACGCCGGTAAAGTTCTCCGCAACAGAGAAAGGCTGAGATAAGAACTTCTGGATCTTTCTTGCACGGTATACGGTAGTCTTATCGTCATCACCAAGCTCTTCCATACCAAGAATGGCGATGATGTCCTGAAGCTCCTTATACTTCTGAAGAAGCTCCTGTACCTTACGGGCAACTTCATAGTGCTCTTCTCCAACCACATCAGGCTCTAGGATACGGGAGTTGGATTCCAGAGGATCAACGGCCGGATAGATACCCTGCTCTACGATCTTTCTGGATAAAACAGTGGTTGCATCCAGATGAGCGAAGGTAGTTGCCGGAGCCGGGTCAGTTAAGTCATCGGCAGGCACGTAAACGGCCTGAACAGAGGTAACAGAACCATTTCTTGTGGAAGTGATTCTCTCCTGAAGCTCACCCATTTCCGTAGCAAGCGTCGGCTGATAACCAACGGCGGAAGGCATACGTCCTAAAAGTGCGGATACCTCAGAACCAGCCTGAGTAAAACGGAAAATGTTATCAATGAATAATAACACGTCCTTATGCTCTTCATCACGGAAATACTCCGCCATAGTAAGGCCTGATTCTGCAACTCTCATACGTGCACCCGGCGGCTCGTTCATCTGACCGAACACCAGAGCAGTCTTTGAAATAACACCGGACTCACCCATCTCGGTCCAAAGGTCATTACCCTCACGGGAACGCTCTCCAACACCGGTAAAGATGGAATATCCGCCGTGCTCGGTAGCAATGTTGTGGATCAGCTCCTGAATAAGAACTGTCTTACCAACACCGGCACCGCCGAACAGACCAACCTTTCCACCCTTTGCATAAGGAGCTAAAAGGTCGATTACCTTGATTCCTGTTTCCAGGATCTCTGCAACCGGGCTCTGTTCCTCAAATGCCGGGGGATCTCTGTGAATGACCCATTTGGGTCCATCGGAGAGTTCCTCTCCATTATCAATGGTTTCTCCAAGTACGTTAAACAAACGTCCAAGAGTCTGCTCACCAACAGGAACCTTAATTCCTTCTCCGGTAGCAGTTACTTCCATCTCTCTGCTCAGTCCTTCGCTGGATGCCAGCATAATACAACGGACTGTGCTGTTGCCCATATGCTGAGCAACCTCCATGACTAAGCGTCTGCCTTCATTGTATACCTCAAGGGCATCCTTAATAGCCGGAAGCTCACTGCCCTCTAAAAACTCAACATCTACTACAGGTCCAAGGACCTGAACGATCTTACCTTTATTCATAATCTGTTACTCACAGTTGTGAGGACTCCTCCTCTCTCAATTTATTGAAAACACGATGAAGCTACGCTTTCTTCGCTTTCTTCTTCTGGGCTTTTGCCCCGCTGATTACCTCAGTGATCTCCTGAGTGATAGCTGCCTGACGGACACGGTTATAAGTAATCGCCAGCTCGCTTAACATATCCTGAGCACTGTTTGTTGCAGCCTGCATTGCCATCATTCTGGAATTCTGTTCACTGGAATAGGATTCCACCAAACCGCCGTAAATAAAACCTGCGATATAATTGGGCACAATGGCATCAATTACTGCCTGAGGTGACGGGTACATGGTGACCTCCTCCAAATGTACATTAAGCGGTACATTCCGGGTGATCTGCTGTTTCGGTATGGGAAGAAGCTGCTGCACCTCTGCCTCCATCTTCATCGCATTGGCCATTCTGGTGTAGATCATATACACCTCATCAAGTTTTCCAGACAGGAAATAATCCACGATCTTTTCTTCAATGATTCTGGCCCGGCTCATGTTAGGCTTCTGCACGGTATACCGGAAATCCTGCTCCACCGGTATTCCTTTTTTAATAAAATACTGATGCCCCAATTCACCTACGACGAACAGCATGGGATTACCACCCTTGTCAATCTGCTCCTGGGCCAGTTTAAATACATTATGATTATAAGCACCCGCAAGTCCCTTATCAGCCGTAACCACGATATATCCGATCTTACGGTCTTCTTTCTTGATCTCCGGCCGGGTATCCAGATACGGATCATTAACATCCGGTGTATGTCTGATAATTCTGGCGATGGTGCTCTGCAGTGCATAAAAATAAGGCTCCGTATCAGTCAGGGCTTTCCTTGCCCTTTTAAGCTTTGACGAGGAAATGGTATACATCGCATTGGTAATTTTCATGGTGCTTTTAATACTGTTTATCCTGCTTTGTATCTCTCTCGCATTTGCCATATCTTACACCCGTTTCTGTTTAAATTCAACCGCTGTATCAAGGATCTTCTGCTTAAGCTCATCAGAGATGGCCTTCGTCTCTTCAATCTCCTTGACAATCTCCGGATGTGCATTTTCAAAGTAATCAAGCATATCTCTCTGGAATGCCTTGATCTTTGAAACTTCAACATCAATAAGAAGACGATTGTTAGCAACAAGCAGGCTGATAACCTGAGCATGAAGGCTTAAAGGATGACATAAAGGCTGCTTTAACAGCTCTGTCAGTCCTCTTCCGTATTGGATCTGCTCCTTTGTCGCTGCATCCAGATCAGAACTGAACTGGGTAAATACTTCCATCTCACGACACTGAGCCAGATCGATACGAATGCTTCCTGCTGCCTTTTTCATAGCCTTAGTCTGAGCCGCACCACCAACTCGGGATACGGAAAGACCAACGTTAACAGCCGGTCTCATACCGGAGAAGAAAAGATCACTCTCCAGGAATATCTGTCCGTCAGTAATGGAGATAACATTGGTTGGAATGTAGGCAGATACGTCTCCTGCCTGAGTTTCAATGATTGGAAGAGCGGTAATGGAACCTCCTCCAAGTTCTTCCTTTAAGCGGCTGGAACGCTCCAGCAGTCTGGAATGAAGATAGAAAACGTCACCAGGATATGCCTCACGTCCGGGAGAACGCTCTAAAAGCAGTGACAGGGAACGGTAAGCCACTGCGTGCTTGGATAAATCATCGTAAACGATCAGAACATCTTTTCCCTTATGCATGAAATACTCTGCAAGAGCTGTTCCGGAATAAGGTGCAATGTACTGAAGGGGTGCTGGTTCGCTTGCGGAAGAATTTACCACGATGGTATATTCCAGAGCGCCGTAATGTGATAAAGTGTTAACAAGCTTTGCAACGGTAGAAGCCTTCTGGCCGATTGCAACATAAACACAGATCACATCTTTCCCCTTCTGGTTTAAGATCGCATCAATAGCGATGGAGGTCTTACCAGTCTGGCGGTCGCCGATGATAAGCTCACGCTGTCCACGTCCGATAGGGAACATGGAGTCAATGGCAAGAATACCTGTTTCCATAGGAACGGATACGCTCTTACGGTCAACGATGCCAGGTGCTTCATTTTCAATGGGACGGTAATCGTCAGAAACGATTTCACCCTTTCCATCGATAGGAGCTCCAAGAGAGTTTACAACTCTTCCTACGAACTTATCACCTACCGGAATACCTGCACGTTTTTTGGTTCTTGTTACTTTAGAACCTTCTTTTACTTCTCGGTCAGAACCAAAGAGGATGCATCCGATATCTTCTCTTCTGATATCCTGAACCATTCCTTTAATTCCATTATCAAATACAACGATTTCTCCGTACATCGCATGGTCAATACCATATACCGTTGCAATGCCGTCTCCAACGCTTATTACAGTTCCCACTTCCTGGTCCCTGGCATGAGCGTCATAATCTGCAATTTCACTTCTCAATATTGAAATAATTTCATCTGAATTGATGGAAGCCACGTTTTTCACCTCCGCATTATTTTTTGTTCTAATTGTCTCAGACGTCCCTTTAAGCTCCAGTCAGTCTCCACATCTCCTACACGGATGATGAATCCACCGATTAAACCGGGGTCTTCGATCAAGCGGAGTCTTATGTCCTTCTTCTCGTACTTTTTGCAAAGCATCGCCTTAATTTCCTGAAGCTGTGCTTCTTCCGGTTCCGTAACATAGTAAAGGGAAGCCTCTAAAACTCCCTCTTCCTCCGCTACCCGTGTACGATACGCCTCGAAGATATCATCTGCAAGGTCCATATCTCTCCGGTCCACGATCACCTTTAAAAAGGTTATCATCTCTTTTGGAAACACGCGCTCAATCACCTTATGCTTGCTGCCCTTTGGAATCACAGGGCTGCTTAAGGCACGCTTAAGCTCCGGCACTGTCTTTAGCGCCAGAGCCGTCTCCTCTATGGCCGTCTGGGAAATGGAAAGTTCAAAAAGAACCCGTCCGTAATTAATTGCTGCCTGCATCATGAGAATCACCTGCTTCTGCTATAAATGAATCATAAAGCGCCTTGTTTGCCATGGCACTCGCTTCCTGATTGACTACCTTTGCCGCCGCTGCGATTACTAAGCCGGCAATCTGAGCCTTGGCTTCGTTAAGCGCTTTTTCCTGATCGGCTTCCGCTTTTCTCTGTGCTTCTCCAATCACCCGGCCAGCCTCTTCTTCCGCATTCTCTAAAATACGGTCATATTGAACCTTGGCCTGATTTTTTGCTTCTTCGATAATCTTTAATCCTTCTTTTGAGGATTCAGCCAGCTTATCTTCATACTGCTTTTTCATCTCTGCTGCCTGGCCCTCAGAATTTTTGGCATTTGAAATGCTGTTCTCAATCATCGCCTGCCGCTTATTCATTACTTCCATAACCGGCTTAATCAGGAAATGCCTTAGCAAAAGATACAGGACAATAAGATTCAACATATTAAACACAACGTTCATATCCAGTCTAAGCATCTCTACCGCCTGCCTTTCTATTTATATTTTCCAATCGAATCCTGATTTCAGGCATTATTTGAGGAATAAGATGATAAGAAGGGCAATAACGAAACCGTAAATAGCAGTTGCCTCTGCAAGAGCACAACCTAATAAGAGAGCCTTGCTGATCTTGCCGTCTGCTTCTGGCTGTCTAGCAATAGCATCTACGGACTTAGCGGTTGCTAAACCGATACCAATACCTGCACCTAAACCTGTTAATACTGCGAGTCCTGCTCCAATAGCTGTAAACATAATAATCTCTCCTTTTAATTTAAACTAGTTTTACTCCACTGACTCCTTGATGAAAAGAGCCGTCAAAAATACAAATACATACGCCTGGATCAATCCGTCAAAAATGTCAAAATACATTGAAAACGGAATTGGAATGATCGCCGGAACGATCAGCTTTATAAGCTCCATAACAACGAACGCTCCTAAAACATTACCAAACAATCGCATACACAAGGAAAGCGGTTTGATAAACAGTTCCAGGATATTGATCGGCGCGATAATCGCGACCGGCTCCGCAAAGCCTTTAATAAAGCCTTTAAGGCCTTTCTTGTGAAAGCTTGCATATTCAATCAGCAGAATGCTTATAATAGCAAGCGCTGCGGTGGCATTTAAATCCTTGGTAGGCGGTTTAAGCCCTAGCAAACCAATGAGATTCGCAACACCGATGTAAATTGCCACAGACACAAGGTAGGGAATATAACGTCTTCCTTCTTCACCAATCAGGTCATCAAAAAAACCATAAAGACCACCGACCGCCAACTCCAGTACCTGCTGCTTCCTTCCAGGGTTCTCAACCTTTAAGTTCCTGACAAATATAATGGAAAGCAGCGTCAGGGCCGCCATGATAACCCACGTTACCACAACAGATTCCGAGATACCAATTCCTCCGAATACCGGGATGGTAAATACCGTTTCGCAGTTAAGTTCTTCCATTAACTTCTCTGCTAAATCCTCCGTAATGCTCACTTCCTTTCTTAGAGACAGCCTTTCTCTTTTTTATATTGTTTATCCTCTTTTTAAAATTGTATTTTTGGACATACAATTCCCTGGAGGTATATGGTGTATCATACTTTCAACCGCGAAAATTGTCAACTTTTTGGGTATTTCGTAACATCTTGTTAATGCGGGTTATTGTTTGAACATTTAAAACAACTTAAACAGTTATAATCCAGGTTTTATTATCAATATTTTTAATTAAAATGTAATAAAAAAGTAAAGTCGGGATTTTAAGATTCAATTTTCTAGGATTTATCACAATTTTTTGTTTTATATTTTATGAAAAATGACTATGTTTTTTTTATAACATAAAATTTAACCGTCATTACTTACGAAGCAAGGTATCCCAGAGACTTATTTGATGGAAAAAAAAGATACGATGAATCACGGTATTTTCCATCCCCATAACAAATCCTACAAATGCTCCCTAAGGGAATATATTAGTTTTAACACCCTTTCTTCTTATTAAATGGAACATATAAATAAGCCTTTTAAATTAACATAAGCTTAAATTAGCCTTACTGTTTATAAATATTTTACTGGAAATAAAAAATGACGGGAGCACAGCTTAATAATTCTTAATTCGATATGCTTTTATGGGAGTATTTCACTTGTTGGTTTTTCATGCTCCCTATGGCTCTTTCTTAAGACAAGATAACCACATGAGAATTACATCTTCTTAAGGCTATTATGCTTGTTATCTCCCATTTTATTCGATAGCATGAACCAAGTCCCATTATTATAGTAAGAAGAGGTTCCTAAATCGCATTAAAGCAATAAAAAACCGGCATGGAGTCATAGAACACTTTCCCCATCGCCAGTTTCTCTATTGCAGGCATATCATATCCTGCATTATGAAAATATTGATTTCTTCCCCAGCGACATTGCTCATCTAAAAAACCCAAAACCAGAGCTGTAATGACTTTGAAATTATCGAATCAATAATTTATTTTTTAAAAAATGAAAACACCGATCACGCAGCACTCTGTCTGCAAAACCAGTACTTTTTAGTGCGCCTACGGGGTCTCGAATTCCGGACAAACGATTAAGAGGATTGTTGATGTTTTGTACTCGTTTCGAGAGCCGCAGCCGTTAATCAGTGCGAAAATCGAGGTGGTGGCACAGTTGACATCTTTATTTTTTTGGTGTACTATAAAGATAGCTAAAAAACTTAATATTGCATGTTACACAAAGCGAAACCCTAGGAAGTGCGAATTCCTAGGGTTTCATTTAGGTTAGTTGTCCTTACCGTTTCGATCTAACCATTTACGTATGTAGTAGCTAACTACAGCCGCCATAATCGAAACTAAAAAACTTAATATATAATGCATGTTACACCCCCTCTCTGTTGCTAGGTATAGGGGGGACAACTATTACATTATATTTCCTTTTTCGCGTTTCGTCTACATTTTTTAGAAGAGGTAAACTCTGTTTATGAGAGCTCCCCCCTTTTGTTTCATAATTTGTTTCCCTGGTTGCCCGTAGCTGTTCCGATCAGGAAGTTATATGTGATACATTGCATCTGTTTTTTATCCAATCTTTGAATCTGATGATTTTCACATAGAATATTGTTCAGCCTTATCTTCCAGACGTCCTAATTCTAGGTCTTTCATTTTTTGAGGAAGCATTCAAAAATACACTAACAATTCTAGCACTGTATCCGAGAACAGAAAAGATAATACTTGTCACTGATAATCTCAATAACCATTCACCAGCCTCCCTGTATTAGGCATTTCAGCCAGAAGAAACGTGCAGGCTGGCAGAACTCTTCGAATGGCATTACACTTCAAAGCATGGAAACTGGTTGGATATGGCTGAAATTGAGATTGGGATTATGAGCCGCCAGGCTTTGTGTAAACCACTTTCAGGTTTGGACAGCTTCAAAAAACAGGTTCCTATTCAGACCATAAAACGGACTAGAAAATATATAAAAATAAACTGGTAGTTTAAAACACAAGATGCAAGAATCAAATTAGCCAGATCGTATCCGGTTATACTTTAAAAACTAATGGAATACAGTACTAATACATGTAAATATTGTGAACAGAACTTAAGTTTTTTCTTTGACTTTTTATAGCAGGAATATAAAAACCAATTGAAAGCATCCCTCTAGATGGCCTGGCCCCTGATGCGGTACAAAATTAACCGCTGTCCGGATCATCATAGGATCATAATAGACCGCAAGCTGCTGCGAAGTACCACCTACGAATATACATTCGCAGTTATATAGATTCTCGTAATGTTAGACCTATGGATGCACTGATTCTTAAAATAAACGGATCAGAAGTTATTAACTATAATGTATTGGAACAACTCTTTTTCAGAATAAGAAAATAGGCTGGTGTTGAAAGGCTGCATCCGCACTTATTAAGACATACATTTGCTGTCTTCTATCTTGTCGGTGGTGGAAACCAGAAATTTCTTCGTGATATGACTATTACTAGGGATTATGTAAAAATGGCGAACTAGTATCGCGTGATGGAAGCAGATGTATATAAGCTGGAGGATGTTTTTTCCGACAGATAAAATAGAAGTATCTGAATCAATCTTACATAATTGCCAGAGCATCCCGGCCGAGGACCTGGTTTGGATATTTCTAAAAATTATTGTAAGATTTTGCACTTGTAGTATAATTAAAATAGAATTATTCATTTATTTAAATAGGGTAGCATTAGCTTAATGTAATAGCAATATGGAGAAGTTTACGTGAATACAAGAAAAACAAATGGGAGTAAATATGTAGATAATATCTGTGTTTATTAATAAAGGAAGCGTTGTAAAATCTTAAACTTATTTCTTCAAATACAAGTCTATCTAGATGAGAAGAGGAAAATGCCGTGTTAGTTATATAAATATACAATGGAGGAATATTATGGAGGAGTATTATTTTGCAAACAAGGCCTTAGAGTGGGCGCAAGCTGTTATTTTTCAAGGAGAAAGGACGATTGAAACAGCCCAAAACAACATGATGATTTTTAACGACATGTATGGAGATGATTTTTCGTTATCTCTTGCTTCTAAATTTAGACAGGAGTCCGAAAGAAATAGGTTTAGAATTTTCATGGAAGAGCACTTTTTTATTATTGCATTAGCAAAATCGATCGACTTCTTTAAAAAATTTAATCATTTTGATGCCATAAGAAATGATATTTATAATAATTGGGGTAAGACAACTATTGATGATATTCGAAATATGAGGGAACATGATGATGAATTTATAGTTGGGAAAGGAAAAACTCGTCCCCAAAATTTCCTGCATGAATATCAGTCTCGAAGATATATTTCTGACGCTACTAGTACGATTATGGATTTTTCAAAAAGAGAATATCTCCTTGGAGGCAGATTAAATATATTTGAAGTAGTAGACTTTTACAATAATAAATTTAAAAATATTAATGCTATTTACGAAAAACTAATTAAAGAAATAAAGAATAACGAAATGAATCAATTTTAAAAGTAAAATTATTAACAGGAAGAAATTACTAAAGAGAAATTCAAGAGTATCCGAAACAAAACTACGTACGATCTGCGTGTTTTGGCTTCTCATTATATTTATATTGAAGTAAATATATAAAATAATATTTTCAGAATCAAAAAGAAGTACTATTCCGACGCTTGCCTCCGTCAGTATAGTACTTTTTTACATTAAGCCCTTCAAAAAGGACAAATAGATTCTCACCCATTATTTTTACACAAAGGAAAAGCACCGACCCCGCAGCTCTCTGTCTGCAAAACCAGTACTTTTTTAGTGCGCCTTCGGGGGCTCGAACCCCGGACAAATAGATTAAGAGTCTACTGCTCTACCAACTGAGCTAAAGGCGCTTGTCTTTCGTTTTTCATGTGCTCTCGTCTCAAGCACGAGTGTAATTATATAACCGTATTCAACAAAAGTCAACACCTTTTTTACAAATTATTTACTCTTTTTTAGATTTTATTTATTTTTCTTATTTTTCCCTGAATTCCCACCTAGTGTTTTGTTCACTTCTACGAATGATTTGTTAAAAGTAAGAAGCTTCTTATTTAAGTCAGTCTTGTCGCTGGTTGCCTGAAGAAGCTTATTTGTAACCTTGTCTTTCATTCCCATGACCATTCACCTGAATCTTCTTTTTCTATATTATATGCAAAACCGGTGCCCTGTTCATAAAAACTGGCACCGGTTACTTATTTTTTTATTTTCTTCCTGCGACCAGCTTATAAATGGGATTTCCTTTTGAAGAAAACTTCTCTTCATATTCTGTCATTACATTTCCCTCACCCATTTCGCTGTGATGAAGGTCATAGGTAAATTCCTTAATCTCCCACACATCCCCTGGTATAGCTTCCAGAGAGTAATCGAACAGGCCTTTATTGTCTGTTTTAAATTCTACCACACCGTCTGGCGTTAAGATCTTATCATAGACTTCCATGAACTCCCCGGAGGTAAGCCTGCGCTTTGCATGCCTGTCCTTTGGCCATGGGTCTGAAAAATTCAGATAGATCTTCTGAACTTCTCCCGGCTCATAGATGTCCATGAGATTTTTCGCATCGACACACATGAAGTAAATATTATCAAGCTCTAAGCCTTCTCTTTTTTGAAGTCCACGCAACAGTACGCTTGGGTAACGTTCAATTCCTACATAATTAATGTCCGGATGAAGGGATGCAAGTTCCATAATAAATCTGCCCTTCCCCATACCTACTTCTATTTCAATGGGCCTCTCATTTCCAAAGACTTCGTTCCACCGGCCCTTTTTCTCCTCCGGGTTCTGAACCACATATGGACTGGCTGCGATCTCTTTTTCCGAGCCTGGTATGTGACGTAACCTCATATTATAATTCCTCCAAATAGTTCTATCGTATTCTATCTATCCCGTCTTGCATAGCAGGTAGATTGTATCATATTAGAAGGGACAGGTGCAAGATACGGGAAAAAATTAATAAAAGAAAAAAAATCGTAAAAAAATAACAGGTGCCAAAACCTTTTAAATCAGGTATAATACCTATATATTGGAATACATCCGTTTTTGCAAAGGAGGAAATATATGGGAACGACCGACAACAACTTCTGGATCAGAATCCAGCAGGGTCTTAGGGAGACAGAGATACTCATGAATCAGCAGCAGTTCAATCTGTCCATGATCAAAGCCCGACAGACACTGGAATATATGGTAAACTATTTAGGAGAAAAAGCCCTGATTGTGGAAGGAGATTTAGCGGACAGCATTGATCAGCTATTTGAAGGACGTCTGATTTCCCAAACTTCCAAGGACCATTATCACAGAATACGAATGATCGGCAACAAAGCCGTACACGAAGGCAGCGACAGTCCGTATGATGCCGGAGAAGCCTTAAAGCTTCTGGCAGCGGAAGTACATGCCTTTTCTAATACATTTCAAAGGAAAAGTCCGGAGGATGCAGCCTACAGACAGCGCTCCGCTCCCCTTAAGCCAGTTCCCATTGCATCCAGCGACCGTGTTGGAAAAAGCAGTGCCGTAAGAAACAGTGCTGCAAGAAACAACTCCGGCAGTAGCAGCGCAGGGAGAGGCACCCCAGGGAGAGCCAATGCTCATCAGGGACAGAGACAAGCTCAAAGACCACACCCTCAGGGAAGTGGGGATAGAAAAGCTGCCAATCGGACAGCCACGACAAGACAAGTTCAAAGAGGTACTCCAAAAGGACGGAGCAGGCGCCGTTCCTCAAGGAATACGCCGGATACCAGCGGCTTATTAAAGCCGGCATTGATATTTTTAGGGATTCTGGTTATTGTTTTAATCTTTGTAAAACTGGTTCCTGGTAAAGGCGGGAAGCAGAACCCGACCCAAGCTGAGACGTCTTCCCAAATCGAGACAGAGGCGACCAGCAGTCCGGAAACCACAGAGGCAGCCACGGAAGAAGCAACAGAAGCGCCTAAGACTTATACCACAAAAAGCAAGCTGAATGTGCGCTCCACCCCTTCTACCGACGGCACAAAGCTTGGCAGCCTTGCAGCCGGTACTAAGGTTGAATTTGTAAAGACATATGATGACAAATGGACTGTCATCACGTTCGAAGGAAAAGAAGCTTACATTGCTACAGAATTTTTAACGGTATCAGAAGAAACTGGGGATACCGGCACCGAAGAGACAACTGCGACTTCAGAAACTACGAAGAAAGCCGGTCAATAAACTTGAGAAAACGAAGACAGCGAAAAAGACTTTCCCTGTCTTCGTTTTTGTATAAATGATGCATAATTGCATTATGTAATGCATAAGTTGTCCTTATTGATTAAATTTTCATAAAATTGTCTATTTTTGCTAATTTGGTATGGTATTTTTTTCAAATTATAGTATCATTATATATACAATACGTTATTCAACAAAACATAACTAAGGAGGCTACGGTATGGATAAGGTTATTGAGAAGATATCTGATATCGAATCGGCAGCAACTTCCATTATGGATAACGCTAACGAGCGAAAAAAAGCATTTGCCAAGGAAATGGAGGACCGCACGGCAGCATTCGATTCTGATTTAGAAGAAAAAACAAATAAAAAGATTGAAGCACTGCGTAACCAGCTGGAAGTCGAGATGAACCGCCAGCTTGAAAAGCAGCTAAGTGATTCAAAGCGAATTCTTGCCACACTGGAAACCCATTTTGAAGAGCAGCACAGCCAGTATGTGGAGGATTTATTTCAAACTATGATAAAGGAGTGATTACATGGGGGACCTACTGTCCTACAGCGGCATTACCACCAAAGTAAGGGCGATGGAAAGCCATCTGATCTCAGAGAATCAGTTTCGCGAAATGGCCGGGCTGTCGACGGTTGCTGAGGCTGTGGATTACTTAGGCCACTTAAAAGCCTACGATGGTCTCTTTACGGACCTGGAAGGTACCAGTCTGCACCGGGGAGCCATTGAACAAAAACTGATCCTTTCCCTTTACAAGGATTTTGCCAAGCTATACCGATTTGCAAACTTGAACCAAAGAAAGTTTCTTGATCTTTATTTCATGCACTTTGAAATCGATATTCTGAAAAAAAGTCTCCGTAACGCCATAGGAAACAATCATGTGGATATCGATCTTTCTGTTTTTGAGGATTTTTTCAAGCTTCATTCCAAGCTGGACTTAATAAAACTGTCCGCATCCAGAAGTCTTTCTGACTTCTTATCAAACCTGGAAGGCTCTATTTATTATGATTTTCTCTCAGGATTGTCAGATTCAAGAGAACCTACCTTATTTGATTATGAGGTCCATCTGGATCTTTTGTATTTTAAGTCGATTTGGAAGGTTATGGGGAAACATTTAAAGAAGGAAGAAAGAGAACTGCTCTCCCGCTGCTTTGGCAGCAAGCTGGACCTGCTTAATATCCAGTGGATTTACCGCTCCAAAAAGTACTACAATCTACAATCTACGGACATTTATTCCCTTCTCATTCCCACCAATTATCATCTAAACAAGGAGCAGATTACAAAAATGGCAGAGGCCGGTTCCATAGAAGAATTCTACGGGGTGCTTAAAACCACCTACTATGGCCGGAAAGCGGATATAGAGGTTTTTGATTTGCCGGACCTGGAAAAGCTTACAAAGGAGGTACTTGACAAGATCTACCGTTCCACCAGCCAGCAAAATCCGTACTCCATTGCAACACTGAATTCTTACCTCTACTTTAAAGAGGCTGAGATTCAAAAAGTTATTACCCTCATAGAGAGCATCCGGTACCGACTAAGTCCGGATGAAATTATCTCCTATGTGGAAAACCAGTAAAGGGGGTTGCATTTTCTGTGATAGAAAAGATGAAATTCTTAAGTATCACCGGGCCCAAGGAGGATATCGACCGGGTAGTAGACACCTACCTATCCAAATATGAGATCCATCTGGAAAATGCCTTGTCAGAACTTAAAACGGTGCAAGACTTAAGGCCTTTTGTTGAGACCAATCCATACAAGGATATCAGTCAGCGAGCCGAAGAGCTTTCCCAGCTACTTTCTCCAGACGGAGAACAGACGGGCCACAAAAAGATGACCGTTTCTCAGGCAGCTGATATCATTGAGGCGATCGGGAGCGAAACAGAAGAATTAAAAGCCAGAGAAGAGACCTTGTTAGCCAAGCGGGATTCTTTAAAAGAATCACTGCAACGGATTCTTCCATTTACCGCATTGAATTACGACTTAAGCTCCATCCTTCATTTTAAGTACATCAAATTCCGCTTTGGCCGCATTTCACACGAGTATTACCATAAGTTTGAGGACTATGTGTACGATACCATTGATACGGTTTTATACAAATGCAGGGAAGATGATGAGTATGTATGGTTGGTCTATTTTGTACCGGATACGATTTCAAACAGGATTGATGCTATTTATGCTTCCATGCACTTTGAACTGATTACCGTTCCGGACGAGTATAAGGGTACCCCCTTTGAGGCGACCAAAACCCTGGAAGATAACATGAAGGCAGTCCAATTGGAGATTAATGATTTAAGAAAACAGCTTTCAACCTTTCTGGAATCAAAGCGTGATGATCTTTTATCCGCCAGAGACCGGCTGGAAAGCTTCTCTACCAACTTTAATGTAAGAAAATTAGCGGCCTGTACGAGACAGAGCAGGAATACTTTCTATATTCTTTGCGGCTGGATGAGCCACCGGGATGCCGATTCCTTTCAGAATGACATTTCCGATGATGAAAAGACCTTTTGCATTGTTGAGGAGAACCATGAAAATATCATCAGCCGTCCTCCTACAAAGCTTTTAAATCCCGGACTGTTTAAGCCTTTTGAGATGTTTATCCGGATGTATGGGCTTCCTGCCTATAATGAGATCGATCCTACTATATTAATTGGTCTCACCTATTCCTTCCTCTTTGGGTTCATGTTTGGAGATGTGGGACAGGGGCTTTGTCTTTTTATCGGAGGGTTTCTTCTTTACCGGATGAAAAAAGTCAACCTGGGAGCCATCCTCTCCTGCTGCGGATTCTTTTCCACCATATTCGGGTTCCTGTTTGGAAGTATTTTCGGATTTGAAGATATCATCCATCCAGTGTGGTTAAGGCCCATGCAGCATATGACGAATCTTCCATTTATCGGACGTCTGAACACCGTATTTATCGTTGCAGTATCATTGGGTATGGGAATTATACTCCTTACCATGATTCTAAACATCATAAACAGCTACCGTTCCAGAGACCCGGAACGAACCTTTTTTGATACCAATGGCCTGGCTGGATTTGTATTTTATGCCGGACTGGTGCTCACAATTGTACTTTATATGACCGAGAACCCCATACCAGCTTCTGCTTTACTGGTCATTATGTTCGGTCTTCCCCTTGTCATCATGTTCTTTAAGGAACCTCTTACCCATCTGGTGGAGCGAAAGTCAAGGATTATGCCTAAGGAAAAGGGCATGTTTGTAGTTCAGGGCTTTTTTGAACTCTTTGAAGTGCTTTTAAGCTATTTTTCCAATACACTATCCTTTGTCCGTGTGGGGGCTTTTGCCATCAGTCATGCGGCCATGATGGAAGTGGTACTAATGCTCTCCGGTCATGAAGCCGGAACTGTAAACTGGCTCGTTGTGGTCTTAGGCAATTTATTCGTCTGCGGCATGGAGGGACTGATTGTTGGTATCCAGGTGCTGCGTCTGGAATATTATGAATTATTCAGCCGCTTTTACCGGGGAACCGGCCGCGCATTCAAGCCATACGGAAAAAAAATATAAAAAACATATCAGGAGGTACCTATTATGTCTATATTAGTAAAAATTACCTTAGCTATTGCTTTAACTTTAAGCATTGCTCTTCCCCTCTTCGCATTTGCCATGGGTGAAAAAACAAAGGGACGTTATAAAACAGCATTATCTGTCAATGTACTCTTATTCTTTGGCACTCTCATCGTTTCCAGTGTTCTCATGTTCCAGGGCCAGGCGGAAGCTTCCGCAGCCGCTGCTGCCACTGAAGCCACTGCCGGTGTTGCAGGCATGGGTTATCTGGCTGCTGCTCTTTCTACCGGTCTTGCCTGTGTGGGCGGCGGTATTGCCGTATCCGCTGCAGCCAGTGCTGCTCTTGGTGCCATTAGCGAAGACAGTACTATTTTAGGTAAGTCACTCATCTTCGTAGGTCTTGCCGAAGGTGTTTGTCTTTACGGTCTGATCATTTCCTTCATGATCCTTGGAAAGCTTTAATCATGAAAATGTATTTAATCAGCGACAACTTAGACACCTGGGCCGGCATGAGGCTGGCAGGGGTGGAAGGAGCTGTCGTACATGAAAAAGCTGAGCTTAAAAATGAACTGGATAAAGTACTGGCCGATAAGGAAATCGGGATCATACTCCTGACGGAACATTTCGGCAGGGAGTTTCCGGACATCATTGACGATGTGAAACTAAACCGGAAGCTGCCTCTGATCATTGAAATTCCTGACCGCCACGGTACCGGCCGCAAGCCCAACTTTATCACAGATTATGTAAACCAAGCTATCGGATTAAAACTATAAGAAAGAGGTGGTCATCTTGACAACTGAGGAAAAACTACAGCATTTTCTAGAGTTTTGTATGGAAGATGCCAGATCCCGAAGTGCGAAGATGCTTGATGAATATACTGCCGCTCTGGAAGAGGCCTTTACAGAGCATCAGCAAAACGCCATCCGGCGGGCCGAACAGCAGGTGGAATTGGAGAAAAAGCAGATCGAGCGGGAAACCAACAAAAAGCTGTCACTGGAACAGATTAATATCAGACGGGAATTCGGAAAGAAGCAGGATGAACTAAAGGAAAAGCTGTTTCAGGAACTTTTAGACCGGCTCACAGAATATATGAAGACCCCGGAATATACAACCCTACTAAATAATCAGGCGCGAAAAGCTTTAGAGCTGGCTGATAAAGACTTTATCACAATCTACATTGATCCTCAGGATGAGGAAAAGCTTAAGGATTTAAGCATTCCCCAAAGTGCGGAGCTTTTAGTGAGTGAATACTCTTTTATGGGCGGTATCCGAGCCGTCATCCCATCGAGACATATTTTAATCGATAATTCGTTCCAGACCAAGCTTTCCGAAGCGAAGCGCGACTTCCGCTTTGATTTAAAGGATATTATGGGAGGTGAGGCCAATGACTAGTACAGGTAAAATCTCCGGTATCAACGGCCCTGTCATCTATCTAAAGGGTGATACCGGGTTTAAAATGAATGAAATGGTTTTCGTAGGAAAAGACCATCTGGTGGGCGAGATCATCGGCCTTACGGACCGGCGGACCACCATTCAGGTATATGAAGAAACCAGCGGCTTAAAACCGGGTGAAGTCGTTATTTCCACAGGACTTCCTGTGTCCGTTACCCTGGCCCCTGGTATCTTAAATAACATATTTGACGGAATTGAACGCCCCTTAAAGGAAATTGCCAAAACAGGCGGCCCATATATTGACCGGGGTATTCAGGTTGATTCCCTTGATACGAAGAAGCTGTGGGATACCCATATCACCGTTAAGAGGGGAGATCATCTTTTCCCTGGCTCTATTATTGCAGAGGTGCCGGAAACTCCGGCCATTACCCATAAGGTCATGATTCCACCGGATATGGAGGGCTTTGTAGAAAGCGTGGTCCCAGATGGTTCCTACACCATTGACCAGCCAATTCTGACCCTTAAGCTGGCAGACGGGACCGTAAAGGAACTTACCATGACTCAGAAATGGCCCATCCGGATTCCAAGGCCTACCCTAAAGCGTTATCCTGCGGCCAAGCCCCTGATTACCGGACAGAGAATCATTGATACTCTCTTCCCTCTGGCAAAGGGAGGCACCGCCTGTATTCCTGGTGGATTTGGAACCGGTAAGACTATGACCCAGCACCAGATCGCCAAATGGTCTGATGCGGATATCATCATCTATATCGGATGCGGCGAGCGCGGCAACGAGATGACTCAGGTCCTGGAGGAATTCTCAGAGCTTGTGGATCCCCGTTCCGGCAATCCATTAATGGACCGTACCACGCTCATTGCCAATACTTCCAATATGCCCGTTGCCGCCAGAGAGGCCAGCCTTTACTCCGGCCTTACCCTGGCAGAATACTACAGGGATATGGGATACCACGTTGCCATTATGGCGGATTCCACCTCACGTTGGGCCGAGGCGCTCAGAGAGCTGTCCGGACGTCTTGAGGAGATGCCAGCCGAGGAAGGCTTCCCAGCCTACCTGGCTTCCCGCTTATCTGCCTTTTATGAAAGAGCTGGCATAATTCAGAACTTAAACGGCACGGAGGGTTCTGTTACCATCATCGGAGCGGTTTCCCCTCAGGGCGGTGACTTCTCTGAGCCAGTCACCCAGAACACCAAGCGTTTCGTCCGTTGCTTCTGGGGCCTTGACCGGAACCTTGCAAACGAACGCCATTTCCCTGCCATTCACTGGCTCAGCAGCTATTCGGAATATTTGACCGATTTAGCCCCATGGTACGTGGACTACGTGGATAAACGATTTGTGGACTACAGAAACCGTCTCGTATTCATACTGACTCAGGAAAGCAGCCTGATGGAAATTGTAAAGCTCATCGGTGGAGATATGCTGCCCGATGACCAAAAGCTGATTCTTGAAATAGCAAAGGTCATCCGTATTGGCTTCCTTCAGCAGAACGCATTCCATAAGGAGGATACCTGTGTCCCCATGGAAAAACAGTTTTTAATGATGGATTTAATCCTGTATCTATATAAGAAATCACGTTCCCTGATCTCCATGGGAATGCCTATGTCTGTATTAAGGGAGGATCCTATTTTTGATAAGATCATTTCCTTAAAATACGACGTCCCCAATGACCGGCTGGATCTTTTTGATGACTATAAAAAGCAGGTTGATGCCTTTTATGATTCCGTCATTGAACGAAACGCTTAGAAAGGAGGCAGATTATGGCAATCGAATATTTAGGCTTAAGTGCCATCAACGGCCCCCTGGTCGTATTGGAAGGCGTCCAGAATGCTGCTTTTGATGAAATTGTGGAAATGACCGTGGCAGGCAAGACAAAAAAGCTTGGAAGAATTATTGAGGTATATGAGGATAAGGCCATTATCCAGGTCTTTGAGGGCACTGATGGTCTGGCGCTAAGAAATGTACACACCCGGCTTACGGGAAGACCGATGGAGCTTTCCGTATCCGAAGATATGCTGGGACGTACCTTTAATGGAATCGGAGTTCCCATCGACGGACTTGGTGATATCGGCTCCGACCATTTACTTGATATCAATGGAAAGCCTTTAAATCCCGTGACCAGAGAATATCCCAGAGACTATATCCGTACCGGAATCTCAGCCATCGACGGACTGATGACCTTAATCCGGGGACAGAAGCTTCCGATTTTCTCCGGTAATGGTCTTCCCCACGATGAACTGGCGGCTCAGATTGTTCAGCAGGCATCCTTAGGTGATGATGCGGATTCCAGCGAAAAATTTGCCGTCGTGTTTGCGGCTATGGGTGTAAAATACGACGTGGCTGATTTCTTCCGCAGAACCTTTGAGGAGAGCGGTGTTTCCGACCACGTTGCCATGTTCATTAACCTGGCCAATGACCCTGTGGTGGAGCGTCTTATCACTCCAAAGGTGGCTTTGACCCTTGCAGAGTATCTGGCATTTGAACGGGGCATGCATATCCTTGTTATTTTAACCGATATGACCGCTTATGCAGAAGCCCTCCGTGAGGTCTCCTCCTCAAAAGGTGAGATTCCTTCCAGAAAAGGGTATCCAGGCTATCTATACAGTGACCTTGCATCAATTTATGAGAGAGCAGGCATTGTAAAGGGAAGACACGGATCAGTAACACAGATTCCAATCCTAACCATGCCAAACGATGATATCACCCACCCCATTCCCGACTTGACCGGATATATTACGGAGGGACAGATTGTTCTCGACCGCAGCCTTTACGGTCAGTCCGTATATCCACCCATTAACGTACTGCCCTCTTTAAGCCGTCTGATGAAGGATGGAATCGGAGAAGGATTTACAAGAGCGGACCATCAGGGTGTTGCAAACCAGCTCTTCTCCTGCTATGCAAAGGTTGGAGACGCAAGAGCTCTGGCTTCTGTTATTGGTGAAGATGAGCTATCTCCCATTGATAAAAAATATCTGATATTTGGTAAGGAGTTTGAAAACCGCTTTGTAGGACAGGGTGACCACACCAACCGGAACATTTTAGAGACTCTTACCATTGGCTGGGAGCTTTTAGGACTTCTTCCCCGCGGTGAGTTAGACCGTGTAGATACGAAAGTCCTGGATCAATATTACAAGGAAACTGCCCCGGAAGCTTCGAATGAATAGGAGGGAAATCCATGAATCCCAATACATTTCCCACCAAGGGAAATTTAATTCTAGCTAAAAACTCTCTCGCTCTGGCCAGACAGGGCTATGAGTTGATGGATAAAAAGCGGAATATCCTGATCAAAGAGCTGATGGAGCTGATCGACGAGGCAAGGGGAATCCAGTCTGAAATCGATGTGACCTTTACCTCCGCCTATAAAGCGCTGCAAAAGGCAAACATCGAGCTGGGAATTGACTATGTAAAGGACATTGCCATGGCTGTTCCCATTGATGACACCGTTCGCATTAAGACCAGAAGCATTATGGGAACAGAAATCCCTCTAGTAGAGCATGAGGGCAGACCCTTAAATCTGACCTATGCGTACTACAGCACCAGGGAATCCCTTGATGAGGCCCGCTCTAAGTTTGAAAAGGTGAAGGAGCTGACCCTAAAGCTCTCTTCCGTGGAAAACTCCGCTTACCGTCTGGCAAACAGCATCAAGCGAACCCAGAAACGGGCAAATGCACTGAAAAATATTACCATTCCCCGCTATGAATCACTGACAAAAAGCATATCAAACTCCCTGGAGGAAAAAGACAGGGAGGAATTTACAAGGCTTAAGGTGATTAAACGAACGAAAAAAAGCGGGAATTAAAAGAATGCGTCTTGATACGGCATAAAGCCGTTTCAAGACGCATTTTTATCCTTCTATCTATATCTTCCTTCCGCGTTCTAACTCTCTTTTCCTAATATCCATACTCCCCTTCCACAAAGATGACCTTGATTCTCTCCTCTGTGAACTGTCCCGCGATCAAAACAAAATCATTGCATATCCTGTTTTTATGACTGCAATCAATGCAGCGGTCCAAGACGGTACATGGGGTTCCCTTATTCAGCCGTTTGGCATCTAATGTGGCTGCAATCTGTCTGGTTCGCTTAATGGCTTCCTCCGTGTCCTTTACAAGCTTATTGGTGCCCACCACCACAAGGACCTGATCCGGTCCATAAAGCATGGGTGCCACGCGGCTGCCGTTGCCGTCTATATTAAACAGCTTTCCATCCATGGTAACTGCATTGGTTCCGGTTATAAACGTATCAGCCAAGAAATTTTTTCGATATAGTTCCCGCTTTTTTTCTTTTGTCAGTGATGGCTCATATTTATCTAGGAATACAAGATCCCGTTTTCTAAGCTCATCAAATACCCCAAGTTCTTCTAAGGTAACAGAATCTCCGCAGCCTACTGTGGTATGATCGGGAATAAACGTATTTAAAAGCGTGAACAGCTCTTCTTTGTCAGCTGCAAAGTATGCGCCCATACGATGTTTTTTAAGAGATTTCATAGCCGCTTCTATTTCAGGATTAACTGGATTATCCTTCATAGTATCTACATTCATATTTGCCTCCTTTTAGCTGTACGGTGTATTTTATTATTTCCTATAATCTAACATAAAATAGAAGCAAAGAAAAGAATAAAAGGAACCTGTCTCTTAACTGTTGACAAAAATTATCCGTTTATGGTATGATGAGAAAACACTTGAGGGAGTAGTTTGCGCAGTTTATCTGCGTGCCAAGTCAACATACTGACCGTTTTACGGTCTGGCTTGTCTTAATAAACGAGACTCATGTATAGCACCGGGCTATACATGGTCTATTTTTTTTGACTCATGCATAGCTGGTCTATGCATGAGTTTTTGTTATATATAAACAAATTAAGGAGAGAACTGCATTGAAAGAATTTCAGGAGAACACGCGTGATTTACTGGAGCGATTAAACACCGACGGGTCAGTCGGTCTAAGCACCGGACAGGTGGACGCCCAGAGGGAACGATACGGAAGCAATACGCTGACAAAGGAAAAGCCTGAATCTTTGTTAAAGCGAATTGCAGAAGCCGCCAGCGAGCCAATGATTTTAATGCTCATTATGGCTGGTGTCATTGCCCTTATTGTAAACATCATACGAGCCACTACCGGCTCTGAGGCAGACTTTTTAGAGTGTCTGGGAATTTTTGCCGCCATCTTCCTTTCCGTATTGATTACGGTCATTATGGAAGGCAAAAGTGCCAAAGCCTTTGAAGCTTTATCAAAAATCAGTGATGACACCATGATTAAGGTCATCAGAGACGGAAACACAGTGCTGCTCAGCCAAAAAGACATCGTTGTGGGAGATATTGTCCTTATAGCCACCGGCGACCGTGTTCCGGCTGACGGAAGACTTCTTCAAAGCTCCGGACTGGCATCCGATGAATCTGCACTGACTGGAGAAAGCGTGCCAGCGAAAAAAGACGCGCTGCTGCTGATACCGGACGAAAAAACACCCCTTGCAGAGCGGGCCAATATGGTTTATTCCGGCAATTATATTACCAGTGGATACGGAAAAATGGTGGTCACAGCCGTTGGAGACCACACAGAATTTGGAAACATAGCAAGGGAACTGACGAGTGTAGAGCGTGCCAGCACACCTCTTCAGGAAAAGCTTGCAAGACTGGGAAAGACCATTACCATACTTGGTATCATTGCTGCTGCCATTGTATTTGTATCCGAGCTTATATCCTTTTCCCTCTCCGGCGGTCTTACTCTTGAGGCAGTCCTCGATGCCTTTGTTACCAGCATTGTACTGATTGTAGCCGCTGTACCAGAAGGACTTCCCACCATTGTGGCGGTATCCTTATCCATTAATATCATTAAGCTTTCAAAGCAAAATGCCCTGGTTAAAAAGATGATTGCATCTGAAACCGTAGGCTGTATCAATGTCATCTGCTCCGACAAGACCGGAACACTGACAGAGAACAAGATGACTGTTTCCGCTTTTTATGACGGAGAATGGAAAGAAAAGACCGGGGAGCTTCATTCTGACTGGCTGGTACACAATATCTGCCTGAATACCACTGCAGATATTTCCCCTGACAGTTCCTTTATTGGAAATCCTACGGAATGCGCCATGTTAAGCTTTTACCAGAATTCTAAGGCATGCAAAATAAGTGGAAAATCTTATAAAGAAGAACGCTCCGATCATGACGTCCTTCATGCCTTCCCATTTTCCTCTGAGCTTAAGCATATGACCACCATCAGTAAGGTAGACGGAAAAATCATCTCCTACGTAAAGGGCAGCCCGGAATGCGTATTTTCCATGTGCTCGCTTTCCGATGACAAGCGTTCTGAGATTGAAGCTTACATTGTAAAAGCCCAGGAAAGGGCGATGCGGGTCATTGCCTTTGCACATAAAGAGCTGATGGAAATGAAGGATTATGAAGATGAGCTCCATCACAACGCCATGGAAAAGGACATGGTCTTTGACGGATTTGTTGCCATCTCCGATCCTCTCCGCGCTGATGTTTACGATGCCGTCAAGCATTGCCGCATGGCTGGCGTTGATTTAAAGATCCTCACAGGAGACAATATCATAACCGCAACAGCCATTGCTAATGAGCTTCATATTCTTGATAATGGACGCCTTGCAGTGGAGGCTAGCGAGATTGCAGATATGAACGATGATGAGCTCCTTCAAATGCTTCCTAAGATCAGTGTCATTGCAAGAAGTACACCTTCCACCAAGATGCGTGTGGTAAAGCTGTTAAAGTCCCAGAACAATGTAGTAGCCGTTACCGGGGATGGAATTAACGATGCCCCAGCCCTTAAAAACGCGGACGTAGGAATCGCCATGGGTATTTCCGGAACCGAGGTATCCAAAGAAGCCAGTGATATTGTTCTTCTTGATGACTCCTTCTCGACCATCGTAAAGGCCATTGCCTGGGGACGCGGTATTTATGAGAACTTTAAGCGTTTCATTCAGTTTCAGCTTACGGTAAATGTCTCTTCCGTTATTGTGGTATTTACCTCCATCATCTTAGGATTCAAGGCGCCATTTACAGCCCTTCAGCTGTTATGGATCAACATCATTATGGACGGACCCCCAGCCCTTACCCTCGGTCTTGAACCGATTTATGATGATCTTATGAACCGTCCGCCCACAGGAAGAAGCGACAACATTATATCAAAGACCATGTTCTTAAGAATCGGACTTACAGGGCTTTATATCTCAGTTATTTTCTTATGTCAATATATGTTCAACTTCTTAGGCGCTACGGATCAGGAAATGACCACCGTTCTCTTTACCCTGTTTGCATTGTTCCAGTTATTCAATGCATTCAACTGCAGAGAGCTTCATGCTACCAGTATCTTTAAACACTTATTAAAGAACCGGATTATGCTTTTAGTCATCTCCATCACCTTCCTTTTACAGATACTGATCATACAGTTTGCAGGCGCATTTTTCGGAACTGTGCCCCTTGGAATCATCATGTGGCTGAAGATATTTGGTCTTAGCTTCAGCGTTATTATCATATCGGAATTGGTAAAACTGCTTATAAGACGCAGATAAATAAAAGCCAGTGACACGATTGCCTTACAGGCAGCCGGGTCTCTGGCTTTTTATTCTTCATTTCCTTCTAAAGCTATAAAAGCAGGGAAAAGGGAAATACCAGGATAAGAGCTGGTAATATATTTAATACTCTGGTCTTTTTGATATTTGAAATTTTAAGCCCTACCGCCAGGGTAATAATGCCTCCGCATGCCTTAAAATTAGATATCATAAGGTCGCTGGTAAAAGGCAGAATATAGGTGGCCCCGAAAAACAATAGCATTCCTATTGCAAATTGGGGAATGGCAATAAATCCAACTAAAAAACCGGCTGTGGTGCCAAAAATAATGGCTGTAAAAAAGTCCATCACAGACTTGGCATACAGTATGGACTGATCTCCGGTCATGGCATAATTCATTGTCCCGAAAATCCCAGTGCCGCTAAAGCAAAACAAAATAATAAGACTGATTATGATCTCCATCTGCTCCTCGCTCATATCCATTGGAAGCTTTCCCTCCAGCTTTTTTAAGCCGGCAAGCAGATTTTCTTCCAGTCCAAGCAGCTCGCCCAGAACGGTTCCTACGATGATTGCCAGAACTACTGCGGCAAGACTTTGCAGTCTGATAATCAAATATACCCCCATGGAAATGGCCGAAAGGCCAAAAATATTAGGAAGAGCTTCTGAAAGCTTCTTTGGGAAATGGCTTTTTAAAAACGCCCCCAGTATCCCTCCTATAAATACAGTCATACAGTTAATAATTACTCCTTGCGGCATATTCTTATCTCCTTAATCAATCATCGTGTTGTCATCAAGTTGTCATGAATCTGTGAAAAAATCTGAAGGAATTCCTTTCTCTTCTCTTCGGAAAGCTCTTTAAAGGTCTCTTCCTCTATTCTAAGGAAGATTTCTTCCACCTGCTTTTGCAGCACACGGCCCTTTTCCGTCATAAATACATGAAAGGAACGGCGGTTGCCATTGAGCCGCTTTCTTATAATAAGGCCCTTGGTCTCCATACCATTTAAAACACTTGTCACAGTTGCTGCTTCCAGATAACAGGCAGCCGCAATCTCCTTTTGGGTTGAACCATCGCAATCCTTTAAGAAGTCTAAGACCTTCGGCTGCCCTGGGGTTAATTCTGTATCCTTTAGAGCATCCATCAGCTTTTTCTGATATATGGAATGACCTGCCATCAGCAGATAATGAAATGCAGCCATATGATCACCTCCATTTTTATAGTTAGATTTCTAATTGTTTCACTTCTAACTATTTTATTTCTTATCGATTAAAATGTCAAGCACGGAATAAAAGCCGTTGCAAAGGTATCTTTTTCATGAACGGGCATATTGACAAACATCCCTCAAAATCATATACTTTCCTTAATTTCTATAATGGAAGCAATTCGGAGGTATTCATGAAAGTAGAACTTTCCTTATTTTTCTTTGTGGAAGCGGTGGGCACCATTGCCTTTGCTTCTTCTGGTGCCATGGTTGCTATCAAGAAGCAGCTGGACTTATTAGGCGTCATTGTATTGGGAGTCACAACTGCCGTAGGCGGCGGTATGTTACGGGATATCATCATTGGAAATGTACCTCCTGCCCTATTTAAGGACCCTATTTATGTATTACTTGCCTTTTTTACGGTAATGATTCTATTTATTATTGTGAGGCTCAATCAAAGGATTCTGGACGGGCATTCCATTGAGAATTATGAAAAGGTCATGAATATCTTTGATGCGGTGGGACTGGGCGCCTTTACTGTGGTAGGGATTGACACTGCCATCCTTTCCGGCTATGGGGAATACCATTTTCTCATCATCTTTTTAGGGGTGATTACAGGAGTGGGAGGCGGTATTTTAAGGGATATCATGGCAGGCCAGACTCCTTATGTCCTTAGAAAGCACATCTACGCCAGTGCTTCCATTGCAGGAGCCATACTTTATGCGGTACTTCTTGGTCACATGAATGGCAATGCAGCCATGCTTTGTGGGGCCTGTACCGTCATATTAATCCGCCTGCTTGCCACAAAGTACTGCTGGAACTTACCAACGGCTACGAAAAAAAATGTATGATTAAGAAAGGAGAAGACTCATGAATCGGATGCTACAATATGCACTTGGAATTATTTTTTCCATCTGCCTCATGATCGTTCTTTTATTTACCTCAGTGGAAGCTGCGGTATACTGGATTCCCGGTTATTTTCAAAAGGAATATGCCAAATATAACGTAACAGAGGCAGTTTCTATGAATATGGAGGACCTTTTGGATGTGACGGACCAGATGATGGCTTATCTAAAGGGAAAACGGGACAACCTTCACGTTCCCACCACCATGGGAGGCGTGGAGCGGGAGTTTTTCAACGCCAGAGAAATTGCTCATATGGAGGATGTAAGAGGGCTTTTTCTGGGCGGAATCGCCATGCGCAGAGGCTGTATTATGATCATGGCCTTATGCCTGATTCTATTATTTCTATTGAAAACAAAATTTAAAAACACCTTTCCAAGGGCCGTACTTTGGGGAAGCGGTCTCTTCCTTCTGGGCTCCGCTGCTACGGCTTTAATTATCTCTACGGACTTTAACCGGTATTTTATCCTGTTCCATAAGATGTTCTTTCACAATGATTTGTGGATGCTGGACCCTTCCACGGACATGCTGATTAATATCGTTCCGGAAGGCTTTTTCAGCGATACCGTTTTTCTGATTGGTTTCATCTTCTTCATTTCTGTCCTCTTTGTTATCGGATTTTGTCTATTTTTGATACACAAATACGGGAAAAATGCCGATTAATCTTTACTTGTTACCTTAAATAACCTATACTGTATGGTGGAGAATTGTTTGACACTGAATCTGAATTAATGGAGAGATTATCCAATATGACTCAAATTACAAAAAGGTTATCCGTATGTTTCCTCTGTCTGCTCCTGTTTGTCTTCTCGTTTCATGGGACCGTTTTGGCGGCGGCTGAGTGGCCGTCCAACGTTTCTGTAAATGCTCAGGGAGCCATTCTCATGGACGCAGACACCGGGACCGTTCTTTGGGGACAAAACATACACAACCAATATTACCCGGCCAGTATTACCAAGGTCATGACTGCTCTTTTGGTCATCGAAAACTGTAATATGGACGATATGGTCACCTTTTCCCATAATGCAGTCTTTAATGTAGAATCGGGAAGCAGCAATGCTGGAATCAACGAAGGGGACAAGCTGTCTGTTAAGGATTGTCTATACGCTCTTTTGTTAAAGTCAGCCAATGAAGCTGCCAATGCGCTGGCTGAGCACGTGGCAGGAAGCACGGAAGCATTTGCAGATATGATGAATGCAAGGGCAAAGGAGCTTGGATGCACCAATACCCATTTTGCCAATCCAAGCGGTCTAAACAACCCGGAGCACTACACTTCACCCTACGATATGGCCCTCATTGCCAGGGCAGCCTTTAACAATCCGGTATTTGAAGAGATTGACTCTACCACCTATTATAAGCTTCCCCCCAATTCCATCAACAAGGAGGGGCTTACCATCTACCCGGGACATAGAATGATGAGAAAGTCAAATCCTTATTATTATCCTGGCATCGTAGGCGGAAAAACAGGTTATACCACCTTAGCAGGCAACACACTGATTACCTGCGCAGAAAAAAACGGTATGAAGCTCATTACAGTCATTTTAAAAGGCTCCACTCCGGTTTACTGGTCTGATACCAAGAATATGCTGGATTTTGGTTTTGAGAATTTCGTATCCCTAAAGGCTGCGGACTATGAAAAGACCTACAGCTCCATCACAAACGACTTAAGCTTCAGCGGATTGTCCATGAAACGGCCGGAGGCCCTCATTCTGGATCCAGGCAGCCGTATCATTCTTCCAAAGACAGCCAGCTTCACCGATGCCAAACCGGAATTAAGCTATGACATTTCAGCAGGTGATCCAGAAGGTGCGATAGCGAAGATCATATACCGCTACAGTGACCGGGTGGTTGGAAGTACATTTTTAGAGATCAACAAGGAACTGTTTAAAGCCTCTGAAACGAAGCCTGCCGTTCCTGAAAAAACGGCAAAACAGGAAAAGGAAACAGAATCTGCTACCGTTTCTGAATCCAGCAAAACCAGTGCAGGCGTTTCTGATGAATACAAGGAAAAAGCTCTAAAGCCCTTCCAGATTCCTCTTGCTGCATGGCTGATTTTAGGAGGCGTTGGGGTGATTGCCCTCATGGGAGGCATCATATCTTTTATCCTTTATAAGAGGCGCAAGGACGATGAGTTTTCTCTCCTTCGAAAGGAAGAGCGTATGAAACGCCTTAAGGAATCCGGGATCTCAGCCGATGAATTTAACAGTATCCTGGAGCAGAGAAGAAGTTCCTATACTTCAAAACGCAAGGGCCGGCGGGGCGGCCGATTCAAATTCCGTTAGTTTGATCGGAGGGGACATGAGACAGTTAAAAAGACCTGCGAAATTAGAATTGGTACGGAATATTATGATAACAGTGGTCTTTCTTTTAACAGCCACTGTTATCTCCTACCTGATTATGTTTTTCGGCGGGTTTACCAATAACATAGGCATGGTTTACATCATGGCAGTGGTTTTAATCTCCCGCTTCTCCAATGGATATATCCCTGGGTTGGCGGCATCTTTTATCAGTATCATTTGTGTGAATTACTTATTTACATACCCATATATGGAATTTAAGTTTTCCGGGATCGGTTATTCCATTACCTTTATTACACTGCTGGTGATTTCAACGATAACAAGCGCCACCACCACCCATTTAAAGCAGCAGAGCCAGATATTAAGCGAAAGAGACAAGCTGCTTATGGAAGCGGAAAAGGAAACCATGCGTGCCAATCTTCTAAGAGCCATTTCCCATGATTTAAGGACTCCGCTCACAGGAATCATTGGTGCCAGCAATGCTTATCTGGATAATAAGAGCAGTATGCCAGAAGAAGAGAAATCAAACCTGGTCTCCAATATTAAAGAAGATGCCAACTGGCTTCTTAACATGGTGGAGAATCTTTTAAGTGTTACCAGAATCCGGGATACGGGTGCCCATGTGACAAAGCATCTGGAGCCATTGGAAGAAGTTGTTTCGGAAGCGCTCCAGCGGTTTCGAAAAAGGCTTCCAGGTGCAACGGTCCATGCGAGCATACCAGATGAGCTTGTCATGGTTCCCATGGATGCCACCTTGATTGAACAGGTCATTATAAATCTTTTGGAAAATGCAGTTTATCATTCCAATTCTACAGAGACCATAAGCCTTATCGTCTCCGTCAAGGATGGGTACGCGTCCTTTGAAGTAAGCGACCAGGGAGTGGGACTTTCTGCTGATCGGATATCCACTTTATTTGATGGTTATACTTCTTTGCCAAACAACAGCTATGATTCCCACAAGGGGATGGGAATCGGTTTGTCTATCTGCAAAACCATTGTAGCGGCTCATAATGGAACCATCATTGCTTCCAATAAAGAGCACGGGGCTGTATTTACGTTTACATTACCACTAGGGGAGGATTTTTATGAGTAAGTTTACAATCGTCATGATCGAAGATGAAAAGAACATATGCAACTTTATAGAAAGTGCGCTGGAACGGCAGGATTATAAAGTCAGTACTGCTTATAACGGAAGAGATGGACTGGCACTGATCAATTCTCTCTGTCCGGATGTAATCCTTTTGGATCTTGGACTTCCGGATCTGGATGGCATTGATATTATAAAAAGTGTACGAAGCTGGACTACCATTCCAATCATCGTAATATCTGCAAGGACACAGGAGCAGGAAAAGGTAGCAGCTCTTGATTTCGGCGCTGACGATTACATTACTAAGCCCTTTGGTACCAGTGAGCTCTTAGCCAGAATCCGCACCGCACTGCGCCACGGAAAGCCTACGGTAAAGGCAATCGACGGCTGTGTGGTACAGACCCCTTACCGATGTGAGGGCCTGTATATTGACTTCGCAAAACGCCTTGTTACGCTAAATGATCACAAGATTCATTTGACCCAGATCGAATACAAGCTGGTGTCTCTCCTTGCGGAAAACTCCGGAAAGGTTCTGACCTATGACTATATCATCAGCCATATCTGGGGACCGTATGCGGATAATAACAATCAGATCCTCAGGGTGAATATGGCTCATATCCGCCGTAAGATCGAAGCCAATCCGGCAGAACCCAAATATATCTTCACAGAAATAGGAGTTGGCTACCGGATGAAGGAAAGTGAAATCTAAGAGAGGGGCAGTGCCCCCTTCTTTTTATTCTGCTTTCGCACCTTGGTTTTCTCCACCCGTTTTTTTCTTGCTTCTTCTTTTTTTTCGTAAATCTCGCCAATCTCGTCTTCCCTGACCAGCTTCATGGTTTTTACCACATAGACCTGACCATCATCGCTCCGTCTCATACGGATCTTTCCCTTTACATTTCCATGTACCGGGCAGCATCCTAAAGCCGTATAGAATTTCTGGTTAACGGAAAACCACCGGATCTTTTTTCGAAGCATCCGGTTGCATTTACAGCAGAGCAAATCCGTAACTGTTTTATCTGCAATGGCATCAAGCTTTGTGGGAAATGGCCTTGAGATGTATTTGGAATAATCCGGAAATACGAGATATACCTCTTCTTCCGGACAATCAGGAAGCCGGTAATAGTCCGTAGACCAGTATTCTTTTACCTTTTCAAAATCCATACTCTGCATGATGCGTCCCGTATAATGGGCATCATCAAGCGCCCGGTGAAAAGGCCTCTCTTCCATCATTCCCGATTCAAAAACCGCTATATCAAGAGACTGGCGGTCCTTTCCGTCCCCATGGAGCAGGCTGTATAGCTTTTGTACATCATAGTAAAGCAGAGGCTTTTCAAATGGATTGGTAAGTCCGTAATAGGTGAGATTTCTTTGCAGCTCTGTTAAATCCATGGAACCCCAGGTGCAAAAAACAGCCCCTTCGCCCCACCATGCTGCAAATTCTTCAAACGCCGTTACAAAGTCCATACCCTCTTCCATCAAAAGCTTCTCATCCATATGAGTCACCTCTAAAATCTTCTCGTGAAGCTCCTTATAGACCTTAGGCTTTATCAGTCTTCTGAATTCCCCTACTTCTTCCAGAGATTCGTTCAGCTTTACTGCCCCGATTTCTATGATTTCAAAGGGAAAATTCTCTATGGTATCTTCCTTCCCCCCGGCACTCTGGTTCCATTCCAGATCCAGCACAATATAATTCTTCATATTTTAGTCCTTTATTCAATCAGTCTGTTTAGCTTCTCCTTCATGGCCTGTCTGCGGTCACTGCTTTCCGTTTCATCCTTATACCAGACTCCGTCCTGCTTCTTAAGAATGTCGCCTTCTTTTACCCCACTGGGAAGCTCCGATGATATCAGCTTCACCAGATCCCCGTTCTCGTCCTCACAGACTGCCATATTGCCGCTAATACGGTCTATGGTATATTTCATAGCCATTCCCCTTTCTGCCCCCACAACTAAGGCTTACAGCTTTTACAGGGCTCATAGCCCATTTGGATCAGTTCATCCCTTGTTCCTTCCATTGTCTTTTTGTTTTCTGCTTTTATGGAAGCTGCCAGACTGCAGTCTGGGAGATGAAATTTCTTTGTATTGGTATTTATCACGTACTCCCCTGTCTGGGAAGCGTTTTTTTCATTCTCTGTATGGGAAACGTTCTCATTCTTTATATTCTGCCCCGGAAACGTAATCTTTGATCCATCACTGACCGCAACTATGGTTCCTGACTGATCCGTTCTGAAAGCTTTAATATTTCGTTTTTTTAAGGCTTCCAGGGTTTCTTTATGAGGATGACCGTAATCATTGTTTTTTCCGCAGGAAATTACTGCATATTCCGGGTTCACCCGGTCCAGAAACGGACCTGATGAAGAAGTGGAGCTGCCATGGTGGGAAAGCTTTAGCACATCCGCTTTCAGAGAAAGACCATTAGCCATCATATCTTCCTCCGCACCTTTTTCTGCATCGCCGCAAAGAACAAAGCTGTTTGAGCCGTAATCAAGACGGATTCCCACAGACCAGTTATTTAAATCATCTCCATAATCCCTGTCAGGCCCAAGTATCTGAAAAGAAGCTCCTCCTAATTCATAAACCGCTCCTGGTTTTGGGAGAGTGATTTTTAGTTTTTTCTCTTCAATGGTATTGAGTAAATGTTCGTACAGTTTGGTGGTATGAGCTTTTTCCGGCATAATTATCTTTTCAACTGGAAAGGCGCGGATCACCGTCTCTAACCCACCGATATGATCGGAGTGAGGGTGCGTTCCAATGACGTAATCCAGCTTTTCTACTCCCTGATCCTTTAAGTAGGAAACTACCGTCTGTCCCTGGTCCCGCTCTCCTGCATCAATCAGCATATAGTGACCGTCTTTCTCAATGAGAGCGCTATCACCCTGGCCTACATCAATAAAATGTACCTTTAAATCTGAGCCGCTTTGCTGCCCCTTTGTAACGCTTTTGTCCGGTCCGGTAGAAACCTCTATTCCGGCACAGCCAGTCATCATTAAGCTGATCATTATGATTACAGCCAGAAGCACACGTTTGTAAAATTTTCCTGCCATCTTTTCTGTCATTCCCATCTGCTCCTTCGTGCTATTATATGATAGAATCATTCATCCTACAAGTATTTTTCAGAGGAACACCAGTTCCTTATCAGTCAAAAAGACGGACTGCAATTTATGCAGCCCCTTCTTGTTTCAATCAAATCTTAAGAAATTCTCGCCCCGTCAGATCCCACTTTAGCGCCGTCAGGCGTGGTTGTACTGGTTACCATGGCTCCACTTTTAGGATCACAGTAATACTGCTTTCCTTTCCAGGATATCCAACCGGTAGCCATGTATCCTTTTTCGTTGAAATAGTACCACGCTCCATTGATCCGTTCCCACTGATTCACCGGATAACCGCCGGTATCATAGGTGAACCACCAGCCATTCTGATTCTGACTCCAGTCACCATGGGCACCCGAAGCATTATAGTTTTTCTCCGCAGTCGCTGAATCAATATATTTAGAGGAGGACTCCACCCATTCTCCCTTTTGCTCTGGACTAATATCACTTACCGGACGTACCTGATACGTATAAGTGCCCGGTTTTCCCATGGCATAGGTGAAATCAACGCTGTTCCCTTTTATGTTGACGGTATCACTGACGCTTTTCCCATCCCGGTAGAGATTTACTTCATAGCTCTCTGTTCCCCCTGTCTTTGACCAGGAGGCAAGATTGCCGTTCCCCCACTCTGCGCTTGTAATGGTCTGGGAATACTCCCCCACCTTTGGAAGGTCAATGGTTACCGTAAGAGTACGGCTTAAATCTTCCCTCCTCTGCTTTACATAGGTACCGCCGGTTACAAGAATGCCTTTTTCATCTGTGGCAAAATAATAGCCTTCGTCTGCATAAAGCTTGACCTCCATCTTGGGTACGTCTCCCTCGTACCACTGAAATCCATCATTGATGAACTCTAAGTCTCCAACGCCTACCCGGCTATTGTTCACGGTGACCTCCGCCTCCTGTTTAGAAATGGAGTCCCCGGGCTTAATCTGGGCTGTTACCGTCATTTTTACTTCCATAATTTTCTTTCTGGAAGCTGCCATAGCAGGCATAGAACATAGGCCTGACGCCAAAACTGCAGCAAGAACTGCTGATAACAACTTTTTACCGTTCATAAATATCCTCTTCTTTCTTAACTCGTAATCATACTGCTTCTATTATAGCTCATTTTGGAAAATTTGGAAACTTTAAGGCTAAATTTATGCATAAGCTTAAGATGTTTTCATTTTTTCTCTAGGAATCCGTTACTTAATATGCTATCATTATGTAATAAAAGGGTATAAATGTTACCAAATGGTCTCTTGAAGTCTCCCAGCTCTTTATACTAGTTTTTCAACCTATTTTCGTAAGACAAGGAGTTTTTTTAGTTATGCACTGTTATACCACATTTGAAGAAGCTTATCCACAATGCAGCAAAGAGCATTCCACATTCGGATTTACCTCAAAATCTGTTTTGAAGCCAACACTAGGAGGAGGTGCCGAATATCATGAATGCTGAAATCACGTTTTTCAAGGGGTCTAATATAGCTGAAACAGGACTGGAAGAAGATGAAAAGCAGTTTCTGGAGTTTTTAGTCGGCTTAATCTACAAGACAAAGGAAGAATGTCCCAAAGCTTTATTTATACTTCCAGACAGTCAGGCTCTTTTAAAGCCTTACTACTGGAACGGCATGGGGCGCATCAGCAATCTGGAAGCCATAGAGGCGGTGGGCACCTGCTGGGATCTTACCTGTTCTATTACCAAAAGCTTAAAAGCCTTTGATGCCTCCGGAGGGCACAGAGAAAAGCTCAGGCTCTGCGCCATGTTCTATCCGGAAAAGATAACCCTGACAAAATTTCTGCAGCAATGCCAGAGACTGATAAAAGAAAATATTTCATTCTCTGTAGGCACACCTGGTGACCCTGAAAGCCTGGAAGCGATCCGCCAGCTTCGAAGCCGCCTGTCCATGGAAATCCATGTATTCATTGAATCCTTAGAGGAATTTGGAATCACCTATTCCCAGGAGGAAGAACTCTCCTTTCGCTCCATTGATCCCTATTTTAAAGTGGAAGGCTCAAAAAATTTTGAGCAGCGCTTTCAGGAACAAGGTATGGAGACGAATGAGGAACCATGTGAGATTTTTGGAAAATTTCCTTTGTTTCGGATTCCGAAACGGATTCGAGCCTTTTTTATACCAGGGGATGAGATTCCAGTTTCCCAGTTCGAAGAGGAAGATTCCAGCTATCTTTTAAAGCTTAAGGAGCTTAAGGAGTCAGCGCCTCTTTATCTCATTACCTCTCAGCCTTATAAGGAAGCAGCCAGGAATTTTAACTTTCTTTTCCCCCTGCTTTCCGGTGGTATTTTTGCCGGTGGTTCACACGTTCTATCCATCAAGAAAGGCCGCCTTCCACGGAGGGAGCAATATGTTTTTATGGACCCTGATCTCTTAACCCTTTTAAAGGACAAACAGGCGGAATACGGCTGCCAGATAAGAATTCTGGAGCACGAGGACATGATTTACCGTCTTACCATGGAAAAGCCTTTCAGCCGCGTCTGGAGAGACGCAGAGCAGGAAGCTTTTGCTGCAGAGATACCAAAAGAAAGCTTCCGTTGCTATGTAGAACAGAACTGTTTTCATATCGTCTCTGCAAATGCCGATACGGAGCGAGGCATAGCACTCATTCGCCAATGGTTTACCATAAGCTCAGAAGATTATGATATTTTATCACATCTATAACACGTAAAAAAGCAAAGGAGCACCCCCACTGCCCCTTTGCTTTTTCTATATTCTTAACATTTTCCTTTTGCGAAATCTGCAAGAACCTTATTGAATTCATCCTTCTGATCATAAAAAGATGCATGACCACTGAACTCAAAAGGCAGTAAAGTGGAACTTTTAATACACTGATTTTGAATCTCACCTAATTCAAAGGGAACCACCTTATCATGAATTCCATGAATGATTAAGGTAGGAACCGTGATTTCATTTAAATCCTGAAACAGAACTTCCTCAATCCAGGTCTTTTCAATGGCTGCCGTAGCCCATCCCGCGGCCTGTAGGCCAAGCTGAAAGAACCACTGAGAAAATGGATAGGTAACCAGCTTGAAAAAGAAAAGGTTACCAAAGCTGTTGAGCATGTTAGGACGATCCTCATAAGTTTCCTGAATCATATTTAAGATCGTTTCCTTATCCGCTCCATAAGGAAAATCAGGACGTTTGATCAGGCTGGGAGCCGCTGCTGCTGCCAAAACCAGCCTGGAAACACCGTACTGGTTATGTCTTGCCATATAGCGTATGGCTATGGCACCTCCTGTGGAGTGTCCCAATAATGTAATATCCTTAAGTCCCAGAGCATCAATGACACATTTCACGTCATCTGCCAGACGGTTGTAATCGTATCCGCAAAACGGTTTATCCGAATCTCCGAACCCTCTGGTATCTATTCCTATACACCGAAATCCCATGCTTGGCAACACATTAAACTGATACTCGAACAGTTTATGACTTCCCGGCCAGCCATGAAGGAACAAGATAGTATCCTTGCAGTCCGGGTTTAAATCTTCTACGTAAATATTCACATTGTCTTGTACCGTAACATAATATCCCATAATATCAATTCTCTATATCTTTTGGTTTATTCTATTCCTTCTTTTCTTCCATGGTTCGTTTATTTGAAATAAAAAAAGTTATCTCAAACGGGACGATCCTTATAATTGTATAAATTTATGTATAAGATATGGAAGTTCCACAGTATTCACAAGCTACCCTCTGAAGAAACAAAATAATCTTCTATCCGGTTTTTCATTGCATGTATTTTCTGAAATGTAATAAAAGAATGATGATACATAAAAAATATACTTAAGAAGAAAAAGTACATACTAATAATGGAATCAATTATAATGGATATAAAGCTTTAAATGAATTATTTTAAAGATTTTATATTTTTTTGCAACATAATATATGTCTCATTTGTATCCCATACAGAACCAACTGTTTCTACAAGTTTTAAATGCCTCTACAGAGAAAGGAATGTTATTATGAAAAAAATTATGATTATCTTTTTAAGTACAGCTATCGTCCTGTCTTTCACTGCCTGCAAAAAGGCTCCTAATGCCCAAGAATCTACCACCCAAGAAAATGACAAGGCTGTTATCAGTGAAAATATTGGTATGCCAAGCCCTTTAATTGACTGTAATACCATGGAAGAAGCTGAAAAGCTGGCAGGGTTTACCATGAGTTTGCCCAAGAATCTGCCTGAAGGCTATTCCATAAAACTAATTCAGGCCATTAAGGATAAGTTGATTCAGGTCTTTTATGAAAATGGGGATGATGAATTATTAATTCGAAAAGCAGTAGGAAAGGAAGATATCAGCGGGGATTATAACAACTACCCGGAAAATCAGAGCATCACTATTAACGGCGTTACGGTTGAAACAAAAGGAAGCAACGGAAAAGTAAATGTAGCCACATGGACTGATGGGGATTATTCTTACTCCATCTCCTTCCAACCAGAGACAACCGGTGTTGATACTGACGTAATCAAGGATATGGTGGAAAACATTCACTGATCCCTGTAAGAAAAAGGAACATGGCGGCACGGCAGGGATTCTCTGCCGTGCATTGCAATGCAAGGAGGGAGCCGAATGGCTGCAGCACATAGAATACAAAACAAATTTTTGATTGGTACTTATGGTACAAAAAACATAATCTGCAAACTGCTTTGCTTCCTGATATCTACCTTTGAGGCAGAGACAGGAAAAAGACTCCGTCCCACTCAGAGCACAGCTTCCCCTTCGCAGATTAATCATCAGGCGGAGCGATTGTTAACATGTTACGGTAACAGTGTTTTACGACTGGCTTATTCTTATCTTCACAATATGGACGATGCGGAAGATATTCTGCAGGACACCCTAATTCAATTTCTAAAAACTCAGCCTGAATTTGAAACGGCTGAACATGAGAAAGCATGGATGTTCAGAGTTGCAATCAACAAGAGTAAAAATAAGCTAACCTATTTCAATACACGCAAAACCGATGAGCTTAGAGATGAATTACTGACAAACGAAACCGATGATTTGTCATTTGTATGGGATGCAGTGAAACAGATGCCATTAAAATACAGCGAAGTCATCCATCTTTTTTATTATGAGGGCTACTCAACCGCGGAAATTGCGGCAATGTTATCAAAGAAGGAAGCAACCGTTCGTTCCTTGCTCTTAAGAGCAAGAAGCAAACTGAAAGATACATTAAGGGAGGTATATGACTTTGAAGAATAAATATGATCAGATTATGGAACATATTCAGATGACAGAAGAAATGAAGTTTCGAATCATGGATAATATCAACCATTGGAATGATAATAAAAAGCCATCAAAATTAATATTTTTTCCAGTATATAAAAAGTACCTTTCAGTAGCCGCCTGCTTGATTATTCTGGTTGCAGGTTCCCTTATTGCTCACAATAAAATAAATGACTTAGTAGAACCACCGTTACAGGTATCCCCTGATATCAGAGAATTTAACACCATTGACAAACTATCAAAAGTAATGGGATTTTCTATTAAAGAAATAAAAACTTTGCCATTTGAAGCTGAGGAAGTTCAGTATACCTCATACGGAAATGATTTGGCACAGATTGAGTACATGGGATTAGACAACTCTCTTACCTATAGAATATCAAAGGGCAGTGAAGATAATAGCGGGGATTATAACGATTATTCCGTTGGAAAGAAAGTAAAGATAAGCGGTGAAGAGATTACCTTAAAGGGAAATGAAACTCAATGCTTCCTGGCAACCTGGCAGTCAGCTGGTTACTTCTATTCTGTTCAATTAACAAACGGAGTCTCCTGGCAGGAAATGCTCTCTACAATTGAGAGTATAATCCTTCCTTAAGGCCCTTTAGGTCTCCTAGTAAAAGAAAAGCCGAAACCCTTAAACCAGGTTCCGGCTTTTCATTACGTTCCCGAGGTGATTTGAACACCCGGCCTACCGCTTAGGAGGCGGTCGCTCTATCCAGCTGAGCTACGGAAACATCCCTGTATCACAGCAGATGCTGCCACACAGTGCACTAATTATTATATTAACATTTGTCCTTTTCGTCAAGACATAACTTCTATTATTCTACTTTCTCCTTAAAATTCACCACACCCTGCATCCAGATCTGTCCTTTGAACCGGCGTCCGATCTCAGGGGTTCCTACCAGATCCTTTTTGGCAATGCCAACGTGGAAAATCAAGTCGCTGCACTCTAAGGTAAAGTCATAGACCTCTTCTTCTGTAATCTTATTTTTCTTTTCCTCAATCTTTATGATCTCGCCGATAATGGAGTACTGATCGCATTCCACACCGCAAGGCATAAAGCAGGAATCAATGATGGAATAAAGGTCTTCCTTCATGGCCCTTCTGGAAGCCTGGGAATATAAATCAATATCTTCTATGGTCAGGGTTTCCATGGCATCCTCATCCCCATTTTTCGCAGCCTCTAAAAGAGTGTTCCGGTCTTTGGCCGCAACTCTTGCTTTTTCTCTCTGAATCTCCGTTTTTTGAATGGGAAGAAGGATCTTTCCGCTGACGGACAGACCAGAAAGACATGTGTCTTTCGTATCCATGGAGTGATGATCTATCATCCGCTCTCTGCATTCAAGGGTATTGTCTATATAAAAAATCAGGGATATACCAACTTTATATTCATCCAAAAGACCGGCATAAGTCTCCCGCTCCGTATGACGCTGTATGGAACAGGGCACGTATGATGTCATGTCACTGGTTTTTAAATAAGGATAATAGTAGCTTCTGCAAAAATGGCCTTCCCGGTCCATCTCTCCGAAAATGGCAATCCCCATTCCTGGTGCCACTTCCTTGCGAAGCTCACATAAATTGGATTCTTCGTCAATCTGAATCCGTTTTAAATCGGATAAGTCTTCACAGAGCTGATCCAGTAGTTTCTCTATGTCCCGGTCCTTCTCATAAAGGCTAAAACCAATGGTTCTTAGGAATTTGTGCATAGAATCATCACCTGCTTTCTGTTTTACTAAGATAATTTTCAGGAAAACAATAAGGCGAAGAACACTCCGCCTCAAGTCTTATCGCTTATTATATACCAAAACCATTCACATTTCCAGTAAAATTTTTTGGATGACGGGATTAAACAATTCCCTGAGCCATCATGGCATCTACTACCTTTTCAAAGCCTGCGATATTGGCTCCTGCCACGTAATTGCCCTTTACGCCATAGCGCTCAGCGGCATCTGCTGCCTTCTGGTAGATGTTCACCATAATCTGATGAAGCTTTTCATCCACCTCTTCAAAGGTCCAGGAAAGTCTCTGGCTGTTCTGAGACATCTCAAGAGCTGAGGTCGCAACACCGCCGGCGTTGGCAGCCTTACCTGGCATGAAGTACATTTCATTATCAAGGAAGAAATCAGTGGCTTCTCTGGTAGAAGGCATGTTAGCTCCTTCTGCAACTGCAAAGCAGCCATTCTTCTTTAATGTCTTTGCATCCTCTAAGTCAAGCTCATTCTGTGTCGCACATGGCAGAGCGATGTCACAGGGGATGGTCCAGATGCCTTTTCCTTCTGTAAATACGGCAGTCTTAACCACATCCGTATATTCCTTAATGCGTCCTCTGCGTACTTCCTTTATCTCTTTTACCAGATCAAGGTTAATTCCGTCTTTATCGTAAATATAGCCGCTGGAATCGCTTAAAGCAACCACTACGGCTCCCAGCTGCTCTGCCTTCTCTGCTGCATAGATCGCTACGTTTCCGGAACCGGAAATGACCACGCTCTTACCCTTTAAGTCTTTTCCATTGTGCTTAAGCATCTCATCAAGAATGTAGACTAATCCGTATCCAGTTGCCTGTGTACGTACCAGGGAACCGCCATAGTTCAGTCCTTTTCCTGTAAGAACGCCTTCATATAGACCGGTCAGTCTCTTATACTGTCCGTAGAGGAAACCGATCTCTCTTGCTCCAACGCCGATATCTCCGGCTGGGACATCCTGATCTGCTCCTATGTATTTGGATAATTCGGTCATGAAACTCTGGCAGAACGCCATGACCTCACGGTCAGATTTTCCTTTGGGATCAAAGTTGGAACCACCTTTTCCCCCTCCAATTGGAAGACCGGTTAAAGAATTTTTAAAAACCTGTTCAAAGCCCAAGAACTTTAAAATGCCCTGATTTACCGATGGATGAAGGCGCAGACCTCCTTTGTAGGGACCGATTGCGCTGTTGAACTGAACGCGGTATCCTTTGTTTACCTGTACATTTCCTTGGTCGTCAACCCACGGCACACGGAAGGATATGATTCTCTCCGGTTCAACAACACGCTCCAATAATCCCATCTTACGATACTTCTCTTCATTGGCATCAATCACCAGTCTTAGAGAATCAAGTACCTCTTTTACCGCCTGATGGAATTCTGCCTCCCCTGGGTTCTGTTTCACGACTCTGTCATAGACCTCATCCACGTATGACATAATTTTCTTTCCTCCTTGGATTATTATATACTTCGACAGCTTAATAAAATGAAGTTTCCAAAAAAAGGCAAAAAGAGGCCAGAACTCTCATAGTTCCGGCCCCTTTGCCTGTTCACTGCTTGAAAGAAATTATAGCAAGTTAATTTAATAAAGTCAAGAACAGGTTTTGCTTAATTATTCTCCTTTTCCTTTTTCTTTTTCGTAAGCGCTGCATAGAGAGCCAACATAAATCCCGACAGAGTCACCATTACATTTCCTGCATTATTTTTACGTTCTCCTGTCTTTGGAAGCCTTGCAAGTGGTACGTTTCCGTCATCCACCTGTATGAGCTGATCTGCACTCTCATTGGTAGGAAGATTAGCCAGCGGCACGGGATCGGGCACAATGGTGACGGTTGGACTGGTTGGGCTTGCACTGCCTCCGTCGTCCCTTCCTCCGCTGCTGCTTATCCTCTCATCTTGAATGGAAATGGTGAAACGATTGATACCGTCTAAGGTTACAGGCGGTATGTTATTGTTAATGTAGTAACCGGAAGGCGCCTTTGTTTCTATAAAGGTATAGGTATCCATTGGAAGCCGCTTTACCATAAACTGTCCGTCATCCCCTGTAACAATGGTTCCGGCAGCCGCTTTATCCGGTGTATAGCCGGAAAATGATCCCTGATACAGCATGACATATCTGCCATCTGATGCCTTTAGCTGGAACTCAGCTCCCTTAAGCCTTAGATCTGCCAATACTGCATTGGTTTTTATTACGGTAATGGCTGACGGCATATTTTCCACTGGTCCTTCCGTCTTTGTTAACAGGCCGGAGGTGGTATAGAGAATCTCTTTTTGGCTGCTTCCAATGGTAAACTCACTGGTCCATGGCTGGGTCCCAAGAACATAGCCGTTCGGGGCTTTTGTTTCTGTCAGCCGATAGGTTCCGTAAGGCAGGTTCTCAATGGAACCCTTGCCCTGAAGGGTGAAGGTAATGGTATTTCCCTTTACCCCGTTCTTATCCCAGACAGCTCCCTGAGACGCAGCCAGATTTCTGTAGCTGTCCCAGGCACCCGGCACCAGAGTTTCCAAACTGGTAAGGGTAAATTCTGCTCCATTAAGCCGGATTGTCTTTTCCTCGCTATCTACCTTTTCAAGCTCCATTCTTCCGGTGCTGATCTGATTGGTCACAAGCAGTTCTGACGGCTTTTCGCTAGGTACGGAAACCTTTCCGTCTGGATTTTTTAACACGGTTATAGTTCCATCCTTATTCACCCGGATATAGAAGGGCTCCATGGAATCGTACCGGTCTGTGGCAATTTCTTTTAATTGATAATCTCCATGCTTTAAGCCCAGCTTTATGATTCCGTCTTCCCCGGTGGTGAATATTCCGGTTCCTGAGTCATCGTCTGAGTGGAACCGTTCTGCGCCAAACAGAGAAAGGAGTCCTCCGTCTTCGTATTTTCCCGGTCCCAGAATGCGAAATTGCATTCCGCTGATGTTCCGTCCCAGATTATCCACTTTCTTTATCTGGATTTCAAATTCTGCCCGCTCATTTACAATGATATTGTTATTTCCTAAATCGGCTTCCCGTTTGGCATCTGACAGGGTAAAATCAATCTCTGTCTTTCCGCTTAAGCTTAAATAACCTTCCGGTGCTCTCTCCTCTTTCAAGGTATACGTTCCAAAAGGAAGTCCTTTTAAGGATACATGACCGTCAACCGCTGTAAACTGAAGCTTACCTTCTTCTGCCGTTAAATCACTGATTCCCATAGAAAGAAGGTCATCCTGACTCTGTTTTTCCAAAATGGAGATAAAGTCATTCCACGCTCCCTCTACCTGGGTCTTCTTTTCCGATACAGAGAACCGGGCTTCTTTTAACTTCTCACCAGTCTCTTTATCTGTCTTATCAAATACAAGTGCTCCGGTACCATAATGATTGATAATGAAATCATTTCCGTCTGAAAGTACCGTGACTGCCTCACTGTCTTCCTTTAAGGTGACAGGATAGATGTTGTCACTTCGTTCATAACCGTCCGGGGCTCCTTTTTCTGTAACATAATAGGTGCCAAGGGGCAGCATATCTGATTCGCCGGCTCCATCGGTTCCAGTGGTAATCGTACCTTTTAATGTTTTTAAATCCGGGTCAGAGTAGATTTCAAAGACTGCCCCTGAAAGCTTCATATCATGGTCGTGGGCAGCCGTCTTTAACAGCCTGATTCTGGCCTCGCTTCTCACATCATATATCACCACTGTTTCCCGGTTGCCGGATGATAGTACCGTAATTTTTGTATCACCCGCCAGTGAATAATTGGCTGGGGCTTTTGTTTCCTTTAAGGTGTATTCTCCTGGTGGCAGACGCTTAATTGTGACCGTTCCGTCCTCTCCCGTAATAAATCTGGTGGTGCTATCCTCATTTTGTTTTACACCAACAAATGAGAGGGCTTCATTAAGGCTCACATACCATCCATCTTGTGTAATCAGGGTAAATTCCGCACCAGATAGAACTTTTTTCGTGAACTCATCCTGCTTTTCAATCTTTAATACATGAGGTTCATTTACAATTCCATCTTCCCCTGTCAGGCTTAGACCCTCAGGGCTTTCCAGCTTGAATTCTTTTCTCCACTCCTTACCCGGCTCAAGAATATAGCCATCGGGTGACTTTGTTTCCTGTAGCGTGTAGCTTCCATAAGGAATCTGAGTCAGAGTTCCGGTTCCTTTTAAATCATCACCGGTCACCTGATAACGGATAAAGAGTCCGCCCTCGTCTTCTCCTGATATCACATGAGACACTCCAAGACCTGTAATATGCTTTTGGTAGGCCTTAAATGCTCCCGGAATCAGGGAGGTTCCCCTAATCTCAAATTCTGCGCCAGCTACAGACTGATGCGTTTCCCCATCCAGCTTTTGGGTGGCAAGAGGTGCTGTCTTTATGGTATTTTCTACGGACAGGTTGATTTCCTTCTGCTTGGAATTTAGAAGGGTAAGCTCTTTTCTTATATCAGAGCCCAGAATGGAAACGTCTCCATTGGCGGCAATTCTCACATAGAAGGGTTCTATGGATTCATACCCCTCCTTGGTAAGCTCCTTAATCTGATAATCTCCATAAGGAAGATTCCAGGTAATAAGCCCTTCCTGATCCGTTTCTTTCACCTCATATCCGGTATTCGTACTATCCTTAATCACGAGACGGTCCCTGGAAAATGGAATCCAGGATTTACTCTCGTACGTTCCAGGTCCTTCGATGGCAAAGGATATGCCCTCTACCTGTTGGTTGCCTGAGTTATCAGTCTTTCGCAAGGTCAGACTGTAACCGGTCCTTGCATTGGTGATCTTGTTGTCAGAGATTTCAGGAAGTGTTACTTCCTGCCCATCCCTTGTGATCTTAAAGTCCAGATCTTTCACTTTCTTTGTGATGTCATAGCCTTCCGGCACCCGGATTTCTGATAAGGTGTAGGAGCCATACGGAATTCCTGTCAGGGCAACAGCTCCCGTCAGTGTTTCAAATTCCAGTCCCTGGTCTGTTTCTTCTGCCTTAGCCACTCCCATTGCATTCTGGCTTTCTATCACAGCGGCTGTAAATGCCTTCCAAGCAAATTCCGGCACGTCATCCTGTTTCTTTAACAGGAATGCGGCTCCGGATAATCCTTTTCCAGTGGCCTCATCGATCTTATTAAAGGTGAGTGATCCATTTTTATAGGCATTCTTAACCATAACAACGCTTGGGATCGGGTTCTCCTCTGTCTTAAATTCCTTGCTTCTAAGAACCCAAGCTTTCTGATTTGCTACCTGATAGGATTTCATAAGCTCCATATCCGAGGATGTGGCACGCTCCATCTCATACCCCTCAGGCGCCCCGTCTTCCGCAATGATGTAGTTTCGGTAATAGAATAAGTCTCCTGCCTGGAAGAGGGCCTCCTCGTCTTTTAAAGCCGTATTTCCTTCTGCTGCGGGAGCACCTAGCACCTTCACATCTGTAATTCCGGTCCTTTCAAGCTCAGCCAGCTCTTCATTGGTAAATGGCCCATAAACGCTAAAGTGCACGCCCTCCACTGGATTTCCATAGGAATCCGTCTTTTTCACCTTTACATTGCGGTATGGCACAAAGCCGATATCCTTGGTGGTATCATACTCCCCGGAGGTGGACCATAAGAAGAAGTCTTCGGATGCGTAACCCGCTTTTCCCTCCTTAAAATTGCTGTCAAGGCTCTCCGCGTAATTGCTTCCGTCCTCCTTTAAGGATGAGGGCAGTCTGGATCTTCCAGCCTCTCCATTCTCCCCATTTGATGTCATAAATGGTTTTGATAGTTTTAATATCAGGTCTTCAAACCCAGCCGGCATTGCACCTGTGGTCACCCGGATCCTGTAGTGAGCCGGATCATCTCCCTTTAGCTTTGATACATTTAACGCCTGGTTTTGATACCAGCTGCTTTCTTCTGCCTGGGTAAATTGGGTTCCCAGGATTCCAAAGGGTTTGGCAGGAGTCAGTCCTCCAAAGGTAAATCTGGCATCTGGGCCTGCTGCCCCGGCCACCTCATCGTCTCCGTTCTTACTGTACTTAATCAGGCCTACATTAAAATAGCCAGATGTCAGAACGGGCAGAAGATCCGTAAGCAGATGATCCTTTTCAGGATTCTTATTTTGTAGTCCGCTGTTGTTTTCATCAATAAAGATACGGCCGGACACCTTTACATCTCCAGGCACTAAGAGTACCTGTGGAGCGTTGCTGTTTTGAATCTGCCCGGTTGCCTTCTCATTTCCAGTCGGACCGCCTTCCCTATAGCTGTAGGTAAGTGCGAAATCATTTACCGCATAACCATAAGCGACTTCTTCCAGCTCCTTTGCCGTTGTATACGGCACCGTTGTTTTGTATACGATTACCAGGTTCTCCCCTGGGGCCAGGTAAAAGTCATTGTCAGTGATCTTTAACCGGAACGCAGATGGATCGCTGCTGCTGCCAGACCAGAAACCATTGCTATTGTCATTTAAGACTCCATTTTTAGCTGTCTTCACCGTATTTTTATTGTCAAATGGTTCATTGGAATAAGACAGCTGGTAATTAAAGTCCTCAATCTTTCGTCCTGGATTGCTTTCATCCTTTTGATTTTCAATGGAAATGGACTGGATGTTTTCAAATTTCAGCCTGTAGTCACTCAAACGGTTGTTGCTGTCTGCATTTAGATCTCCCTTGGTTGGAAGAATATCCATAAGCTGCAGCTTGGAGACGTAGTTGGTCGTGGAATCATTGTTAATGGTCAAGCGGTATAATACAGAACCATCATTCGAAGAATCGCCGTCTCCATCAATGGTCTTTGCCGTCCTTCCTGCTGTGGTGCCTGACACGAATCTGGTATCTAAGTTACCTTTGACCTCCTTAAAAAGCCTGAGTCCTGTTCCAGTGCTCATGAAGTTTTCTGCAGAATCGGATACGTACCCGTAAGAGCGGTATTTTTCATCTGGTAGAAGAACGCCCCCTGGTAAGTCGGCACTTGGCCACTGATCCCCTGAATTGGTTTCCACCATAAAGGAGGCACCTGTCTTATTTAAGGAAAATGGGGGCTGAAGCACATCACTGGTGACATAAAGCTTATTTAAAATATTCTTTCCATAGCTGACAATATTTCCTGCAACCTTAGCCTGAACCTCAACGGTAACCCGTTCATTCTGCTTTAGCTCTCCGTTCAGAAGTATAAACAGCGTCTCCTGCCCGGTATGGGCATCCACCTTTTTCACGGTCTTTTCAATTCCAACTCCGGAAGGCCCACTTACAATACGGACTGCCTTTAAGATTCGGTCTTCTCCTTCGGATTCTCCTGAAACAGTGACCCCTTCCGGTATATGGTCGATGAGTACCGGTTTTCTTAATGGGACGATGTCAGGATCATTGCTTTTCGTCACATTTTTCACAGTGAGAGTGTAGGTTAAAATGTCATTTGCCTGAACCTCCCTGATAGGAGTGACATTCTTCTCCGCGGTTATGACAGGTGCCTTGCTTTGGGTAATCGGAATGTTTACGAAAGAAGTCTGCTCTTTCTTTTTTGTTTCCTGGCTTAATGTGCCTTTGCTATCCCATTCCCGGTAGCTCATTACTGCATCTGCCTGGTTATTGATATACTTGATCTCTTCCTTATAGCTGCCGTCAGACAGTTTTGCATCCTGCCGGAACAGCTTAGCCGTAACCTCCACACTTCCCGGTGTGAAATCCTGACCCAGGAGGTATTTATGGTCGGTTGAATTCTTTAAGGTATCATCCCGGTAGCTGATCTGGAAGGACTTCACATTCTTTCCGCTAACCGGACGGATCAGGGCGATTTCACCATCACCGGATACCTTTACGCTTTGAACGCTTCCCACCTGGCTGCCCTTAAAATCATAGAAGGTCACATCCGCCATAATGGTTCCTGTTTTTGCTCCCTTAATCCGGTTCTGTTCCGTAGATTTCCCCAGCTTTATGGAAGTTATGGTGTACTTTTCATTGGTATATTCAGATTCAGGGAGAACACTCTTTCCGCCGTTTAGCATGGTAAGCCCCCGGTCCTTTATCACGAACCCATCAAGTGGAATGGTGTTTGTAACACGGGTAGTCAGGGTATACATTACGGTCTGGCCATCGTTCCACCATAAATCCTTTAAAGAAGTGGTAAGCGATGTTTTTTCCATGGCCAGCTCTGTTTTCTGCTTAACGTTGGTAAATTCAAGGGCTTCAGGTGTTTTTCCCTTTTCTATGGTCACCTCTTTCTTTAAAACGGTTCTGTCATCATCTCGGTTTATGATATAGCCCTTCTGATTTTCCTGAACCTCTGTTTCTTCTACCTCATACGTTCCGGGAAGAAGCAGTATGCTGGTTCCGGTTTCACCATAAGGAACAGAAATCTGGTCTCCCACCTGTTTCCCGGTTTTCTTATCTGTTACCTTTATTACGGCACTCACAGAAGAATCCGGGTTATCCTGTCTGTTAATATCATTTTTAAATACTTTAAGAGGCAGTGCCTCCTGGTTATGGGCTTTGAACTCATATACCCCTGGCAGGACCGTGTTTTCATCCGCCAGTACATAAAGCTCCAGGCTGTTGATTGTCTCGCCATTCTTGTTTACATCTGTAAGAATGGGCTTAATCAGTCCTTTGCTTCCTTCGAAGGTATCCATCTGATACTTTAAGAACCCATGGTCCCTCTCCTCTGTCTCATAAACGGCATAAGACTCCGACGGTTCCATGGAAAGCCCAAGGAAAGAAAGGGCTCCATTCTTGTCTGTAACACCAGTGGTCACGTAGTTCCATACTCCGGAAGAAGACTTTTTATAAAGCTCAAAGGTAATGCCGGGCTTTAATGTTTCTGTATCTCCCATACCGCTTAACTTTGTAATTTTTAAGTCTACACCGCTCTTATTGGGCATGGTGACTTCTGTTGTCTTTCCTGTTTCTGCAAGAAGTCCTCCTTCCGGATAGGCAGTTGTTATGCCAATGTAACCGGCTGGTGCGCTTGCTTCCTTGATGTAATACTGTCCGTCATGGTAAAGCTTTGTGGAGAAGATAATCTCATAGATACCGCTTTGACCGACTTCTGCAAAATCTCCTACTTTATTTTTAAATTCAGGGTCTGCATATAGCTGGAAGCTTCCTCCGGTCAGTTTCTTTGACGGATCATCTCCATTTACCTTTGTTAACAATACCTTTGCTTTTGCATACTGGTTCTTTACGGTCACTGAGACAGGATTCTTTGAGGTGAAATCAGCTCCTCCTCCTGCCTGGAAGTATCCATCTCCAAAAAGAGTTCCATTATCGATCCCATTCTCCTTAGAAATGCTCCAGTCTGGCTGCTCCTGCTCCTTTAAGTAATAGGCACCTCCTTCCGGATTCTGAGGGAGTAATACTGTCTGACTTCCGGTATAATAACCGTCTTTTGCTGTAAACTGGTTGATTTTAACCTGAACTGGTGTTCCGGTTTCATCAAGCACCTGATGGTATCCATTGTTATAATAGGTGTAAACATCAAACACAATCTGAGCCGGAAGCTTTTCTTCTAAGTTTCCATCTTTAAGGAAGCCTTCTCCAAACTCCAGATTCTTTACAATGGTAAGCTCTGCTTTTTTTCTGTTGGCAATGGAAACTTCTGTATGCTTATAGGCAGCCCCCATGTCTCCAGTCACTGCCACCACCACAGGCTTTGTTTCTTTTGTATAGCCTTCTGGTGCCTTATCCTCCGTGATCCGATACCAGCCTGGTTCACAGTTCTTTAACACATAGGAACCGTCGCTCTGGTCTATGAGCGTACCTGCTGCCTGGCTAAAGCCCTGATCCGGATTTTGATAGCCGGGGTCCTCCACATTGGATAGCTGTCCCTGGGAATAGTCAATTCCTGACCGGAACTTCATGTATTCCAAATGGAAGGAGGCACCCTTTAAGCTGGAATCACTGATTCCTGTTTCTCCATCCGTTTTTCGGATGGTAAGGTCAGAGAGCCTTGGATTTTTAACACTTAAGGTGGATATGTTTCCTGTTACACTGCCATCTTCCGGCCATAAAGCCACCTGTTCCCCATCTGCTTTTGGTGAGTAGCCTACATAAAACCTCTGAGGTTCAAAATAGCTGCCTGTAACCATCTGGGAAGCACTATTACTTAAATCTTCCTTCAGTAAGGTATAGGGGCCGCTTTCAAGTCCAGTAAACCTGGCAATGAATCTGCCATCCTCCTCCTTTTTCACAGTGGCATTTACCGTTGCCCCATTGTCTTTTTTAATGGTAAAGCCCATTCCACTAAGGCCATCCGGCTTTTCCCCGTTCCAGGTAGTCTTTTCAATGGTAAGGTTTGGTTTTTCCGGGTTATATACATTTACCGTAAGGGGTGAGCTTCCTACCGTAAAATAACGGTAAAGCCCGGCCTGCCCATTGTACATGTTGATATAAGTGCCAGTAAGCTTACCAGGAAGAATCTCCCTGATCCGGTAATGGCCGGATGATAGCCCTCCTGGAACCACTACGCGTCCGTCACTTCCTGTCGTATACGTCTGAAGCTTCACATATTCGTATCCGGTATCCTTCCACTGATACTTCCATAGCTCCATCTGTACTCCGGAAAGAGGGGTTCTGGTTAAGTTCATGCCGTCAAGAGCATCGTCGGTTTTTCCAAACGTACTGGTATCCGGTACATAACCGTATTTTACAAGAGTCACCGGATATTCTGAGGAGAGAATATTCATGAGACGGTGGCTGTTATCCTTTGTCTTATCCCAGAAATACTGGGTATCAATATAATCCTTATCCTTTTCTACCGTAGCCGTTAAATAATGAAGGGTTGGGTCAAGGCGGACCTTGGACGGAGCATAGATTTCTTCCAGGGCAAACTCTGCCTGAAGCTGATGCTTCTCCTCATTCACTTTAAATAAATCGTCACGGTATAAATTCTGTTCCTCCAGCTTTTTCTTTAAGGTATCAAAGTTGATGATTTTTGATAATCCATAGCCGGTTTTATAGGTTCCGTCTGATTCCAGTCCTGTTTCAATCACATCAACAGGAATCAGCTTTTCTTTTGTTTCCGGGTCTAAGAGCCATATCTGGAACTTTGCTCCTCCAAGAAGAGTAGGCTCTCCTGTTTTTGTTTCATCCTTTAGCCATTTATTAAAGGATATCTGGAAATGATACCGGGAAAGTCCGCCAGGACCATCCCCATGGAAGTTGGTGATTTTTGCAATACGGTTATTCCTGCCGTTCTCATAGGTGTGGCGGATTGCCTCCCAGCCTCTATACCCTCCATCCTTTGGTACGAAAACACCAACGATCTGGGGACCATTTGGCAGAACGTATCCCACCGCTGCCTCATCCTCTACCAGCCAGTATACCTTTCCTGCTTCCAGGATGGCGGTATCAAACTCACCGTCTGCCCTGGCTCCTGTTTTTGGATCAACTCTGGTTCCGCTTTCGTAATGATCCACAGCTTCAAATCTGCTGTTATCCTGCAAATCCTTTAACTGTATGGACGCAAGAGACTTGGTATCATCAAGCATCTTATAAAGAGTGAATTTGGCTCCATTTACTTTCTCCTGCCAATGAGGGATTCCATTGGGCCAGAATCCGGCACAGACCTTTAATATGTTAAACTGAACCCATGACCGGTAATTATAAAGGGGGCTGGTGTTTTGAACCAGGGAATCTGTGGTATTATTTAAATCCTTTCCCGTATACCGGACGGCATTGTAGAGAGATTCTAAGTCCCTTACATTCAGTGTCTTTATTGGCTCCCCGTTTTCCAGTGGAAGGGGCCTTTTATCTCCCATGTTAAGGTCAAAGGAAAGACCTGTTTTCTGTCTGTCCGGCACCTTTACTTCTGCAACATAATACGTATCATTCCGGTTGATCTCCTGGAAGGTGGCAATTCCATCATAAGGATTGGTGGTCTCTGTTTTCACGTAATCCGCAAGTCCAGGATTCGAAGCATTCACCTTATAAAGAGCCAGCTTTACATTGCCAAGGACACGGTTATATGGATAAAACTGGTCATTCCAGCCATCCTGCCAGTACTTCTGAGTCCGTATGGTAAGCTTAGGTTCATTTTTAATGATAAGCTCATTCCCGCCTGTTACACCATTTTCTGTGGTAATGACCGTTCCTTCCTTTAAATAGGTGTTAAGCACCTGGTAAGACTGAAGATATCCAGCTGGCGGTGATATCTCTGCAATAACATACGGGATTCTGTTGCCGTTGTCATCAAAGATTCTTAAGGCACTGCTGTCAAAGACTACCTGACCGTTCCCATCGCTGGTTTTTTGCTGAATGGCTTTTTGAATGCTGTTTTCCCAGTCATTTTCGTTAAATTCATTCCGGTTAAAGATACCAAGGACCGCACCTTTTACCACCGTATCCTTAAGGGCATCCTTTTTTGTCACCTTCACTCTTCCAAGATTCTGATAGTTTTCAAAAGGCTGGCCGTTGAAATTAAGATCCATTTTCTTTTCGTTTGATGTTAAGGCTGCTGTTATGGTAAATGGACCGTAATAAATCTGAGATTCTCTAATTTCATATCCGTTATAAATACCATTTCCTTGTTGGGAAAGAAGGAAACGTGGATTAATGATTCCACCTGGTACGGATTCCTTAAAATAATATGTCCCAGGTGCCACAGGCTGGTATTGGTTGGATACCAAAGAATTGCTTCCGCTTGGGAGCACTGCCTGGTGAAAGCCGTTATTATCCTTTGTATAAGCCTCAAAGGATACGGAAACATTGCTTGTGGTGGTACCGTCAGCCTGATGAAGAATCTTCTTTAAGCTGACTTCTTTAAATGGCTTATTATAAATCTTTTTTAAGGGTTTTGAGGTGGAGAACCAGCCATCCAGCAAGCTCTTTGTCACTGGTCCATTTGGCGTTGTTATGGTGCTGGTTTCCTCTTTTACAAAGTTTTTAGGAGCTTCTGTCTCCTCAACCACATATGTGGTGCCAGGATCCAGCAAAATATATTTTCCGCCCTGAGTTATAGCTCCTGAATATACTTGCTGGCCATTATCCTGTCTGGTGATTTTAAATTTAGCACTGATGCTTGCTTTGTTGTCTGTAATGTCATACTTATAGAACCAGTAAGGAACCTTCTGAGGAACATTACAGGCGCTTACACTGGTATCCTGCTCCCGGCTGAGCTCAAAGGGTCCAATCACCGGCTGCTTACTGCCGTCGATATAAGCTTCCATCATTTTTGCAGGGTCATCCGATTCCAGACGGGCACCTGTTGACACTTCATACCAGTAATACTTCTTTGTAACATCAAGGCCTTTTATTGTAATGGCTCCATTTCCATCTGTAGTATAAATGGTTCCATTGTTAACTTCAAAAAGGCCTCCCCCATTTTTCTCTGAGGCATAAAGCTTAAACCGGTAATTCTGTTTAGAAGCATTCTTATTTAAAGTTCCATTGCTGTTAATGGCCCAAACCGTTTTATTAAGCTTTAAGGTTCCACCCTTGTTGTTCTTTACCTCCAGCTCATTTGTTTTAAGTGGAGTCAGGGTGAATTCTTTATAGAGATAGGTCTTTCCAGAAATTGTCTCCTGGGTAAAGCCATCCTCTGGCCGATTTCCATTAGAATATCCATCTGGTACCAACTCTACCAGACGATATTTCGCCTTAAGGCCATCCTTTCCCATCACAGGGAGATTCACATTAAACCGGCTGTTTCCGTCAAGGGAATAGGTAGTCTTTGATCCAATGGTCACTTTTTCCCATTTACTGCTTTCAGAAAATTTTTCAATCCAGAACTTATCATTAAAATCACCTTGAAAGCCTGACGGAACCGGAATATAAGAACCGCCATTATTCTGAGCCAGCTTTGTAACGTTCACCCGGCCTTCATTTAAGGTATTGATGATCGTGTTATCGCCTTCTGTTACACGTGAAATCTCTCCCGCCTTTACAGTGACCGGATAGTCCCTGGAATCAAGAATATAGCCATTGGCGCTTTTTTCCCGGACAACATAATCACCAGGTGATACCGGCTTAAACTGGACAAATCCATTGCTGTCGGATTTTACTGTTTTCACCTCTGCAAAGGAACCATCGGATTTCTTTTCAAGCAAGGAGAATTCCGCCCCTTCAAGGCCAGTTAAACGAGGTTCACTGGTATCTTCATTTCCCCATATCTGGGCCTTTTTATAAAACTCAATGGAACCCTTTCCAATGACCCCATTGACCACAGTGACTTCTTCCCGTTCTCCTTCCTTTAAGCTAAACTCTATGTTGTTTTCCGTTACGAAGGACTTATCACCTGCTTTCGCCCTGGCAAATGCAGTGCCTGCAGGCATTTTATCTTCCCGGATGATATAGGTGCCAGGATCGACCTGAATCTCTATATATCCCCGGTCAGAGGCTGCATAGCTTCCTTCTTCTCCCGGTTCCACGGATGGATTTACTAAAATGCTCTTTGAATCTATTTTCTTCCCATTTGAATCAATGACCGTGTAATTCTCATAAGGCGTTTCCTTACCAGAACCATCCAGAGAATAAATCTGAAATCCAGCCATACCAGGATACTCCTGTTCCATGGATAGACCATAATCTTTAACGGTACCTACCCCTTCGTCAATCTGCTTTTTAATGCGGATGACTGCCGGACGGTTGACCTCATGAATCTTAACATCTGCCTGGGAATCTTCCCGAATCACAGTACCTGTTCCCAGCTTCGCATATTCCAGCTGGGCTTTGTTGGTTATGGTAAAGACAGACGAATCAGAAATCCTGGAATCGTTGTACTTTAACAGGAACGGTTCATAAGGATAACGGGCGGTTATCAGATAAGAGCTGTAGGTCGGTGCCTGATCCGATACGTAAATATGGTCAGCTCCATTTTGCCCCTGGGTCTTATACTGGGAAATGGATATGGAACCATCTTCCTGGCTTATGGTATCAAGCTTTGATCCATCGGCCCAAACTCCAGTGACTTTTATTGGTTTCATGACCTCCGGCGCTCCCTCAGTCTTTATGGACAGAGAGTCTGTAATCTTATAAGAATCCTTTTCAAATCCAGTACGCCCGTAGGTCTGATAAATGGTTCCCCCCGGCTGCCTTGAGATGTCACCAGAGCTTCCCTTCATTCCTACTTCAATGAGGTAGGTGATATCTACATACTGTGGCGTCCCGTTATCATCCCGAACCACCACATAGGAATTATCATTGGGATAAACCCGTTTTTTAATATGCCAGCTGTCATCAGAAACCAGACGAAGGGAGGTATCCTCCGGCTGTTCCCCATAAGTCGTTGTCTCAATGCTTCCTGGATAGGTTATATTTTCTTTATCAGTTTTGTCTGCCACCTTTACCTTGGCATAGAAAACCACGCTGTCTTCCGGCAGTGTAAAAGCTTCGCCTTCTGCCCGCTCTCCATTTCCGTCGATCCAGGCATTGATGGTGATGCTGTCAAGCTTTCCAGGCACAATTTCACTCTTATCATTTCCTACATGAATTTCATAAACGCTTTGGCCGTTCCCCTGAGATATCAGAGTGACCTTTCCAGCCTTTTCTTCTAAATGAATCCCTTCTGGAACCGTAAATTCTATTCTGGCATCCTCGTATAGGTCAAACAGAGAGAGCTTTCCACCGGCTGCATACTCATAAACAGGGGCAGTCTGCATGGCGTAGGTCAAGGTATAGCTGTATATAATTCCGGCCTTAATAGCACCTGACTGGCTCTGGCTAAGATGAAGCTCCACCACGTCCTTCTTATCCTCAGCATCCGGACCGTAATAGGAAAGCGCTGTCTCATAAGGTGTCAGCTTAACCTCACTATTGATTTCGGAGCTTAAGGTGGTGATTCCAAAGCTTCTGACCACCAGATCAAAGGTGGTATCTTTAAACAATGAAAACAGAGACGTTTCTTCCTTTAATCCCATGAGAGATTCCCGCTCCTCATCAGATAAGGATCTGTCACCCAGAGAAATGATATCTGCTCCATCAAACACCTGTGGATCTGCCTCAGCCTGAGAAGCTGTGGCAATGTCAGGTTTAGACTCAAACAGAACCGGGAGCTGATGCTTTGAAATGGATACAGAAAGTCCGCTCTTGTCTGCTGCTTCGTTAGAATCCTTTCCAGCCTCATGACGCTCTGCTTGTTTTCCAGAGTCATTTCCCTGCTTCAACTCATTATTACTGGAAATTCCCTTTTCAGCTTCTGATTTAGGATTCTCTGAATCAGTTTTATGGGAATTGGATACGTTGCTTTTATTTCCCGTATTCTTTGTTTCGCTGCCTTCTGAATTGCTGTTATTCGTTTCGTTATTTTTTGTTCCGTTATTTTTAGTTTCCGAACCTTGTGTCTGCGTATTTTGCGTGTTTGAGCTTTGTGTGTTTGCGCCTTGTGTGTCTGCGTTTTGTGCGTCTGTATCTTGTGTGTCTGTATTCTGCGTTTCTGTATTCTGCGTTTCCGTATTCTGTGTCTCTGTACCTTGTGTTTCCGAGTTTTGTATTTCCGTATTTTGTGTTCCTGTATTTTGTGCTCCTGTATTTTGTGTTCCCGCACCGGCAGTTTCGCCGCTTTGTTCCTGTCCGTTTTCCCCTGTAACCGTCTGAGAAGCATTTGAACCGGCCCCACCGGAGGAATTAACGGGTTCAGGGCTTACAGACTTTAACCCATCTGGATCCGTTTCATTCTCACCCACCACAGCAAACTCGCTGATGGAGGCATCCGTAATAGTCATGTCTTCTCCAGTGATTCTAAGCCTGAACTGGCACTCCCTGTCTTTGTATCCGTTAATGCCAATCACCTGGACATTTTTTAGGGCTGCTTCCTGGCTGATTCTGTCTGATGGGTCAAAGTCAGAAAATGGGTCTCCCCCCAAAGTGTCGGACACCACCACCAGATACATGGCTTTCCCCACTTTTCTCTGAAGAATCAGAGTTTTTCCCTCCAGCTCTTCATATATCTTTTCTATTACAAGATCTTTCTGCTCCCCTTCAAAAGGAACCTGGTCTTCGTTAAATTCCGGCCTGCGGTCGGAATCTTTCTTAAGTACTTTTAAAATGGCTGACTGGGTGACAGTTACATCAATCACCTTTCTGGCCTCGGATGCATTTGCCTCTGACGGTGACGCCACATCTGCGCTTGATGGCGTAGCGGTCGTATGTAAGCTGCGCTCTGCCCCGTATGAAGTCATTGCTCCCAGCTGAGATACATTACCACTTACAATTGCAGCGGTAAGTAACCAGGCAACCGCTCTCTTTAAGCGGCTTGCTCTTCTTCTGATATTTTTCATATCATACCTCCACTTCCCCGTATTCCATAAGAAACGGTATTATTTATCAGACAAATATCTTAATTTTATATTAATAATTAAAGTATATAAAAACCTGGTTACATGGTGGTTATTTTTTCCATTTTTTCCATTTCACACTTATATTTTCTATAATTTTTTTTCTAAGGGGAAACGCATTGTAAACCATTAACAACTTTTAAGTTGACAATTAATTTCTCCTATGTTAACATTCCAATAGAAATTGATACTTAACCCAGGAGAAATCATACATGAGATCAGATCAATCGTTAAAAACCAATATGAGAAATGAAACAAAAGCGAAACAGCTTTTTACCACAAAAGAACTGGCTCTTGCCGGTATGTTTGCTGCAGTCCTTGCAGTTATTTCCCAAATCTCCATTCCCTTGCCTACAGGGGTTCCCATCACCATTCAGATATTCGGAGTTGCCTTAGTGGGAATCATACTGGGCTGGAGGCTTGGCATGTTAGCCACTGTTGTATATATCCTTCTTGGAGCCGTGGGACTTCCTATCTTTTCCAGCTTTCGAGGCGGTATTAATGTTATCCTTGGTCTTACAGGTGGTTACATCTGGGGCTGGGTATTCATGGTCTTTCTATGCGGCTTAAAGCCAAAGACCGGGAATAAGACCCTTAACACCTTTCTCATGTTCCTGCTTCCGGTGTTAGGCACGATCGTGGACGAAATCATTGGTGGTCTTCAGTGGGCAGCTCTCTCCGGTGATATTTCCATATACGGCGTATTTACCTATTCCATGGTGGCATTTGTACCAAAGGACATATTTCTGACCATCCTGGCAGTCATCATTGGAATTCCAGTGAGAAAGGCAGTTCAGAAATTAATATGACAAAAAAGCCAGTACCTTTCCTGTGTACTGGCTTTTTATTTCCTTATTTTTCCTTGGGTTGCTTGACAGGATTGGTGATAGAATTTAAAATAGTTTTTAATGCATTAAAAATCAGATAAAAAGAAGGTATTCACCATGATACAGGAAATTTTTCCTCATAGATTCTGCAATGATTTTGCAATTAAAACTCCAGATCAGGACAGCTATTTTTTATATTTTCTGGATGGACGCATCCTGCTTTCAGACGAAGGCTCAGAAACCATTCCCCAATTTAAGGAACTTGACTCTCTTAAAGAAGAGGCTATGTCCCATTGCGACTATCTCTTTTCCATCGATGAGATGGATTTCTATCTGGTCGATGAATCCCAGGTTTCCTTAAATGAAGTCCATCATTTAAAGCTTTATAAAGCTAGCATCATAAGAGAACTGACTCCCATGTGGGTTTCCTTTGCTGCGGTCTCAGCCCAGCATCTCCACCGCTTTTACATCTCCAACCGTTTTTGCGGCTGCTGCGGATCTCCTACCATGAAAAGCAAAAAAGAAAGAGCCGCAGTCTGCACTTCCTGCGGAAACACAATTTACCCCAAGATATCTCCGGCCGTCATAGTAGGCGTGACTCACAATGGTAAGCTGTTGCTGACCACATATGCAGGCAGAGAATATACCCGGTACGCCCTCATTGCAGGATATACGGAGTTTGGGGAGACCCTTGAGGATACGGTAAGGCGGGAAACCATGGAAGAGGTTGGGATCAAGGTAAAGAATATCCGTTATTACAAGAACCAGCCCTGGGGATTTAGCGATTCCATATTAGTGGGATACTGGGCTGAGCTTGACGGTTCTCCAGATATTCATCTGGATGAAACCGAATTATCCACAGCCGTCTGGATGGCTCCAGAAGATATCCCCAATGACTTCACCAATTTAAGCCTTACCCACGAAATGATTCTGCTGTTTAAAGAAGGTAAGATAACACAATAATTATAATTAATAAAGGTGCCTGGAATCGTCATGACTGACCATCCAAAGCACCTTTTTATTTCATCCATTAAGAAGCTTTCTTATAAAAGGAAGAATACCCATTAGAAACCACATATCCCCGAAATGGAACCTGAGCCGTTACAAGTACCATATTCAAAAGATCCACACAGGCTCCTCCTGCATTGAACACACTTAAGAAAATCAAATAGTGGCTCCAAATCCCAAGAGCATTGAGGATGACAGGGAATACAAAGGAAATGAGGATAAGGGGCATGATTGATACCAGAAGAAACCGTTCTTTGGTAAGCTCCTCTTCGGTATAAACAAAGCCAAACAAACCATTGAATCCCCAGTAGGTCTTTTCCGACCTCCATACCTTGGGTATAAATATGGCATGAATCAACTCATGAACCAAAAGGCAGAGAACCATTCCTGCCAGATAGAGAATAGAGGAAAGATTAAAGGTCAACACTATGGACATCCCCTCTTCGCTCATAAAATCAAAAAATGATGGGTTTAAAAAATAACACCAGAATCCAGCCAGAACCATAAGAACCATGGAAAGTGGCAGTGAAATTGCTATGGCAGCACCTACAGATTTTGGTTCCTTCAGCTTCCTATAACCATGCTGCGCCAGTTCTTCTGATCTCTTTTCATCCTCTGGGGGTATTTTTTTAATAAATTTCATCTTACATCCCTCAATTCGTTTCAATATTAGTTCCTATCTTATATATTAACATAAATGAGAGCGTCTATCCACCCCAGGTTCCATCCTGCCAAAAAAGGCATAGCCAGTTATGGCTATGCCCTTTCTCATCAAACCTTTATTTTGTTTGATTGTTATTATTTTCCGTAGTAAGCCTTTAAATACATCTCTTTGATCTCGCTGAACAGAGGATATCTTGGGTTTGCACCGGTACACTGGTCATCAAACGCATTCTCAACCATCTCATCAAGAGTTTCTAAGAAGTATTTCTCATCTACGCCGTAATCTTTAATGGTTGCCTTGATGCCAACGGCTTTTTTAAGCTCTTCAATCTTAACCAGGAATTTCTTTAATACATCAGCATCGTCTTTTCCTTCTACACCGCAGAAACGTGCACATTCAGCATAACGCTCCAGTGTATGAGGATACTGGTACTGGGAGAAGGTTCCCATCTTTGCAGGTGCCTCTGATGCGTTAAATTCCATTACAAGGGTAATGAGAAGGGCATTTGCCACACCGTGTGGAATGTGGTGATAAGCACCTAATTTATGGGCCATGGAATGACAAACTCCAAGGAATGCGTTGTTAAAGGACATACCTGCCATACAGGAAGCGTCTGCCATCTTACATCTTGCCTCAACATTGGTACCGTCATTATAAGCGGTTGGCAGATAGTTGAATACATTCTTCATGGACTTTAATGCAAGACCATCGGTATAATCGGAAGCCATGATGGAAGCATACGCCTCTAATGCATGGGTTAAAACGTCAATACCAGAAGCACTTGTTAAGCCCTTAGGCTGGCTCATCATGTTATCTGCATCTACGATTGCCATATTAGGCATTAACTCATAGTCAGCAAGAGGATATTTAACCCCTGTTTCCTGATCTGTAATAACCGCAAAGGAGGTTACCTCAGAACCGGTACCGGAAGAGGTTGGAATGGCTACAAAGTAAGCTTTTTCGCCCATCTTAGGGAAGGTGTAAACTCTCTTTCTGATATCCATGAAACGCATTGCCATATCCTGGAAATCTACCTCTGGGTGCTCATACATAACCCACATGATCTTAGCTGCGTCCATTGCGGAACCGCCGCCCAGTGCGATAATGGTATCTGGCTGGAATGCTCTCATCGCTGCAGCACCTGCCTGTGCATTTGCAAGGGTCGGATCAGGCTGAACATCTGAGAATACGGTATAAACGATTCCCATCTCATCAAGCTTATCAGTAATCGGCTTTGTGTAGCCGTTCATATATAGGAAGGAATCCGTAACAACGAATGCTCTCTTTTTGTTATAGATATCCTTTAATTCGCTCAGTGCTACTGGCATACAGCCTTTTTTAAAGTAAACCTTCTCTGGATTTCTGAACCACAGCATGTTTTCTCTCCTCTCAGCAACGGTCTTAATATTGAGCAGGTGGTTTACTCCTACATTTTCAGACACAGAGTTTCCGCCCCAGGAACCGCAGCCTAATGTTAAGGATGGTCTTAACTTAAAGTTATAAAGATCACCGATACCGCCGTGGGAAGAAGGTGTATTCACTAAGATACGGCAGGTCTTCATAGCAGCCGCATGCTTTTCTAATTTTTCTTTTTCATTTACATTCACATACAGGGAAGCTGTATGGCCATATCCGCCGTCAGCTACCAGCTGCTCTGCTTTTTCAATGGCCTCGTCATAAGTCTTAGCTTTATACATAGCCAGAACCGGAGAAAGCTTCTCATGAGCAAATTCTTCTTCAATGTTTACGCTTTCCACTTCACCGATTAAGATCTTTGTGGATTCCGGTACATCAACTCCTGCAAGCTTTGCAATGGTGTGAGCCTTCTGGCCTACGATCTTTGCATTAAGGGCGCCGTTGATGACAATGGTCTTACGAACCTTATCAACCTCATCTCCCTTAAGGAAATAACATCCTCTCTTTGCAAATTCCTTTTTCACCTCATCATAAACCTTTTCAAGAACGGTGACTGACTGCTCAGAAGCACAGATCATACCATTGTCAAATGTCTTAGAAAGAATGATGGAGTTAACAGCCATCTTAACGTCAGCCGTATCATCAATGATAACAGGGGTATTACCTGCACCAACACCAAGGGCTGGTTTTCCAGAGGAATAAGCTGCTTTAACCATGCCAGGTCCGCCTGTCGCTAAAATGATATCTGCACCCTTCATAACTTCGTTGGTCAGCTCTAAGGAAGGAACGTCGATCCATCCGATAATACCTTCCGGTGCACCCGCCTTCACTGCCGCATCAAGCACTACTTTAGCTGCTGCGATGGTAGAGTTCTTTGCTCTTGGATGTGGGGAAATGATGATGGCATTTCTTGTTTTTAAGCTGATAAGTGTTTTAAAAATTGCGGTTGAGGTTGGGTTTGTGGTAGGAATAACGGCTGCAATCACACCAATGGGTTCTGCAATTTTCTTAATGCCGTATGCCTTATCCTCTTCAATGACTCCGCAGGTCTTTGTATCCTTGTAGGCATTGTAGATATATTCAGCTGCATAGTTGTTCTTAATGACTTTATCTTCAACAACACCCATGCCCGTCTCTTCCACTGCCATCTTAGCCAATGGAATTCTTAATTTATTTGCTGCACTTGCTGCCTCATAAAAGATCTTGTCTACTTGTTCCTGTGTAAAGGTAGCAAATACTTTCTGAGCCTCTCTCATGGCGTCCATCTTAGCGATGAGGGAATCTACACTATCAATGATCTCAGGGATTCTTACCTGTTCTTCTTTCTTTGCCATCTTGAATATCCTCCAATTTTATATGAGCATAGTGGGTCAACTAAGTTCGATATTTTTTTAACGATCTATCGTGACTTCATTATATTACATTGTTATTTTTTTGTCAATATATTTTTTTATCATTTTATTCATTCATTCCGTTTTTTGTTACTCACCTAATATCAATACATTTTTACTTATTAAAATTACTTATTAACGTCATATTTCCTTTATTATAAAGGAAATCGGTGTTTTAATAGGTTTTATCAGGCTAAAATATCCCGGAATCTCTTAGGCTCTTCCATTTCCTGCCAAATGCCTTTTCTTGCCATTCCTAAGAAGCAGTGCTAATGAACGGATTTAAAAACTTGGCAAGCAATATCATGTATGTTATAGTTAGCCCTGGAACCATACTATAAGTCAGAACATGAATTTCTTGTTTTTTTCATCATTGTATGGCTTGGGTTTTAGAAAAGATATAAGGGGATTTTGGAATTATGAAAATAACCATCGGAATCGATCTTGGAGGAAGTACTACGAAAATCGTGGGATTTCAGGATCATACATTAAAAATACCCACCTTTGTTAAGGCAGATAATCCCATTGCCTCTCTTTTTGGTGCTTTGGGAAAATTCATATATGACAATAACATTCAGTTAAATGATATAGAGAAAATCATGCTCACAGGGGTAGGGAGTGCATATGTGGAACAGCCTCTTTACGGAATTCCCACCTATAAGGTAGATGAATTTACCTCAAATGGTTTAGGAGGACAATATTTTACAGGATTAAAAGACTTGATCGTTGTAAGTATGGGAACCGGTACCTCACTTGTCCAGGTAAATGGAGATAAGATCTTACACACTGGCGGCATCGGCATTGGCGGCGGAACCATTGTAGGACTTTCCAGTCTGTTATTAAAGACTCAGGACATTACCCAGATCATGGATTTAGCCAGCAGAGGTGATTTAAGTAACATAGATTTACAGATTCAGGATATATCAAAGAATCCGCTGCCTGGCCTTCCTCTGACCGCTACCGCCTCTAACTTTGGCAAGGTGCGCAATCTGGTATCTGAGGAAGATATTGCAATCGGAATCATTCATATGGTACTCCAGGTCATAGGAAAATCAGCTATCCTTTCATCGCTTAACAGCAACATCCACGATTTTGTAATGACCGGAAATCTTGCTAAATTTCCTCAGTGCAAGGAGATTTTCCAATCTCTGGAGACCATGTTTGACGTTCATTTTATTATTCCGGAGCAGGCAGAATACAGCACTGCCATCGGAGCCGCCCTCACGGAAGAACGGGGCATGGCCATGAAACAGGTATTATAAATTTAATTAAAATTCAATCACTTTGCTTTCGCCGGTAAGAGTATTTATGGAGGCTTTGGCATTCTTTAAGTAAAGGACTTCCATCTTGTTATCGTCAACCGAATACATTTTACTTAAAGATCCTGGATACTCTTCCATCATGGCGACTCTGGCTTCTCTTCTGTCATCCGGTACCACTTCACATTCCAGCCGGATAAAGGTTCCCTTACTCATACCACTGATCTCAATCTTTGGATTCTTTAGCATTTGCTGAAATACTGGCTTTTTATTATTGGTGATAATGTAAAGCTTTCCTTCAAAGGCACATACTGCCGCAAATGGACGAACTCTCGGCTGATCCCCATCCATGGTTGCAAGATAAAAGGTACCACATTCTTTTAAATATTTTAAAATCTCTTCCATATACATTCAGTTCCTTTCCTGAAACTACATTTTTTGATTATAATTATTATATATCATGGTTCCAAATTTACAAGAAAAATATATAATGCTTCTTTCTATATGAAAGATTTTGATTACGCTGGACATAGTAGAACGCAAGTAACTGAGACACATTACTTCAAAATACGTGTGCAGGTATATGCGTATATGGGTAACGTGGTTAACATTCGTCTCTGCTTCTTAATTAACTACAGATAATACTTTGTCCTGATAGTGACTATAGAACTAACGCTCTTTCACGTCATTAACTGTATGTATGCCTAATGCTCTGTCACACTATTACCTCCAGGGTTGATGTACTGTCGATCTGGCGACCCTTAAGCTGATTTTCTATCACCTTAGTAAAAATCATCCTATAGCTTGTAATGTCCCTTCCGACCGAAGTGACTTTTTTATGTAAATATCCAATCCCCTTATGGCATATAAAAAGCAGGTGCTCAGCTGTACGACTCCTCATTCAAATAGATCCGGTAATGAACCAAATCTACTTTGAAAGTATCGTACAAGCCAATTGCACCTGCTTTTTATTCTATTTAGGAATGATATCCCAAGGCCATTTCCAAGGCATCCTTTTCTTCGCTTCCCAGTAAAACGTCTGTTTCGCCTCTATCTACTTCTTTAATGTATACATAACATCCCTCCCGGCTATGAACGGAGTTTAAAACAAAACCGGTATTGGTGTAATCAAGCATTGCCATGGCAAAGCTTAAGTTGCCACCCATTCCCTTAAATGCATTATATTTTACAAGCCCAAACTTCTGAAAGGCGCTTCTGTAGTTTTTATTGGTATTACGAAGAGAATCCTTATTGGCCCGGTCTTCTGCCTTTAGCTCTGAGATGTCTTCCATCTGGTCCATAATGATTTCTTCCAGGGTCTCCGCATCCTTCCCCCTCATGAAATAATCGTATCTGCGGTACAGCTTTCTCATCTGAATCAGACATATGATTACTATAATCATTAATAATATGGTAAGCACTGCCAACCCCAAGATTAAAAAAGCTGGGTCAACCGGCAGCTGAGTTAACATACTGTTATCCATTCGTTCGTCCTCACTTTTATGATGTTACCTTATGGATTCTATCAATTCTACTATTCTTTCCAATTCGACCTCAGAATAATACTCGATTTCCACTCTTCCTTTATTCTTATCTTTCCGGTTGATGCTGACCTTGGTACCCATAGCAGATTTCATCCGATCTTCTAATTCACGGAAAATCAGAGAAAGACTCACGTCCTCTTCCTTCTTTTCCTTTGGTTCCTTCTTTTTGGATAAGGATTTTACAAGCTTTTCCACTTCCCGGACACTTAGGCTTTCCGCTACAATCTTACCAGCCAGCTGGAACTGAAGCTCTGGGTCCTCAACGGAAAGAAGAGCTCTTGCGTGACCACCTGTAATCTGGTTCTGGATAAGCATATCCTGGACCCTTTCATCCAGCTTTAAAAGCCGCATGCTATTGGTAATGGTAACCCTGTTCTTCGCAACTCTGGCAGCAATTTCTTCCTGCTTTAAGCTGAATTCCTGCATCAGTCTTTGGTACGCCTTTGCTTCTTCAATGGGATTTAAATCTTCTCTCTGAACGTTTTCAATTAAGGCAATTTCCATGGATTGCTGCTTTGTATATTCCCGGATAACCACCGGAACTTCTTTCAGACCTGCCAGTTTCGCAGCTCTCCACCGACGTTCACCGGCAATAATTTCATAGAAATCCCCTTTTTTCTGTACCAAAAGTGGCTGCAGAACCCCATATTCTTTCATGGATTCTGCTAATTCCAAAAGTGAGTCTTCTTTAAATTCATTTCTAGGCTGATCCCGGTTAGGCTCTATGGAAGATAGTTTTAAAAACATCTCTTTCCCGGTTTCAGAATCTGGAACCTCAGACTTTTTTGCAGCTGCTTCCGCTGCTTCCTGTTTCTGATGGTTCTTTATTTCCTGCTCCTCTGCCGCCGACTCCATGACCTCATCTCCAAAAATTGCTCCAAGTCCTTTTCCTAAACCTGTTCTCTTTGCCATATCTAGATATCTTCTCCTCTGCTTATTACTTCGGCCGCCAGTAACCGGTAGCTTTCTGCTCCGGCTGATCTGGAATCATATAAATTGATTGGCATTCCATGACTGGGAGCTTCCGCCAGTCTGACATTTCTGGGTATAATGGTTTTATAGATATTTTGATTTAAATTATTCTTTACGCTTTCCACAACTTCCAGGGAAAGATTTGTCCTGGCATCGTACATGGTAAAAACAACGCCTTCCATTTCTAAAGAAGGATTCAGCTTTTTCTTTACCAGACCTACGGTATTTAGTACCTGGCTCAGTCCTTCCAGAGCATAATATTCACATTGAATCGGTACTAAAACAGTGTTTGCGGCGGTTAAGGCATTGATTGTCAATAAATTAAGTGATGGGGGACAATCTATGATAATGAAATCATAGTTTTTCTTGATTTTTTCAAGATATGTTTTAAGGAGATTTTCTTTGTTCTCGATTTCCAACAGCTCTATTTCAGCTCCTGCCAACTCTACATTAGAGGGAAGTAAATCCAGGTTATCCTGGATATTGGTAATCAGACATTCATCAATTTCACACTCTCCTACCAGCAGATCATAGATGGTTTTTTCCACGGTGCTTTTTTCGATTCCAAGCCCGCTGGTTTCATTTCCCTGTGGATCAAAATCCACAGCTAATACCCGTTGTCCAGCCTCAGCAAGACATGCGGACAAATTGATTGCAGTAGTCGTTTTACCGACTCCGCCTTTCTGGTTTGCTATCGCAATGATTCTTCCCATTATTCGTTTTCTCCTGTATAACATCCGGAAATTGCAGTTCAAACTAGAGTATAGCATACTTTATTTTTTTTTCCTATGGTTTCCTGTAAAAAAAATACAGAATTTATAAAAAATGTTTCACGTGAAACATTTTTCCAAGCTTAAGAATAAATTAATATGTTTGCCGTTGTAAGTCCATATTGATTATATTATAATAGGAAGAGATTATTCTACATTAGGAGGGAAATAATGAAAACAAAGAACAAATTACTGACTCTTCTCGTTTTATCCGCCAGTGCCGCAGCTGCTACTGCTGTCATTAATAAATGTATTAAGCTATCTGCAACCTCCAAGAATCTATTATCTGATACGAAGGCTCATTGTTATAAATGGCGCTTCGGCAATATTCATTATACAAAAACAGGAACTGGAAAACCACTATTACTAATTCACAATCTATCCGCTCACGGAAGCGGCGTAGAATGGAATCAGATGATCAATAGTCTAAAAGATCACTACACGGTTTATGCCATTGACCTCTTAGGATGTGGAAGATCTGAAAAACCAGACCTTACTTATACTAACTATCTCTACGTGCAGATGATTTCTGATTTTATCAAATCTGAAATTGGACATCGGACCAATGTAATTGCTACTGGCTCCTCTTCTGCTCTGGCAGTGATGGCATGTAACAATGCTCCCGAATTATTCGACCAACTTATGCTGATCAATCCAGACAGTCTATTGATGTGCAGCCAGATTCCCAACAAGCACAGTAAGGTCTATAAATTCATTTTAGATTTACCTATCATCGGTACGCTGCTATTTAACATTGCTACCAGCAAGCAGGCCATCAAAGAGGAATTTACAAAAGATTATTTTTCCAATCCCTACTCTGTAAAGAATTCTCTGATTGATACCTATTATGAATCCGCCCACCTTGGGGATTCTCCAAAATCCTTATATGCCAGCGTGACCTGTAATTACACCAAGTGCAACATTGTTAATCCTTTGAAGAAAATCGATAACAGCATCTATATCGTTGGTGGTAAAGATGTTGAAAATATGGAAGATATTATTCACGAATATCAAAGATATAATCCAGCTATAGAAAGCTCATTTATAAACAATTCCAAGTATTTACCACAACTGGAAAATCCTGCCGAGCTTCTCCATACCATACAGATGTTTTTCGTTTAAACCAATTCTATAAGTATATATACAAAAAAATGTTTCACGTGAAACATCCCTGTTTAACAGCGGAGCACATGCTCCTGGATGTTTCACGTGAAACATTTATTTTAACGGTTCTTTTGATGGCATTCCAGCTTTCCTCGGATACTTGCCAGATGTCTCACTATTCTTACGAATCATCACCAAGGATCTTTCTGCATCAGTACCAGGAAGTAAAAATGTCTCTAATCCTTCTACCTTACCTCCAAGTAAAAATACTGCATGCTTGGCTGCTCCCAACTCCTCTTCTATCTTCCCTGACTTATAGGGAATAAAGGCACCCCCTACTTTTACAAAAGGCATACAGTATTCAGATAATGTGCTGAGATTTGCTACCGCTCTTGAAACACAAAGATCGTATTGTCCTCTATGCTTCTTATCACGTCCCATATCTTCGGCTCTTCCATGCATGGCCTGTATTCCCTTTAATCCCAGTTTATCAATCACTTCATTTAAAAACTTCACTCTTTTATTGAGAGAATCCATGAGTGTAATCTCTAATTGAGGAAATGCTATTTTTAGTGGAATACCAGGGAATCCTGCCCCAGTACCCACATCAATTATCTTATACTCTTTTTCATTCAGATCTTGCACCGACTTTATGAGGGAAAGGCTGTCTGCAAAATGCTTTGTAATCACTTCTCCCATTTCCGTTATCGCCGTAAGATTCATGAATTCATTCCATTCAACTAATAATTCAAAATAATCATAAAATTGCTTTATTTGATTCTCTTCTAATTTTATATCTAACAAGTTCAATTCTTTCTGAAACTGTTCCTTAAAGCTCTCCATCATGGCTGCCTTCATCCTCCTTCTTTTCCTGACTCTTCTGATACCTGAGCTGTTCTAAATACACCAGTAATACAGAAATGTCAGCCGGTGATACTCCGGAGATTCTGGATGCCTGACCAATTGACATTGGCTTATAAAGATTTAATTTCTGGATGGCCTCACGCCTCAATCCTTTGACCGTTTCATAATCAAAGGTTACATCGAGCTTCTTATTTTCCAGTTTCTTATACTGGGAGACCTGTTGCTTTTGTCTTCGGATATAACCATCATACTTAATATTGATATCTACCTGCTGGGCTACATCCCAAGGAAGTTCCGGCCTGTTTTTATCTATTTTAGTTAACATAAGATAATTAAGTTCTGGTCTTCTTACCAGCTCTGCCAAGGTGGTTCCTGTTTTTAACGGTGTGCTCCCATTTGCCTCTAAAAACTCCTGAATCTCTCTGGATGCTCCCACATTGGTGGACTCAAGGCGCTTCATCTCTGTTTCTATGGACTGTTCTTTCTTAAGAAGATTCTCATGCTGCTCTTCTGATATAAGGCCGATGTCATGGCCTATCTTCATGAGACGCAGATCTGCATTGTCCTGGCGAAGAAGCAAACGGTATTCCGCCCGTGAGGTCATCATACGGTATGGCTCATGATTTTCCTTGGTTACCAGATCATCAATGAGAACTCCGATATAAGCCTGGGAACGGTCGAGAATCTTGGGCTCCCTATGAAGAACCTTCATGGCAGCATTGACTCCAGCCATAAAGCCCTGTACAGCCGCTTCCTCATAGCCAGAGCTTCCATTAAACTGTCCGCCGCTAAAGAGTCCGTCTACCCCCTTAAATTCGAGAGTAGGCTTAAGCTGTCTGGAATTGATGCAGTCATATTCTATGGCATAGGCATTACGAACAATTTTTACATTTTCAAGGCCTGGTACCGTGCGGTACATGGCGTACTGGACGTCCTCAGGAAGTGAGCTTGACATGCCGCCTAAATACATTTCATTGGTATAAATTCCCTCCGGCTCAACAAACACCTGATGGCGGTCCTTGTCCGGGAACTTTACTACCTTATCTTCAATGGATGGGCAGTATCTCGGCCCGGTGCCTTCAATGGCTCCGGAATAAAGAGGAGAACGGTCTAAATTCTCCCGGATAATTCCATGAGTTTTTTCGTTGGTATAAGTAAGCCAGCAGGAAATCTGCTCCTTCTGGATGGTCTCCGGATCCGTGGAAAAAGAAAATGGTACCACTCTCTCATCTCCAAGCTGCTCTTCCATTTTGGAGAAATCCACGCTCTTTTTATCCACTCTGGCTGGAGTACCTGTTTTAAACCGCAGCATTTCAATTCCATGGGCTTTTAAGGACTCCGTTAAGTAATTGGCAGCCTTCAATCCGTTAGGGCCTGTATACTCGCTTACGTCGCCGTAAATACATCTGGCCTTTAAATACGTTCCAGTGGCCAAAACAACCGCCTTACAACGGTAAATAGCCCCGGAATATGTCTTTACGCCTGCAATGGCTCCATCTTCCGTGATGATTTCCGTTACCTCTGCCTGACGTATGGTCAGATGCTCCGTACGCTCTAGGGTTCGTCTCATTTCCCTTGAATAATCCTGCTTATCCGCCTGTGCCCGAAGGGAATGCACTGCAGGCCCCTTGGACTGGTTAAGCATCTTAGACTGAATAAAGGTTTTATCTATATTTTTTCCCATTTCCCCGCCAAGGGCATCAAGCTCCCGGACTAGATGTCCTTTGGAGCTTCCTCCGATATTGGGATTGCAGGGCATTAAGGCAATGCTGTCGACACTAACGGTAAACACAATGGTCTCAAGACCAAGGCGTGCGCAGGCCAAGGATGCCTCGCAGCCTGCGTGGCCGGCACCAACGACCACAACGTCATATGATTCTTCTAAATACTGCATTTGATTCTCCCTTCCTCTTTCGTGCCCTCATTTAGGCTAAAGGTATTCTGACTCTATTTTCCCATACAAAACTTTTTAAATATTTCATTTACCAGGTCATCCTCAACCGATTCTCCCAGGATGGTCCCTAACTGCTCATAAGCATCCATCAAATCAATGGAATAAAAGTCCTCCGGCATCTCATTTCTCACGCTCTGCTCTACCATAGAAAGGCTATTTAAGGCTTCTGCCAGGGCATTTTTATGTCTTACATTGGTGATATACACCTGATCGTTAAAATCCAGCTTCCCTTCATAAAACATAGAAGTAATCTCTTCCTCCAGATCTTTGATACCGGTTCTTTCCTTTGCAGAAATTAATATGACTGGATGGTTTGTTAAGGATTCTAGCCTTTCCTTCGTCACAACCGGATCAAGATCCGTTTTATTTAAAAGGACGAGTGCCTTTTTATCCTGAATAAAATCTATTATCTCCTGGTCATTTTCATCAAGGTCACGGGAACCATCCACCACATAAATGATTAAGTCCGCTCCCTCTGCCGCTGACCTGGCCTTCTCGACCCCGATTTTTTCTACCACATCTTCCGTCTCACGAATACCCGCCGTATCGATGATATTAAGGCTTAACTCCTCTAAACGAATCTGCTCCCTTAAAGTATCTCTGGTGGTTCCGGCAATATCTGTTACAATGGCTCTCTCCTCTCCCACCAGAACATTTAAAAGAGAAGATTTCCCTGCATTTGGCTTTCCAAGAATCACCGTCTCAATTCCTTCGGAAAGAACTCTTCCGTTATCCGCAGAACGAATCAGGCTTTGAATCTCATCCTTTAAGGGTGATAATGTTTCTAAAAGAGTATCGCCATAGCCTTCTAAAGAAATATGTTCCGGATCATCAAGAGCTGATTCAATAAATGCAATATGATATATAATCTTTTCTCTCATATCCTTAATGCGCCTGGATACAGAGCCTTCCAGCTGGCTCACAGAGGATTTGAGGGCATATTGATTCTTGGCATTGATAACATCAATCACAGCCTCAGCCTGGGCCAAATCCACCCTTCCATTTAAAAAAGCCCGCTTTGTAAATTCTCCCGGCTCCGCTGGTCTTGCTCCGTGCTTTAACACAGTTTCAAGAATCCGCTTTGTTACAAGAACACCGCCATGACAGTCAATCTCAATGGTATCCTCGGCCGTAAAGCTTTTAGGACCTCTCATTATCATGACCAGGACTTCGTCAACCATTTCATCTCCATCATAAATATGACCGTAATGGATGGTGTGGGAAGGCTCCTTGGAAAGCTTTTTATTCCCGCTTCCCTTTGCCTTAAAAATCTTATCTATAATTTGAAATGACTCCTCGCCGCTGATTCTCACGATTCCGATCCCGGAACTAGACATGGCAGTGGCGATAGCCGCAATTGTATTCATCTTCATTTTTATTCACCTGTTTATAAGGAAAAGGGGTGAGGTGCCTTCCGACAGCCCCAACCCCTCATTGTTGATTGACTATTTATCCTTTTCCTGATACCGGTCCTTTTTTGGATATTCTCTTTTCAGAGATATCACAACATGTCTGAAAGGTTCCTCTCCTTCACTTCTGGTAACAACGAACTTGTCATTTTGAAGTGCGGAGTGAATGATTCTTCTCTCATAAGGATTCATCGGCTCCAGGGAAACGTTACGTTTGGTACGTTTTACCTTGTAAGCGATATTTTTTGCGAGAGTTTCAAGTGTTTCTTTTCGTCTCTCTCTGTAATTTTCCGTATCCAGCTTCACCCGGATATAATCATCGCTCTCTTTGTTTACTACTAGGCTCACCAGATACTGTAAGGAATCTAAGGTCTGTCCTCTCTTACCAATCAATATGCCCATGTCATCACCTGACATAACGATGGAAAGCTCTCTGTCACCTGCATGGTAGGAAATTTCCATGTTGACCACAAGGTCCATGGCTCCGAACACATCAGAAAGAAATGATTCCGCTTTGTCTTCCAGAGTCTCCTTCTTCTTTGCACGGATGACAGCAGGTTTTTGGCCGATAAATCCCAGAATACCATTACTGCCCTTATCAACAATTTCATACTCCAGTTTGTCACTGGTTGTCTCTAATTCGATTAATGCCTTTGTAATCGCTTCATCAACGCTTTTTGCTGAAACTGTAATCATATCCATAGGTCACCCTCCTGCTATTTTTGCTTATCGTTAAACTTCTGTACCATCCTTGCTTTTGATGAAAGACTGTTTGGATTGGAAGAATCCTTGCTGTAATAATCATTGGAGGCTTTGACCTGCTCCTTGATTTTTTCCTTCTTCACATCCAGATCAGCTTCTTCTTTCTCAGCAGCGGCCTGAAGATTCTTTAAATTAGCGGTCGCATTATGGGATACCCGCTGAGGAGGAAGGCCTTTCTTTGCACGCTTTGCGTTAGCCTTTTCCACGTTTTTCTTAATCATCTCATCCATATCGATGCGGTTTAAATGACGGTTTACTGCAAGCTGCTGGATAATCTGGAACACACTGGAGGCAATCCAGTAGATACCGATACCAGCTGGAAATGTAAAACAGAAGAAAACAGACATCAGCGGCATAACCGTATTCATCATCTTCATGGACTGAGCCATAGCGTTACCATCATCCCCTGCTTTCTGGGGCTGAGCCTGGTTAACTGTCATAAGCTTAGCACTGAACCACTGGCTGACACCAGCAAAAATCGGAATTAAGATAGCTAAGCTGAAATGAAAACCGCCGCCTGCCGGGAAAATAACACTTGACGGAGTTGACGCAAGATTGATTCCCAAAAAGGAATTCATATGGGCAATCTGAGCGGCATTGGTTGCAATCACATCTTTTACGCTTGGGAATAAATCCTGAAGCTGATTCCAATGTGTGGGATTTAACTGATACAAAAAGTCTACCATTCCATTGCTTGTGGACATGTCGTGGACTCTTGTAAGATTTATCTTATTATCCGTTGCAAACTGCTTTAACATCTCCACATGGTTCACATTTAAAGAGCCAATGGCAGTAACAACATTTTCAAATACACGCTTTACGCTTGGTACGTATGCAGGAATCTGATAGATTACCTGATAAAGAGCAAACAGGATAGGCATCTGAATGACTAGCTGAATGCATCCGCCTGTCATGGAAGTTCCATATTTCTCGTAAACTGCCTGAACCTCTACGTTTTGTCTGCGCATGGATTCCTGATCAGTTTTACCTTTATACTTTGCCTGTACGGCCTGAATTTCTGGCTGCATGACGCTCATCAGCTTAGAAGATTTCTGCTGTTTTAACGTCAGTGGAAACATAAGAAGCTTTGTTACTAGAGTAAATAAGATAATACATAAACCAATATTCTGGATTCCAAATATGCTGGTCAGCTGGAACAGCCAATCCATGATAACACCCAGAACAGTTGCAAATGGGCCCAGAATGCCCCCTACCTTAGTCAGTACTAAGAATTCCAATGAACTACCTCCTCATCTGTTACGGAACTGGATCATAACCGCCTTTTGCAAACGGATTACAGCGAAGAATCCGATAGCAAGCCAAAAACGTACCTTTTAACACGCCATACTTATTAAGTGCTTCAATGGCGTATTGAGAGCACGTAGGCGTGTATATGCAGTGAGTTCTTATTTTAAGGGGAGAGAGATATTTCTGATATCCTCTGATCAACAAAATCATGACTTTTTTCACCATAAGATCACTTCGATTCTTTTTTTATAATGTTATGAAGTCCGCACAAGTGCAAATATGCACTTTCGATTGTTTTGTAATTTTCTTCCTTTGCCGCCGCCCTGGCAACGACTACGATGTCTAACCCGGCCTCCACCATGTCCTCATGAAGCCTGAAGCTTTCTCTGATTAATCTGGTTATATGATGCCTCACAACGCTGTTTCCAACCTTCTTGCTGACGGATATTCCAATCCTTGATTTAGGCATGTCCGTCTTTTTTACATACATCACAAGAAGCTTATTGGCATAGGATTTCCCATTCTGATAAACAGCCTGAAAATCCTTGTTTTTCTTGATCGAATTAAAATGTTTCATAAAAATCTTTCCTTTTCCGTTTATCTGGAATTTGAGAAAAGAAAAGGCCACAATTAATTGCGGCCTGGTCCATTAAGCTGATAATTTTGCTCTTCCTTTTGCTCTTCTGGCAGCTAAAACTTTTCTTCCGCCCGGAGTGCTCATTCTGGCTCTGAAGCCATGAACTTTGGATCTCTGTCTCTTCTTTGGCTGAAACGTCATTTTCATAATGTACGGACACCTCCTCTTGTTACAATAGCTTATCATAGGCAATATGATGAAACATATTGAGACTATTTTAGTTAAACATCGTTTCAATTATATAGAACAAAGCATAGTTCGTCAAGGGAAAAATGCAATTTTCCTTGCATTCAGGCGGATTTTCCCGGCAAATTAAGAAGCCCTCTCCCATTCATTTCCATGACCATCCAGTTTTTCCTCTGGATGGGTTACAAATTTTTACTTACAGGGGGTTATTTTATACATACAGATTTTTTTGTCGATTTTTGTATTATTCTTACTTATATAGAAATAATTCCATTTAAAAGCGGTAACAAAATAATAAAGGAGAATAAGGAAAAATATATGGCTGAATACATTACATATGGTGAAATTAAAATCAAATGCAACATAAAAGTAAACCGCATCCTTCAGCTTTCTGTAAGCGAAAGGATTGGTTCCCATGCCATGGCTGAAATTAAGGCAAATATAGAATCTGAAAGCTTAGGCCCGTCCAGTACAGAGCTTATGAATCAGCCTGTTAAACTCTATTATGTAAAGGATCATAAAGAGCATCTGATATTTACTGGGGTAATTACTAAAGTCCATATTGAAAAAGAGTCAATATACGAAACGATATCTCTTTCCGCAGTCTCCTTAACCTGGCTTATGGATTTAGAAAGAAAAAACAGATCCTTTCAGGATTGTAATGATTCAGTCACAGGACTTATAAAAAAAATAGCGCAGGAAAATTCCTTTCAGTTTTTATGTTCTGCAACAGACCAATCAATCACCCAACCATTTATTCAGTATAAAGAAACAGACTGGGAGTTTATATTAAGGCTGGCAACTCATCTAAACGCCCCGGTTATTACTTCCTCAAATTATGACAGCAATGGATTCTATCTCGGGTTCCAGGATGAAAAAATCCCTCAAAAACTGCATGTGACCAGGCAAAAATGGTGCATGGATGCAGAAATGAATCGATCACCTTACTGGAGAACCGAAGAAGCAACTTATTACGAAGTGGATACAAGTCAGATTCTTCATTTAGATGAATGTGTCCTCTTTCAAAACGAAGTTTTATGGCCATACCACATCAGTTTAATTCTACATAAAGGCCTTCTGCACTGTATTTGCAAATTAGCTGTAAATAAACATTATTTTACTCCTATATCCTATAATCCCAACTTGAAAAATATTTCTTTTACCGGCACCGTTTTAAGTCAAAAGGAAGAGTCAATTAGTATCCATCTGAATATCGATGAAAAACAAGATACTGGCAACGCTTACTTGTATCCCTGGTCACCTGAATCTGGTAATATGCTTTACTGCATGCCGGAAATTGGAAGCAGAGTCAACCTTCTAATACCTGGAGAGGATGAACAAAAAGCAATAGCCATTAACTGCGCACAGCAAAATGAATCACTGGAAAAAGAATCAAAAACTCCGGAAAATCGGTGGTTTATTACAGAGAACGAAAAAGCAATGTCACTCAAACCCTCTGGTATTAATTTTTCCTCTAATAGAAATCAATCTAGTATTTCCATTCAGGACGAAATTGGAAATTCCATACAAAGCAACAATGAAATATTCATACAGGCAAAAGGGAAAATCTCTATTTATGGAACACAGATCGAACTAAATGCCCCTACCGAAGTTACTGCTATAAAAAGGCAGCTAGGAAGTCCCGCAATTGTAAACCTTTGCCACAATCTGGATTCCATGGGAGAAAACAGTGTATTTACAAATCTGGAGGCAAAGGATGAAAACTCATCATCAAAAGGGCCTGGGGTTCTTACGGAAGGTACCTCTATATCAAATAATCTTAGGGAAGATAGAAAAAAGGAAGTAAAAGAGAAACTTGACCTACAGCTAAAAAAACTGTCAGAGGAAGAAGACAAACGAACTTATGAGTTAGGAAAGTCAATTATTAATGTTGTCTCCTCCATCCCTCAAGTAGTAGAAAAAAATAAATTATCCCAGATCGCAGCCGGATTCCGACCTATCGCCGGAAGAATGAAAGGAGAATAAGCATGGCATATTCCGTTATAAATGGAGCTGTTGGAAAAAGTCCTATGATAGATAAATTAAACCAATTATCTGTAGGACAAGTCAAGGAAAAGGTTCCAATGCAAATGGAACAGGTTGTAACCGGACACAATCAGATACTCTATCCCGATGTCCCAGTATCCTTTGATAAATGCAAGAAGGAAATAAAAAATCAGCTTTGCAACTTAAGGCTAAATTCGGAGGAATGATATGAGGACGTCCATGAATCAAATAATTCTTTTTAATAACCTGCTTTCCCTCACTCTTCCTAGTTCCTTTGAATCAATGAATTGGGAAAAGTTAGAGTTAATGTTTCCAAATGAAGATAGACCACAATTCATTTACGAAGAGATAGAAGCTAACAGATTTTGCACCTTTTCTTTGCTAAAGGATCAAAAGCTATCCAATTTTCAGGTAGAACAAGGAATCCAATCCATTTCTAATTCCATTATGAGTCTTTATCCTACCTGCTTGATTGAGGCACCACAGCTTTTAGAAAAAGAGGAAAAAATCTTTGGATATTTTACCTTTAAAACACATAGCAAAGAAGGAATTCTACGGAACATTATGTACATTCTTTCCGTGGAGGGATGCATGATGTTGGGAACCATGGGATGTCTTTTAGAAGATGAGGACGGAGTAAGACAGTTAATGCAGATAATGAACTCTCTTGAAATCCCAGAAAGAACCCCCTCCTATCGGCGCATTAGTAATTGTTCGTAAGTCAAATAGACATTATCTTTAAAAGGAGAATTTTATGAATATAGGTAACTATGCGGATGAAGAGATCATTAAGTTAAAAAACTATTATCAGAGTAAGACTACCTCCTTTCATTTACTTAAAGATGAAATACATATCCGCGGAAAAAAGGTTCGATTTTTACCTCAATTACTTTTTGACGGTAATTTAACAATTCTGGTTCCTGATTATTTTATTGATATGCCTGAGAATATTGCGAAAGTCCGATATATAAGCAATTATCGTCCCCCCATACTGCTCACCTCCCCATCTTATGATGAAAATCTAGGGTTCCATCTGTTAAACAGAAATGCTTATCAGGAATATAACAAATTAGACGAGCTTATTAAAAAAATGATGGAATCAGTGCTGCAAACTGCTCCTGAGACTGTATTTTATGGAAAAGGCTGCTTTCAGCCAGAAAAGGCAGAAGGAATGTGGTTCGAGTACAAAAATTTCACACTGGACGATGAAACCTATAACTTACAATTGTTAGTTCTTACAGATGAACACCTGCTGGCTGGGACGTTTAATTGCAGGATGTGCTTTTACGATGAATGGAAGGAACCCATTCTTAAATCTCTGGATTATATAAAAATTGGAAGAAAGGAAGATTAAAAGATGAAAGCTGATAAAATATTTTTTTCTCACTTTGAATTTTTAACTTTAGAAACACTTAAGATTGATCAGCAAATAGGAAAACACGCTACCGCCGTCTGTACTGGCTGCATACGTGATACGGATGTGGAAGAATACAAAAGAAAGCTAATGGAACAAAAATGGGTCACTATTACTACCGAGGATAATGAGGGATCAAAAAAAATCTTAATGACTGGAGTTATTGCTGGATTTTCCTTAGAGTCTAAGGCACACACCACTAATCTCACTCTAATACTAAAAAGCGGAACCTATCTTATGGATACTTCCCTTCATTTTCGCTCCTTTCAAACATCGGGGATATCCTATCTAGAGGTATTAAATACTATAAATCAGACATATGGAGAATCGGGAGTTAAGGAGACGGGAGGCTTATCTTCTGCCACAATTGACTTTTTATTGCAATATAAAGAAACTGACTGGGAGTTTATTCTTCGTATTGCCAGTCGCTTTGGATTGAATGTTACACCTGCCATCGAAAAAGAAGGAGCTTTTTACTACATCGGTAATGCAAACATCACTACCTATCAACTTCCAAATTCCGTTTCTATAGGTATAAGCAAACATATGGATCAATATATGGTTAAGAAATCTAACGGTATTGGTTCCCCAATGGAGCATGATTATCTGGAATATCATATATCTTCAAGAGAAATTTATCACATTTGGGACAAGCTGATATTGAACAATGAAGGCGGATACATATATAAAATTCAAAGTGAATATTTAAATGGAGAATTAAATCACTCCTATTTCTTCCGACCAGAAAGTGGGTTAGAAACCATGGAGCGCTTGAATGATAAGATACAAGGCTGCTCATTTCAGGCCATTGTTAAAGAAGTAAAACGTGACATGGTAAAAGTCCAACTGATAGATGATGAAAATTCTAATCAAAGCATAAACAAATGGTTTCCTTACTCTACCGGATATTCGTCACCAGATGGATCAGGGTGGTATTGTATGCCAGAGCCTGAAGATCATGTACGACTTCAAATTCCAGGCCCAATCGAAGAACAAGGATATGTAATAAGTTCCATACATCTAAAAACCAACAATGGCAGAGTAAATCCAGATCATAAATCATTTAAAACAAAGTACGGAAAGGAATTATTATTTACCCCAGATAGCATAGAGATGACAAACAATAAAGGAATGTCCATTAAGATAAAAGATGGAGAAGGAATACGAATAGAAAGCAATAAGAATATATCCATTACTTCCAAAGGAAACATGACTATATCAAGTGAAGATTCCTCTCTTACAATAGCCGGAACAGATCGTGTTAACATTAAACAAGGCGGGGCGGGGCTCTATATTGATAAAGACATCTCCTTTAAGGGTGGAAAGTTCAGGATACAATAATGGATCGAAAAGAAAATCTACTAAATATCATTAACAAGCTTATTCCTGAACAGTTTATAAAAAGCAGTAAACTAATTGCTGCATCCTGTGAAGAAAATAGCAGAGAAATGGTTCATGAATTTCTAAAAGCATTTATGAGCGCTAAAGAACAGGCAATGATTTGTCAAGATAATGATGAAAAAGGGAAGCTGTCCTACATACTTTTTTCTAATCTGTACAGCAGTATATTTCTTAAGAACTACCTGATAAGAATAGATATGATGGATAGCAGCTTTTATAGTGACACGACCTCTTCAACCTCCTATTGGGACGCACGAAACATATATTATTTATTTGAGGAAGATGTTAAAGCCATTAGTAAACAGATAGAAACATATTTACCAAGAATCCGTGAATATGAGGTTGATTATATCCGCTATGCCTATATACCTTATTACCATCGAATAACCAAAGCTTTCATCCACTCCATGCTTAATGAAGCTATATCAGTAGAAGGATTTTTGCCCTGTAAGGACCGTCTGGACAATCAAGTCCACATACTTTTCGGAGAATACATGGGACAAGCAGATATTCTTTATATCTTGGGAAAGGAACTCTAAAATGAGATATTTTAGTATTTACTCTGATACAAAAAATCCCCAGCCCCTTTTCCTGGACTGGTACAACAAAATTAAACCTGGTAGATCAGATCATGAAATATATTGTGAAATTCAAGATCATAACCACTTTTTAGTAGATCTGAATGAAGAAATTCAGTTTATGGATTTAATATCGCATCCGTATTTTATGGTATCCAAAGAATTTGCATCCTTAATCCGCCTCTACCAGCCTCAAGTCCAATTTAAATATGCAACCCTATTTGATAAAACAAACCAAAGAACAGCATTCTTCCAGATACCCAACTTACCAGAGATTGACTGTCTGCATGAAAATAGTGAAATCAGCAAGGACAAAAGCGAAATCATAACAGGAATATTATCAAAAGAAAATATTCCATCATTCCCAGTCTTCCGCCTTGGCGGAATAAAAGGCAGATACATAATAGCAAACCTGGACTTTGTAGAAAGTGCTCACCGAAGAGAGGTAACGGGTATGAGAATGAAAGAGTTTATGATAAAATGAAAGGAGGAATTACATGGGATTTTTTGACTGGCTGTTTGGTAAGGAAAAAAAACCACCAGAACCATTGGTATTAGGTGCTAAACTGCGATGCCCATATGGTTCTCAAGACAGTTACTTATATGTTGATTCAGAAGATATAAAAATCAACAATCTACCCAAAGCTTGTGTAGACGATACTAAAGCTTTATTCAATATCCTGCCCTTTGGTGACTGTTACGCCGGAGGTTCTTGTGAAACCCTAATGAATCTAAATAATAAATGGGAAAATCCAGTTCCGCAAGGAGAGAAGGTTAATGGAAAAGAAATCATTACTACAGAGTCTCTTCTCGCATGTAGGGTTGTAGGAGCAGAGTTTAAAATCATTAGTTCCGGACAGGATGGAATATTTGCCAAGCAGATATTATTTTGTGAAGAGATGGATCAAAAGTACCCCGGACTTCGGGAGGTGTTAGAAAATCCATACGGAAGCCTTTATCTTAACAAAGGAATGTACAATAAAGCCATTAAGTTTATTGAAGATCAGACCCTAAAGAAAGGAGATATAGACCTTTATACCCTATTTGATGAGAAGAATGTAGAAGGAAATTATTTAAGAAGTGCTTTTGGACATCTTCTGCCCTACTGTGATACTTCGACAATGGAAGGTTTCGTTAATGGTATGCAAACAGGCGGAGTAAGACAAGGCATATCTAATGATGAAGGTTGGAATGAACTTAAAATAAATACGAAAACAATTGAATTTCTTAAAAAGGATTGTAAGGAAACAGCACATAATATCGATACAAAACCTTTTTATAGATGGCAGGAAGAAAATAAAGTTTTTTCCAGTGCTTTAGCAGACGGTGTTAATACGATCGCATACGCGGCTATAATGTATAGTGGTATTAAAAACGTAAGTAACGGACAAAGCAAGTATAGTAAATCTGTGACTCAGAAAGTTGAGGCTAAGGGGGCTGGCAAAACTAAATATGATAATATTAAATTTGATTCTTTATCAGGTGATGACTTAGTAAAAGTTACAACAGATATTCGAAATAATGGTGGTTCACCAGTTAATATACCTGAAAAAACTAAAGTAATTGCTCAATCTAAAAATGGATATCAACAAATAAAATATAAATGGAATGATGGTAATTATAATTATGAAGCAAGATGGCATACAGAAACACCAGGAGCCGTACAATATGATAGAGGAACTACGTGGGTAGTTACCAAAACAACACCAGGTAATGCAAATGGTGTTCAAAAAGTAGTGGAGGTAAAAGTTGGAGATTCATGGGTTAATGAGTCAGTCTGGAATCAAGCAGTTAAAGCTAATCAATCTGGAACAGCTACAGAAGCACAAAAGCAAATATTACAAAATGGTCATTATCAGGCAAAATAAGGAGAAACTATGGAACATTTAAATAATAAATACTACTTAGGATTTGAGGGAGAACCAGAAATAATTTTTACTGTTGTTAAACAAGACAATGAAAAATCAGGATTAAGTTTATGGTCTGGTTATTTTGATAATATAATGCAGCAAATTACACCAGTAGAAGGAAAATGGACAGCATTATCATATTATTACAATCTTAATATAGGATGGTACGATGAAAGTCCTTGGTTAATAGAAAATATTGAAGGTGCATACGAACAATTTAAAGGTATAGATAAGAATAAGCTTGATGAATTGGAATTGGAAATACTTGAGAAAATACTCGAACTATTAAAAAAATCTATTGAAGAAAATAATAATGTATACATATCATATGAATAATATGATAAAAAGACAAGCAGATATTGTTAATGAAAGGGATTGGTCAATAGTATCTCTAGCTAGAGGAATTACTGGAAAAGCCATACGGAAGCCTATATCTTAACAAAGGTATGTATAAAAAGCCATTCAATTATACAAGTCTGGCGATTGTAGGCCCAAAACTAAACGTGGATTAAAGACCGTGACCACATTGTTAAACTTCTACAGGCGGCAAGCAAGGATGTACAAAGTAAATTATGATAGAGCTATCAGCTATCTGGGCGGGACCTTTAAGTCCCGCTTTTATATTACCAATTTATTGAAATTAAAATGTATGTATACTATAATATTGTTATTATTCATCTATCATTTGTAATCTCTTTTAATAAAAGAAAGGACGTAAATGCATGGAAAATTATTTTGATTTATATGGTAAAGTAGCTGTTGTAACAGGAGCTAGTTCAGGACTAGGAGCAGATGCGGCACTTGCCTATGCAAAAGCAGGAGCAGATGTTGCACTACTGGCAAGACGGATAGAAAAGCTCAATGAGGTAAAAACTGAAATTGAGCAGTTAGGCAGAAAGGTAGTTGCGGTCGGGTGTGATGTTACCAAGGAGGAAAGCGTAAAAACAACGATACAAACCGTGCTTGAATCCTTCGGTCACATTGATATCTTATTAAATAATGCAGGCGTAGCCGTACGCGGCGGAGTAGACAGCATGTCAGTGGAGGATTGGGATAAATCCTTCGATACAAATGTGAAGGGAATCTTTTTAGCAAGCAAATATGTACTACCGCAAATGATGGAGAGAGGTTATGGCAAAATCGTTAATATTGCATCGGTTAATGCAGTGGTTGCAGATAAATTTGATGCCTTTATCAGACACTCCTATAATTCCTCCAAAGCGGCCGTGGTCGGCTTAACAAGAGGTATGGCAGCTTCCTATGCGAAATATGGTATCACAGTAAATGCCATTGGACCGGCTCTTTTTGAAAGTGAAATGACAAGTGGAACCTTATTTAAGTCAGAAGAGTTTTTAAACAAATACAATGCATCGAACCCATCCGGACGCCCTGGGAAAAAAGGAGAATTAAATGGTACCATTCTCTACCTTTCCAGTGATTGTTCCAGCTATGTTCAAGGTCAGTTCATAATCGTAGATGGCGGCGGCGCTCTTGTATAGAGTAAATACCCACCTTTGTTATTCGATCAATGAACGATATAATAAATATGAAAAAAGGTAATTGATTCTAAAATATATACTTAACTCAAAACCATCCATCAAATCCAGGAGGAAACCCACATGTTCAACCAAATGATCACCACTCTAAAAACAGAAAACAGAAAAATCGTATTCACCGAAGGCACTGACCCAAGAATCCTAGAAGCCGCCAGCCGCCTCCACACCGAGGGCATCTTAACCCCTATCCTACTGGGAACCCCAACTGAAATCAAAGAAGCTGCCACAAAATCTGGATGGTCCGTAGATGGAATTGAAACCATCGACCCAAACAACTACGACCAAATGGAGGACATGGTCTCTCTAATGGTAGAATTAAGAAAAGGAAAAATGGATGAAGCCTCCTGCCGAGCTGCGCTCCAAAAGTCCAATTATTTCGGTACCATGCTGGTGAAAATGGGAAAGGCCGACTGTCTTCTTGGTGGAGCCACCTATTCCACTGCCGATACCGTAAGACCAGCCCTTCAGTTAATCAAAACCAAGCCAGGCAGTAAAATCGTATCAAGCTGCTTTATCCTATACCGCCAGTCAGAAAACGGAACTGAAATGTATGCCATGGCGGATTGTGCCATAAATCTAGATCCCTCAGAGGATGAGCTGGTTGAAATCGCATATGAAACTGCAAGAACAGCCAAAACCTTTTCCATAGATCCAAAGGTTGCAATGCTCTCCTACAGCACCCTTGGCTCCGGAAAAGGAGAATCCGTAGATAAAGTAAGAAACGCTTCCACTAAATTAAAATCCATGAATCTGGACTTTCCAGTGGATGGCGAACTGCAGTTCGACGCTGCATTCTCACCAACTGTCGCCAAAACAAAAGCACCCCAATCAGCCGTAGCAGGTAATGCCAATGTTTTTGTATTCCCAGACATCAACGCCGGAAACATAGGATATAAAATTGCCCAGCGTCTTGGTGGTTTTGAAGCCTTTGGTCCCATCCTCCAGGGATTAAACGCCCCAATCAATGACCTTTCCAGAGGCTGCAATGCTGATGAAGTTTATAAAATGTCTATCATCACAGCATCCTTAATATAAATAATATTCTTAAACACATTTAATATGAAGAAAGGGAAGAATGGTAACTCTCCAGTCACCACTCTTCCCTTTTTAATCCAGTTAACATAATCCACCTTATAATCAATGATAAAACATCCTCTCTCTATCCCTTATTCTACACTATTACTCTCCCATTTTTCATCTAATAATCACCAAAGATTTAACACCTGACCATATAATCCCCCAGTATTTACATCTCTCTCAGCTAATTTTTACACGTACCCTGCTATTTATTACACCATAAAATATTTTGTCGAATTTTGCTGATATAATATGTTCCATAATTCTTAACGTAAGGAGATTTTACATGGAACAAGTACAAAAAACCTGGGATGACTGGGCAACCGAAACCTTTGTTGGAGATAATTACTACTATTATAAAACAAAATGGGAACACCAAACACCTGAACGATCCTTCACCAGCTGGAACTGGGCCGCATTTTTCTTTCCCTTCTACTGGCTTATTTATCGTAAAATGTATTTATATTCATTCTTCTTTTTTCTCGCAAGCATAATTGGATATATCCTTCCAATAGGATTAATTCTCCATGGCCTGGCAGGTGCTTATGCTAATTACATGTATTATAAAACCTGTAACACCACAATAAGAACAGCCTCACAGTATAATAATGATGATGCCCTGTCATACCTAAAAAGGAAAGGTGGAACAAACTTCCTGGGTGTAATTCTCACCATAGCCGCCATATTAATTGTTATAGGCACCATCTTTTGGGGACTCACATTACTGGCAGATACTTCCAGCACCACCTCAGCTCCAAACGAAAATACCTATGATGCAATTTCAGTAAACAAGGAAATCATTGCTACAGCACCAAAGAGTTATGAACGGGAAACAGATAATTCAAATGATTTATATCTATACGATGATATCAAAGATTCTGAATTAATATTTAACATATATTATAAAGATGATTATCAGGATACCGTCAATGAGCAATATTTCATGGATAACATGATAGATTATTTTAATACAGAATATACTCTCAGTCCAGTCAACAACAAAGAAATGTTAAACTTGGACCACCAGGCCCCTCAAACCCTATATAAAAGCACAATAGGCACAAACATACTATATTTCTACTTCACCTGCGAGAAATTTGACAAATATTATGTACTGACCACATTTACAATCAGACCAAGCGATTGGGATCGTGTCAGCAAAGAAATCGCGGATACCATATCAAGTGTCAGACCAAACGATACCTTATAAAACACCAAAAAAGGCACCTCTTAAATTTCTATAAGAGGTGCCTTTTCATCATTCCTATCGATTCATCACTTTAAGCAATGCCTGAGAAACCGCTACCGTAAGAATTCCGGCTACGATTGCCTCAGGAATTCCATTGATGCAAATAATCCCTAAAATAACAGAATAAATTCCATCCGTAAGACCCTTAGCAGCTTGTCCATACTCCTTGCCAAACAGAAAATAGATCAGATTCATTACCAAAAGTGTATTGGTTAATGATCCAGCTACTCCAGCGGCTGCAAGCGCGATGGTCCGTTTCCCTGTTTTACTCCCCAGCGCCTTTATCACTGCCCGGAACACATAATATGCAACAATTCCCACTAGAATTCTGGGAACCATGCAGATGATGAGACTTCCAAAATTGCCTCCGTACTCTCCTACCTTAATAAAAGGAGAAAATACAAAAGACGTTGGATTGGGCATGTAGGTATTTTTCCACAAGCTTGTGAGACCAAACATCATTCCTAAAAATGCCCCATATTTTGGTCCAAGAATAATGGCTCCAATTATGACCGGAACTTGAATGATGGTGGCATTCATAAAACCAAGAGGAATATACCCCAAAGGCGTAAATGCCAGGATTACGATAATAGCAGCAAATACAGCTGCCAGTACCAGGTTACGTGTTTTGTTTTCAATGTTCATCCTTTAACCTCCTGTGCTACTGTTCTTTTGAAAGATACAATGCAACTTGTTACACCTGCATTATACCTACTTCCCAAGGCATTCGTCAATCCTGTTCTCTAAAACACACGAAATTTGTTAATTTACATAAAGTTATCAACATTATGGGGATAACTTGTGGAAAACTATCTTGATACTATCTTGATAACCCTTTAGTTGTTCACAAGCCTGTCCTCCCATCCCAGAAAAATACAAGTTTTCCAGGATGTGAATAACGTGACTTGTAAAAGTACGCTTTTTTGTGGACAACTCTCTCTCTGGATGATTATCAACAATTCATTCACAAGCAATACACAGCCTCTGCACACACTTATCCACAATTTTTTACTATTCTCATTGAAAATTATTTCAAAATGGTATAAAATGAAGTTTAGATTGGGCAAATGCGCATATTTGCATTTTTTAGATGTAGGAGACTTACAATGTTAGAAAAGTTAAAGGAAAAATGGGACGAAATCTTATTGAATTTAAAAGAAGAGCACGAAATCACAGACGTGTCTTTCAAAACCTGGCTTCTCCCGCTGAAAGTTTATGCTGTGGATGGCGAAAAAGCCATCGTCACAGTTCCGGATGTAGAGTTCTTAGGATACATCCGCAAAAAATACGGGTTTCTTTTGAAGATCACCATCGAAGAAGTGACTGGCTTTGAATGCAGCGTTGATTTTGTTGTCGAAAATCAGATTCAAAAGGAGACCGCCCCTGCTCCTGCAGGAAATACACTCATTACAAACTCGGTTAACCCGGTCAGCCAGTCTGCTATCATCACTGCCAACTTAAACCCGAAGTATATATTTGATACCTTCGTGGTGGGTGCCAACAATAACTTAGCCCATGCCGCATCTTTGGCGGTGGCGGAATCTCCAGGTGAGATATACAACCCTCTTTTCATATACGGAGGCGTTGGACTTGGAAAAACCCATCTGATGCATTCCATTGGACACTTTATATTAAAGAACAATCCCCATGCAAAGGTACTCTATGTAACAAGTGAGAAGTTCACCAACGAGCTGATCGATGCGATCCGTAATAAAAACAACTTCTCTCCCACTGAATTTCGGGAAAAGTACAGAAACAACGACGTTCTTTTAATCGATGACATCCAGTTTATTATCGGCAAGGAAAGTACACAGGAAGAATTTTTCCATACCTTCAATGCCCTTTATGAAGCCAAAAAGCAGATCATCATCTCCTCCGATAAACCTCCGAAAGAAATTGAGACCTTAGAAGAACGGCTTCGTTCCCGTTTTGAATGGGGCCTTACTGTGGACATACAGTCTCCGGATTATGAGACCCGAATGGCCATTTTACGGAAAAAAGAAGAGATGGAAGGCTATAACATCGACAATGAAGTAATCAAATACATTGCCACCAACATAAAATCCAACATCAGAGAACTGGAAGGTGCCTTAACAAAGATTGTCGCACTCTCCCGTCTCGATAACAAAGAAATCACGGTGGAACTGGCAGAGGAAGCATTAAAGGATATTATTTCACCTAATGATAAAAGAGAAATCACGCCGGAGCTTGTCATCCAGGTGGTTGCTGACCATTATGGTTTAACGCCCCTTGATATCTGTTCCCAAAAGCGTAACAAGGAAATCGTCTATCCCCGTCAGATCGTTATGTACCTATGCCGTGAGATGGTTGGCACACCACTTCAGATGATTGGAAAGTTCCTTGGAGGAAGGGATCATACCACCATTATTCATGGAATTGATAAGATTACGGCAGATGTGGACAAGAACGATACGTTAAGCAATACCATTGAGATCTTAAAGAAGAAGATTAATCCACAATAACCTGTGCATTAGATGTTAATTTCATGTGGATAATAAAGCCCCTCAAATCGTTTCTCATCATCTTGTGGATAACTTGAAAGTTTTCCTTGGTTTTTGTGGACGTTATTCACATCTTTATGAACACAGAATTTCGAGCCTTTATAACGCTTATGAGGGCTTATACACAAACCCACAGCCCCTACTACTAATACGACGGAATTTAACTATATCATCCATCTATTTATTGTAATTTCGAGAGCAAAGGAGTTATCAACAATTATGAAACTGACATTTCATCAGGATGCCATTTTAAACGGCATTAATATTGTACTAAAAGCAGTTCCCAGCAAGACAACCATGTCCATCCTCGAATGCATCTTTATTGATGCCAGCGGATCTGAGATTAAGCTGACAGCCAATGACATGGAACTTGGTATCGAAACAAAGGTAGAAGGAACCATCCTGGAGCGTGGTAAAATCGCTCTGGAAGCAAAGCTTCTTTCAGAAATCGTAAGAAAGCTTTCCTCTGCAGGAGATTCCATGGTAACCATTGAAAGTGACGAAAAGTTTACGACTACCATTTCCTGTGAAAATTCAGTTTTCCATATTCAGGGACGGGATGGCGAAGAGTTTGCCTATCTCCCATACATAGAGCGGGATCATTACATTTGTTTATCCCAGTTCTCCTTAAAAGAAGTAATCCGCCAGACCATTTTCTCCATTGCTCCAAACGACAGCAATAAGATGATGACTGGAGAGCTTTTCCAGGTAACTGGGAACCAGTTAAAAGTAGTTTCTCTGGATGGTCACCGCATTTCCATCCGAAATATTGAATTAAAAGACAGCTACCATGATATAAAAGTCATTGTTCCTGGCAAGACTCTAAGCGAGGTCAGCAAAATTCTTGGGGGAGACAATGAAAAAGAAGTGCTTATTTTCTTTGGAGCCAACCACATTTTGTTCGAGTTTGATCACACCATGGTTGTATCACGCCTGATTGAAGGAGAATACTTCCGCATTGACCAGATGCTTTCCAGCGACTATGAAACAAAGGTCACTGCAAACAGACGGGAGCTTCTCGATTCCATCGACCGGGCAACCATCCTGGTACGTGAAAATGATAAGAAGCCACTCATCATCAACATTGAAGAGCAGGAAATGCAGCTTAAGATGAATTCCAGTTTTGGTTCCATGAATGCCCAGGTACCGACTCACAAGACCGGAAGCGATATTATGATCGGCTTTAACCCTAAGTTTTTAATGGATGCACTAAGAATCATCGATGATGAGGAAGTGACCCTTTATATGTTAAATCCAAAGTCCCCATGCTTTATCCGGGATGACGAAGGAAAATATATCTATCTGATACTGCCAGTTAACTTTAATGCGGCATCCGTATAGGAATTGTTTTAGTGCCCTTTAGGCGGCACAGAATGGAGAAATCATGGAAACAATTAAACTGAGAGACGAATACATCAAGCTGGGACAGGCCCTAAAGGCCGCAGGATTCGTAGGATCCGGAGTCGATGCAAAATTCGTAATCGAGGATGGTCTGGTTTCTGTTAACGGACAGGTGGAGTATCAGAGAGGAAAAAAACTAAGGGGCGGAGATGTCGTTACCTTTGACGGCAATACCATTAAAATTGAGGAATGATATAATCCATGATCATTGAGTCGATAGAGCTTAAGAATTACCGCAACTATGATGAACTACATATGGATTTTAGTCATGGAACCAATATACTCTATGGGGACAATGCCCAGGGAAAAACAAACGTCTTAGAAGCCATTTATGTCTGTGCAACGACAAAATCCCACAGAGGCAGCAAAGATAAAGAAATCATACAGTTTGACAGGGATGAGTCACATATCAAGCTAAACATCAGAAAGAATGACATTCCATACCGGATCGACATGCATTTGAAGAAAAACAAGGCCAAAGGCGTGGCTGTCAACGGTGTTCCCATACGGAAAGCCAGCGAGTTGTTTGGAATTGTCAATGTTGTATTTTTTTCTCCGGAAGACTTAAATCTCATAAAAAATGGGCCGGCTGAAAGACGCCGGTTCGTTGACTTGGAATTATGTCAACTAAATAAACTCTATGTCCATTCTCTGGTCCAGTATAACCGGATCATTACCCAGAGAAATAAACTGTTAAAGGATCTGGCCTTTCGGCCTGATTATGAAGAGACTCTGGACATATGGGACATGCAGCTGATTCAATACGGCAAAGAAATTATTTATTACAGGAAAGAGTTTATGGAACGGCTGGATGGTATCATAGGACCCATCCACCAGAAGCTTTCCGGGAACAAGGAATCTCTGCGCATTCTCTACGAACCAAATGTAGAGGCAGATGCGTTTGAAGATACATTAAGGCGGAGCAGGCAACAGGATTTAAAGCAAAGGACAACCTTAACAGGTCCCCACCGGGATGATCTAAGTTTCATGGTAAACGGAATCGACATACGTCGGTTCGGATCCCAGGGACAGCAAAGGACCGCTGCTTTATCCCTAAAGCTTGCAGAAATAGAACTGGTAGAACATATTGTACATGATTATCCAATTCTTTTGCTGGATGATGTTTTGTCTGAGCTTGACAGCAGCAGACAAAATCAATTGCTGGCAGGGATTAATCACATACAAACTGTCATTACCTGCACGGGACTGGAGGATTTTGTAAATGACCGGTTCCATATCGATAAGATATTCCGGATAGTAAACGGAACCGTAGGTAGTGAAAATTAACCATTCAGGAGGAAGCGTGGTAAAATGAGTCAAGAATATGGTGCAGATCAAATCCAGATATTAGAAGGACTTGAAGCAGTAAGAAAAAGACCCGGTATGTATATCGGCAGTACGTCCATCCGGGGGCTTCATCATCTGGTATATGAAATCGTGGACAACGCGGTAGACGAGGCTCTGGCCGGATACTGTGACAGCATAGAAGTAGTAATCCATCCAGACAACTCCATCACAGTTGTGGATGACGGGCGTGGAATCCCGGTTGGAATTCAGAAAAAAGCTGGAATTCCAGCCGTTGAAGTCGCATTTACCATCCTTCATGCCGGTGGAAAATTCGGCGGCGGAGGATATAAAGTTTCCGGCGGACTCCATGGAGTAGGCGCATCCGTAGTTAATGCCCTTTCCCAGTGGCTGGAAGTAGAAATCCGTACCGAAGGAAAGATCTATAAGCAGCGCTACGAAAAAGGTAAGACCATGTATCCATTAAAGGTCATCGGAGAGTGCAGCCTGGAAGAACACGGAACAACGGTAACCTTTCTTCCGGATAAAGATATTTTTGAAGAGACCGTATACGATTACGATACCTTAAAGATCCGTCTTCGGGAGACCGCATTCTTAACAAAAAATCTTAAGATTGTGCTTAAGGATGAGAGAGAAGACGGCCATGAGCACGTATTCCACTATGAAGGCGGAATCAAAGAGTTCGTCACATACTTAAACAAGGGTAAGACCTCTCTTTATGATCAGGTATTTTACTGCGAAGGAACAAAGGATGGTGTTTACGTTGAAGTTGCCATGCAGCACAACGATTCCTATACAGAGAATATTTACAGCTTTGTAAACAACATCAATACCCCGGAAGGCGGAACTCATTTAGCCGGCTTTAAAAGTGCTCTGACCACCACCCTGAATGATTATGCGAGAAAGAATAAGCTTTTAAAAGAGAGCGAAGCAAACCTTTCAGGAGAAGATATCAGAGAAGGTCTCACCGCAATTATCAGTGTTAAGATTGAAGAACCTCAGTTCGAGGGACAGACCAAGCAGAAGCTTGGTAACAGTGAGGCAAGAGGAGCCGTAGATAACCTCCTTAGAGAGCAGTTTACCTACTATTTAGAGCAGAATCCAAGTCTCTCCAGAACCATCTGCGACAAGTCTATTCTTGCCCAGAGAGCCAGAGCAGCGGCCAGAAAGGCAAGAGACTTAACAAGAAGAAAGACCGCTCTGGAAGGAATGGCCCTTCCTGGTAAGCTTGCAGACTGTTCTGACAAGAATCCGGAAAACTGTGAGATTTACATCGTCGAGGGAGACAGTGCGGGCGGTTCCGCAAAAACAGCCCGTTCAAGAAATACCCAGGCCATCCTCCCCCTTCGAGGAAAAATCTTAAACGTAGAAAAAGCAAGGCTTGATAAAATCTATGCCAATGCAGAGATAAAAGCTATGATTACCGCATTTGGTACGGGTATCCATGATGATTTTGAATTAAGCAAGTTAAGATACCACAAAATTATCATCATGACCGATGCCGATGTTGACGGAGCTCATATCAGTACCCTGTTATTAACCTTCCTCTACCGGTTCATGCCGGACCTCATCAAGGAAGGCCATGTATATCTGGCACAGCCGCCTCTTTATAAGCTTGAGAAGAATAAAAAAGTATGGTACGCGTACAGCGATGAAGAGCTGGATGCTATCTTAAAAGAGATTGGAAGAGACACCAACAATAAGATCCAGCGTTATAAAGGATTAGGCGAGATGGATGCCGAGCAGCTTTGGGAAACCACCATGGATCCGGAACGAAGAGTTCTTTTAAGAGTCAATATGGATGAAGAGTCCAAATCCGAGGTGGATTTAACCTTTACCACTTTGATGGGAGATCAGGTAGAACCAAGACGTGAATTTATCGAAGCGAATGCCAAATACGTACAGAATCTTGATATTTAATTGGAGGAAATAAAATGGAACCAAATATCTTTGATAAAGTTCATGACGTGGACTTAAAAAAGACCATGGAAAAATCATATATCGATTATGCCATGAGTGTCATTGCTTCCAGAGCTCTGCCTGATGTAAGAGACGGCCTAAAGCCAGTTCAGCGAAGAGTCCTGTATTCCATGATCGAGCTTAATAACGGTCCTGATAAGCCCCACCGTAAATGTGCCCGTATCGTCGGTGATACCATGGGTAAATACCATCCTCATGGTGACAGCTCTATTTACGGCGCTCTGGTAAATCTGGCTCAGGAATGGTCCACCAGATATCCTCTGGTGGATGGTCACGGTAACTTTGGTTCCGTGGACGGAGACGGAGCCGCGGCCATGCGATACACGGAAGCCCGTTTAAGTAAGATTTCCATGGAGATGCTTGCGGATATCAACAAAGATACGGTAGATTTCAGTCCTAACTTTGATGAGACAGAGCGTGAGCCAGATGTATTACCATCCCGTTATCCTAACCTTTTAGTCAATGGTACCTCCGGTATCGCCGTAGGTATGGCAACCAATATACCTCCTCATAACTTAAGGGAAGTCATTAACTCCGTTGTCAAGATTATTGATAACCAGGTGGAAGAAAACCGGGAAACCACCATGGAAGAGATTCTCGAAATCATAAAAGGACCAGATTTCCCAACAGGAGCAACCATCCTGGGAAAAAGGGGAATCGAAGAAGCTTACCGAACCGGAAGAGGTAAAATCCGGGTCAGAGCGGTCAGTGATATTGAGGCCATGCCAAACGGCAAGAGCCGGATCATTGTAACAGAGCTTCCTTACATGGTAAACAAAGCCCGCTTAATCGAAAAAATCGCTGAGCTTGTAAAAGATAAAAAAGTAGACGGTATTACGGATTTAAGAGATGAGTCTGACCGTACCGGTATGAGAATCTGTATTGAGTTAAGACGTGATGCCAATGCAAACGTAGTACTTAACCAGCTGATCAAGCATACACAGCTTCAGGATACCTTCGGCGTTATCATGATCGCACTGGTTAAGAATAGTGCCGGAGTCCTGGAACCAAAAGTACTTAACATCCTTCAGATGCTTAATTATTACCTGGAACATCAGAAAGAAGTCGTAACAAGAAGAATCCGTTACGATTTAAACAAGGCAGAGGAAAGAGCCCATATCTTACAAGGCTTACTGATTGCCCTGGATAACATTGATGAGGTAATCCGAATTATCCGTGGATCCCAGAACATCCAGATTGCCAAAGCAGAATTAATGGAGCGTTTCGGCTTAAGCGACGTTCAGTCCCAGGCGATTGTAGACATGCGTCTCCGTGCGTTAACAGGTCTGGAACGGGAGAAGTTAGAGAACGAATACAAGGAATTACAGGCCCGTATCGCAGAGCTACAGGCCATCCTTGCAGATGAGAATAAACTGTTAGCCGTTATCAGAGAAGAGATTTCCATCATTTCAGCAAAGTTCGGAGATGACAGAAGAACTTCTATCGGATTCGATGAATACGATATGTCCATGGAAGATTTAATTCCGGATGAGAGCACCATTGTTGCCATGACAAAGCTGGGCTACATCAAGAGAATGTCAATAGACAATTTCAAGAACCAGAACCGCGGTGGCAAGGGAATCAAGGGAATGCAGACCATTGACCAGGATTACATCGAAGACCTGATGATGACAACCACCCATCACTACCTGATGTTCTTCACAAACACAGGCCGTGTATACCGGTTAAAGACTTATATGATACCGGAGGGAAGCAGAACCAGCAGAGGAACCGCCATTATAAACCTTCTGCAGATGCTTCCGGGAGAGAGCATTACAGCCATCATTCCGATGAAGGAATACGACGATGAGAAATTCTTATTCATGGCCACCAGATCCGGTATGGTAAAGAAAACTCCGATGATGGAATACGCCAATGTTAGAAAGAACGGACTTCAGGCCATTGTCCTTCGGGAAAATGACGAGCTTATCGAAGTAAAGGCAACAGACGATACCAAGGATATCTTCCTGGTAACAAGAAAAGGCCAGTGTATCCGGTTCCATGAAAAAGATGTCCGCGTGACCGGACGTGTATCCATGGGTGTTATCGGTATGAAGTTAAATGATGACGACCAGGTAATCGGTATGCAGATGGAGACTCAGGGTCCAAAACTATTAATCGTATCTGAAAATGGTATGGGCAAACGTACCCCAACGGAAGAATTCTCCCCTCAGAGAAGAGGCGGTAAAGGTGTACTCTGTTATAAGATTACAGATAAAACCGGAGATATCGTTGGTGCAAAGCTGGTTGAGGATGACCATGACCTTCTTCTTATCACCACTGAAGGTATTGTAATTCGTATTTCTGTCAATGATATTTCTGTCATTGGAAGAAATACATCCGGTGTCCGTCTTATGAACATTGACCAGGATTCCGATATCCGTGTAGCGAGCATTGCAAAGGTACGGGATGACGGAAGCAAATCCGATGACGAAGAATTTGATGAGCTTGATGGAGAGTCCGAAGAACTGATGGAAGAGGCTCCAGACAGCACAAGTGAAACCGAGGAATAAATCTTAACAAGATAGCTATTGTAATAATTTAATATTTATATTATAATACTAGTCATCAATAAAAGCGGTAAAAGACTTTGAACGCAGCAATAACTTACTGCAATCAAGGTCTTTTGCATATTGAAATTAAGCAGGCACAGCCTGCAGGACATAGTCCGAAAAAAAGGAGGAATACCAGCTTGGAGAGTGACCCAGGCGCGGCACAGATAGTCGCACAGATTTTATTATTGATTGCCCTCACCATAATGAATGCATTTTTCTCAGGGGCAGAGATGGCCGTTGTATCGGTCAATAAGAACCGGATTCGTATGTTAGCAGAAAGCGGTAACAAAAAGGCAGCATTGATTCAAAAATTATCAGAAGATTCTACGGGGTTTTTATCAACCATCCAGGTAGCCATCACATTTGCCGGATTCTTTTCCAGTGCATCAGCGGCAACCGGTATATCACAGATTCTTGGTGGAAAGCTTGAATTGATGGGTATTCCCTACAGCCACAGCATAGCTATGGTAGGGGTGACCATTATCCTGTCTTATTTTAACCTGGTATTTGGAGAATTGGTACCAAAGAGAGTGGCACTTCAGCGAGCAGAGAAGTTCAGCTTATTTGCTGTCCGCCCCATTTATATCATTTCAAGAATCCTGGCGCCGTTTATAAAGCTGCTTTCCGTTTCGACCAACGGAGTCTTAAAGCTGCTTGGTATGAAGACAGACAATTTAGAAGAAGAAGTTTCAGAAGAGGAAATCAGGTCCATGCTCCAGACAGGACGTGAGAGTGGAGTATTCAACAAGATCGAAGAAGACATGATTACATCTATCTTCCTGTTTGATGATAAAAGGGCCAGAGAGATCATGATCCCAAGACAGGACATGGTGGCCGTGGATATTAACCAGCCTCTTGAACTGGTACTGAATGAGATATTGGACAGTCGTCATTCCAGAATCCCGATTTATGATGGAGAGATTGATAATATAATCGGTATTTTGTCCATGAAGGACTTTACCATCGAGATGCATAAGAATGAGCTTGCAGATATTGATATACGACCAATCCTGCAAAAGCCCTACTTCATCCCGGAAAATAAAAAGACCGATGATCTGTTTCTGGACATGCAGAAGCATAAGAAGAATATGGCAATACTCATTGATGAGTACGGCGGTGTATCGGGACTCATCACCATGCAGGATCTGATTGAAGAAATCGTAGGTGATATTCATGACGAGTATGAGGATGAAGAACCTGAGCTGGTTGAAGTTGAACCGTTTGTATATAAGGCATCAGGAAGTATTTCCCTGTATGATATTGATGAGGTTCTTCATGATGAGATTGAAAGCTCCTGCGATACCTTGTCCGGATACTTAATTGAACTTTTAGGCTTTATCCCAAAGGAATCTCAGATGCCTCTGGAACTTGAGGATGAGAAGAATAAATATACCATTCTTGAGATGAAGGATAAGGTCATAAAGGATGTCATTGTACAGATAAAGGATAAATTAGAGTAAAACTACATTCCATGGGCGAAAAACCTTTGGCTATTAAAAATAAGCTCCAGCTTCATTTTTTCAGAAGCTGGAGCTTATTTTATGCAGTTCCCTTGACAAGAGGCCGGCAAATTTGATAAGATACAAACTGAAACCAATATGATTACAGATAAGAGGTGTCATATGATGTTCGTGAAAATGGGGGAATTAGTATGACAAGTGAATTTGCAGTCGCTGTCCATAGCGTAGTATATTTAAACCAGAGACAGATTACAACATCCAGCGAGGAGCTGGCTTCCAATGTATGCACCAACCCGGCAAGAATCCGGAAGGTAATGTCAAAGCTAAAAAAAGCAGGCATCATAGAAACCAAGGAAGGACTGGAAGGCGGTTATCATTTGGTAAAGGAACCGTCAGACATCAATTTAAAGCAGATCTGTGATGCACTGGATGTCAGTTTTGTAGCCTCATCATGGAAATCAGGAGATGAAAATCTTCCCTGCATGGTAGCCTCCGGTATGTCTGGCGTCATGGATGATATATATGGAGAGTTAAATGACTTATGCAGAAGCAGAATGGAACAGATTACAATTGAGGACATACAGGGAAAACTAATACGCAATCGTCTTAATTTAGAAACGATGGCAGGGGATGAGAGATAACATCATACCCTGCCATCATTTTTTTCTTGATTTCATCATTTGAATCATATATGATAAAAAAATACGAAGAAGCCCTATGTATGGAGGAAGCCATGTTAAGGATAGTAAAAAGCGAGGAAATAACAAGAAACATTAAGGAAATGTGTATCGAAGCCAATCATGTGCTGTCAAAGGACATGGAAGAAGTATTTTTAAATGCAGTCAATACTGAAAAATCCAGCCTTGGCCGTCAGGTCCTCTGCCAGTTGCAGGAAAACCTAAAGATTGCCGGGGAAGAGATGATTCCAATCTGCCAGGATACAGGAATGGCAATTGTATTTATAAAAGTAGGCCAGGATGTACACATAGAAGGAGAAAACTTAACCGATGCCATTAACCGAGGCGTTTCCCAAGGCTATATCGAAGGATTTTTAAGAAAATCCATTGTAGAACCCATAGAACGGATCAATACAAAAGACAATACGCCAGCCGTCATTCATTATGAAATCGTATCCGGTGACCAGATCGATATCACAGTAGCCCCAAAAGGCTTTGGAAGTGAAAACATGAGCCGTATTTTTATGCTGAAACCAGCCGACGGTCTGGATGGAGTAAAAGAAGCCATTTTAACAACAGTAAAAGAAGCTGGTCCCAATGCATGTCCACCAATGGTAGTTGGAGTAGGAATCGGAGGCAGTTTTGAAAAATGTGCCCAGATGGCAAAACATGCCCTGACAAGAAATCTAGATGAAAAACCTGAGATTCCATACGTCAGAGAGCTGGAAGAAGAGATGCTTCTAAAAATCAATCAGCTTGGTATTGGTCCTGGCGGCCTTGGAGGAAGTGTAACAGCTCTCTCTGTAAATGTAGAGACATATCCAACTCACATTGCCGGTCTCCCTGTTGCTGTCAATATTTGCTGCCACGTAAACAGACATGCACACCGTATTATATAATATCAAACTGAATCGGAGGAAATCATGGATTATCATATCAATGCTCCTATCACCAAAGAGGATGCCAGAAAATTGAGATCAGGAGATTACGTATACTTAACAGGAACTATTTACACAGCAAGAGATGCAGCCCATAAGCGAATGATAGAAACTCTCGACCGGAAAGAACCTCTTCCCTTTGACATATCAGGCGAGACCATCTACTATATGGGACCATCCCCAGCAAGAGAAGGACGCCCCATTGGATCAGCAGGACCCACCACATCAAGCCGGATGGACAAATATACGCCAACCCTTCTTGATCTTGGGATGAGCAGCATGATCGGCAAAGGAAAACGAAGCAAGGAAGTAATAGAAGCAATCGTAAGAAATGAAGCCGTATATTTTGCCGCTGTAGGAGGAGCAGGAGCCCTGTTATCAAAATGCATCCTTTCTTCAGAAGTAATAGCCTATGAAGATCTCGGAACAGAAGCCATCCGCCGCCTGACAATCAAAGACCTGCCGGTTATCGTTGTCATAGACAGCAAAGGAAGCAACCTATATGAGACTGCCATAAAAGCCTATGGAGAGGAATTAACATGAACCGAATTGTTTATATGGTAATAAAAAATCTAGGCCGGGTCCCATTCTGGTTTTACCGAATCTGGAAATTTGGCCAGCCAGGTGATGACCATTCCCATAGAGAGCGTTACGATTACATACGCAATGTAGTGAAAAAAGTAAATAAGTCCGGAAAAGTAGAAGTAGAAGTCCATGGAGTTGAAAATCTTCCATCCGAGCCAGGTTTTATCCTCTTCCCCAACCATCAGGGGCTCTTTGACATGCTGGCCCTTATAGAAGCAAGTCCAAAGCCCTTAAGTGTAGTAGTAAAAAAAGAAGCATCTAACCTGATTTTAGTAAAGCAGGTCATCAATGCCTTACATGGCTTTTTCATAGACCGTCAGGATATCAAAGCTTCTATGAAAATAATCATGCAGATGACAGAGAATGTAAAAGAAGGTTTCAATTATGTAATATTCCCCGAAGGAACAAGAAGCCGGGAAGGAAATAAGCTCTTATCCTTTAAGGGGGGGACCTTTAAAAGTGCCGTAAATGCCAAATGTCCCGTTGTACCTGTAGCGCTGATCGACTGCTTTAAGCCATTCGATGAGAAATCATCCAAAAGGCAGAAGGTACAGATCTCCTTTTTAAAGCCTCTCTATCCCGAAGATTATCAGACCTTAAAAACCACCCAGATAGCGGAAATCGTACACGACAGAATTCAGGAAGAAATAAATCAAAAAATGGGTTGACAAGTCGAAATATATTATGTATAATTGTCAATGCGTCTGGGAAACCTAATAGTTGAATGACGCATCATATGGAAGCTATGAACTACGGAGAAATACTCAAGAGGCCGAAGAGGCGCCCCTGCTAAGGGTGTAGGTCGGGCAACCGGCGCGAGGGTTCAAATCCCTCTTTCTCCGCTCATTTCCAAATGAAATCTTTTTCCGGTTTGACAGTGAAAAAAGTTGTTGACATGATCGTGAAGATATGTTAATATATACCAGCTGTCGAAAAACAGCGAAAAAAGAAAAACAAAAAAGTTGTTGACAAAGACAACTCAGTATGATAAGATATACGAGTTGCTCCTGAAGCGGACAACACAAAAAGCACTTTGAAAACAGAAGATTGAACAGTATGTAAAACCCTGAAAATTCTAATAATAAGCTGCGTTTGAGCGGCTTTGAATGAGAAATTCAGAACGAATACAAGAAATTGTATACGAACCAAACAACAAGTAAAACGGGAAATAAATTAGCTAGTAGTTGATTTTGACCGTGGATTGAACATTTAATTTGAGAGTTCGATCCTGGCTCAGGATGAACGCTGGCGGCGTGCTTAACACATGCAAGTCGAGCGAAGCATTTTAAAGGAAGTTTTCGGATGGAATTTAAGATGACTTAGCGGC
>NZ_JHWJ01000016.1 GCF_000687555.1 [Clostridium] aerotolerans DSM 5434 | reverse complement strand
TTTCTTTTAAAAACATTTTCGTATATAAGACCCTGCGATCGCTGCCGTTTCCCTTCCTATTCATAGGTATCTCCTTAATCATATATTTTTTTCAAAAATATCGAACACATCTGGCGTAAGATGCTACTTAATAGGCAATTCTTAACGAACAGTATGTTGATTAAATATCATGTTGTTAGTATACTATTTCTTAATAAAGCTATCCAGATGTATTTTTAAGTCTTATATCATAAAAAAATGTCTTGGATCATAGCCTTAAAGTTAAAAAAACGCCCGTTCCATAATAACCATGGAACGGGCATTTTATGATCGCAGTTTATCCAAAACCGAGACCCCTTAGTTAGACATATTCTGACAAATTTCATTATATATCGACAGATATTGTTTGTCAACAAGAGGAAATGAAACTTATTCTAAGCTAATTTAGGGCTTTCATCCTAAATATAGCAGTTATTTTCGGTTTGAAAGAAAAAATCCGCCGTCATAATGATCGTCATATGGAAAGGAGTCGTGCGATGCCGCGCAAAGGAGAGAATATTTATAAACGAAAAGATGGCCGCTGGGAAGGAAGAAGCTTAAGAGCCAACGGCAAATACCGGTATTTCTATGCAAGTACTTATCGGGAGGTACGGGCCAAGATGAAGGAAGCCTGGCAGGAAAGGGAAGCTGAGAAGAAAAATACCATTCCGCTTCCAACAAATCCAGGAGAGTTATTTCAGAGCTGGCTGTCAGACACGGTATCCGAAAGAGTGAAACCATCCACCTATGAGAGTTATTATCATTGTATTCATGGGTATGTAATTCCCTATTTTAAATCATTAGAAAATCAGCCCATGTCCCAGTCCTGTGTTTGTGGATTTGTGAAGTCGATCTCTGAGAACACTTCCATCTCCCAGACATATAAAAGAAAAATCATTTCTGTGTTTAAGATGTCTATCCGGGAAATTTATAAAGATTACCCCAATCAGCCCAAGCTTTTGGAAGCGGCTGTCTTACCATCTGGAAAAACTCATCAGGAGGTCAGCGTTTTTACCATGAAGGAGCAGAGAATACTGGAGCAGGCTGCCTTCATGTCTCCGGATAAAAGAGCACTGGGTATCATTCTGTGCTTTTATACGGGCATTCGCTTAGGAGAGCTTTGTGCTCTCCGCTGGCGTGATATTGATCTGGAAGCAGGGACTATGTTTATTGGAAATACGGTATCCCGCATTCGGAATTTTCAGTCGGAGGAAAGCAAAACAATGCTCCACATAGGAACGCCAAAAAGTAAAACCTCCACCAGAAAGATTCCTTTACCTGGATTTTTGTTAGAGCTTGTAAAAGAACAGAAGCCAGGATTTAAATCCGAGGAACATTTTATCCTTTCTAATAAAAATACGCCTTTTGAGCCCCGTGTTTATCAGAAGCTATATAAAAGAATTCTGAAAGAAACAGGAATCAAGGACAGAAAATTTCATGCCATAAGACACACTTTTGCAACCAGGGCGCTGGAGGTCGGGGTAGATATTAAAACACTCAGTGAGATTCTAGGACATTCCAATGTAACCATCACCTTAAATATCTATGCTCATTCCCTGATGGAGCAGAAGAAGGCAGCAATAGAAAAGCTGAATCTGATGCATGTGACCCAAATGAAAGTCGTTTGATTCTCCGTCAATTTTTTCGTATGTAATGTAAAAAAGCTTTATAAATAAAGAAAAAGATAATGTATGTCACAGTTTTGGATAAACAGCGACCATGTTAAAACCCATTGATGTCAGATATATTATACTCAATTTATTGGAAATGATAATGGTTTTTGTAAAAGAATTGTTGCAAACAAAAGAGGAGGAAGAAGTATGAAAAGTTTTAAGGATTTTAATATTACGAAAAAGTTACTAACCGGATTTTTTAGTATGGTATTTCTTATGATCGTGATTGGGTGTGTGGGAACTTTTGGTTTGATAAGAATGACTCAGGCCAGTAACTACTTATTTGACAAGCAGACTGCTCCCATTGATGATATGATTCATGCCATTGATGCCCTCACTCAAATAAGGATTGATGTCAGAGATGCTGTAATCAATGCAGGAGATGCCAAGAAAATTTCAGAATTAGAAAAGGCTTGTGAGGAAAATGCCACAGAATTCACAAAAAGAATGGAGATATACCGTCCTACCATAACGGATTCAGCCTCTCTTCTTCTTTTAGATGAGACAGAATCCATGTTTAAAGATAAATATATGCCGCTGGTTCAATCGGTGATTTCTCTTTCTAAAGAGAACAAAGCGGACCAGGCGGTAAAAGCCATTGAAGCCAGCATGGAAGAAACCAAAGCCATGATGAGTAACGTGGACATACTGGTGGACAACCGAATGACAGAAGCCGATAAGACCAGTGATGATAACTCCGCATTGGCAGTGGAACTGATTGTTTTATTGGTTGTTTTTCTTTTACTTGGTGCAGCAGCAGCCTTATTTTTGGGATTTCGAATTGCCAAAGCAATCAGCAGTCCCATCGGACTGGTTGTGGATGCGGCGGAGCGGATTGCGCTGGGCCGGGTTGACATCGATTTAAGTGAAGTTGATTCCAAAGACGAGACAGGGCAGCTTGCTCAGGCATTTTTAAGAATGCTGGAGGGAATCAAAAAACAGGTGGAGGTAGCGGATATTATCAGCAATGGTGATTTTACAAAGGAGGTTCCGCTTCGTTCCTCTGAAGATGTAATGGGAATGGCTCTACAGAGGATTAAGGAGGATTTGAACCAGACAATGCATGCTATTCGTACGGTAGCTACTGAAGTCAATTCCGGTGCAGAACAGGTTTCCGATGCAGCCCAGGCCCTTTCCTCCGGAGCAACGGAACAGGCGGCAACGGTGGAAGAACTCAATGCTTCTGTCAGCAGCGTAGCCATGAAAGCAGAAGAAAATGCAGTCACCGTACAAAAAGCAGCCGAATATGTGGCTCAGGCAGGAGCGGGCGTGACGGAAAGCAATGAATATATGGAGAGCTTAAATGAAGCCATGACAGAGATAGGTGCTTCTTCACATGAGATTTCTAAAATCACAAAGCTGGTGGAGGACATTGCCTTTCAAACCAATATATTGGCTTTAAATGCAGCCGTGGAAGCAGCAAGGGCAGGAGATGCAGGAAAGGGATTTGCAGTGGTTGCAGATGAGGTCCGCACACTGGCGGCACGGTCAGCAGAAGCAGCCAAACAGACGGCGGATTTGATACAGAAATCCGTAGCAACGGTAGGAGAAGGCGGAAGACTGGCAGATATCACAAGAAACCTTTTGCTTGATGTATCACAAAAGGCTTCTTTGGTAGGGGATGCAATACACGAAATCGAGGCTTCCTCCACAGAACAGGCCGCTGCCATAGAACAGATCAATCAGGGGCTGTCACAGGTATCTTCGGTGGTTCAGACCAATGCTGCGACAGCCGAGGAAAGCTCTGCATCCAGTGAGGAGCTGGCGGCTCAGGCTCAGATTCTTAATCAGGAGGTCAACAAGTTCCGGCTGAAGGTATAAGAAGTATGAAATGCTTATAATTTCATGATTCTTTTTTCTTTCAGACTGGTCAGACTTTCTGGAGTATGGGTGGAAAGATAAACCGTGGGATTCTCTTCAATAAAGGTGCGTGCCTTTAAAAGGGTCTCCCTGGCTGCTTCCACATCTTCAAAGACAACGGACAAACGGTTTTCAATTAAAGCTGCGTCCGTGTAGGTAATATCACCGTGAATCATGTAGAAGAGTCCGTCTGCTTCCACGATTACGATGCTGTTGCCCTTTGTATGTCCTGGAGCCGGGAGGAAATAAACTCCTTCTGCAATCTTTTCACTCTTTTCAAAGTTGTGATAAGGGCCATCCTCATAGGCTGCCCGAACGATATTATCACCTTCCAGCTTCAGAGCATCGGCTTCTGCTCCGGATAAATAAATCTTTGCATTAGGAAAGCTTCTAAGTTCTCCAGAATGATCGGGATGCTTGTGAGTCAGAAGAATTTTTGTAACCTGCTCCGGGCGGTAGCCAAGCTTTTCTAAGGCTGTCATATAATCATCAATCCGTTTTCCCTGATATATCTTCTGGCCTTCCTTTGGGGGAGAGTCAGGAGATTCTTTGGGAATACCGGTATCGATTAAAATCACTTCACTGCCTGTATCAATGACATAGTTTTGAAGGCTTGATGGATAGGTTTTCGTTTCATCAAAAATCGGCTCGCTGACCCCTCCTCCCATGGCAAATGGCTGTGTCATATAACCACCCTCATATAATCTGACTGCTTCAATTTTCATGTGAATACTTCCTTTCTTTGACCTCTTTTTATCTATAGCTCTTTATAAAAGAGCAGTGATATCCTTTTCCAGTTTTTCCGGCTTATCCGTAGGAGCGAAGCGCTTTAATACGTTTCCGTTCCGGTCTACTAAAAATTTCGTGAAATTCCACTTGATACCAGAACCAAGAACCCCTGACTGACTAGCTTTTAAATGGGTATAAAGTGGTGATTCGTTGGCACCGTTCACCTCGATTTTTGCAAATTGAGGAAATGAAACCTTGTATGTCAGCTGGCAGAACTCATGGATCTCTTCCTCGCTTCCAGGCGCCTGATGGCCGAACTGGTTGCATGGAAAATCAAGAATCTCAAAGCCCTGATCCTTATACTTGCCATATAAGGCTTCCAGTCCTTCGTATTGAGGGGTAAATCCACAGCCCGTAGCCGTGTTGACGATTAAAAGGACTTTTCCTTTATAATCTGAAAGGGATACGGGATTTTGTTTCATGTCCATGACTGTAATATCATAAAGATTCATTGTTAGCACCTCTCCATTTCTTTATTATTAAACACAATTGTATTGTACACAATTAAATTTTAAAAGTCAATACTTTTTTTGAAATTAAAATTCGTTTATCACTAAAAGTATGGTTCCATAAAGAAGCAATAAAAATGTGCAGGACAATCCGGATTTTATCACCGGTTAATCCTGCACAAGCTTATTTATAAATTTGATTCAGTCCTAAAAAAACATCTACGATATGGGGATCGAACTGGGTGCCCTTACACCGTCTGATCTCCTCCATTGCAACCTGACTGTCCATAGCTTTTCGGTAAACACGATTATTCGTCATGGCATCATAACTGTCAGCTACTGCCAGAATCCGGCACAGAAGAGGGATCTCTTCACCTTTTAGTCCTCTGGGGTAGCCGGATCCATCAAAGCGCTCATGATGGGAGAGAATGTACTCGGCAACCGTAGAAAGCTCCGGCGTGTTCTGGGCGATGCGGTAACCGATTTCCGGATGCCGCCTCATTTCTTTCCATTCTTCCTCCGTTAATGGGCCTGGCTTTTTTAAAATCTCCATATTGATGCCTACCTTGCCAATGTCGTGGAGCATGGCAAGCAGGGACAGTTCATTTTTTTCTTCGGGGGCAAGGCCTAATTTATCTGCAATAGCAATGCAGTAAGTTTCCAGTCGTAAGGCATGTTCTTCCGTTTCCATGCTCTTTTCATAAAGCGTGGCCAGGAGGGTGTTTATAATGCTGTTACGATAGCTTTTACCAGCCAGCAGCTTTTTGTGATACATCTGTTCTTCCGCCTTATGAAGTGAAATGTGTAAAGGCTCATACATGGTCTGTCTGACGTCAAATCCAAGGGAAACACTGATCTGTAAGGGAAGGGTATTATTTGTATCAAAGGCTTTTTCTAATTTACGGATCATTTCCTGTGCTCCCTCTACACCGGTCTTTGGCAGCAGGATTAAAAATTCATCTCCGCCCCATCTGGCGGCAGTTCCATTTTTCTTAATGGTAAATTCCATGATTTTAGCCACTTCTTTTAAAAGCCGGTCTCCGGTTTTGTGACCAAAGACATCATTAATTACCTTTAGACCATTTACATCTCCCATAATCACCGTTAACGGGAGCATGGCTTCCTTATCCAGCCGCAGGATCTCTTCTTCCTGATATCTCCGGTTGTGGATTCCGGTCAAGGGGTCGTGATAGCTTAGATACAGGATTCGCTGTTGCTGCTTTAAGGTTTGGCTTACATCACGGAAGACCATGACAACTCCATATCCGATTCCGTTATCATCCCGAATGGAAGCTGCGCTGTCGGCGATGGGAATGATGTTTCCCTGTTTGTTTAAGAGCACGGTATCATCGGCAAGCTCCACGGTTCTTCCTGTTTTCAGTACCTTCTGAACGGGATTTGGGACGTGCTTTCCATTGATCGCATTTCTTAAATCAAAGATTTCATGGAAGGGCTTTAAGTAAGCATCATCCTGATTCCATCCGGAAATCACCTGAGCTGTTTGGTTTAAGTAGGTGATGCGTCCTTCGTTATCCGTTGTGACCACGCCATCCCCGATGGAATTTAAGGTGACCTTAAGAAGCACCTTTTCCATATATAAATCATCCCGGAACTTTTCTCTGTCAGATACATCGAAAATAATGGAAAAGAGCTGGGGGGTCCCTTCATATGTGATGGGGGAGGAGTAGACATCGACCATTTTGGTCTCGCCGCTCTTTAGCCGGTGGCAGTATAAGAAATACCGGTTTTCACGGCAGAGAGCCTCCTGGCGCATATCATTAATATCCTGTATGTTCATTGCCAATAGTTCTTCCTTGGAGTAGCCGTAAAATAAGCAGGCCGGGGGATTGGCATCTAAAATCTGTCCCGTTTTCATATCTGTGATGAGCATAACGGCAGTGTGTTCTGTAAACATGGAATTTAAGTTTTTTAAAAGCCGTTCCTTATCCTTTTTTAAGTCTTTCAGCTCCGTAATATCAATACGGGATCCAAAAAGGTAAGTTATATTGTCATGATTCTCAATGGGAGTAAGTCTGACCAGCCAGTTTCTTTGGGAGCCGTTTAAGCTGGTGCTCTCTTCATACATCATGCTTCTTTTCGATTCAATGCATTGCAGATAGCTTTGCTCCAAAGCACCTCCATCGACCTCCCCCATTGCTTCTACAGGGGTCTTCCCCTTTAGCTTAGAAGAGGACATGCCTGTCATCTGTTCATGGGCCTCATTGTTTCTTACATAACGAAGCGTTCCATCTACATATTCTACAAGAAAGAGTCCATCCTGGGTGTTCTCAAAGAAAACGTCATTAAAGCGTAAAAGAGATTCATTCTTTTTTTGTTCGTTCTCATATTGCTTCCATGTATCCGTAATTTCGTCCCAAACGGTGAACAGGCTGTTTTCATTAAGCTGGGTGGCCGTTACCTTAAAAGTACGGTTCTCTGTAGAGACCATAAGGGGCATACCATAATCCCATTGATCTAACTGGGAAAAGAACGTATGCCAATGAGGGGCATCTGTAGTTAATTCAGGAAGCAGCGAAACATTTTTAGAGATAGCATTTTCCCGGTCCAGACCTAAGTACTTTAAAAAAGCTTCATTGGCATCTGCCAGAACATATTCTTTCCTGTGACTGGTGTTTTTTGATACCATCTCAAAAAACGCACAGCCCAGCGGGATTTGCATAAAAATCTTACCTGCAATTTCTGCTGTCATGATAGACCCCTCCTTCTTTCTTATTCGCATCATTTGTGTAGTAATGAAATAATATCAGAACTTTTTTTAGAATACAAGAAAGACAGGTGGTTTCTCACCGCCCTTATGGTATCATTTCTGCATGTACAATTATGTTATAATATATTACGAAAAAGAGATGATAGTGATAACCCATGTTTTTACAGATATCTGGCATAAAAAAGAGAGCCTTTACATATGGAAAAGTGAAAAAGAACTGCCATGATAAAAAATAAAAATTTTCTTTGGATGACATGCACTATTCTGATATTTTAAACATAACATAAGACAAATTGTTTTATTGAAAGGCATTCATATTATGAGTTCTTGTCCACAAGGAATGACTTCTTACACCATTCAGGCCGGTGACACTCTTTGGCTGATTTCAAGACGCTATAATACTACCGTTGATGCAATTATGTCTGCAAACCGGGGATTAATGCCAGGTAATTTAAGGGTCGGTCAAACCATTTGTGTGCCTCGCAGAGGAAGACCTCAACCTCCGGCACCTCCAGCGCCTCAGCCCCCAAGCCCCCAGCCGCCTGCCAATTGTCCGGTTGGATTGCGTACTTATACCATCCAGCGGGGAGACACTCTCTGGAAACTTTCTCAGACCTACTGCACTACCGTAGAGACCATTATGGCGATTAATCCTGGAATCAACCCTAATAATCTGGTGGAGGGCCAGGTAATCTGGATTCCTGCCGGTTACAGATTCCGTGACTTCCCATCATGGCCCCGTATGCAGGAGGGCTCTTATGATGAATTGATGGAAGGCAACCAGGTTCCTGGCTGCCCGGAGGGACATCATTCCTATATCATTCAGGCAGGAGATTCGCTCTGGCTTCTTTCCCAACGCTATAACACCACCGTAGAAGCACTTATGACTGCAAACCCAGGTATTAATCCCAATAACCTGTTTGTAGGTCAGGTAATCTGCGTACCGGCTGCCAGGGTCAATACATGTCCTCAACCAATGCCTCAGCCAACACCAAGGCCAACGCCACAACCGATGCCGCAGCCAACGCCACAACCGATGCCGCAGCCAACGCCTCAGCCGATGCCGCGGCCAACGCCTCAGCCGATGCCACAGCCAACGCCTCAGCCAATGCCGCAGCCAACGCCACAGCCGATGCCACAGCCAACGCCTCAGCCGATGCCACAGCCAACGCCTCAGCCGATGCCACAGCCAACACCCAGACCGATGCCTCAGCCAGCACCAAGGCCGACACCTCAGCCAGCACCACAGCCGGCGCCTCAGCCAGCACCAAGGCCGACACCACAGCCAGCACCACAGCCAACGCCTCAGCCAACACCCCAGCCGGAATCTCCCCTGGTCATGTGGGTAAGTAAGGCAGAACAGAATTTAAATAATTATCTTCGTCTTCTGTGGCTTGAAAATGTTTACTGGCTGCAAATGGCGATTCAGAGCATGATTTTTGATCTCCCGGATGCAGGAATTTCAAGTGCTCGTCTCATGCAGAATCCAAGAGATTTTGAAATGGCAATGCAGACCTTCTACGGCAACGACGATGCAGCTGCATTTGCCGAGCTAATGTCAAATCATCTGACCATTGCCAATGAGCTTGTCAATGCGCTCATGAATTCCAATGCCAATGCTGCCGCAGATGCAGAAAGACGCTGGTATGCCAATGCAGATCAGATGGCTTCCTTCTTAAGCAGCATTAATTCCAACTGGTCACAGGAAAGCTTGCAGAATCTGCTTCGGGATCATCTGGATATGATTAAGAATATTGTAAACGATATGCTGGCAGGTAATTTTGAAGAAAGCGTAACAGCGTTTACTGATCTTGAGAGCCAGGCAACCGAACTGGCAGATGTCATGACAGATGGAATCATAAGACAGTTTCCGCAGTATTTCAGATAAGAATAGCAGCAGTCCGACAGGAATATTTGCCGGGCTGCTTTATTTTTGTACTCTACGATGCGTAGATTGAAAAATGGGTGCATTTCAGTTACAATGATGTTATAAAATGCCTGAAAAAAGCCAGTATTCTGATAAAGGAGTACTACCATTTGTATGGCAGAAGGAAAGGATGGTGAAACTTAAGTGGACAAACTTTCAAGAAAATCCCTGAAAGAACAATATAAAAGCCGTGCTCTTATTGGTGGCGTATATCAAATCAAATGCAAGGAAGAAGGAATGGTCTGGCTGCGGAGCACCGTGGATCTAAAAGGAGCTGAAAACCGCTTTTTATTTTCCAAGTCCATGAATTCCTGTCCGGAACATGGGATGCGAAAGCTTTGGGATAAGTACGGGGTAGAAGCATTTTCCTTTGAAGTCCTGGAGGAATTAAAAAAGAAAGAAACCCAGACCGAGGAAGAATTTTCCGAGGATATAAAAATATTATTGGAACTGTGGCAGGAGAAAGTGGAGGAAGGAGAAGGATATGGAAGAGAAGATTGATATCAGCCGGATGCTTGATTCCTCTGGTCGAATTGAGCAGTTCCCAAAGAAAAAGGGGAGCAGAACGGCCGTTTTAGAGTATCTTGCTGATAAATTTGAGGAAGACCGGGAATACAGAGAAAAAGAAGTAAACGAAATCTTAGAGGAATGGCATACGTTCGGAGATTTTTTCTTATTAAGGCGGGAACTCATTGAACACAAACTGCTTAACCGTAAACCGGATGGCTCCTGTTATTGGAGACCAAAGAAACAAGAAGAACAACGTTAATAAACACACGGAGGAAACAACCATGGAGTACCGTAAAATTGGAGCTGTGATCCGCACTCTGAGGCAGGAACAGAAGATGACACAAAAACAGCTTGCAGATAAAATGAATATCAGTGACAAAACGGTCTCTAAGTGGGAAAGGGGTCAGGGGCTTCCTGACATATCACTGATGCCGGAACTGACTGCCATTTTAGGAGTTGAGATGGAAAACCTGCTTTCAGGAGATTTGACGCCCAATGAATCCGATGGAGGTAACATGAAAAATACAAAATATTATGTATGCCCTTCCTGCAACAGCCTGACCTTTTGTACCGGAGAGGCTGAGATTTCCTGTTGCGGAAAGAAGCTTTCTTCCCTGGAGCTTAAAAAGGCCGGTGAAAGTGAAAAGCTTCATGTGGAAGCGATGGAAGAGGACTGGTACATCACGAGCAGCCACCCCATGAATAAGGAATGCTATATCTCATTTCTTGCTTTTGCATCCGGAGACCGGATCCAGGTCATCAAGCAGTATCCGGAGTGGGATTTAAACGTACGGATCCCCAAAAGAGGCCATGGGATATTGATCTGGTACAGCACCGGGCAAGGGCTTTTAAGTCAATTGCTGTAAAAATAAAAATTCTGGTTGACTCTCACACAGTGAGATACTATATACTGATCCTGAGCTCAAGAACACATATATGTGAGGTAAAAACATGCTGAAAATAGGTGATTTTTCAAAATTAGCAAGGATCAGTATACGGATGCTGCGTCACTACGATGAAATAGGTCTGCTGGTGCCAAAAAGCACAGATCAGGCAACGGGATACCGCTATTACAGCGAGGATCAGCTGCCTATGGCTTGCCGGATCACGTCCTTAAAAGAGATGGGATTTGGACTTGCCGCCATCGGGGATATCATCAGAAATTACCACAACCCAAGGGAACTGGCTAAATTTCTGGAGATTAAGCAGTCAGAGGTGTATTCTGAACTGCAGGAGACCAGCCGCCGTATGAGGCTCCTTGAAACAGCCATAGAAAGGCTGAGAAAGGATGAGACTTCCATGAATTATAATGTAACATTAAAAACTATGCCCCAAAGATATGTGGCAAGCGTCAGAGACAAAATTCCGGCTTACAATCAGGAGGGAATCTTGTGGAACCTTCTTATGACTGAAATCTCCGGTCTGAATCTGCAATACGATGAGACTTGCTTAAGCCTTGCCGTATTCCATGACCAGGAACATAAAGACAGCGATCCGGACGTGGAGATTCAGATTTCCGTAAAAGGAAGCTATGAGGATACGGAGCACGTAACATTTAAAACGGTTCCAGAGGTAGAAATAGCATCTGCCATCTATAAAGGCAGCTATGAACACATCACAGATGCCAACCAGTCGGTGGCAAGCTGGGTCAATGACAATGGGTACGAATTTAATGGGGCCCTGTTCTGCATTTATCATGTGAGCCCGGCCCAGACGAAGATTCCGGAGGAGCTTGTAACAGAGGTTTGTTATCCGATTCGTTTAAAGGCGTAATAAAATAAGAAAAACGGCGGTTTTGAAATGATTTCAAAACCGCCGGTTTTTTCGTGACTTTATAAAAACAAGGTAAGCCCGGATTCTCATTTTGTCCATTCCATGACCAGCTCTGTTTCACCGGTATGTTCATCAGTCTGTTCTTTTACCTGCTGAAAGCCTTCTCTGACATAAAATCTTACGGCTCCTGTGTTATTTTTATAGACCTGCAGGGATAATTCAGAGCGGATTTCCTTCGCATGATCTAACAGTGCCTTACCAATCCCCTGGGACTGACAGTTAGAATCAATAAAAATGCCTGCGATGTAATTCTCCATGAGCCCGATAAAGCCTTGTATTACGTTATCTTTTTCGTATACAAAGATGTCGGCTTCCGGCAGCATGCGTTTCACTTCTTCAAAATTACCCTGCCAGTAACCGGCTGGAATGAAGTCGTGGGCGTTTGTGTTGGTGTCTAACCAGATCTTCATGACCACATCTAGGTCATTGGCGGTAAACTCTCTAATCATGTTATTCTCCATTTCGTTCATACTATAAGTCAGACTATGCTTTGTTAGGAAGGATCATCTGACTTATTCTATTATATCAACAATCCTCATTTGGTACAAGGTCCCATTGGAATCTCTGATTTTCCCATTGACACAAGTAGAATTTTGTCATATGATAGTTGTAGACAGACAGTCGGTCTATAAAAGGAGATGCAATAATGAAAACAATTAAAAATCCGGAAGAACGTAAAAATGAAATATTAGATGCAGCAGATCACTTATTTACCCAAAAGGGTTTTGATGGTACCAGTACCAATGATATTTTAGAAGCCGTTGGAATTGCACGAGGAACCTTATACTATCATTTTAAATCCAAGGAAGACATTATGGATGCCCTGATAGAACGGTACAGCGCAGGCATTTTAAAAAGAGCAGAGGAGATTGCTCAGAATAAAAGCATTCCTGTTTATGAGCGGATCGTAAGTACGGTCCTGGCACTTAATATGAACCACGGAAGCGGCAGGGAAATCATTGAGCAGATTCATAAGCCACAGAATGCACTGATGCATTTTAAGGCCCAGAAAGCTGTCTTAAATGGAGTGACCCCTATCCTGGCTGGAATTATCACAGAAGGAGTGGAGCAGGGATTATGCAACACTCCATATCCCTATGAAGCCATGGAGATGCTGGTGGTCTATGCAAATACCGTATTTGACGGAGATATGATAGAGCTGACGGATGAGGACAGGCTGAGCCGTGCCAAAGCTTTTATTTTTCACACAGAGCGTCTCCTTGGCGTAGAAACAGGAACCCTTACATTTGCCCAACAGATATTTGAAAAGGATGATGAAGATGAATCATAAAGACAATGCATTTCAGAAATTTCTTCTCCTCTGGCTGGGAGACTTAATTTCTTCCATTGGAGGAGGTCTTACAGCCTTTGGCCTTGGTGTTTACGTATATCAGAAGACTGGTATGGCTTCCCACGTTGCCATGGTGACACTTTTATCCTTTCTTCCCACTCTGCTTCTCAGTGCTCCGGCAGGGGTACTGGCAGACCGGTATGACCGCAGACTGATTATGATATTAGGCGACGGACTTTCTGCCTTTGGTCCCTTGTTCATACTGTTTTGTTTCTTATACAAGGATGTACAGATGTGGCAGATTTATGTGGGAGTTACCATTAGTTCCGTGTTTTTCTCCTTACTGGAGCCGGCTTACCGTGCCACGATTACCGATATGCTCTCCGGGGATCAATATACAAAAGCCAGCGGTCTTGTACAGGCTGCCGGATCGGCGAAATATTTGATTTCACCCGTGATTGCCGGCTTTTTGCTGAGACGCTTTGATATCAGTCTTTTGCTTATTATTGATGTGAGTACGTTCTTTGTTACGCTTGCAACCACACTGGTGGTTCGAAAGGGATTGGCAACAAGGGAAAGGGAGAAAGACACTGCATTTCTTTCAGACTTTAAGGAAGGAATCCGTGCTCTTTCAAAGAATAAAGGAGTCATGACACTGGTATGGATGGGTACGTTTATCACCTTGTGCTTAGGCTATATCCAGACGCTTGCATCTCCCATGATCTTAAGCTTTTCAGACAGCAGCACTCTGGGACTAGTACAGACCTTAATGGCATCGGGAATGCTCATTACCAGCATCCTTTTAGGAATCATACCCATTAAAAAAGGTTATGTTAAAGTATTGTGTATTTCATTGTTTGGCTCTGGGGTGTTTATGGCGCTCTTTGGTCTGAAGGAGAACTTGACCTTTATAACCGCATCAGGAGTTTTATTCTTTGCCATGCTCCCCCTTGCCAATATGAGTATTGACTATCTCCTTCGTACCAACATCGATAACGAGCTGCAAGGACGCGTCTGGGGGCTTGTGGGGCTGATTTCCCAGCTGGGATATATTGCAGCCTATGCAACCTCAGGAGTACTGGCAGACTATGTGTTTACTCCCCTTCTTTTAGAGGGCGGAGGGCTGTCTGGCAGCGTTGGAGAGATTCTTGGAACAGGAGAAGGCAGAGGCGCCGGATTTTTAATCGTCATAGCCGGCGGATTGCTGTGTATTGTTTCAATTGCTTTATACCGCATCAAAGCGGTTCAGAAGCTGGAAGGTGGAGGTGACCTATGTTTCGACGGATCATCCGCAACGACATTGTAAAAAGTCCCGCAGTATCATTCATTACCTTTGTTTTTATTGCCGCAGCGGCTGCCCTCATTTCCCTGGCAGCTCTGCTGACGGTTCATTTGACCGGGGCCATTGACGGGCTTATGGTTCAGGCTAAAACGCCTCATTTTCTTCAGATGAATTCCGAAAAGCCGGACCTCACCCGTCTGAAGCAGTTTGCAGACAATCAGGAAAGCGTTACCGATTTTCAGGTCCTGGAATTTCTAAATGCAGAAGGCTCAGAAATTGTAATAGGTGCCAATAACTTATCGGAAAGCGTCCAGGATAATGGTCTCTCCATTCAAAGCGATTCCTTTGATTTCCTTCTTTCCCTTGACGGAGAAATCATTCATCCCAGGGATGGAGAACTTTACGTTCCTATTGCCTATGGAAGAGACGGCACCGCGCACCTTGGAGATAAGGCCGTTATTTTAGGAAAGCAGTTTATTGTGGCTGGCTTTCTTAAGGACTCCCAGATGAACTCTTTACTGGCTTCCTCTAAGCGTTTTCTTATTAGTGACCATGATTATAATGAGATAAGGGATTTAGGGAGCACCGAGTATCTCATTGAATTCAGGCTAAAGGATTTAAAAGACCTGGGTGCCTTCGAATCGGCTTATATTAGTGCCGGTCTGGAAGCCGATGGACCAACGGTGACCTACCCCTTATTTAAAATGATGAACGGAGTATCCGATGGTCTGATGATCGCAGTTATTCTACTCATCAGCGCTCTGGTGGTCCTCATTGCCTTCTTATGCATTCGTTTTACCCTCCTTGAAAAAATGGAGGAGGAAGCCAGGGAAATCGGGGTCATGAAAGCCATTGGAATGCGTACCTCTGATTTGAAAAAGCTGTATCTAGGCAAATACGCAGTCATAGGTGGTGCCGGCTGCCTCCTTGGAAGCGCAGTATCCTTATGGTTTTCAGGGGCGGCTCTTAAAAATATCCGTCAGACTATAGGAGAAGGAGGAAATAATCTTCTTGCCATAGGTCTGGGCGCCGCAGGCATACTGGTGATTTATTGCTTCATATTGATTTTTGTAAATAATGTGTTAAGACGAATTGGCAAGCAATCTGCCGTTTACGCCATCCGCTTTGGCGGGGCAGGAGAGACTAGGGGAAGCTTAGGAAGACTATCCTTAAGCAATCAAATGTTTTTCAGCACAAACGTATTTCTTGGAATCAAAGAGGTTCTTTGGAGGAAAAAGCTTTATGTCACCATGCTCTTTGTAATAATTGCTTCTGCATTTATCATACTGGTACCAATGAATTTGCACCATACCATTTCCTCCCCAGAATTTAGCACCTATATGGGAATTGGACGCAGTGATTTTCTCATAAGAATCCAGAACACACCAGGTGAAGAGGAAAAGGAAATAATTCAAAGGTTAAAGGAGGATCAGGAGGTGGCTGAGTACGCAGTATTGACCACCAAACGATTCTATGCCAGATCTGCCTCCGGCAGTGTGGAACCGCTAAAAATCGAACTAGGCAATCATACTACATTTCCCGTGCAATATGTAAAGGGAAAACCACCGGAAGCAGAAGGGGAGATTGCTCTTTCTGTTCTCAATGGGAATGAATGGAAAAAACAGGTGGGAGATACCCTGGTACTGGTGGAAGATGGTATGGAAAAGCAACTGGTGGTTTCCGGCATTTATTCGGATATTACCAACGGCGGAAAAACGGCTAAGGCATCTTTTGAGGGGGCTGGGGAAAAGTCGATGTGGACCACCATCTCCGTAAAACTGGCGCCTGGGGTCTCCATCTCTAAAAAAACAGGAGAGTATGGGGAGAGCTTTGGCTTTGCCAAAATTTCAGGCATCGACGAATATATCTTACAGACCTTCGGACCGACTATCCGTGCCGTAGGGAAAGCCGCTTCCATTGGAATGGTATCGGCACTTTTCATGATTCTTCTGGTTACTATGCTGATGATGAAGCTGCTTCTTGCAAAAGAGAAATATTCCATCGCGGTCATGAAATCATTGGGATATACCTTTAAGGATCTTTCCGTACAGTATATCACCCGTTTCCTGGTAATTCTTCTGCTGGGAGTCCTCCTTGGCACGGTTCTTGCCAATACGCTGGGGGAGGCCATGGCAGGCGCCTTAATCGCCTCCTTTGGAGCCGCAGCCTTTCGATTTGTCATAGATCCTGTATCCGCTTATCTGATCATGCCGTTACTGATGGGAAGTACTGTATTGATGGCGACTCTTCTTGGAACGTCAGGGATCAGGAGCATTCAAATATCCCAGCATATAAAGGAGTAAGAGATGAAAAAACTGATCGAAGCGGAAGGAATTGTAAAAGTATATGACCAGGGCGGGGAAGCTCAGACAGTACTTTCTGGTGTGTCTCTGGAGATAGGAGAAGGAGAATTTGCAGCAGTCATGGGTCCCTCTGGTTCAGGAAAATCTACTCTGCTTTATGTATTAAGCGGAATGGACCCAGCTGATGGCGGAACCATTACCTTTGATGGCAGAGCGTTAGATGGCCTTTCAGAAGATGCGCTGGCGGATTTAAGGCGCAGTAAAATCGGCTTTGTCTTTCAACAGCCCACTCTATTAAAAAATCTAAATATTCTTGATAACATCTTACTCCCTACCTTAAGGGACCATAAAAAGGATTCCCAAAGGCTTAAAAAGAGAGCCAAAGAACTTATGGATGGAATGGGAATCGGGGAGCTTTCCCAGCGGGAAATCACCAAAGTATCCGGAGGACAGCTCCAGCGGGCAGGAATCTGCCGGGCCCTTATGAGCCAGCCAAGAATCATAATGGCAGATGAGCCCACCGGAGCCTTAAATTCCAAAACTGCTCAGGAGATCATGGATATCTTTGAAAGAATCAACAGGGAGGGAACGGCCCTGTTACTGGTGACCCACGATCCCAAAGTAGCAGCCAGGGCAGGAAGAGTCTTATTTATGAGCGACGGACAGATCGTAAATGAGTTAAGGTTCCAGAATAAGGACGAGATGGCCCAGGAAAAGAATCTCCTTGAAGTAATGGAGAAAATGAAGGAACTTGGCATATAAAAAAGTTTGGGTTTGACAGCAAAAACATGATGTAGTATGATGCTTAAGAAGGGCAGTGCCCTTAAAAGGAGATCAGCATGAACTTTTATTTAACAGATAAACCAACAAGAATATTCAACTCTGTACAATCCATACCGGTGAAACATTGTGCAGAGTATAGCGTATAAATCAACGCCATAGGATTTCATCGGGAAACATAGCCATAGCAGGAATAAAAGTATCATTTCCGCTATAGCTTGTTTTCCGTGTGTCATTTCGCGTATGAAAAGGCTGAGGACAATGTTTTGTCCCCAGCCTTTTGCACTTATATTACCATTGGCCCTTTCAGGCCAAAAGGCAGAAGGCAGATACCATTGTGTATCTTTGTCTTCTGCCTTTTTTCGTTTATACGCAAGCCATAAGAGAAGAAAGGAAATGAATTAGCATGAGTTTATTAGAAATTGAAGGATTAACACATTCTTTTGGAGATAACCTGCTTTACAAAGAAGCAGAACTGACCTTAAACAAGGGAGAGCATATCGGCATTGTAGGTCAGAATGGAACAGGAAAAAGTACACTCATTAAAATCTGTACGGACCAGGTGGTACCGGATGCAGGCCGGGCTTATTGGCAGCCTGATATATCCGTAGGGTATCTGGATCAGTATGCAGAAATATTAAAAGAGGTAACTATCATTGACTTTTTAAAGTCTGCCTTTAAAGAACTTTATGATATGGAGGAAGAAACGCTTAGGCTCTATGAAAAAGGAGCTAAGGGCAGCCTGGATGCCTTAAGTGTGGCAGCCCGGTATCAGGAGGAGCTTGAGAGAAAGGGGTTTTACTCCATTGATACCAATATTTTGCAGGTAGCCAATGGACTGGGGCTGACTGCGGTGGGACTGGAACGTTCCATTCATCAATTAAGCGGAGGTCAAAGGGCAAAAGTGATTCTTGCTAAGCTGCTTTTAGAAAAGCCGGATGTGCTTCTTTTAGATGAGCCCACCAACTTCCTTGATAAAGAGCATATTGCCTGGTTATCGGATTATTTGTCTTCCCTGGAAAATGCTTTTCTTGTAGTATCCCATGATTATGGGTTTCTGGAAAGAATCGCAAATCGAATCTGCGATATTGACAATCTGAAAATAACGAAATATTACGGCACTTATTCCGAATTCTTGAAGAAGAAATCACTTCTAAGAGAGGATTATATCAGGCAGTATTCCGCCCAGCAAAAAGAGATTAAGAAGACAGAAGAATTTATCCGTAAAAACATTGCCGGAAGAAAATCAAAGATGGCACGAGGACGTCAAAAGCAGCTGGACCGCATGGATAAGATGGAGGCATTGAATCAAAAAGAGAGAAAGTCATATTTTAACTTTCCACAGCTTCCTGTTACCAATGGGGAGCATCTGACTGTGAAAGATCTGGTTGTTGGATATGATGCTCCTGTTTTGAGAGATATTCATTTTAGCTTAAAGGGAGGCCAGAAAGCAGTTATTACGGGCTTTAATGGAATCGGTAAATCCACATTGTTAAAAACCTTAATGGGCCAGATTCCGCCTCTTGATGGCTGTTACCGATTTTCAAATCAGGTGAAGGTGTGTTATTTTGAACAGGATTTAAAATGGGAAAATGATAGAAAAACGCCAATGGAAGTAGTTTCGGATAAAAATCCAGCCCTGACCATAAAGGAAGTAAGAGAGCATCTTGCCCGAAATGGAATATCCAGTAAACATGCCATGCAGCCCATAGGAACCTTAAGCGGAGGAGAGCAGACAAAGGTTAAACTATGCTTACTCCAGTTTGAACCATGTAACTTTTTAATCCTCGATGAGCCTACCAATCATCTGGACGCCCAGGCAAAGGATTCACTGAAAACAGCTTTGATTGATTTTTCGGGCACGGTTTTACTTGTTTCCCATGAGCAGGCATTTTACTGCGACTGGATTGACCAGGTGATTAAAATAGAGAAATGATAAAAAGAGGGGCATTGTAAAATGAATGTTGACCACAGGTCATATCCTGTTGATTTTTTCATTTTACAATACCCCAACAAATAACATAATCCATAAGAATAACTAAAAAAAGAGAAGATACCGTGGTGTTTTTTTCTTATACTCCACGTATTCATCACCAAAAATCCGGGGTAAATAAGCTTCTTCCTCTAAAATCTGCAAATGCATAAACAGAACGCCTGCAGCAGCCATAACAGTGATTACCACTCCTGGCATGGCCAGAGCAGAGCCGATATATAAGAGATCGAAGCCCACAAAAGCAGGATTCCTGCTGATGCTATAAACGCCCCTTGTAACCATGGAGGTCTTCTGGCTTTCGTCGATTCCGGCCCGCCAGCTGTCCCTCATGGTAGTAATGGCAAGTATAAAGAAGAGGACTCCGAACCCAGCCAGGACTATACCCAGCCAGCGAAGGGACGTGGGCAGTTTCAGTGGGAGTAAATATCTCTCCAGAAAAAATCCGGCATATTGAAATACTGCCATTCCGTAGGTGATGAGGAGCAGACCGGTTTCTATGATAGCTGTTTTCTTTGGTTTGCTTCCCTTTGCCAGCCGGTTTGTGACAATCCCTTTTTTTCTGAGAAGGATCTGCTTTGCAAAGTATGCAATGTAAAACGTGGTAATCAGTATAAATAATAAATATCTCATTATCATTTTCTCACATCCTGACTTTGTATTTTGGATTATTATAACACAAAAGGAGAGATTGTACGATTAAATTGGTAGAAGAAATGTTTCAGGATATCAAACTTAATATTATTTTATTGTCTTTAAAGGAGAAGAGTATGTATAAAAGAATGAAACAGATTTTTGAAAGACCAGCTCTTTACTTAAAATCAGAAGCTGCATTCTGGAATGAGGAGCATATTTCTAAGCAAATGCTGAATGCGCATCTGGATCCTGATTTCGAAGGTGCCAGCAGAAAAGCAGATTTTATAGAGAAATCAGCCCGTTGGATCGGTGAGCTGTTGCCATCTAATAAGTACCATAAGCTTCTGGACCTTGGCTGCGGACCTGGATTATATACGGAACGATTTGCCAAGATGGGATATCAGGTTACTGGAATTGATTTTTCAGAGAGGTCCATCGATTATGCAAAGAAAGCGGCCAAACAACGGGGACTGGATATCTCATATCATTGCCAAAATTATTTAAACATGGATTTAGATATGATTTTTGATGTGTCCACTATGATATATTGCGACTACGGTGCGCTGTCAACCGAAGACAGGCGGTCATTAAGGAATTATGTTTACCAGCATTTAAATGCCGGTGGCAGATTTTTATTTGATGCGTTTTCTATGGAATTTTACCATCAGTTTAAAGAGGGAACATCATGGGAGCTTTGTCCTGAGGGTGGCTTTTGGAGTGGGGATGAATACATGTTATTTCAGGGAAATTATAAGTATGAGGGGTATGTGACACTGGAACAGAGGATTCTGATGACGGATGATAAAATTACACCCTACTATTTGTGGAATACCTGTTTTACAAAAGAATCCTTAATTCAGGAAGTGGAAGAGACAGGGTTTAAGGTGATTGAGGTCTTTGGAGATGTTGCAGGAGATGAATATCATAAGGATAATACTACCATGGCAATACTTTTAGAAAAATAAGATTTAGGCAATATCATCCAAGAATATTATTTCTCCCTATAGTAAAAAAAGATAGTAATATAGTGGTTAAAATATTCTAAGATTTATAAATGAATCTTGACTTTTGATGCCAGATTGTTTGTAATATCATTAGAACATGGAGATGGTATACTTACTGCCCAGTGAGGCAGACAGATGGATTTAACGATTGGAAAGGAGAAGGCATATGAATGTGAAGAAAGAATTGGAGCAGATGACCGGAGGGGGAGAGGGCTTGTATTTTAACGATATTGACCTTGACCCAGAGAAGATTCAGGCAGTTATGATTAATGAAGTTGTACCATCCGATCCCAGCCAGGATTTTTATGGACAAGCAGATGCCGATTATTTGAAAACAACGATTCCACTATTTCAAAATGCTAGGGCAAAGGCTTCAACCATTGATGATATTTTAAAGATGGGGATCTACATTACCAATGCCGTCAAGACTCCAAAATCCCAATACACCATTGAAAAGAATGTAATAGAGGACCATCTTCCATATTTAGAAAAGGAGCTTTCTTTGTTTCCCAATCTTAAGGTAATTATGCTTATGGGTGATGTTGCAAAGAAAGCCTTTAATAAAATTGCTAAAAAACAACAAAAAAGCATGTAGTACCTTCTATGGCCACTTATAAAATAAGGAGCAGCGAATTTTATTACGGCAGCATACGGGTCATGCCCTCCTATATTATGACAGGGGGAAACTTATTAATTGAAAAATCAAAAATGCAGATGACCACGGAAGATATTGCAACGATGTTGGATATTATAAAGTCAGAATTATAAATAAATGCTCAAAAAACACCATTTTTATTAATTCCAGTGATATATTGCCGATATGAAATAGTAGAGGAATTATTTATCATTTCGCAGAATAACCCAGGAAAGGGAGTGATAATATATGTCGAATTTTAATATTAGCAAAATATCTGGAAATACAATTCAATCTTACATACAGAAAATAAATGTCAATGGTCCAGATTGGGAGAAGTTCCCCCATAAAGGAATGGAACGACCACCAGAAGCCGAATTTGATGGTCTGATCGATAATCTGGCGAAGGAGCTGGCAAAAGCAAATTTTCAAAATGACAGCAGCCAATATGAGAGTCTGAGTTCAGAAGGCGATAAACTGAAAGCACAATATATCTCTGTCGTTTCACCAGACCGGAAGACCATGGCAAAGAATGCATCTGAGATGATAAACCAATATCGTTCCAAGGCTAAAAATAAAGAGTCAGAAAAACCCTTGAATCTCATTGATTATTTAAATAAAAAAGATGGAATCGGGGAATATCATGATACCGGGATGAGACGCTATATCACTAAGTCAGGCACCACAGTGGATATATACATGAATGATATAGAGCAGGATTCCTATGAGATAAAGGACAGCATGTCAGGACAGCCGGTCATGGGTTATAACTCCAATGGATGGAGTATTCAATATACTCCACAGGAACAAAGCATGCATTTAAACTTTGTTTCCAAACTGACGAAAGCTGAGAATCGGTATTACAAACAATATGTAGATGGTGATTCCTTAAGCATTGGGCAGGAGATGGAACCTTCCACAGAACAAAAAAACAGAGTGGATTATCTCGCATAAAATATTACAACAAAAAGCAGGGGCTTGTCTCAAAACAAGCCCCTGTTTTTTGTTGCATTCAGCAAGTTGTCATCTGCTTCGCTTTATTATTTCATGTTATGGTAACTGAATTAATAGCTATATGTGACGCGGACGATTGTCCCCCTGATGGTAAAACCATCCGCACCGGTATAGTTGCTTAATACACGGCCCTGAATCTGAATGTGATAAGTACTGTCAGCATTTAAACCATTTAGTACCGGTGTATTACAGGGATTTGAAGTGCTGGGCGCTGAAGTTACCCAGAAATTAAAGAATCCAGACCCTTGTCCGCCGCAGAATACCTGTACTTTTTCAATGGCTGTAAACTTTCCTTGAGAAATATTACTTTTTGATGGATTCCATGCCTGGATGTTGGTGATTTTCGCACCAGTGGGAATACCATTGAACTTAAAGGTAGGGCTTGTACCTACAATGGTTCCTGTTGCATTGTTAAAAAGCCTTGCTTCCACTGTACCAACGGTAGCATCTTTGCTTGCAGTAGCAGCTCTGGCCGCTGCAAGTGTTTCTGTACCAACTAAGTCTGACAGATTAAAATCCGTATACCCGATTCGGGTTCCAGAGCTCGCGGTGGTATCGGAAGCCCATGCGGATGCTGCAAAACTTAGGGTAATAACCATACTTAAAAACAGAGTAGATAGCTTTTTCATGTAAATCCTCCTTCTTATGCAGCTTGACAACTTGCTCTTTATAAAAATATTTACTTACAACCGAGACTCATAAGATGATGGATTATAATATTAGTATAAAGAGCCGTGGAGCAATTATCAAGTTTTTGGAGGATTATTCCAATAAGGAATAACTTTATAAAATCTTCAAAATTATTGGTTATCCTATCTATATCAATCAATAGAAAGGACTGAAATCAAATGGATACGATTTTAAAAACTACAGATCTTTGTAAAAAATTTAATGGACAAATGGCAGTTGACCAAGTATCCCTGTGTATACAAAAAAACTCTATTTATGGTCTGCTGGGGCCCAATGGTGCTGGAAAATCTACAACTTTAAAGATGATAACCGGAATCATGAGGCCGACCTCAGGATCCATTGAATTTAATGGTACGGAGTGGTCTAGAGAACATTTAAACGACATAGGAGCTTTGATTGAAATGCCGCCCCTTTATGAGAATCTCACTGCATACGAAAATTTAAAGGTCAAAACAACTTTGCTTGGATGCAGTGATAAAAGAATAGAGGAAGTGCTTCAGATCGTTGGCCTGACCCATACAGGAAAGAAAAGAGCAGGTCAGTTTTCCCTTGGCATGAAGCAGCGGCTTGGAATCGCCAATGCCTTAATCAGTCAGCCAAAGCTTCTTATTTTGGACGAGCCTACCAACGGTTTAGACCCTATCGGAATTGAAGAGATGCGAACGTTGATCCGATCATTTCCCGCTAAGGGAATTACGGTGATTCTGTCAAGCCATAATCTATCAGAAGTACAGCAAATCGCCGATCATATAGGGATTATTGTAGGTGGCGTCTTAGGCTATACCGGTAAAATAGATACGAAAGAAGATTTAGAGAAGCTTTTTATGGAGGTAGTAAGAGAGAATCAAAAGGAGGAGAGAACAAATGCTTAATATGATAAAGGCGGAGCATCTTAAGCTGAAACATACATTTGGAATATTTCTTCCAATCATTGCCCCATTAATGGTTATGTTTCTTGCACTATTCTTTACAGGTGGTTTTGATCGGGCGTTTCAGGCAGGGGCATGGAATTGGTGGTATACATTATTTCTTCCTGGAATGCTATCCATTGTATGTTATCTTTGCATTAAAAAAGATAAAAAAATGAAATATCATCATATCTTGTTGCTGCCTTTCGCTCTGGAGAAAAGCTGGCTGGGGAAAGTTGGATATTGTATACTTGTCCTTCTGTTCTCAAATTTTATGATGCTAATTGGAACCTATGTAGGAGGAGTTATATCTGGTTCCAACATTTCACTTTGGCCCGGGAGTATCGCTGCGCTATTGTTAACCCTTTCCTACATGTGGGAAATTCCTTTGTTCCTGTTTTTAAGTGCGAGGTTTGGAATGTTTGCCAGCATATTTACCAGCATGGTGATGTCTATTCTTGGTACCGTTACACTGCCAAGCAGCAGCTATTGGTGGGTATACCCACCTTGCATTCCCATTCGCCTCATGTGTCCAGTATTAGGAATTTTTCCAAATGGGATTCCGATGCCAATTGATAACCAACTTTATAATACAAATGTAATAATTCCCGGAATATGCCTGTCTTTGATATGGTTTCTTGGAATATCACTCTGTACAACGTTTTGGTTTAAGAAAAAGAGGGAAGCATAATGATTGCATTTTATAGATGTCTAAAGTCTGAGTTACTAAAGGTCAGGCACATGTATTTTTGGCTTTGGCATATTGTAATTCCGATATCGATTTCAGGAGTATTTCTTGCTTATAGTGCATCTGTCCCAAGAAATGCCTATGGCATGGTGGAAGCTTACGTTCAGGTTTTGGGAATTGGTTTTCCTTTTCTCATTGCATTATTTAGTGTCATGGTTTCTGAGCAGGAGATGTCAGCGGGACATTATCAGATTCTCCTTTGTTCTCCAAAAAGATTGCCAGCATTTTTAAGTAAATTAATGTTTCTGTTTTTAGCAGGAGTATTGGCTGTCTTCTTTGCATGTTTTCTTTTTGGTGCAGGTTACACCTTTCTTTTGAAGCGATCTCCAGTCAGTATTTTGTTCTACGGAAAGGCATCATTGATACTGCTGGCAAGCTGCTTCCATTTATATATTTGGCATTTGTTTTTGTCCTTACGCTTTAACAAAGGCTTATCTATTGGAGTAGGGATTACAGAAAGCCTGATTTCTGCTCTGTTCCTTACTGGGATGGGAGATGGGAGATGGCAATATACTCCTTGCTCATGGTCTTCTAGATTCGTGACATATGCCCTTACAAAAGAGAAAGGCTTGTCATTGATAAATTCGGATTTTTATCTTGGGATTATTCTTTGTATTATTACAACAATTGCAGCTTTCCTATTATTCTGTGTTTGGTCATGCAGATGGGAAGGGAAAAATACCAGTGATTAACTTTACTTGGAAATAGAGAAAGGTTATAATTTCTGCAGAAAGGAAGTGATAAGTATGGGAAATATCCTGGCAGTTGATGACGAGGAAGCCATTCTGGTTATGATACAGAAAATCTTAACGAGAGACGGACATATGGTAACAACTATTTCAGAACCAGCTGACGTTAAGCAGCTTAATCTTTGCGGGTTTGATTTGATTTTATTGGACGTGATGATGCCAGGAGTGGATGGTTATACCCTCTGCAAGGAAATACGTTCCTATGTGGACTGTCCCATCTTATTTCTAACTGCAAAAGCAGAAGAAAGTAGTTTAGTAAGTGGTCTGGAAGCAGGTGCAGATGATTATATCTTAAAGCCTTTTGGAAAATTAGAGCTGCGTGCAAGGGTATCGGCTCATTTAAGGAGGGACCGAAGAGAACATACTTCAAGAATTACGTTTTCCAATTCTTACTTTAATCTATCAGGGAAACAGCTTATCGTTGGCGAGGTGACGGTTCCTTTAACAAAGGGGGAATATCAGATATGTGAATTTCTGGCCCGCAGCCCAGGCCAGGTATTTTCCAGAGAGCAGATTTATGAAAAGGTATTTGGATATGATGGGGAAAGCAATGACAGCACGATTTCAACTCATATTAAAAATATTCGGTTAAAATTAGAGAGCCTGAATTATGCACCGGTGAAAACGGTATGGGGGATTGGATATAAATGGGAAGAGTAAGGAAAGAAAGAGAAATTCCGTTAAGCCTGTTTTATTTAAAATATTTTCTGTATTTATTTTTTGGTGTGATCGCAATCTGCATTGTGCTATTCTTGATTTTTAGCAGTTTAGATCGTTTTGGTCTCATCTATTATGCTAACTATGCAGAAAAACAGGCAAATGCTTCCTTTGATAAGATACGTACGGCAGATAAAGTAAGCGAAGATATGATTCCTGAATTAAACCAGTATATCATTTTTACCTTAGATGGGCGTGTTAAAGATGGAAACATTGAGGCTGGAGAAATTGATAGAGCTTGGGAGGCAGTACAGGGGAGCACGTCAGATATAAAGGGGAATTATTACAAAGTTATTCCAAGGGATCAGGAATATTGCGTGCTAAGATATAAAATCATTCCCCAATATCGATCAGAAACCTTGAGAAGATACCTATTCCCCCCGGAAACTCTCTTTGGAGTGACTGTAATTGCATGTATTCTTTCCCTTGTAATAACAACAGCACTCCGTTTTGGACATGTACTCAGAAAAAAGCTAAATACCCTAATCTCAGCCGCAGATCACATACAGCATGAAGACCTGGATTATATGCCGGAAAAAGGCAATATCAAAGAAATAAACAAGGTCTTGTCTTCCATGGATAATATGCGTCATGCCTTAAAGCTTTCTCTGGAAAGTCAATGGAGTATGGAGCAGTCAAGAAAAGAGCAGATATCCGCGCTGGCACATGACTTAAAAACACCCCTGACATTGATTCGGGGAAATGCAGAAATATTATACGAAACAAATCCTACGGACGAACAGTTGGATTGTATCGGTTACATTGAAGAAAGCTCTCTGCAAATACAAGAGTATGTGCAGATGTTAATGGAAATTAATAAGTCTGGTAATTTGGTATCTCCAAAGCTGCAAAAAGTTGACATAAATGCTTTTTTACAGGAGGTCCAAAAACAAGCAAAAGGATTATGTATGGGGAAGGATATTCAGTTATTATGGGAAACCAACCATACAATCCCAAACATTACAATAGACCCAAACCTATTAATGAGAGCATTAAGTAATGTTTTGGCAAATGCAACAGAATACACTCCTTCTGGTGGGAATATTACCTTTATGACTGAGGAGGAGAACGGTTACCTAAGACTTTCAATCCGGGATACAGGAAGCGGTTTTTCTCCGGAAGCACTGAAATATGCCGCGACTCAATTCTATATGGATGATCAAAGCCGCAATTCAAAATCCCATTATGGTATCGGACTTTATGTGGCGGACTCTGTGGCCAAACAGCATGGTGGACGGCTTATTCTGGAAAATAATAAGACGAAACAAGGGGCAATCGTAACCATAGAGATACCTGTGTAGCTTCATATGAGGACTGGTTATAAATAGAATACATCTATAGGGGTTACCTCCGCAGCATGAAACGTTGTGCATCATGGGCCAGGGAGATTTCCTATAGATGTATTGAGTGGAACTATTAAATATTAGAATTCTATCCTGCGGACAGGAATCCAGATCTCGCTTTTATAATCGGTTCTATTGGTATCAGGACTCTCATTCCATAATAATTCAGGTCCTCCTGTCATTTCGTAACCGGATGCCGGGAACCACTCAGCATATATTTTAGACCAGGTTTCCTGTATGGCATCGGGAAATATACCAACCACGTTAAACACCGCCCAGGTTGAAGCTGCAACAAGAAGTATGTCGTATCCGCTTGATACTGCTTTAGATGCTGCTACGCCAATATATTGGTCAAGCTGGGAGTCTTCTGTGGTTCGCTCCTCAAAATTGGCCGATACACTAAGAATACCTTTTGGTTCCACATCGCTTAAGCTTTTTAGCTCTGCGATCACTTGTGGAGTCAATTTCTCTACGATTGAGTCCATCTGTGGATTGATGCCTTTAAACTTCATCGTAATCCTTTTTTTAAATCCAACGATATAAAATTCATTTTTCTCTATGATACGGTAATTCATCTCTATTCCACCTTTAATTGTTAATTGAAATGTCATTGCGGGAAACACTATCAGGCTGGTATTCTCTTTTTTTGCCTGAGATGGAGTAACTCCATGCATTGCTAAAAAAGCCTTGCTAAAAGCTTCTGGTGATTCATAGCCAAGTTCTAATGCTAAATCAATGATTTTAATTGGTTTGGTCTGCAGCAGAATACCTGCGGTTGACAACCGTCTGCGGCGAATGTATTCTCCTAAGGGCATTCCTGCCAGAAAAGAAAACATTCTGCGAAAATGGTATTCGGAACAACCAGCTATGTGTGAAATCTGGCTTAGCTCAATATCACACATCAGGTTTTTTTCAATATAGTCCATAGCTTCATTTAACCGAGCTAACATATTCATTCTTGATTCCTCCTTTAAAGCCATCTTACATGAGAACTCAACACAAATCCTGATATTATTGTTGCGGATAATCACAGGTTACGAACATTTACAATTAGATATGATATTTTATACGATATCTATTGGAAACATTAGTTGTTTTTGGAAAGAGATAGAGCAAAAATTAGAAAATTATGGTATAATAAAAATGATATATTTTAATTTCAATATAAATAAAAAAGAAAGGATATTTTATGAACATAGGTAGAGAAGTGGGAGATGTATTACACTTTAGTGAGCAATTAGACATACTTCATAAGCACATTACTTTAAATGAACTGCCAGTAAAGAAAAGAGATACCTTTGACGAACAGTGTATTTTCCTGGAAGAATATTTAGGTGAAGATAATTATAAAAGAGTTTATAAAAAGATGCGAACCTTAAATATATTGTCTGGTATTATGGCTTTTCCTATACTGCTCCTGATCATAGGTGTTATCGTTTACAGTAAGTTAAATAAAGATGTTGATATCTTTGCATTTATCTTAAATAATACGTTTCTTTGGATAGGAGCAGGAGTGCTGCTTGCTGTCATTGTTATAGTGTCACTGTTATTTTACATAACGAAAAACAAACTTTATAATAACATATATCCAGAGTTGAAAAGTAAGCTTCATATAAAATAATGTTTGTGCCATTACATGGACTGCACGATCTGAATATTGAAAAAGAACTTCAAGTATGGTAATAACCATATCCAATGATTTTTCAATACATTCAAGTCGTGCAGTTTTTTTAAATATGCTCGCTTTTGATTCCCAACACCAGATAATGTATGACAGGAGTCCTTTTAAACAGTTCAAACAATATTACAGTTAAGATGATTTCCATCACCAGTGCGACAAGATAATTCATCACCGCTGGCATATTGCAATAATAGTAAAGTAAGTAGCAGATTGTGATTACAACTGGATAGTGAATAACATATAAACCGAAACTAGATTTTGTCATATATCGGAAAAATCTTGTATTTGAATGGAACCAGGCCTTTCCGCATCCTAAAATAGTTAAAGTCATAATCCACAGATAAATATTCGTAAAAAAGCTTTGCAAGCATTGGGGAGAGGTATAATCCTCTCCAAAATAATAAATAACATATAAAACTCCGAGAATGACAGCGGAAATAAGCAGGGGAATAGACTTCATTTCTACAGAGTCCTGAATATTGTCATGGGAAAATACAAAATAGCCCAAGAGAAATGCCATAAAATAGATACCAAACCGATACATGGTAAGCACAGGCATATTGAGTATCTGGGCGGCTCCCCAGATCGGAAAGGCAAGCAGCAGAACCATAACAAAATTGGCTTTGCCACAAAAGTTCCATATTTTATCGTTTTTATCCATCTTATGAATGAAAGTAATGAACAAAGAAAATAAAAACAGCATTTGTATAAACCACATAGGGCCAACTCCGCTGATAGCAAAAATTGGATAACGAATGGAGGCAGGAATGTAGTCTAGACCTCCGCCAACCTTTATGTTTACATAACCAGTTATCCAGTGATATACAAATAACCCCAAGGTAGAAGGAATAAGAAGCTTTGTAACCCTATCCTTTATAAATTGTTTATAAGAGCGTTTTTCCATGGAATATCTTGCACTGATTCCGGCAATTACAAACAAAAGTGCCATAAACCAAGGATAAATGAAGTAGGAAAGCGCATTAAAAGCTGGAACACTTTTATTACTGCCGACTCCTCCCAAAACACCTACATCGTTGAAGAGATAACAGACATGATAAATTAAGACAAGCAATACCGTTGCCCATCGAATATTATCGAGATAATATCTTCTCATACAGGTCCCTCCTCATCAAAGGAAGTACCTCCAAAAATTTTAGCGGCGTATTTCATAAAATCACTTTTAGGAGGTATGGCTATGCCTCGCTTTTCATCTCCCAATAAAATCAAAGTGTCTCCAGGCTTTATATCAAAAATATCTCTTGCCTCTTTCGGTATAACAAATTGGCCTTTTTCACCAACCTTAACAGTCCAGGCAAATTTTCCTTTAGGTTCATTCATATGAAATACCTCCATGTATAAAAAGTATGATTTGTTATACTTGTCATACATGAGAGCAAGTTCATTTGTCAAATTTATTTTTCATTCAAGTAAAGGAGCCATTGTTTCATAACTGAGCACCCAGTCATTTCGCAACAGCTCCTTTTTGAACGGTTTACTATGTATCAGAAATTCATTGACACATCTTCCTAAATTCATCAGCCACAAACTGTACCTGGGTTCCCACGATTACCTGCAGACTGTTTTTACCAGGTCTGATCACTCCGGTTACTCCCGAAGATTTTATCACCTTTTCATTTACCAGTGCCTGATCTTTAATTTCAAGCCTTAATCGTGTAATGCAGTTATCAATGCTTGTAACATTGTCCTTCCCTCCAAGGCCTTCCAAAATGATTGCTGCAATCTGGGTATAATCATTATTGGAAAGGGTTATTTTTGCTTCATCTGGATCATCATCTTCTCGTCCTGGAGTCTTGAAGTTAAACTTTTTAATCGCAAAACGGAATATAGAATAATAAATTGCCGAATAAGCAAGACCCAGTGGAATGATGTAAAGCGGATTCATAGCCATCGGAGCTTTAAAGCTTAAGACCCAGTCAACAAAACCAGCACTAAAGTTAAATCCAGTACGCACCGGAAGCAAAGAACAGATTGCCAAAGAAATACCCGTCAGGATTGCATGGATCAAATATAGACCTGGTGCAAGAAACATAAATGCGAATTCCAATGGCTCTGTGACTCCTGTAAAGAAGGAACATACGGCAGCTGCCAACAATAAACCATAGACATTTTTCTTCTTTCCAGGCTTTGCGGTATGGTACATGGCAAGAGCTGCCCCCGGAAGGCCAAACATCATAACAGGGAAGAAGCCAGTCATATACTGACCAGTCTGACCTAAGGTGCCGGTTCCTGCCCAGAAGTTTCCAAGGTCATTTACGCCAGCAACATCGAACCAGAATACAGAATTCAGAGCATGGTGAAGTCCTACCGGAATCAGAATACGGTTTAAGAAACCGTAGATACCTGCTCCTACAGCTCCCATACCTAAAATACCTTTACCAAATGTAACAAGTCCCGTATATACAACGGGCCAAACAAAAAACAGTACCAGACAAGCGACCAGTGAGACCAGTGCCGTTACAATAGAAACCGAACGCTTTCCGCTAAAGAATGCCAGAGCATCCGGTAGCTTCGTATTTTTGAACCTGTTGTAACAGGTGGAACCGATGATTCCTGATACGATACCAATGAATTGGTTGCTGATTTTTCCAAAAGCAGCATTTACCTCGGTGACATCAATACCTTTTAGCATGGCAACAACTCCTGGTGATAAAATCGTTTGAATCATCAGCCAGGAAACAATCGCTGCCAAAGCCGAGGTTCCCTCGTGGTCGTCAGCCATTCCCACTCCGACACCTATGGCAAATAAGACGGCCATGTTATCAATAATGGCTCCCCCAGCCTTAATCAAAAAAGCAGCAATGGCACTATTGGCTCCCCAGCCCGTGGGATCGATCCAATAGCCAATTCCCATTAAGATGCCTGCTGCAGGCAGACATGCCACCGGAAGCATTAACGATTTCCCCAGTTTCTGTAAATACTTCATAAAGTAACTCCCTTCCTTTGTCCTCCCGGACATTTTTTATCCACTCCTGCATGATTGCAGGTTTAGATTTCACCCCTTAAAAAACTTTTCATTCTACCAATTCTCCTCTATCTATAACTCAATGATTGGCTCCAGCTCTTTTACCTGCATCCCACTATGGCATACCATATGGGGATAGCTCGATGGATTGCAGACAATAACAGGCGTTATCAAATCATAACCAGCCTCTTTGATTGCCTTTCTTTCAAACTCCAGGAGAAGATCTCCTTGCTTCACATGGTCTCCCTGATTTTTAAAAGAAGTATAATAGTTTCCTTTTAGACGAACCGTATCTAATCCCACATGGATAATTACTTCAGCGCCTTGTTCTGAGGTAACGCTGACTGCATGTTTTGTTTCAAACATAACTGACACAACGCCGTCAAACGGTGCCACAATTCTTCCTTTTTCCGGAATGATAGCAACGCCTTTCCCCAGAATTTCCTGACTAAATGCAGGGTCATTTACTTCGCTTAGAGGAACCACCTTTCCCTCCACAGGCGCCAATACCTTATCTCTCTCTTTTTCGTCGCCTATAAAGAGCTTTTTCCATGAATCAAACATATAAATTGTCCTCCTCTTAAACACCTAATCTTTTGATGTGAATTGCCAGACATGCAATTTCCTCATCTAATAACTGATAATGAAATGTTTCTAAGATATAATTCGTGACCTTAAGACTGCACTCATATTCAGCCGGGTACATCTGAGAGATTGCTTGGCTAAATCGCTCATCCAAATAGTTTATAGAATTTTTGGTAACAATTCTCTGAGAAAGAAACCTCAAATGGCTGATAAACTGCTGATAATTTAAGGATGCCTCATTTAGTTCTCTGGAAAAATGCTCTTTCACAAGCTTCACCACACCTCCGATCAGATTGGTGATTCCAATGGTATCCCGCATGGCACTATTGAGTTCTGCATTTACGATATGAAGAGCAATTGATCCCGCTTCATCCACCGGCAGCTTGACCCCGACCTTCCGTTCTATTAAAGCGATGGCATATTCTCCAATCAGATACTCCTCTTTATAAAAGGTCTTTATTTCATGGATGAGAGGGTTGGAAAACTCAATGTTCTTTTTAAAACGATGGATAGCAAAATTAATGTGATCCGTCAGTGTTATGTAAATATTTTGATTCAGACTTCTGTTTAAAACACTTTTAGCGTAGGTGATGATCTCTGTGGAAACCTGAAGATGCTCCAGTGGTAAATTTACAAGAAGCTCCTTAAATTTATCCATACTGTTCTGGTTGTCTAAGTGATACACTTTATTAACCTTATCTTCCGCAATGGCTTTTCCTGGTTTTGTACCGAATCCAATACCCTTGCCAATGACAATTACTTCTTTTCCATCAGAATCCAGCGCGCTTACTATGTTGTTGTTGATAATCTTATCAATTTTCATAAACCCCACCTGTGAATAAAAAAAACCAATCTTAATTTAGAAAATAGAATTCTTTTTCTAAATTAAAATTGGTTTTGCCTGTTTGTCAGTAACAACCCATTACAATATTAACTTTTTTTTAATATATCAGTTCCTTTGTAAAAAGTCAACAATTTAATTTTGGTAAAATGGTATTATTCATACTCATTGCACATATTATGCCTGGAAACTTCATTGTTTGATCCATTTTATTAACCTTGTCATTAAAATATACTACTTTTATTAAAATAAATTTGGAACGAATAGCTGCCAATGTACTTAACAAATAAAAAAGCCCAGAGCCTTATAAAATCAAGTTTTTCGACCACAATTCTATCGGAAGCGGCAGCATTCGAACCCACGAGCCCTTGTGGACAACCTTTTTTATACAGGTCTCCTTTATGTCTTTACAATAATTGTAAAACGATTACCCAAAGCGCTTACTGTACTTTGGCTAATCATGTTAACCTTGTGATATACGATCGAATGCAATATAATTTATTGTTATAGTATAAAGAGAGAGGAATGTATAAACAATGGTATCAACAATTTCTTTATCGTGCATGGCATGAGCTTTTGCACGTTAAAATAAATGAAATTATGGAGAATAATCATGAGCTTTAATTTAATTGATATAAGGAATTGGCCGCGTAAAGATTATTATAATCACTATATGCACGGGTTACGTTGCACTTATAGCTTAACCGCTAATATTGATATAACCGGTATGAGAGCGGCGTTAAAAAGTATGAACAAAAAAATATATCCGGCGCAAATATATATGCTTACAACAATTGTTAATCGGTATCAGGAGTTTCGCATGAATATTGATGCTGATGGGAATTTAGGGATTTGGGATGAGCTAAGTCCGAGCTACACCATTTTCAACAAAGAAAAAGAAACATTCTCAAGCATATGGACGATGTATAGCACTTCTTTTATACAGTTTTATGAACACTGTATCTCTGATATCGCCTGTTATTCAAGTGCCGCGAATCTAATGCCGAAACCTGATGGACCACTCAATACGTTCAATATATCATGCTTGCCTTGGACGAGTTTTACGGGATTTAATTTAAATGTATACTCAGATGGTTCCTATCTGCCCCCTATTTTTACGATTGGTAAGTTTATTGAGCAGGATAAAAAGGTTTTGATGCCATTAGCAGTACAAGTTCATCATTCCGTATGTGATGGATTTCATGTAGGGCGATTTATCAATGCGCTGCAAGAATTGGCAGACAATTATAACGATTGGCTCTATAAGTAATTTTCACAGATTATCTTAACACCCCCGCGTGAACCCTATGGTTTGCGTGGGGGTGTTGTTAGTGGATATGCTTTTACTAAATTCAACCCAGTCCTTGCATAGAAATAAAAATGGTGATAAAATATAGTTAACCCAATCATATATTAACTGTATCATGTAAATGAATTCGAGGTAAAAGTATGTCTGATCATTACATTAAGGTATCAGGTGCAAGGGAGCGAAATTTAAAAAATATAAATATTCTGATACCCAAAAAAGAAATAACAGTTTTTACAGGTGTTTCCGGTTCAGGAAAATCATCTTTGGTATTTGATACAATAGCGGCAGAATCACAAAGACAGCTTAATGAGACCTACACCAGTTTTATCCGTCACCGTTTGCCACACTACGGAAAACCCGATGTGGATACCATCGAAAATTTGTCCGTCGCCTTTATTATCAATCAAAAAAGATTAGGCGGTAATGCCCGGTCAACGGTTGGAACAATTACTGATATTTATTCTGTATTACGTTTGTTATTTTCCAGAATTGGAGAGCCATTTGTCGGTTATTCCGATGTTTTTTCATTCAACAATCCATCGGGAATGTGTGAACATTGCGAGGGTTTGGGGAAAATGGAAACCATTGATATTGAAAGGCTGTTAGAAAAGGATAAATCCTTAAATGAGGGCGCTATCCGTTTTCCAACCTTTGAACCTGGCGGTTGGCGATTGACCCGTTATATTCATTCAGGCTTTTTTGATAACGATAAAAAATTGAAAGACTATTCTGCCGAGGAGCTGGAACTACTACTTTACGCTGACGGAATCAAGATTAAAAATCCTACACCAGAATGGCATAAAACCTCATTATATGAGGGTCTGATTCCCCGCATTGAGCGGAGCTTTCTTAAAAAAGAAGATGGCGAAAAAGTCAGATACGGAAAAGAAATAGAACGCTTTGTTGTAAAACAGGACTGTCCCCACTGTCACGGAACTCGTTTAAATGATAAGGTGTTGTCTTGTAAAGTAAATGGTAAAAATATCGGGGAGTGCGCGGATATGCAGATTAGTGAGCTTCTTGATTTTGTCAAGTCCGTCCATACTCCCGTGGCCGCTACAATTGTTTCTGAACTTGTGAATCGGATGAATCACATGGTATCCATAGGACTTGGCTATTTAAGTTTAAGCAGAGAAACATCTACACTTTCGGGCGGGGAGTCTCAAAGAATTAAAATGGTTAGCCAGCTTGGCAGTAGTCTGACTGACCTCACTTACATTTTTGATGAACCGAGTATCGGACTTCACCCTCATGACATAAGCAAAATGAATGAGCTTATGAGATTATTGCGTGACAAAGGGAACACCGTTTTAATCGTAGAGCATGACCCGGACATGATAAACATTGCAGACCATATTATTGATATGGGGCCAGGTGCGGGAACCCGCGGTGGGGAAGTTGTATATCAGGGAAATTTAGATGGGCTAAAGACGGCTGGTACTCTAACGGGGAAATACTTATCCCACCTCCCCAAACTAAAACCGGAGATTCGTGCACCGAAAGGTTCTCTTTCCATTCAAAATGCAACCATGCATAATTTAAACAACTTATCAGTTGAGATACCAAAAGGAGTCATGACTGTTGTAACCGGAGTCGCCGGTTCAGGAAAAAGTACGCTTATTAATGGGGTATTGCCACGGTTTTATCCAGAAACGGTTTTTATTGACCAGAAAGGAATTCAGGCGTCAAAACGTTCCAACATTGCAACCTTTACAGGTATCTTTGATATTATCAGAAAATTATTTGCAAAGCAGAACGGTGTAAGCCCCTCCCTATTCAGTTTCAATTCAAAGGGTGCCTGCCCTGCCTGCAAAGGTCTGGGAGTTACTTATACAGATTTGGCGTTTATGGATACAATTGTTACGGTATGTGAGGAATGTCACGGAAACCGCTATACGGATGAGGTGCTTGCCTGTCAGCTCAGAGGAAAAAGTATATCCGATGTTCTTAAAATGACGGTAACAGAAGCCTTAGAATTTTTTCAGGAAAAAGAAATCGTAACGGTTTTAAAACGACTATCAGACGTTGGTATCACGTATCTTTCTTTGGGACAACCATTAAGCACCCTTTCAGGTGGTGAATTACAGCGAATTAAACTCGCTTCCCAGCTTGAAAACGGTGGTCAGATTTATGTTTTGGATGAACCGTCAACAGGCCTTCATATGGCTGATATAAAGCAATTGATAGGTGTAATGAACCGCCTTGTAGAACAAAATTCCACTCTTATTGTCATAGAACACAATTTGGATATTATTTGTCAGGCAGATTGGGTGATTGACATAGGCCCCTATGCAGGTCAGAATGGAGGTAAGATTATGTTTACAGGATTACCAAAAGATCTGGTTAACTGTAAGGATTCTCTAACTGGAAAGCATTTGAAGAAGTATATCAATGAAACATAGGAGGTTGGCTTAATGGCTAAAAAAGAATTAGAGGAAAGTTATGTTCCCTTTCAATGTATGATTGTATCAGATTCCAATCGGTTCAATGTGGAAGGTGTTTCAACGGCACAATACTATATACTGGATACACTGGATAAGCAAGGGCCAAAGACCACGAAAGAACTTGCTGAGATGAGAGGTATCACACAATCTGGTATTTCAAAATTAACAAAGCGTTTGCTGGAAAAGAATTATATTATTCAGGAAAGGCAGACCAGCGACCGCCGCTCATACAATATTGTTCTTTCCAAAGAGGGGAAAGCTTTCTTGGATCGTGTTGAGGATTTTGGAAATGAAATTATGAACCTGATTGAAGAAGCATTAACAGAGGAAGAAGTACACGCTTTTTCCATGATGTGCAAAAGGATAACCAGCTTAAACGCAGAAAAGCAGAAAATGGAACCATAGCTGGAGGTTTTGCCTGCATCCCAGCTACCGCCATGAGGATATATACTTAGTTTGACATAAGCTATTGCTTTCTTTTATAAAAAATTGATTTTGTGTTACAATAATGACATTATCCTATGAAACAGAACAGTTAGGGAGGGAACAATGAAAAAAAGACCCTGGCATTTATGGCTCATCGTATTGTTTGTGGGCTTCATGTATCTAATGGGCATATATGATTTTTTTATGATGCTGGCTCACAACGAAGATTACTATGCGGTTCATCATTACGGTCAGGCGGTGGTGGAATATTTCACAAACTATCCGGCTTACTATATGGTGTTTTGGATTGCTAATTTACTGGCAGGTATTTTAGCGCCCATCACTCTGATTTTTAACGCAAAATGTGCAAAATGGCTTGCGCTCATATCTTGGGTTGCGGACTTGATATTGCTGCTGTTCACCTTTACATTTAGAAACAGGTTGGCAGTTTTGGGGATAGGTGTCGCCGTATTTGATATTTTTATCCTGCTCATGACTTTAGGGCTTTATCTTTATTGCAGGATCATGGAAAAGGACAATCAAATCAGCCTTTAGGACGAGCCCAACCGATGCGATTAGTAAATATCAAACAAATATAAAAGGGGTAAACTGTACCCTTTGTCAAGGATAATAAAAAAGAGATAAACTGTATCCTGATAGTTAGACACAGAAAAAGAGGCTGTGCTTAACTATCGGGGTATTTTTTTGTATAATAAAGTTATCAAGCAACTCCTCAAGGTGGAGTAATTAGTCCTGTACTGGCAAGTATGTTTCTACATTATGTCTTTGATATGTGGATGAAACGAAACTTCCCACAGGCTCCGTTTGAAAGATATGCAGATAATGGAGTAGTTCACTGCCGTAGCAAAGAAGAAGCGACTTATATCAAAGAAAGGCTTGCAAAGCGGTATACATCAAATGCAGAGATGCTAAATCCTATGATACGCGGTTGGATAAATTATTTCGTTAGTATTTTTAGAGAATCCCGAATCGTAATATTGGGAAGAATCTCTTTTTGCGTCAAAGCAGGATTTTGGAACTGCTTATTAAGCATTAAGAGGCATTCGGCAGCCATGGTTTCGATTGGAATTTGTATTGTGGTTAAAGAGGGATTAAGAAATTCATTTATGTGTGTCAAACCATTACCGATTGCCAGTATCTCAATGTCTTCCGGAATGCGGATGTGATGTTCGTAACAATAGTGCATAATGCCGAGAGCAATCATATCACTGGCAGTATAAATCACACTGGTTGATCTAAAATCAATCCGAGAAGCAATCTGATAGCCATCATAGGATTGATTCGTATCTACATCGCATTCCACATATTCCTGAGAATTTTGAGATAAAAGATTCTTTAGCGTGTTGTCACGTATTTTCATTCCTTCAAACGCGTGAGGAGCTTTTACAATAGCAATTTTACCTTTATTTTTAAGAAGGCTGAAAGCCTCACGGGCGATTACAGAGTCATCTACATAGACGCTGCTTAAATTCTCCAGTATGCGATTGTATAAGACAACAGGGACCATTGGCTTTGTTGTGGAGAGAAATTTAAGGTCCTCTTCGCCGGCATTGGCAATCAGCGCACCATGAAAGCTGGAAACAGATATTAGAGAGTCTTCTTTGGAAAGCATATTGTTTTCATAGGGATATATGATAACATCATATGCTAAGTCAGACTCTTTGATCTGCTGCTGAACTCCTTTTAAAAAACGGGCAAGCATAATATCACGGAAGTCGGTTGTCCAATACAGAGCAATTGTCTTGCGTGTATCAGGAACACGCATCCGTTTTGCGGATAAATTGATCTGATAATTTAATTTCTTTACTGCCCGTAATACTTTTTCCTGCGTTTCTTTCGGTATTTTTCTTTCTTCACTTTTACCATTTATCACAATAGAAACGGTGCTTTTGGATACACCGGCCAATTCTGCGACTTCTCTGATTCCCGCCATTTATATACTCCTAAAATAAAATTTTTGGTACCTTTTTATAAATCTATCATATCAGAAAGAAAACATCTTGACAAGCATTTAGTAGACCGTTATACTTAACTCATCAAGTACACCGGTCTACTAAATGGAGAAGGAGATGTGTGGATGCCGGATCATGACTGGCATCTCACAGAAAAGAAAAATGGCAGACAATAAAATAATGGCCGAACGTGTGTTACAAACGGTAGGTGGAAAAGAAAATGTATTAGATGTTACACATTGTATGACCCGGTTAAGGTTTCGATTAAAAGACGAAACAATTGCTAAAGATGATGAAATCAAAAAAATTGATGGTGTGTTGGGCGTGGTAAGAAATGGAGGTCAGGTGCAGGTTGTGATTGGCCCGCAAGTTGCCAAGGTGTATGAAGAATTACAAAAAACAGGCAGCCTTTCTGAAAAGGAACCTGTAAAAGCAGAGGCAGACGAATCGCCATCAGCCAAAGGGAAAAAGAAAAAAACAGCCATAGACGTCATTAACAACGTGATAGGAGCATTGGCAGGCTGTCTGACACCCTTGATTCCGATACTGCTTTGCTGTGGTATGGCGAAGATGCTGGCCTCCGTTCTTGGGCCCAATCTTTTTAATGTTTTAGACACCCAAAGCAATCTGTTTATCCTGCTGACATTGGTTGGGGATGCCGGCTTCTATTTTCTGCCGGTCATCATTGGCTATACTGCTGCCAAACGGTTTGGAATGACACCGGTCATGGGCATGCTGTTTGGTGCAATCCTGGTTCACCCCACCTTGGTGAAGCTTGCAGCGGATGGAACCGCTTTCAGCGTATATGGAATTCCTGTGTCTGTACAGAACTATACCTCAACAGTATTTCCTATGTTTCTGACGGTATGGATCGGATCATATGTGGAAAAGTTCCTGCGCAAACATATCCCTGATACCATTCAGGTAATAGGGGTACCTCTGATTACCTTATTTGTTATGCTTCCGGTGGAGCTTAGTCTGTGTGCTCCCCTTGGATACTACCTGGGAAATGGGATTGCAACTGGACTGGTAGCACTGAATCATGTTGCAGGTCCTCTTGCTGTAGCAGTTCTTGCCGGAAGCTGGACTCTCCTGGTCCTGTGCGGCATGCATGTTGCACTGGTTCCATTTGTAGTCACCAGCTTTGCAACTCTTGGATATGATACCTTTATTGTTCCTGCGATGTTTGCTGGGAGCTGGGCAACCTTCGGATGTATGCTTGCTGTCCTGGTATTGGTGAAAGATAAGAAAAAACGTGCATTGTATTCGGGGTATGTTTTTGCATGGCTGATCGGAGGGGTCGGAGAGCCTTATAAATATGGGGTACAGATTCCATACCGGACTCCCTTGTACGCAAGTGTGATTTCCGGCGTGCTTACAGGGCTAGTTGCAGGTTTTATGCACCTGACTGCCAATGTATTGAATACCGCAAATGGAATTTACTCCTTTGCCGGTTTTCTGGGCGGAGATATGAAAAACTATATTGCCCTGATCGTTACGACCATTGCAGGAACAGCTTTTGGTTTTATTACGATGTATGTGTTGAAAATTGATGAAAGCCTTGTAGAGTAATTACCGAAGAACGAAGTAAGGAGGATGCGTTTATGAGAAATGATAGCTATACCCATGAAAAACTAAGTCCCCATCTTTGGCGTATCATTGACAGTACCGGTGTCTGCTGTTATCTGGTTGCAGGCACAGAGAAAGCCTGCTTGCTGGATACCACCAACGGACTGGGAAATATCAAGGAATATGTGCAGTGTCTGACGGACCGCCCGGTATTTGTTGTGCTTACTCATGCACACCTGGACCATATGGGTTCCTCAGGATTGTTTGATGAAGTTTATTTAAACCTGGAAGACCTTCCGGTATATCGTTTTAAAACAAGCAAAGGGCACCGCCTTTTGGATGCAGAGAGGCGTCTGAAGCTTCAGGTATCAGATATAAGTGAACTTCCACCTATTTATGATGGAGCCTTTCAACCGCTTTTTGATGGCCAGTGCTTTGAACTGGGAGGAATAACGATTCAGATGATTTCCGTAAAAGGGCATACACCAGGCATGATGTGCGCATTGCTGAAAGAAGAGGCAATTGCCATCTTTGGCGATGCATGCGGCGTTGCAGTGATGCTGATGGATGAGTTTTCTTCCAATGTCTCCGAATATCGGGAAAGTCTGCTGCATCTGAAAGAATATGAAACACAGTATGATGTGGTCTATCGTAACCATGGTACATTTACTTCCCCAAAAGAGCTGTTGGATAATGTGATTGAATGCTGTGACCTTGTATTAGCAGGAAAAGACGACCGCGTTCCAATCCAGGCCCACGGACACGACCTGTTCCTTTGCCATAAGCTGAAGCCGGGAACTTATGAACGTATGGATGGAAAAGAAGGGAATCTGCTTTATCTGGCGGAAAAAGTCAAATAAAAACAAATGGGAGGCATGCGGCTTGCTGTTGCATGCCTATCCATCTATAAATTGCAGTAGAAAGAAGGAAGAATATGAAACAAATCAGAATTGGTTCCGGTGCAGGCTATGGAGGTGACCGGATAGAACCGGCAATTGATTTAATCGAGCGTGGAAATCTGGACTATATCATTTTCGAATGCCTTGCAGAGCGCACGATTTCTCTTGCACAGAAGGCAAAGCAGAAAAATCCTGAACTTGGGTATAATGAGTTATTTGAATATCGGTTTGACAAAATTTTAGATGCCCTGAAAGACCATAAGGTAAAGGTTATCACCAATATGGGCGCTGCCAATCCGGAGAGTGCAGCGGTGCGCTGCCTGGAGATGGCAAAGGAAAAAGGCTTTGAAAAGCTTAAAATTGCTTATGTCAAGGGAGATGATATCGGTGACCGTCTGGGAGATTACCTGGATTATCCGGTGCTTGAAACCGGGGGTAGTTTATCAGAGATACAGGGAGAGATACTATCCGCAAATGGCTATATTGGAATCCAGGGAATCGTTGATGCACTAAGGAACGGAGCCGATATCATTATTACCGGGCGGGTTGCAGACCCATCGTTAGCATTGGGGCCGTTAGTTTATGAATTCGGCTGGTCAATGGAGGATTATGACAAGCTGGGAAAAGGAACGTGGATTGGTCATCTTCTGGAATGTGCCGGTCAGGTAACCGGGGGATATTTTGCAGATCCGGGTTACAAAGATGTGCCTGAATTGTGGAATCTGGGTTTTCCTATGATTGAGGTAGATGAAACCGGCAATGGAATTATCACAAAGCTTCCGGGAACAGGAGGTATGGTGACCAGTGAGACCGTTAAGGAGCAGACTCTATATGAAATTCAGGATCCGGAAAACTATTTTACCCCGGATGTAATTGCTGATTTCAGTAAAGTAAAAATTGAAGAAGCAGGGAAAGACAGGGTACGGATTTCAGGCGCGTCCGGAAAGGCGCCGACTGGAAACTATAAAACCAGCGTCGGATACCATGACTGTTACATTGGTGAAGGTCAGATCAGCTATGGCGGAGGCAATGCAGTGGCAAAAGCACAGCTTGCAAAGGAAATCCTGGAGAAGCGATTTGAGAAAATCGGTCTTGTTTATGATGAAATTCGTTTTGATTTTATCGGAATGAATTCCTTATATGGAGATTCCATTTCAAAACAGTTGAATTCCGGTAATATTGCAGAAGTAAGACTGAGAGTGGTAGCACGTGTGAAAACAATTGCGGAAGCAGAGCTGGTGGGAAATGAAGTAGAAGCTTTGTATACCAACGGACCCTCAGGAGGCGGGGGAGCAACAAAGAATATAAAGGATATCGTTAGCATTGCATCTATATTTATTCCGGTTGAGGATTTTACAATATCGGTTGGATATCTGGAGGCAGACAATAAAAATAAGCAGGAAAGCCAGCCATCTCCAATTTATGGCTGATGATATAACAGGGAGAAACAACAAGTGAAAGACTGTGGGGTTAGAAAAAAAGAATGAAACTAAAAGAAAAAGCACATTCGAGAACAGGGGATAAGGGAAATATTTCTATTATTTCTGTGATTGCATATCATGATGAAGATTATGCATTTATAAAAGAAAAGGTGACGGAAGAACGGGTGAAAGAGTATTTCAAGGAAATTGTCCATGGAAATATCACCAGATATGAGATTGAGTCAATCAGTGCCCTGAACTTCGTAATGGAAGATGCATTGGGCGGCGGTATCACACGTTCACTGGCTATGGACATGCATGGAAAATCTCTTGGAAGTGCACTTTTGGAGATGGAGATTGGCTGATAGCAATATATCTAATTGGCTATCATTGAAGATTTCATGCAGCAGAATTCCAGACAAAAGTGTTCTCCATTGTATGCAATCAGGGCAGAGACACCCTTTTGTTTTTGACGGAAGCGGTGGGATTCGAACCCACGTGCCCTTGCGGACAACCGCATTTCGAGTGCGGCTCGTTATGACCACTTCGATACGCTTCCATATAATATAAATAAATTTCATTTTATTCTATAAAAACATTCCCATTTTACTTCTTAACATCATACCATAAGAATGCGAACGATACGATTATACACGATAATGTCGGGTTTGTGTAGTGTTTTTCGTGAAATAAATGCATTTTAACAGAATAAGGTTTTATACAATGGAAATAATAGGATAGAGATTAGAAAAAAGTGCATAAATAATAAATAAAATCCAGAAAATTTTGTTGAATGTGAATATAAAACCAAAGAAATTCATGGAAGAGGTGTAGGAGTGAGGAATATAAAGCACACATTTACTACCGTAGAAGAATTGGTTGCATTTGTGGTGAGAGCCGAGAAATGCAGCTATGAGGTAGATGTGATATGCAATCAATTAGTCATTGACGGAAAATCCCTGATGGGAGTCATGATTATAGGAATTGGGCGGCAGGTTGAGATCGTCTGCCATAACGAAACCGCATCCCCTGAGGAGCTGGTTGGGCGTGCTGCTTAATTCTTCTATGTAATATGATACGAAATCAGACTTGTATTTTTTACGATACAAGCCTGGTTTCTTTTTGTTTTACCGGGCTTTTCCTTGCAAACCACATATATTAGAGTTATAATTTGAAACTGTTTATTTCAGAAAGAGATTGATTTAAAACAGGAGGATACGAAAATGCAGTCAGACGACCATTCGGTTAAAAATACTATTCATCGATTTCGCAGCTTTCGCTATGAATTAATACTGGAAGGAATCCTCGTAGGAGCAGTTTCTGGCGGGGTGGTGGTATTGTTTCGATATCTGCTGATCTATGCAGACAAACTGCTACAATTCCTCTTAGATTATGGAAAAGCACACACTTTTATGATACCGTTCTGGTTTGCTTTCTTGTTCCTTTCAGCCTTTGTAGTTGCCCGCTTATTAAAATGGGAATCTTTTATTTCCGGCAGCGGCATTCCCCAGGTGGAAGGGGAGATGATCGGGGCGCTTGATCCTTGTTGGTGGAAGGTCCTCATAGCAAAGCTGACAGGAGGGCTGTTAGCCATTGGCTGTGGCTTATCACTGGGAAGAGAGGGGCCCAGCATCCAGCTTGGAGCCATGTCAGCAAAAGGAGTGTCCCGTATGATAAGACGGGGAAAAACGGAAGAAAAGCTATTGATTACCTGTGGGGCAAGTGCTGGTCTTTCCGCAGCCTTTAACGCACCGATTGCCGGAGTCCTGTTCTCTTTGGAAGAGGTACATAAGCATTTTTCACCGGAAATTCTTTTATCCACCATGGCTTCCTCCATAACAGCCGACTTTGTTTCCAGAAATGTGTTTGGATTAAAGCCAGTCTTTGACTTTCAAATTACCCGTATGATGCCCCTTGGAAGCTATGGTCACGTGATTTTATTAGGTGTGCTCCTTGGCGGACTTGGAATCGTGTATAACACCTGTCTGACTAAGACACAGGATGTCTTTCAGAAGATTCCAAAGCAGACCATACGGCTTTTGATTCCCTTTTTCTTAGCCGGAGTGTTTGGTTTTACCTATCCTTATGTACTGGGAGGAGGCCACCCTCTGGTAGAAAACCTGACCACAGATCAATTGGTCATAGGAGGGCTCTGCCTTTTATTTATCCTGAAATTCAGTTTTTCCCTTATTAGCTTTGGCTCCGGGGCTCCGGGAGGGATATTCCTGCCTCTATTGGTCTTAGGTGCAATTATAGGCAGCATATATTATAAGACCGCGGAAGGGTTGACCGGTTCCTTAGACGGGCTTTTGGATAATTTCATCATCCTTGGAATGGCTGGTTATTTTGCAGCCATTGTCCGTGCACCGATTACAGGAATCATTTTAATTAGTGAGATGACGGGAAGCTTCTCCCACCTTTTGACTCTGTCCATGGTATCTCTTGTGGCTTATGTGATTCCGGATATGGCACACTGTGCTCCGGTCTACGATCAGCTGTTACACCGTTTGTTAGCCAGATTAAATCCTCAAAATGGTCTTGTCTCCAGAGGAGAAAAGGTACTTGTGGAAGGCATGATTTTTCATGGTAGTGAAGCAGAGGGGCGAAAGGTATCAGAAATTCAGTGGCCAAGGACCTGTCTTTTAGTATCCTTAATCCGGGGAGAGGCAGAATTTGTTCCAAGAGGTGAGACTGCCTTTTTGGCAGGAGACAAACTGGTGGTTCTTTGCGAAGAGACGGTTCAGAGGGATCTTCATCAGCTCTTACAGGAGGTCTGCGAGACCGTGAAGATGGAGTCCAGGGCTTAAATCTTCCCTGAATCCTGATTTTTTATTGACTTTCCCCCTTCAAAAGACGTAAACTAAGAAAAAGTCATTTCAGGAGTTTGGCATATGAAAAATCAGACAAAGGATAGCTTTAACGAGCTGGAACGGCGCCGGCGCCAAAGAGAAAGACGCAGGAAGCAAAAGAAGAAACAGACATTTTTAAATATCCTGTACATAATCGGTAAAACACTGATATTAGCTTCAGCCCTGACCGTGCTTTTAATCGCACTGAGCCAGATCTTTCAAAGAAATTATGTGGATTTGAATTCCGTTACCATGCCCTCATGGGTGGAACAGGATTTCATAACCCCTAACGAATACTCCAGGCCCCAGACTAAGATGAAGCGGGTCAAGGAAATAGTCATACATTACGTAGCAAATCCAGGAACCACTGCCAAGCAGAACATGGCCTATTTTGACAGCTTAAAGGATCAGAAAGGGATTAAAAAAATCTCTGCCAGCAGTCATTTTATCATTGGACTGGACGGTGAGGTCCTTCAGGGGATTCCAATCACAGAGGTGGCATATGCCACATCAAAAGAAAAGAATCCCGATACCATTTCCATTGAATGCTGCCATCCCGATGAGACCGGCAAGTTCAATGATGACACCTATGGTTCACTTGTCAAGTTTACTGCCTGGCTTTGTGAAAATCTGGGACTAACGGAAAAAGATGTCATCCGCCATTACGATGCCACTGGAAAGGATTGTCCCAGATATTTTGTAGCCCATGAAGATGAGTGGAAGCAGTTCTTACAGGACGTCAAAGAGGCGAGAAAAGAGTTTCGTCAATAATCTTCACGGCATCAGCGATGCAGTCATTGCAGGAGCGCAGGACATTCCCTGTTTCCACGCCTTTGATGTCCTTACAGATTAAGCTTCCATTCTGGTTTTTAAAATCCGATAAGCACTGCCTGGACATCTGATAAGATACCTTTTTAGAGTCCGGGCTGTCTAAATGGGCAGAGCTGTTTTTCAGTCCGGAGAGTATGGAGGCAGCGCCAATGGCTCCGCAGGTGCCTTCCATGCCGCCCATTCCAAGTCCCATACCCTCGGTAATACGGAACATGGTTTCCTCGTCAATGCCCACTTTGTCGCAGAAGACACAGGAAACGGCCTGGGCACAGTTATATCCCATATCGTGTTTTTTCAAAGCTTCTTCCATTCTTTTTGTTGAATCTGACATGTGAAATTCCTCCTTTTTTAAAAATCTTATTGGTTACTCATTTCTTTTTGCTGTACTGGACTGAGATGGATTCTGTTAAAGATAAAGTGAAAGATAAATCCACCGAGACAGGTTGCAAATAAATAGACTGCATTTCCAACTCCTGTGCCAAACTTCACAGCTATTTCATGAAAAACAATCTGTGCGGAAGGGTAATAGGGGGAAATATAGAACATATCAGCCTGACCCAAAGGCTTGGCAGTTCGATTTATAATAGAAGCAATCATGCAGCAGATCAAAAACAGGGGCAGGGTTTTTATAAATCCCTTAATAGAGACATCTGAAACCCGGGAGAATGCAATTAAGAGACCGATATAGACCAACAAAAGATGCCAGATAAGACCGTGAAGCGTTAAGAGCCAGTAAGGGTGAAAGAGCCCGGAAGGCTCAGCCAGTGCCATGATTCCTCCTAATAAGTTAAAGTCCTGCATAAAGGTGCAGATAATCCTTTGACCTTGTCTCCCTGGTACAAAGGGAAGGAGGAGGCAAAAATACATGGGAAGGCTGCAAAGCTGAAATGGAAAATACCACCAGTTATAGGTCTGCTCATTGACTACATAATAAAGAAAAAGCTGCTTCCAAAGCTCAGTACCTAAAAGGACCAGCCCACAGATAAAAAGCAGGCGTGGAAGCTTCTTTTTATTCATTCTCCTGCTGGTATAATAGGCCAGTAAAACAGCCAGTGTAAGCCCCACCGCCAGAAAGAGAATATGAAACAAGGAGTAAGGGAGCGGCGGATTCATAGGCCATGCGGTTTTTTCAAGGAAATCCTTCATAATTGATACCCTCAATTCTACCTGTCATCCAAATTTAAACTATATTATAAAGGATTGGAAAAAAACATGCAAGGTAAATGAAACTATGTATAAAATTAAGCGTTTTCTTAGGACGAAGTACTTGATTAATTCCGAAAATGCTATATAATGTATAACTGATACTTTGTTTAATAATTATGCAGATTTGTGCATATAAGGAGGAAGCATTATGAAGAAGAATGTAATCGCAATAGCCGCTGCCGTATGTATGGCCGCAGTTTTAACCGCTTGTGGCGGAACAGGTACTAAAACAGAAACAACTGCTAACGCAACGGAAAAAGCAGGTACAGAAAGCACTGCTGCAGAGACTAAAACAGCAGAAAGTGCAGCAGGTGGAAAGCTCGTTATGGTTACCAATGCTGAATTCCCACCTTATGAATACCATGATAATAATGAAATCGTTGGAATTGATGCAGAGATCGCTAAGGCAATCGCTGATAATTTAGGCATGGAGCTTGAGATTCAGGATATGGCATTTGATTCTCTGATTCCAGCTGTACAGTCAGGTAAGGCAGATTTTACTGCTGCTGGTATGACTGTAAATGAAGACCGTAAGAAAAATGTTGATTTCACTGATACCTACGCAAAAGCCGCTCAGGTCATTATCGTAAAAGAAGGAAGCGACATTGCTGATCCTGATGGTCTGGAAGGAAAGAAGGTTGGCGTTCAGACTGGAACGACCGGTGATATCTATGCAGATGATATCAAGGATGCCAATGTACAGCGTTACAACAAGGGCATGGATGCTGTAATGGCTCTTACCCAGGATAAAATCGATGCAGTTGTTATTGACCGTGAGCCTGCAACTGTATTTGTAAAAGATAATACAGGATTAAAGATTCTTGATGAAGCATTTACAGAAGAAGAGTATGCTATTGCAGTGAAAAAAGGCAATACAGAATTATTAGAGAAGATGAACGGAGCCATTAAGGAATTAAAGGACTCTGGTGAATTGCAGAAAATCATAGATAAATACATTACTGCAAAATAAGAAAAAGGAAGAGTGCCATGTGGGAAAAGCTAAGGGATGATTTTTATCAGAATTTTATTGTGGATGACCGTTGGAAATACATTACGGAAGGTCTGCAAAATACGCTGAAAATCACGTTTTTTGCAGTTTTAATTGGTATTTTATTAGGATTTTTGGTTGCCATTATTCGCTCCACCTATGAAAATACCGGCAGATTAAAGATTTTAAATGCCATCTGTAGTGTTTATTTGACCGTTATCCGCGGAACGCCGGTGGTTGTACAGCTTATGATCATGTATTTCATTATATTTTCATTTCATGATCCGGGGCAGATATTTACAGCAATCCTGGCATTCGGAATCAACTCCGGCGCCTACGTGGCAGAGATTTTCCGAAGCGGAATCAGTTCCATTGAGCGGGGACAGTTTGAAGCAGGACGAAGCCTGGGCTTTAATTATGCCCAGACCATGTGGTTTATCATTATGCCCCAGGCCTTCAAAAATGTGGTTCCCACTCTGGCCAACGAGTTCATCGTCCTGTTAAAGGAGACGTCCGTAGCCGGATACATAGGTCTCCAGGATTTAACAAAGGGCGGCGATATTATAAAGAGTCGAACCTATTCCGCATTTTTTCCTCTGATCTCTGTGGCCCTTATTTATCTGGTCATGGTAATGGTATTTTCATATCTTGTAACATTACTGGAGAGGAGGCTGAAAAAGAGTGAGCATTAATGAAATGGGAAACCCCTTAATCCAGGTTCAGAATCTGGGAAAGAAATTCGGTGATTTGGAGGTCCTTAAGGACATTTCCGTTGATATCTACAAAGGAGATGTAGTCTGTGTCATCGGACCTTCCGGTTCCGGTAAGAGTACATTTCTTCGGTGCTTGAACCGTCTGGAGGAACCGACAAGCGGCCATATCCTCTTTGAGGGAACCGATATTGTAGATAAAAATACAAATATAGACAAGCACCGTCAGAAGATGGGAATGGTGTTCCAGCAGTTCAATTTATTCCCTCACATGACGATATTAAAGAATTTGACCCTTGCACCTATGAAGCTGCAGGGCAAGAGCAGTAAGGAAGCAGAAGAGCAGGCCTTAAAGCTTCTGGATAAGGTAGGATTAAAGGACAGAGCTAATTCCTATCCAAACCAGCTCTCCGGCGGTCAGAAACAGCGTATTGCCATTGTTCGTGCCCTATGTATGAATCCTGACGTGATGCTGTTTGATGAGCCCACATCTGCTCTTGATCCAGAGATGGTAGGCGAGGTTTTAAATGTTATGAGAGAGCTTGCCGAAGAGAAGATGACCATGGTGGTGGTGACTCATGAGATGGGCTTTGCCAAAGAAGTAGCCACTCGGGTCATGTTCATGGATGGCGGCTATTTCCTGGAAGAGAATGAGCCAGTGGAATTCTTTGAACATCCAAAGAATGACAGATTGAAATCATTTTTAAGTAAAGTGCTATAAATATAGTTAAGGGTGATGCAAAATGGGAATTCCATTCTTGCATCACCCTTATTTCTTTACAGAAGCTTTGCCATGGAGTATTGATCCACGTAGCTTCCATTTACAATCATGGAATGAACCAGCCTTCCTTCTACTTCAAAGCCCATGCTTCGATATAATAATATGGCCTTATCATTATGAGCCATGACAGTCAATTCCAGTCTGGTTATGCCGTTTTCAGGGGCCCATTTTAACAGCTCCTGGAACAGTGTTTTTCCCCAGCCCTTTCCCCTGTAATCCTTTCGTATTCCGCAGACAATATAGGCGGTATGCTTGATTCGGTTCGCGGCCCCTCGTTTGGCAGATATAAAACCAACGGCTTTTTTGTCATCAAAAAGCAGCAGAAGAAGGGAATTTGATGTTTCCATCGTATGTAAGTATTGCTCCATATCTTCTGCGGTGGAGGTACGTTCTCCCGGTTCCAGCATCATGAATTCTGTCTCATAATCCAGCTGCTTCATCAGCTCTAAGAAACAGTTGGAATCCTGTGGGGTAGCTTGTCTGAAATTCATCCATCATTCTCCTGTCTTCTATATATTTGCTTTATTATATCATAATCAAAGGGAGTTGCAATTTATTACTTCCTGTGATTATGGATTGCTCTTTTCGCCTTGGTTATGTTAGAATAGGAAAGAGTTTACATTTAGATTGATATTAACGATTAAGAAGGCTGAATAAAATGATGTACTGTATAAGTGTGAGCCATAAGATGGCTCCCGTTAGTGTCCGGGAACGGTTTGCGTTTCGGGAAGAGGAGAAAAAAGAGTTCATGGAGCTTCTGGCTGGCAGGGAAGCGATTACGGGAATTGTTATCCTCTGTACCTGTAACCGGAGTGAGATTTATGTGTCAGGAAGTAAGCAGGCGGTTTCGGAGCTTCAAAAAGAGCTGGCTGATTATAAGAATGTGCGGCTTGAGGAAGTATTGAAATATTTAAATATATACAGGGGAGAAAGTGCCATCGGTCACTTATTTAAAGTGACCTGTGGATTTGATTCCATGGTGCTGGGAGAAGATGAGATTCTAGGGCAGGTTAAGGAAGCATATCAGATGTCTAAGGATATGAAGACAGTAGATTATGAGATGAATGTACTGTTTCAAAGAGCGGTCACCTGTGCCAAACGAATCAAAACGGATACTAATTTATCAAAGACACCATTGTCCATAGCAACCCTGGTTGCCAATGAAGTGTTTCATTTTGAGAATGGAGAAGAATGTAAAAAAGTAATGGTCATCGGCATGTCTGGAAAGATGGGAACCACCATTACAAAGAACCTTGTCTCAAAAGAAGGCATTGAGGTCACTGGTACCGTCCGTAGACACAACGATTACTTAACGGTTAATATTGAGCACGAGCGGGTAAAGGCAGTAGAGTATATTGACCGGTATCAATATATGGATGACATGGACATTGTCATAAGTGCAACCTTAGGTCCTCATTATACAGTAACGTATGAAGATTTATCCGGAGCATTAACCAGTAAAAAGAAGCGCCTTTTTATTGATGTGGCAGTGCCGGTGGATATAGATGCTTCCATTGAAAAGATAGATGGCGTAACTCTCTGTGATATCGATTATTTTGATACCCTGACAAAGAACAACACGGAGATAAAGCTAAGGGAGCTGGATCTTGCCAGTGCCATTATGGAAGAAGATTTAGACAGTGCCATAAAAGAGATGGTATTTCACCCTTATATTCACCGCATGGACGAGCTTAAGGCAGCGTTTTCCGGAAAGCGGCTGGAAAGCCTTCTTTTTCGTGTAAGAGATCAGTTAAACAGCGAGGAGCTTAAGGTGGTGCTTAAGACATTGGACGGCCTGGAGAGTTGGATCAAGGAGGGATAAGGATGGCTTATTTTCCGTTTTTTGTGGATTTGGAAGGAAAGAAGTGTCTGATTGCAGGAGGAGGAATCGTGGCGTACCGGAAGGTTCAGGTACTCATGGAGTACGGTCCTCAAATTACAGTAGTAGCACCTCAGTTCCACCCGGAGCTTCCCCTGCTTAAAAAAGAACTGGGGGGCAGGCTTACGCTTTTAGAACGGAAGTTTCAGGACTCTGATTTAGAAGGCGCGGACTTTGTAGTAGCCGGAACTTCAGAGGAAGAACTGAACAGACACATCTCTCTTTTATGCAAGGCAAAGAATATTCCTATTAATGTGGTCGATGTGCAGGAGGAATGCAGCTTTATTTTTCCTGCTTTAATAAAGGAAAAGCATATTACTGTTGCCATATCCACGGGAGGAGATTCCCCCACCATAGCCAAGTATTTAAAGGAAAAATTTAAAGAGGCCATTCCAGACGGATTTGGTGATCTGGCAGAGCAGCTTGGGTCATACCGGGATTTAGTAAAGGAAAAGGTGGATTTAATTTCCATACGAACGGATATATTTCAGACTATGGTAGAGGAAGGAATCCGGCAGGGAGGAGTCTTTACCAGAGAACAGGCAGAAGAACTGATAGAGAGGAAGCTATTGGAACATGAAGGAAAAAGTCATACGAATCGGAACCAGGAGAAGTGAATTGGCCGTTACCCAGACAAATCTGGTGGCAGAGGCCATTGAAAAGACCGGAAACGGAATGAAGACGGAACTGGTGTTAAAGCAGACAGAAGGGGACCGGATCCTTGACAAACCACTTTTAGAATTTGGCGGAAAGGGCGTGTTCGTGACAGAATTTGAACAGGCCCTTTTGCATGGAGAAATAGATCTTGCCGTCCACAGTGCCAAGGATATGCCAATGGAACTGGAGAAGGGGCTTGGAATCGTAGCCGTTCTTAAGAGAGAGGACCCCAGAGATGTTCTGGTAACCATGGCTGGCAGCAGCTTTACGGGAAAAAAAGAACTAGTGATTGGGACCTCCAGCTTACGAAGACAGATGCAGATTTATGAAATGGGAAAGAATCTGTGGCCTGATATGGAGGTTCGCTGTGAGAATTTAAGAGGCAATGTTCAGACAAGGCTTTATAAGCTGTCCCAAGGGGAATACGACGGAATTATCCTGGCAGCGGCTGGGCTTAAAAGGCTTGGACTTTGGGAAGATAAAAGATATCAGTATCAATGCTTTGACTGTGAATCCTTTGTACCAGCAGGAGGCCAGGGAATCCTGGCTGTGGAAGGGCGCCTTCATTCTGGCATGGAATCCTTATATGATAAGATACATGATGAAGAGACAGGGCTCTGCCTTTCTCTGGAGCGAAAGATATTAAAGCTTCTGGAGGCCGGCTGTCATGAGCCTATCGGCATATACTCCAGGCGAATCGGTGACAAGATGGAGGTCTTTGGCATCAACCGAAGAGGAGAAGAGACAAAAAGGATTCACTTAAAAGGGGAATTAACGAAATTGGACGAGCTGGCTCATTTAGCCGCGAAAGGCCTTTCATAACAGGAGGAAAGAATGAAGGAAAGAGGAATTGTCTGTCTGGTAGGTGCAGGCCCTGGAGATCCGGGGCTTATTACGGAAAAAGGAATGTTAAGACTGAAAAGCTGCGATGCAGTGGTATATGATTCCCTGGCCTCTGATCTTCTTCTAAAGGCAGTGCCAGACCACTGTGAGAAAATCTATGTGGGAAAACGGGCAGGCTTCCATTCCATGAAGCAGGAGGAAATCAATCAGCTTCTGGTGGAACTGGCAGAAAAGGGACGTAAGGTGGTTCGTTTAAAGGGGGGAGACCCCTTTGTATTTGGAAGAGGCGGAGAAGAGATCCTGGCACTGAAAAAGGCAGACATCCCTTATGAAGTAATCTCTGGCGTTACTTCAGCAGTGGCTGCCCTTGCAAGCGCAGGAATCCCGGTGACCCATCGGGCCATCAGCCGAAGCTTTCATGTGATGACAGGCCATACGTTATCAGAGGAAGGGACCTTACCTCCTGATTTTAATGCCTTTGCAAGCTTATCCGGGACACTTATCTTTCTTATGGGACTGGGAAATCTCCCCCTGATAGTAACGGGGCTTATGGATCAGGGAAAACCTGGTACCACACCAGCCGCTGTGATTGAAAATGGAACTCTTCCCGGTCAAAAGGTGGTACGAGGTAATCTGTTTAATATTCAGCAGAAGGTAAAAGAGTTTGGAATCAAAAGCCCTGCTATTATTGTGGTAGGAGAAACGGCGGCTCTTGATTTTTCTTCCACAGGAAAACAGCCTTTGGAGGGCTGCCGCATCGGAATAACAGGAACTCCTTCCTTTACAGGAAAGCTTCATAAGGAGCTGTCTGGTCTTGGGGGAACGGTAGAATATCTCTTAAGTCTTTCCTTAAAATCTTACCAGTCGGATGAACGGATGCAAAAAGCCTATGAGGACTTAAAAAACTATACCTGGATTGTATTTACCAGTGCCAATGCGGTCCGAGAGTTCTTCTTAGGACTGATGGAGCGTGGAGAGGATCACCGGGCTCTTGGACATGTTAAATTTGCCACGGTAGGAAAAGGAACGGCAGATGAGCTATTAAAATATGGCTTTCGGTCGGATTATACTCCGAAGCATTACCAGGTCCTTGATCTGGCAGAAGGGTTAAAGGGACGAGTCACGAAACATGACAGGCTGTTGATTCCAAGATCATCACGAGGCTCCAAAGAATTAAATCAGATTCTCAATGAGGTAAAGGCTGATTACGATGATGTGGTGCTTTACGATGTAAGGAAAGAAGGACAGGAAGAACAGGAAAATGGTAAAAGAGCTGCCATTACAAAGGAATTTGATTATATCACCTTTGCAAGTGCTTCCGGAGTCGACGCATTTTTTGAAGAGGATTCGGTGGCAGCATTAAAGTCGTTAGAGGGCCTTATGGTTGTCTGTATCGGCGATATCACGGCACAGGCGTTGGAGGCAAGTGGAAGAAAAGCAGATCTGATTGCAAAAGAATACAGCATCCAGGGAGTGGCAAAGGCTATATGCCAGGACTGGAGTGATAAGACCAATGGCAGGAAAGGAGTTTAACAAATGAAATTTGAAGAATCAGAAGCATTATTTGAGGAATCCAGGAACTATTTCCCGGGAGGGGTAAATAGTCCGGTCCGTGCCTTTGGATCCGTTGGAGGGGCCCCTGTGTTCGTAAAACGGGCATCAGGTTCCCATATCTTTGATGAAGATGGCAATGAATATATTGATTACGTAAATTCCTGGGGGCCAAGTATCTTAGGCCATGGTTACGGACCTGTCATAGATGCAGTCAGAGAGGCCTGTCTTGATGGCCTGTCCTTTGGGGCGCCGACGAAAAAGGAGCTGGTCCTTGGCGGGCTCATCCGGGAATGCATTCCTTCTATGGAGATGATGAGAATGGTAAGCTCCGGCACAGAAGCAGTGATGAGCGCCATTCGTGCGGCCAGAGGATTTACGGGAAGAGATAAAATAGTTAAATTTAAAGGCTGCTATCACGGTCATTCTGACGGCCTTTTGGTGAAAGCAGGTTCCGGCGCCTTGACCGGATCGGCACCAGACAGTGCCGGTGTACCGGCTTCCTATACGGAGCATACTTTGCTTGCCACATACAATGGGGAAGAATCCGTTAAGACCTTGTTTGAACAATTCCCGCAGTCAATTGCCGCGGTTGTGGTTGAGCCTGTGGCTGCCAATATGGGTCTGGTTCCTCCAAGTCAGGGATTCCTTGAATTCTTAAGAGAGATTACCACCCGCTATGGGGCGCTGCTGATTTTTGATGAAGTCATCACCGGATTCCGAATGGGAATCGGAGGAGCTCAAAAATATTATGGCGTGATTCCGGACATGACCACTCTTGGTAAAATAGCAGGAGGCGGTATGCCAATGGGAGTTTATGGCGGACGCAGGGAAATCATGGAAACGGTTTCTCCTGTGGGAAAGGTGTATCAGGCAGGAACCCTTTCCGGCAACCCCATCGCAACGGCGGCAGGAATCGCTACCATTAAGACGTTAATGGAACGCCCTGAAATTTATAAGGGGCTTGAAGAAAAGGCAGGCAGACTTATATCGGCTCTGAAAGAGGCACTGCCGGACACGAAAGTTAATCAGGCAGGCTCCTTATTCAGCGTGTTCTTTTCTAAAACTCCGGTGGTGGATTTTGAAACAGCCCTCACCTCTGATACGAAGAAATATGCAGCCTACTTCCATTATCTGTTAGACCATGGCATTTACACAGCACCGTCTCAGTTTGAGATTTTGTTTTTAAGCGCAGCTCATACGGACGAGGATATAGAGAAGACCTGCAATATTATAAAGGAAGCAGCCAGCCATCTATAAAGAAGGTGGAAGGGGATCGCAGAAGGAGGGAAACCTGCATTCTGCGGTCTTTTTTCTTGAGGATCAAATTCTTTAAAAATCTAAAAATTACATAAATTGTATTAACATTTGGAATTTCTATTGATAAAAAACCAACTCTGGTATATTTTATTCATAGAGGAGGCTCAATCTATGGACTATTTGGTTGTATATATTAGTAAAACCGGAAATACTCAGAAGGTAGCTATGAAAATTTTTGAATCCCTTCCCGGAAAGTCCAAAGATATCGTCAGACTGGAGGAATTGCGAGCGGAGGAAGCAGATACGTATTTTATTGGCTTCTGGAATAACCGCGGAACCTGTGAGACTGAGATGATGGACTTTCTTTCCGGTCTGCATGGAAAACGGGTTGCATTATTTGGAACCTGCGGACTGATGGGAAATGAAGATTATTTAAAACAGGTTGAGCGGCAGGTCGCTGTTTTTCTGCCGGAAGACAACAAATATCTTGGCTGCTTTTTGTGTGGAGGGAAGTTAGGACCCTTTATACTTGAAAAATACAGACAGATGCAGGCGGTCAGCAATACGCCGCAGATCAGGGCTTTGATATCTGCTTACGAAGATGCCATGCTGCATCCCAATGAGCAGGATTTAGATAATGTATGCCGGTTCGTAAAATCCGTGTTAAAGCAGGTAACAAAAGAAGAGGAGGATCAAAATGGGGTTAAAAGATGATAAAGACTCTGGAAATAATAAAAAATCATTTATGTACTATTACGCCATTGTTTTAGTGCTTATGATCATATTTAACGCACTGACAGTACCGTGGATTCAGTCAAAAGCCATGACAGAGGTGCCATACAGTACATTTTTGGAAATGGTGGATCAGGGTAAGGTCCAGGCAGTGGCAAAAACAGAAACAGAGATTCAGTTTAAATCCGATACAGGGAAAAAGGACTGGGAAGGAAAGCCGGTATATCAGGTATATAAAACAGGACCATGGCCGGATGATACTTTAACGCAGCGGTTGGTTTCTCACAACGTTCAGTTTGAAAAGACCATCGTTGCTCAGATGTCACCCATTCTTTCTTTTATGCTTACCTGGATCATACCGATTCTGATTTTTGTATTTTTAGGTAACTTCCTGTCAAGGCAGCTTCAAAAGCGTATGGGCGGTCCCAATACCATGTCCTTTGGAAAATCAAATCCAAAGATTTATGCGGAATCTGAGACAGGTAAGACCTTCCGTGATGTTGCCGGACAGGAAGAGGCAAAGGATGCCTTAAAAGAAATCGTGGATTTTCTCCATAATCCTCAGAAGTATGCAGAAATCGGTGCCTCTCTTCCAAAGGGAGCCCTTTTAGTAGGACCTCCTGGAACTGGTAAAACACTTCTTGCAAGAGCAGTGGCAGGAGAGGCCCATGTACCGTTTTTCTCCATCTCCGGTTCGGAATTTGTGGAAATGTTTGTAGGTATGGGTGCGGCTAAGGTCAGGGATCTATTTAAGCAGGCCAATGACAAAGCACCTTGTATCGTGTTCATTGATGAGATTGATACCATAGGAAAGAAGCGTGATGGAGGCGGCTTTTCCGGTAATGATGAAAGAGAACAGACCTTGAACCAGCTTCTGGCTGAGATGGATGGGTTTGACGGAAAGAAGGGTGTCGTTATATTGGCAGCCACCAACCGTCCCGATTCTCTTGACAAAGCCCTGCTACGTCCAGGCCGGTTTGACAGACGTATTCCAGTGGAGCTGCCGGATTTAAATGGCAGAGAATCCATCTTAAAGGTTCATGGAAAGAATGTAAAGCTGTCTGATGATGTGGATTTTAGAGGTATCGCTCTTGCTACTTCTGGAGCAAGCGGAGCGGAGCTTGCCAATATTATTAACGAGGCTGCATTAAGAGCCGTTCGTTTGGGAAGAAAAACCGTAACACAAAGGGATTTGGAAGAAAGCGTGGAAGTGGTAATCGCTGGCTATCAGAAAAAGGATGCCTCTGTCAATGTGGAAGAGAAGAAGATCATTGCATACCACGAGGTGGGACATGCACTGGTAGCCGCTTCCCAGACACAGTCTGCTCCAGTTCATAAGATTACGATTATCCCAAGAACCTCAGGAGCCCTTGGCTACACCATGCAGGTAGATGAAGAAGAACGTCATCTTCTCACAAAGGAGGCAGCTCTCAATAAGATTGCCACCTTTACCGGAGGTAGAGCAGCGGAAGAACTGATCTTTCAAACAGTTACCAGCGGTGCTTCCAACGACATCGAGCAGGCGACTAGAATTGCCAGAGCCATGGTCACCCGCTACGGTATGACCGATGAATTTGACATGGTAGCTCTTGAGACCGTGACCAATCAATATCTGGGCGGAGATACATCACTTGCCTGTGCCCCTGAGACCGCAAAGCGGATTGACGAGGCGGTGATTGGAATTGTCCGTGAGCAGCACCAGAAGGCGTATAAGATACTAAAGGATAACATTACTAAGCTTCATGAAATAGCAGAATACCTCTTAGAACGGGAGACCATTACCGGGGAAGAGTTTATGGAAATCTTCCGAAAAGAAGCGGTACAAGGATAAATAAAAAAGAATCAGAGACGAAACGGCTTTGACTGCAGCGTAGGAACAAGGATTACGAATGCCGTAAGACTGCAGCCAGTTGTTTCACTCTCTGGTTCTTTTTTTGCGTTGGGCTGGAAAAAAATTCAAAAAGATTCCATCAAAAATGAACCAATGGAGTCGTTGCTGGCTCTTAGTATATAGATGCATCAAAAAAGGAAAGGAAAAGGCTATGGACGAAGCGAAAAAGACATTGGTTGAAAGCATGCTTGCCGGCAGCGAGACAGCGTTTGATGAATTATACCGTTCCTGCTTCGCGAAGCTTTACAGAATGGCATATTTCATTACTGGAAACCGAAGCGACAGTGAAGATATCATTCAAGAAACATTTGTGAAATGCTTTCTCCACAGAGCCACGTTAAAAGAGCCAGAACGGTTTGAGCCCTGGCTCTACCAGATTATGGTGAGAACAGCCTGGCGGTATGAGAAAAGAAAAAAGGGAAGGTATGAGCTCTCATTTGAAGGGATTCTGGATAATAAAGAGGATAAAATGGGAGCGGAGCGGATTCTGGAAGATGAAATGAATAAAGGTCCCCTTGGGACGGTTTTAGAAGCAGAGGCTGCTTTAGAGATTCAAAGTGCACTCCAGTGCCTTGACGTAAAATACAGGACAGTTGTTCTATTGTATTATTACAATGAGCTAAGTACAAAAGAAATAGCCAAAGTGACCGGAACCTTGGAGGGAACTGTAAAATCCCGCCTATATAAGGCCAGGAAGCTGTTAAAGGATTTGCTGGAGGATGATAGCAGAGAGGAAGAGGAAAGGGGAATCTGTCATGGCTAAAAATCTGGATGATTTTTTAAGAGATAAGATAAAAACGGAATTGGATTCCTTGGAGCCCGACATGGATGGGGAACGGCGCCTGATAGAAATCCATAAAAAATGCAATCAAAGGAGTGGTCATATGAAATTAAGAACAAATAAGCTGGCAGCAGCATTTATGGCAGTGGCAGTTATTACGGTATTAGGTACGGTAACCGCAGTTGCCTCAGGTAAAATTACAAGGTTGATCAGTAGTTCAAATAACACGGATACTTATACCATAGCACAACTTCGTGAAGAGGCAGTGGATCAGATGAAAGCCTCTCCCAAAATTCCAGAATCATTATCCAGTGAAATGAGCTTTAAGGAAGGATATATTACGAACGTTAAAGGCTTGGGCGATGACAATAATCAGGTGCTCGAATATCCAGAGGTTTGTGCTGACTATGGAAATACAAAGCGGGTAACACTTACCAGTCATGTTCATCAGGAGGCATTGGCAGAGGAGAACGACCAGGCTGCTAAAAAAGAAGTTTATCATAACGTAACCATAACAGTTTCAACTCTGAACTATCTGTTCCTTCCCCCGGATCAGGAACCTTCTGCAGAAGATAAAAAGCTTGAAGAGGAAGGAAAACTGATGATTAGTTATGGAAGCAGTGAGGAACAGCGAAAGGTATTCAAAATGGTAAGCTGGTCAGAGAATGGAATTGATTATTTGCTGTATACCTTTGATGATTTTGATCTGGATTCTTTAAGCGGAATGGCCAGGGGAATCATTGATATGAAATAAATCATAGCTAGAACGCGAAGAGACCGCCTGGAAAAAATACAGGCGGTCTTTTAAGTATCTGATTTTTTCAGGATTTCTGCATACATCCAGCCATTATACTTATACAAGGACTGGTCCTTTAGAATTGACATCTGTTTGCGCCAATCCCTTGGTGATTTTCCTGTTATAGAAAGGAAATGCCGGTTAAAGCTTGAGATAGAATGAAACCCCACCCGTTCCGAAATGCTTAAGACGGATTCCTCTGTCACGCGCAGCAGATCAGACGCCTTTCGGATGCGTGTGGTATTAAGATGCTCTAGCGGTCTCGTTCCTGTAATTGAGGAAAACAGCCTTCGAAAATGGGTAGGACTTAGACCGCATAATGCGGCCAGATGTTCCATAGGGAAGTCCTCCATATAATGGTAGCGGATAAATTCCAGTGCCGGCGCAATGACAAGTGCATTTTCCGGGGGCTGGTCTTTTTTTTGATGATGGAGGACAGAAATTCTCATAAGATTGGAAGCCAGGGTCAGAAACAATCCCCGGACCGCCAGCTCAAACCCAGGTTCCTTCCTTTTAAGCTCCTCTATGATTTCTGTGACAAGAGAATGAATGACCGGATACTCCCTTTTTCCCATGATCAGACTTAGATGGTGCTCTGAGACCGAGAAAAGCTCCATATTATGAAGATCTGCACCAGAGAAAAATGGGTGAAGCAGCTCCCCCATATCAACGAATAAATAAGACCATTTGCTGCAGGTGCCGGGGGCGCTGCAGGTGGTGTGGGGGATGTCACAGGATACGGCGGTGATGTCACCAGCCTGAAAGGGGTAGGAGGTATCTTCAAAAATCATAGTGCCGCTGTCTGTCTCGCATATACCGATTTCCAGGCAGTTGTGAATATGAAGCCGCCCGGAAGGTACATCGGAAATCCTCCAATGTTCTCCAGTCAAAAGAAGGACAGGAAAGTGAGTGGGTAGATCATAATCTCTAAATTCAATCACTGTCTTTTTGCGTTTAGGCATATGTACTGAATCCTTCCTGATTTTATTCCTTTTATTATACATGATATATAATTCTCATTTCAACCAAAAATCATTTTAAATAAGTGATTTTGCATGTAATAAATCCTTCTGTACTAGTTGAAAATGCAAATAAACTCGAAACAGGAAGAAAAACAGTAGGGATAATAAGGCAGGCAGAATAAATAAAAGGTTGAAATTGCATAGTTTTAACAGGTAATTGATTGGAAACGGATTTATGAATTTTTTATAATAGATGTAACAATATTTGCACCTATGGGGGGATATTATGAAAAATTCGGAAAGAATGACGAATCAGATCAGAACGAATCGGGGAAAAAAGAATGGGTTCCTTCGTTATTTGCAAAGAGACTGGCAGCTTTATGTACTCATGATTCTTCCCATGCTCTTTATTCTGGTATTTAAATTTCTGCCTTACAGCGGGTTATCTATAGCGTTTAAGGATTACAAGGTGGCAAAAGGGTATTCCGGAAGTCCCTGGGTGGGATTTTCTGTGTTCCAGAAGGTGTTTGGAAAACGGGATTTTGGTCAGGCCGTAGGCAATACGCTGCTTTTAAATATTCTGGACCTGGTTTTTTCATTTCCTATGCCAGTGATTTTAGCCTTAATTCTCAATGAAATTAAAAACAGATATTTCAAAAGCGTCATGCAGACTCTTTTATACCTCCCTCATTTTTTATCCTGGGTCATCATCGGAGGAATCGGTTATTCCCTGTTTTCCATCAGCAGTGGAGTGGTAAATGTCTTAATCCAGAATGCGGGCCACAGTCCCATTCCATTTTTGCAGGATAATACCTGGTGGCTGATCAGCTATGTGCTGATTGGAGTATGGCAGTCCATGGGCTGGGGGACGATAATTTATCTGGCGGCCATTACCGGTGTGAATTCCGAACTTTATGAGGCGGCCAGGGTAGATGGTGCTGGGAGATTAAAGCAGTGCCTTCATGTAACACTTCCCTGCATCCGGAGCACCATTGTCACACTCTTAATCATGAATCTAGGAAAGCTGATGGGAGGCTCCTTTGAACGGATTTACGCTTTGGCCAATGCGAAGGCAACAGAATTTACCACCACCATACCTGTTTTGGTATACCGTTGGGGTATTGAAAGCGGCAAATTCAGTGAAGCCACGGCTTTGGGCTTGTTCCAGTCTGTCATTGGCCTTTTCCTTGTTGTTCTCGCTGACTACATAGCCAAACGTCTTGGAGAAGACGGTCTCATATAAGGAGGGAAGATGATGCAGTATAGTAAGAACCAGAGGCACAGAGCATGGACCAGGGCCAGAGCAAAGAATTTGCTGGTAGACTTCTTTTTTTACGCGTTGCTCCTTGCCATAGCTATGACCTGTCTTTTGCCATTTATCCATATCTTTGCAAAGTCCATCAGCAAAGAAGCCTATGTCATTGCAAACAAGATTTTTCTGATTCCCAAGGGCATTAACTTCGATGCGTATAAGAAGGTCTTTCAGGATGCTTCCATTGTAAGGTCCTTATATGTATCCGTTGTTGTGACGGCTGCTTTCACAGCCATAGGAACCTTCCTTACTATAAGCTCTGCCTATGCCTTAAGCAGAGTCCAGCTAAAGGGAAGAAAGGTCATGACCTTTTTCATTATGTTTACCATGTATTTTACGGCTGGGACCATACCGGATTACCTGCTGATGAATAATCTTCGTATGCTGGATACCTGGTGGTGCATGATTTTGCCCTTGTCCTTTGCGGCCTATAATTTTCTGATTATGAAAAATAACTTTAAGGCCTCCATTCCTGACAGCCTGATTGAATCCGCCCTTATTGACGGAGCCAGCCATTTTAAGATTTTAAGCCATATAGTGGTTCCTTTATCAAAACCAATTATAGCGACCATCTCCCTGTTTTACGCGGTAGGGCGCTGGAATGCTTATTCCGATGCTCTGTTCTACATCAAGCAGCGTGTGGATTTACGGCCTTTGCAGTTAAAGCTTTATTACCTTGTGGTAGCGGCCAGTGAATCCTTTAAGGCGGAGGGAGGAGCAATGGCGGGGCAGATTACAAGTCCTGAGGTGTTAAAGGCTTCCTGTATTATATTTGCAACATTGCCAATTATCTGTATCTATCCCTTTGTACAGAGATATTTTGTTCAGGGAACCATGATAGGTGCAGTGAAGGGCTAATGATATGGAACAAAATGAAAAGGAGGATATTCATGAGAAAAGGGAAGGGTTTCAAACGGGCAGCAGCCTTTGGTCTTGCATCCATGATGGCAGCGGGGGTTCTGTCAGGATGTGGCGCAAAAGTCAAGGTTTCTGCTACTACGGCAAATGACAAAAAAGAAGAGGGGAACCAGACAGAAGCATCAAAGACGGAGGGCAATGGATTCACCGATTATTCCAAAGGATTTCCTGAAAATGTGACCATAAAAATCCCGGTATATGACAGAGGCTTTGAAGGCTGGGATCCGGCCAATAATTATTACACTCGCTGGATTCAGAAAGAATTTGGCGAAAAATACAATGTAACGGTTCAGTATGTGGCCATTAACCGGCAGAATGAGATTGCAGATTATATGCAGATGATTGCTGCTGGTAACGCACCTGATATCATTTATCATTACGATATGCCCCAGGCAGTGAACTATAATTCTGAGGGCGCCATGCAGGAGCTTAATTTAGAGGAGATGAAATATTATGCTCCTGACTATTATAAGAAAGCCGAAAAAAACATCAATACATACGGAAAATTAGATGGAAAGAATACCTTCTTTTTTGCAGAGCGTAATCCCATCTATTACAACTGGGTCACTCTCATCCGTCAGGATTGGCTGGATCAGGTAGGAAAAGAAAAGCCAACAACAAGAGAGGAACTTCAGGAGGCGGCTAAGGCCTGGAAGGAAGCTGGTCTTGGTAAACTGGGAGACCAGATCATTAATAAGAGCTACACCTACGAATATCCATTTATCGGTTCATCACCAGATAAAAAGGATTTAAACCTGTATCTTGACTTAAATGTGGCACCTCTTACCTGGAGTGCGACCAAGGATTATCTAAAAGCGAGAAACCAGGAATTCAATGACGGAATCCTTGACCCGGAATTTTACTTAAATACGGATGATGCAGCATGGAAGGCAGACTTCGTGGCCGGTAATGTGGGAACCTACTCTTTTTATATTTCTGCCAATACAGATGTAATAAATAGCTTAAAGGCCAACGATCCAAAAGCAGAGGTTTCAGTCATCAGTCCAACCGCTGGTGTACCAAAGGACAGTCACGCCTACTATTATAAATACCCGCCCTACGGAATGATTATGGGTATCAACTCAAAGACAGACGAAAAGCAAAGAGCAGCAGTCTTTATGTTCTTAAACTGGATGTCACAGCCTGATAATCTTTTCTTCCTGCAAAATGGTGTGGAGGGAGCTAATTATACCCTGGATTCCGATGGAATTGCAGAACCCGTCAAGGATTTTAAAGGAGAAAGCAAGCTTTCCAATAACAATAACAAAGACTACTGGTGTCTGGTAACGGAAATGGCGGATTACGGGGACGAAGAGAAAAATCTGAAAGCAAATATCAGAACCCTTGCCCCAGCCGGATACGAGGATCTAGTAAAGCAGTCCTATGATTATACAAAAGAAGTGGAGCAGTATGGACTGATCAGCCCGATCTTTACAAAGAGCGTTGAATCCACTGGAGAGTATGCAGCAGATTTAACAGCCATGTGGCAGGAGTTCTATGTGGATATGATCACCTGTAAACCAGAAGAGCTGGATGCCAAGTATGAAAAGTATTGTAAGGAATATTTAGACAACGGATATCAGGAAATTCTTGATGAAAAGCAGAAGCTGATTGATTCCGGAGACTTTATTGCGCAATAAGAATGTGAGGGCTGTTGCAGATCTGGCAGCAGCCCTTTCTTAAAAACAAAATGGGAGTTTTCTATGACAGAATATTTGTTTCATCAAACAGAACAAAAGGGTAAGGATGGAATTCTTGTAAAGCCAGACGAGATTTATATGCCTGGTTCTGAGTATGGGTTTTTTACAGAGAAATCTCATGGTTCCTCTCTTTCTTTCAGCCTGCCTGAGATTAATACTGGTTTTGTTCCATCTGCTGGCTTTGGGGAAGAAATTAGAATCAAGCAGGATAAATTGGGTTGCTACGTGGATTCTAAATCAACGTATGGAGATATTCCCTTATCCTTTCAGGCCAGTGTTAAGACTCAGGGGAATTATCTCCTGTCTGTCACTCTGTGCGCAGGGGAAGAAGAACCTGAGGTCCTGGTTTTCGTTGGGAGGAGGCAGCTGGTCTATCAGGGAAGCCTTAAGGTAATGGAAGAATGGAACGGAGCATTTCCTGTATCGGTCTGTGACTTTATACCCAGAGGACAGACAGAACGGTTCCCGGATCAGGGAGTAAAAATATCGGTCATCAGCAGGTCTGTTCGTATAAAAAAACTGAAGGTAGAGCCTTGGATTGGAAAAACAATATTCCTTGCCGGAGACTCCACATTAACAGACCAAACCGGAGAGTATCCATATGCTCCCAATGTCTGCTACGGTGGCTGGGGGCAGATGCTGCATGCTTATTTAGAAGGAGAGTATACAGTATCCAATCATGCCCATTCCGGTCTGACCACAGAAAGCTTTCGGGCGGAGGGCCATCATGAGATCATGATGGAAGGAATCAGCAAAGGAGATATCTGCCTGTTCCAGTTTGGTCATAACGACCAGAAGCTTGACCATCTAAAAGCAGACGGCGGATACCGTAAAAATCTAATGGAATTTGTGAAGGAGATACAGGAAAAGGAAGCCTTACCCGTACTTGTCACACCTCTTGCGAGAAATAGCTGGATCGACAATGGAACTACTTATAATGATCTGCTAAAAGATTATGCAGAAGAAGTTATAAACCTTGGAACAATCTTGGGCGTTCCAGTTGTTGACCTTCATGGAAAGAGCATGGAGCTTATGAAGGAACATGGAATGGAAGGAGCCAAACAATGGTTCTATCCACTTGATTATACACACACCAATGATTATGGGGCTTTTCATATGGCTGGTTACGTTTGGAAAGAGCTGCTTAATTTAGGTGTAATATCTGCTTTGGGGAGGGAATTACCGGTATGGGTACCCTCCAGGGGGAATGCCTGGTTATCATATGAAAAAGGAGAACATTTATGAGAGAGACAAAGAGAGGAAGCTTTACCCTTCCGGGAGAATCCGGCTATGAAGAACTGACCCTTACCCTGGCGGACCGCTGGGGAGCGGATGTGATCCGTGATAGTGACGGAACTGCCCTATCCGATGAGATAACAGAAGCTGGCTACGGAATTTATTCTACCATCTGTCTGATTCGTGATCACAATGAATGGGCAAGTTCCCATACAGAACATCTTCAGCAGACCTTTCTGGTCACGGAGCCAAGGGTGGCATTCAAAGGCCAATTAAGAATTCCGTTGATGGAAGATTTTTATGAGGATCAGTTTCAGATCAACGAAACTTCTGATTCCATGAAATACTGGCAGGTTTATGACCGCACCGTCAATGAGGAGATGCCTCATGATTTATGGTCCTATCGTCCTGAAACAAAAGAAGTAGAGATTAATAGCGTCCTTCCTTTTCATCAGTATACGGTCAGCTTCCTGGCATACCGGATATGGGAAGAGATATCCATGTATAACCATGTAACAAATCACTGGGAGAAAGAGCATCTTATGCCCCTGGACCCAAGACATGAAGAGACCAGGAATTATTTATACCAATGGCTTAAAACATGGTGTGAAGAACATCCCTCTACAACCGTAGTTCGATTTACCTCGCTCTTTTATAATTTTGTTTGGATGTGGGGAAGCAGTGATCGAAAACGGAATCTGTTCAGCGATTGGGGCTCCTATGATTTTACCGTAAGTCCCAGAGCGCTCATGGAGTTTGAAACGGAATATGGCTATGCTCTGACCGCAGAGGATTTTATTAATCAGGGAAAATTCCATGTGACTCATATGCCGCCTTCCAAACACCAGCTTGATTATATGGATTTTGTAAATAAGTTTGTAGTGGAATTCGGAAAAGAGCTTGTAGAGCTGGTCCATACCTATCATAAAAAGGCTTATGTATTTTACGATGACAGCTGGATCGGCCTGGAGCCCTATGGCAGTCGATTTAAAGAGTTTGGCTTTGACGGACTCATTAAATGTGTATTCTCCGGCTATGAAGCAAGACTGTGTGCAGGCGCTCTTGTTGACACCCATGAGCTAAGGCTTCACCCCTACCTCTTTCCCGTTGGTCTTGGCGGTGCTCCAACCTTCTGTGAAGGGGGAGATCCTGTGAGGGATGCAAAAGAATACTGGATTCGGGTACGACGTGCCCTGTTGCGGGAAAAGATCGACCGAATTGGTCTCGGCGGATATCTTCATCTGGTGGAAGGTTATCCGGATTTTTGCAGCTACATGGAAAAGGTGGCTGATGAATTTAGAAGCCTTAAATCCTTTCATGAGGATGGAGAGGTATACTGCCTGCCAATCCGGGTAGCAGTCCTTCATTCCTGGGGAAAACTCAGGTCCTGGACCTTATCCGGCCATTTTCATGAAACCTTTATGCATGATTTAATTCATATCAATGAAGCCTTATCCGGCCTTCCTGTTACGGTGGATTTTATTAACTTTGATGATATCAGACAAGGCGCACTAAAGAATATTGATGTAGTCATCAATGCAGGTGCAGCAGGCACAGCCTGGAGCGGCGGCGAGGCATGGTCCGATGCTGGTATTGTGGAAGCCTTATCCGGCTTTGTCTCTCAGGGAGGAGTATTCCTTGGAGTCAATGAGCCATCTGCCATAGAGGGATATCACACCTTCTTACGTATGTCTCATGTTCTGGGGCTTGATAAGGACACAGGTGCCAGAGTATGTCATGGCCGATATGATTTTATAAAAGAAGAAATACCAGGACTGATTCCTGATGGAGCCAGGATAAAAGAAGGAACCAATCTTTACCTGACTGATTTGGACACCAGAGTGCTGGCGGCTAAGGATAAGCAGCCGCTGATTACATATCATGCCTTTGGAAAGGGCTGCGGCATCTTTTTAAGCAGCTTCCAGGTGACCAATGAGAACACAAGGCTGCTCTTAAATCTCATGCTCCTGGGACGAAAGATGGAGCTGGATCAAAAGTATCTGACAGATAATCCTCAAACGGAATGTGCCTGGTATCCTAACAGTAGAAAGCTGGTCGTCATCAACAACAGTGCTTTAGTGCAAAACACCTGTATTAAAACTGAGGATGGTATTTCAGAAATAAGACTGGAGCCATTTGATACAGCGGTGATCGAGCTGTAAGCAGCGGGTAAATAAAAAGAAAGCAAAGAGAGTCGCCTTATTCTTTGCTTTCTTTTTTCTATTCTCTTTTAATTATCTTAAAGCCAATTGCCTTACTGAGCTGATCTAAGGTGACCACATCTTCAATTCCAAGTAAGCCTGGTCTTAGCTTGGTGCTTGCCAGAACCTTTGCAACTTCTGCTGCCACAAGCCCGGTAAATTTAGCTTCATCTTTTCCCACCACTTTTAAGGCTTTCCCCTGGGCTTCTGCTGCCGCCATGAACATATCAGAGCCCATAAATGGCTTTTTCATCATCTTTCTAATCCCGGACTGAAGGAAGGGCCATTTGAATACCCCCATTACGTTTACTTTTTGCATAAGATGGAGGAGCCGACTTAAAAAGGCCACATCAAATCCCAAGTATGTGGTGTAAACGAAATCTTCCCTGTTTCTGTTTAACATGTGCTGATCTACAAAATTAAAATTGTAGGTTGGCAGCTGCTTGTTTTTGTATCTGGTAGAAGAAGCCAGGGAAAGCGGTTTTAGCTGGCTGTATTTTTTGTGGGCATAGGGAGTGATAAACTGCTTTAGCGTCCAGGAAATGGCTTCATCTCCGTGCTTGTCCCCCATACCAAGAACTACGTGAAGCCGCACTTCGGCAGGAGGAGTCAGCTTTTTGGTGAGCTCATGGGCCAGGAGATTGGTAATTCCAGGAGCCAGGCCGATTCCAAGAACAATGGAAGCCCGGTCAATGTTTAATTCATAGACCTTTTGTATAAAATCAGAGTTAGCGGTGACATCCATATAGGCCATATCATTTTTGTTGCAGTATTGAATCAGCTTTGTGTCTGTCTGGTCCACACATACAATCAGGGCTCTGATATCCTCAAGAAGTGTCCAGTCCGGATTGTGAATGTCCAGGACCCGGATTTCTGCATTGATGTGACTGGTTTTTAAGAAAGCAGCAATTTTTTCCTGGCTTCGTCCAGCCAGCACAAGGTTTTCGCCGTTTAAGGCCCGGGAAATATATTGGCCCACCTGGCCATGACCTCCCACGATCATTATTTTATCTCTCATAGGAATGTATCAGTCTCCTTTCAATTTTGTTTTTAAACCACAACACAGGAATACGTCTGTTATCGTGTAATCGCATATACTTTTATGATTCCCATGGATCAGAGAATCAATCTGGTTGGTGTAGTTTTATTATAAGTTCATTATACTATAACATTCCTAATATTGTAACAGATAAAAAAAGCTTTAAAAAACAGGAAGCACCACCTTGGAATTTCTGATATAATAGGGGCAAACAGGGGGAATTAAAATGAAGCGCAGACAGGAAAGCATTATATACCAACTGGCTGTCAGCGACAGGCCGCTGACGACCGATGAACTGGCGAAACGACTGTCAGTCAGTTCCCGTACCATAAAATATGAGATGACCGAGGTCAGAGAACATCTTAGAAGCATTGGAGCCGAGCTCATTGCAAAGCGGAATGAAGGCTACTCCCTACATGTTATTGACCAGGAGTTGTTTCAACGCTATTTAGAGCCCATCGGATTTCAATCCAGTCTTGCCAATAACTTCGGCTCCGACGACAATGCCAGGTTTCTTTATATTGCAAGAAAGCTGGTTTCCTCCTCACGTTTTTCCAGACTGGAAGACATCGCAAATGAACTTTACTTATCAAGAAGCGCCATACGGGAAGCGGTCAATCATGTGATGAACTTTTTAAAAAGCTATCATCTGGAAACAGAAAGCAAACCGGGCCTTGGCATTCGGGCATTTGGAACAGAATATCACATGAGACTTGCCATGACAGAGCTCTTTGCAGTACATTTTCATAAGGTGCTTTTAGATAACGCAGGAATGGATTATGCCAAATGGACCACCTGTGATTATGAGGAGAGGCAGGACATTCGCCACGTATTTTTAAAGACACTGCGGGAAACGGAAATCAAGATATCGGATGTCAACACTCAGCGCCTTGCCATTTATTTTATTATCGTAAGAAACCGCTGCCAGGCAGGCTACCGGCTTAAGCTGCCGTCACAGTGGAAGGGAGAGATAAAAGATTCCAAAGAATATTGTCTGGCAGGCAAGATCTATGAAAATCTCAGGGCTCAGTTTGAGGGGTATGACCTTGTGGAAGAGGAGACCATATTTTTGGCCGTCTATTTAATGGCCTGCAGGGATATGTGGAACGTGGATCATCCGGAGATAGAGTACGCCTCTTATTATGGAGAGGCAAGCCTTATATATGAAGAGCTGTGTGATGTGATAAGGGATACGTGCAGACTGGATTTTTTCGCTCAGCCATGGGCGAAAAAGGAATTGATAAGTCTACTTATTTCACTCATCATCCACATTCACTTTGGCTTAGAAAGCATTGACCGGTTCTGGTATGATTATGAAAATCAGGCCTTTAAAAGCCCGGTGTCCTGTGCCATAGCCTCCATTGCGTCGGAATTTTTAAAAGAGAGATTTCAGATTTCTCTTTCTACATCCTTTTATTCCAGATTGGCATCTTTTGTATTTAAGATGGCTTCACTTGCGGAATATGAGATTAAGGGGCAGAAGCTGCTTTTGGTTAATTCCAATGGTCTTGGACTGAATGAAATTATCATAAAAAGGATTTTAAAAAGGTACAAGCCTTTGATAGAGTCTTTTACAATCGTAGAATTATATGAGATCAGAGGGATGAATCAGGAGGAATACGATGTAGTCCTTACGGATACCACAGAGCTTGCCTATCATTATGATCTGCCATGCTGTGTCATCCACACCTTAAGCAGCGAAAAAGAGATGGATATCTTATTTAACCGGAGCCTGATTAAAGCCTTTCAGACGGATGATCTGGTCTTACCGGAGAGTCAGATTGAAATAAATAAAAACTATCACTATACGGATGAACTTCAGTTTCTTCAGTTTTTATCTTTTCGTCATGGAAAAACAGCGAAAGAGCGGGAGGAAGTGTTAAAGCATTTAAAAACCATCAGCCGTTACGACTCCGGGCAACAATTTCCTGCCAGACTTGCCGTATTATATCTTCCTTTTTCCCTATGCAAAGAGGACTGCATGGAATTATATTGTCTACAGTCCCCTGGAACCTGGAAAGGGAAGGAGATTGAATTCCTCCTTCTTTTATCCATTGACTGGAACAATGACTGGAAGAAAGTAAAGGCAATGGAGAACTGCTTGCGCCAGCTTTTTTCTGACTATAGAAGCATGAAGGCTTTTTCCGACAGGGGCCGCCCGGTTCTTTTGGAAATGATTGAAACCTGTATAAAAAGTGAATAATAGATCTATGCAAATATTTGCACTAATTCGAAGCAGAATTAGTGCTTTTCACTTTTTACAAACAAATACCGACATGGAAAAAATGCAGCATCCGTATTATAATAAACGTATCAAAGGAGGAGAGAGCATATGAAAATATTCTTATCGTCTCATGGCCATTTAGCTAGCGGATTAAAGAGTTCCCTGGAAATACTCTATGGGAACTGTGAAAATATTACAGTATTTGATGCATATGTAGATGAAAATTCCGTACAGGAACAACTGGAATTGTTTTTTGAAACAGTAAAGGAAGGAGAGCAGGTTCTTCTGATTTCCGATCTTTATGGAAGCAGTGTCAACCAGGCCATGAGCATGCATCTGCATCGACCCAATACCACTCTTGTGGCAGGAGCGAATCTGGCATTTTTAATTGGACTCATGGGCAGAGACTCCGTCACAGAAGAGGAATTAAACCAATTGATTGAGCAGAGCCGGGAAATGCTTTGTATCGTTCATTTGGAGCAGGATGATAAGACACCAGAGGATGACTTTTTTTAGAAGGAGCGTGAAAAACATGATTGTTATGGTAAGACTTGATGAACGAATGATACACGGACAGGTGGCAATCAAGTGGTCAAGACACACAGAAGTGGACCGGATCATTGTAGCCAACGATGAGGCGGCAAACAATCCGCTGATTCAAAAATCCCTGATGATGGCAGCCCCCAGTACGGCGAAAACAGCCATTAAGGATGTGAATTCTTCCATTGAACTTCTTAAAAATCCAAAGGCAGCGGAGCATAAGATACTGATCATTGTCAGCACTCCTTCAGACCTCTTTCGGATTGTTACGCAAGTACCTGATATCCCCCTTGTGAATGTAGGAAATTACGGCAGGGTAGCAGCAAAGATCAATGCAGAACCAAGAAAATCCTACCGGAAAAACTTATACGCCTACGACGAAGAGGTTGCTGTATTAAAGAAAGTAATAGAAACCGGTATCAAATGTAATTACCAGACGGTTCCGGATGATGCTCCGGAGGAACTATCAAAAATATTGGAATAAGGAGGAGTGAATTATGTCCGTATTAACAGTTGCACTCATTGGTACTCTGACCTATTGGATCTTTTTTGTATTAGATCCCTATATTCTTTCCTGGCAGTGTTTAAATCGTCCCATTGTGGTTGCCCCCATTCTCGGCCTGCTGTTAGGTGATTTTCAAACGGGCATTATCATGGGAGCTTCTCTGGAATCTATCTTCATGGGAATTTCAGCCATCGGAGGTTCTGTTCCGGCAGATGCGCTTTCCGCCAGTATCGTGGCAGTATGTTATACCGTTTTGACCGGCTCTGATGTGGAAACAGGCCTTGCCATTGCACTTCCTATTGGAACCGTTATGGCCTCCTTGTCAAGCATCGTCCTATCCTTTAGCTCTGCACTGGCTCCTTATTGGGAAAAGCTTGCCGTATCCGGAAAGCCTGGAAAGTTCCTTACACAGAACTTAATCTTTTCCGGCTTAATCTATCCCCTTCCCAATGTAATCATCATCTTTTTGGGAATCGCTTTTGGAGTTACTGGTTTAAATAGTGCCCTTGCAGCACTTCCTCCATTTGTCATGACTGGTTTAACCGCAGCTTCCAGCATGATGGTGGCAGTTGGATTTGCCATCCTAATCTCCATGATCTGGTCCAAAGACGTAGCCAGCTTCTTCTTTGTTGGATATGTAATGGCTAAAATCCTTAAAATGGATTCCTTATCCATCGCAATCATTGGAGGAGCCATTGCAATTACCATGTTCTTCTACGAAAAGCAATTGATTGATGTTAAAAATTCCATGGTGGCATCGGAACAGAAGCCATCAGACGATGAGGAGGATTTTTTCTAATGGAAAAGAAAAATTTAAGCATTGAAGAAAAGAAAGTCTTAAAATCTATGTTTATCCGTTCTCATTTGACCTTTTTGTCCTTTAATATGACCAAGATGGAGGCCAATGGCTTTACCGCCACCATGCAGCCAGCCATCGAGAAAACCTACGAAGGCGATGAGGAAGGAAAAAAAGAGGCTTATGCCAGACATCAGAACTTTTTTAATACACACGCTGTTCCATTTTCCTTTATCGCAGGACTATCCTATGCCATGGAAAAGGAGCACAAGGAGAAACAATCCGTTGATGCAAAGACCATTGAAAGCATTAAGGCAGCTTTAATGGGACCTACGGCAGGCATGTTCGATTCCTTGTTCTTTAACTGCTTAAGAATCATTGCAGCAGGCGTTGCCATCGGACTCTGTTCCCAGGGAAACTTTTTGGGAGTCCCCATATTTATCTTCCTGTATGGAATCACCCAGTCAATTTTAAAATACTTTGGTGTCAGATACGGTTATATTTACGGAACTTCATTTATTGATAAGATATTCAGCTCCGGACTCATGCCGGCTCTTAGAAAATCAGCATCTATTCTGGGAGTTACCATGGTGGGAGCGATGACGGCAGGCATTGTTAATGTTCCTCTTAACTGGACCATTCAGATGGGAAAGACCTCTGTGGTGATCTTAGATGTATTAAACTCCATCTTTCCTGGTATTTTGAGCATCATTCTTGTATTATTCCTGATGCGACTGATTAAAAAGGGCAGACGCCCGGTACAGCTGATTGTTGGAATCTTTGCCTTTGCCTTTATTGGAGCCTTTATTGGAATATTCTAAAAGGGAGAGGATGAAACATGATTGTAAAATCGAAACGAATCTACATGGAAGACGGCTTAAAAGATGGGTTTCTGGTAGTGGAAGATGGAATCATAAAGGAATTCTTGCCCCGTACAGATAATCAGGAAGTCATAGATTATGGGGATATGCGTATCATTCCAGGAATCTTCGATACCCATAATCATGGAACCTGCGGCTTTGGTCTCTCTGGCGACGTAACCCAGGAAGAAATCAAAGGCTATCTAAAAGGCTGTGCTTCCCAGGGAATCACCAATGTGTTTCCCACCGCAGAACGAGCTGCCATTGCCGCCGTTGCAAGGGCAGCAAAAGAACATTATGAGGGGGCCTCCATTCTTGGCATTCACAGTGAAGGCCCCTGGTTAAACCGGACCGGAGAAAAAGGAGTGCGAACCGGCTGGCCGGAGGTCTCCTTAGAGACAGCAAAGCAAATGGTTTCTCATGGACAGGGACTTTTAAAGCTGGTAGCCATGGCCCCGGAGATACCGGGAATTGCTCCTTTGACAGAATATTTTTTAAACCAGGGAGTGGTACTGGCCATGGCCCACAGTGACAGTAATTATGAAGAAGCAAAGAGAGCCTATGAAAATGGCTTCTCCGTTTCCACCCATACAGGCAATGTTATGACCGGACTGCACCACAGAGACGTGGGCGGCCTTGGAGCAGCTCTTCTAAATGACCAAGTGGATTGTGAAGTGATTTGCGACGGCATGCATATCTCCCTGGAAATGCTGGAAATTTTCTTCCGGATAAAGTCAACAGAGCATTTTATGATGATATCCGACTGTACTCCATTTTCCGGTGCACCTGAAGGCAGCTATCGTGGATTTGAAGAAGGAATGACCATTCACGTATCCAAAGAGGGGTTTGTCCTTACAGATACCGGGCGACTCATGGGCTCCAGCCAGCCGGTCTTATATGGAATCGGCAATCTGGTGGAAAAGCTTCACATGCCAATGGAGAAGGTATGGCCCATGTTCTCCTTAAACCCCAGCCGAAAGTATGGGTTTGAAAGGAACAAAGGTTCCTTGAAGGCTTTAAAAGATGCAGATTTTGTGGTAATAAACGATGAGTACCATACCATTGCCACCTATTCCATGGGAAAAAAGGTTTACGATGCAAAAGAAGGTCCTGTCTTTAATCCTGATTTCCTAAGGGAATGGAGGCAAAAGGAGGTGTGAAATGAGGAAAAAGCTGATTGTTTCTGCCGATGATTTCGGATTCAGTGAGGCTTATAATTACGGAGCGGTGAAAGGATACCAGGAAGGAATCATAACTGTCCTATCCCTGATGAGCAATATGGCTTCCGCTCCCCATGCAGTAAACCTTGCAAAACGGGAGGTGCCAAAGGCTAACCTGGTACTTCATACCAATTTCGTTCAGGGAAGACCAGTAAGCGAACCAGAACACATCAGGAGTCTTGTCAATGAAAAAGGGCAGTTCTACCGCTCCTATGAATGGAAGGGAGACAATCCCTCTGATAAGAAATGTATTGGTGATATTGTAGTGACAGTGGAGGACTGCTATAAGGAGACGGTGGCACAGCTTAATCGTTTCCGGGAATTGACTGGCCATTATCCCAATCATTTTGAAGGCCATTCTGTCATTAATAAAAATATTTCTGCTGCATTTCATCGGGCAGCCATGGAGTTTCATATCCACTGTATGACAGAGCCGGAGGTGGAGACAGAAGAATGGCATCCGGTTCATGAAATTATGACGGGAAATCCTTTGTTTATGGAAATCCTGGACAGGGGTTTGAGACCGGAAGATATCTATGAGGACCGGTTTGGAATTCTTAACAGTCCTTATGAATACAACATCATCCATTTGCATCCGGGATATGTGGACGCATACATTCTGGATAACTCATCCTTGACCACAGCCCGTTGCAGAGATTTACAGACTGCATGCGACCCGGGAGTCAAACAGTGGCTTCTTGACCACGACGTAGAGTTAGTAGATTTTTCTTCTATTTATAAGTAAAGAAAAGTTATAAGCAAAAACATGGGGTGCCGTATAAAAGCGGCACCCCTTATTTACGATTTAAAGAATCCCTTCCAAATCAAATGGAGGTGTGTACTCCTCCTTTGCACTGCTCTTTTCCTGCATAAAGCCCTTGTCAAGGGAAAGGGATATGGCTTCGTCAAGAACCTTGTTGTATTCATAAGAGGTGATTCTCCGATTGATTTCTGGAAAGTCCTTGCTGCGAAAGAAGGGAGTGTACTGACTTAAAAGGCTGATATAATACATACCCTCAGGAAGCTCCTCCTTCATAAAATGAAGAAGTCTTATGGAATCATCCTTAGCACCCGGAAGAACCATATGACGTATAATGACTCCTTTTTTCATAATGGTCCCATCTTCCTCAAACTCAGGCGCTCCTGTTTGGAGAATCATCTGGAGGATTGCTTTTTTAGCAACCTGAAAATAGTCCTTAGCACCGCTGTAACGCATGGACAGATCCGTACTTTCGTATTTTAAATCCGGAAGCCAGATATCCACATATCCTTCCAGCGCTTTTACCGTTTCCACTGTTTCGTAACCTCCGCAGTTATAGACCACAGGAATAGACAGCTTATTCTTAACCAGGTCAAGGGCAGAGAGAATAGAGGGAAGATACTGGGTGGCAGTGACCAGATTAATATTGTGGGCACCTTCTTCCTGAAGCTTTAAAAAGATATGGGAAAGTTCCTCTACCGATAGCTCTTTCCCCACCCCCTCCTGACTGATGGAATGGTTCTGACAAAAACAGCACCGAAGAGTACAGCCTGAGAAAAATACAGTACCGCTTCCTCTGGTTCCGCTGATGCATGGCTCCTCCCAGTGGTGAAGTGCGGCTCTGGCGGCCTTTATGGTACTTAAGCAGCCGCAGTAACCGGTAGTCGCGCTACGGTCTACCTTACAGTTTCTTGGGCATAAGGTGCAGGATTTATATAAATGGTCGTAATTCATAATGGGTTCTCCTGTTGTTGACAAAGTCACTTTTGTACGTTAATATAATAAACATTATGCTGATCCTTTATAAGAAAAAGCAGGGATTAGCTTTATAAATCAATCCTTAAACGGAAAAAACAGATAGCTATATTTGAAATTATATAAGAAACTTTGAATTTTTTCTACTTTAATCATAGAAAGAAAATAAGGAAAGGAACCATTGATATCATTATGAGCTACAAAGAAGAAATCTGCGAGCAACATTCCCCCAATCTATCAGCCCTCCGTTATGCATTTCCCAAAACAGCGCCTGTTATGGCAGGTTACCTGGTGCTTGGAGCTGCATACGGAATCCTTATGAGCGGCAATGGTCATGGAATCTGGTGGCCGCTGTTAATCAGCGTTTTTGTATATGCCGGAAGCCTGCAGTACCTGGGAATCACATTTTTTGTGGCATTGGTGAACCCCTGGTATGCTTTTTTTATGTCTCTCATGTTAAATGCCAGACATTTGTTTTACGGAATATCCATGCTTGATAAATACAGGGAGGCTGGTAAATTAAAGCCTTATCTGATCTTTGCATTGACAGACGAAACATTTTCCGTTTTATGCAACGAAGAACCCCCAAAGGACATCCCAAAATACATGGTGTATTTTTTTGTATCCCTTCTCGATCACTTCTATTGGGTGGCTGGAACCTTCCTTGGTGCCATTGCGGGAAGCATGATTACATTTAATACGGCGGGAATGGACTTTGCACTGACAGCCCTGTTTGTGGTCATATTTGTAGATCAGTGGAAATCTGGAAAAGGGCATTGGTCGGCGGTCACAGGAATTGTAGCTTCTGTAATTTGTCTTAAGATATTTGGAAGCAGCGGCTTTATTGTACCAGCCATGATCCTTATTCTGGGAATCATCACTTCCGCTTATTATAGGGAAAAGAGAAAGGAGAAACAGTCTTGAATCAGGAAATGATATCATACCTGCTTATTGTAATATCCATGGTGGCTGCCACTGTAATCACACGGTTTCTGCCTTTTATCATGTTTCCCGCAGGCAAGGAAACGCCCCCATACATAGCCTATCTTGGTAAGACGCTTCCCTATGCGACCATTGGTCTTTTGGTGGTCTACTGCTTAAAGGGAGTCTCTTTTCAGTCTTACCCCTATGGGCTTTCGGAGGCATTGTCCGTTGTACTGATTGTCATCCTTCATCATATAAAAGGAAATTCCCTCTTAAGCATTGGAGCGGGAACTGCCTTTTATATGATTCTGACACAGCTTATTTTCCGGTAAGAGCCGGGAATTAATATCCTTCCGGCAATCCTTTTTGCTCCCTGAATTCTTTGGGGGAAAGGCCGAATTCCTTTTTAAACGCCCGGTAAAAGCTGGTGTAATCTGAAAATCCATATTGGTGATAAAGCTCTGTAAATGGAATCCCGGAAAGGATTCCATTTTTGCTTGCATTCAACCGTTTTTTAATGATGTATTGATGAATGGATATTCCCATGTTGTCTTTAAAGACATGGGAAATATGATATTTACTGGAATAGAAAAAGGAAGCCAGTTTGTCCAGGGATAAATCTTCACTGAGATGATTGTTGATATAGTCGCAGAGATTTAAATACAGCACATTTTCATAGGCCACTGGAACCTGATGGAGCATATCGTAGGTAATTCTATTAATCTGCAGAAGAAAGGATAGAACTAAAAGCTCTGCGTTCAGCTTATGAAAGGCTCTATTTCCATGAAGCTCCTCAAGAAGATCCAAAAGCCGCCCCTGAATGTTTTGAAAGGTGATAAAATCTGTTCGGAACCGGTAGCTCTTTTTTTCTTCCGCATACCGGAAGCTGTAGGAAAAATCCTCAGACCAGGTGCACATGGATTCATAATAGCTTCGGCTGATCCAGAGAACAAAGCGCTGATAATTCTTATCCGTGGAATGAAAGATAGGGTGATGCTTTGTGCCGGGAGGTATGAGCAGATAGTCGCCGTATTGCAGGTCATACTGATTTCCAGCCACATCGTAAGTCACATCTCCGCTTAAAAAAAAGTACACTTCATAATAAGGATGGCTGTGATCCACAATATGATTTAAATTGGCATCCTTATAAAAGAACACTTCAAACTCTCCGGAGTTCATATACTGCCGGTCATTAAAACCGGTGGACAATTCTTTTTTCATAAAATCCCTCCTTTTGAAATTCCTATATTGTTTTCATTATAGGACATGACCGCAAGATTTGCAATGTGAACGGCAAATTAATCCATGGTATTACTTCCGTATTTTGTATATACTAAATCCATACTAATGATCCGAACAAAAAAGGAGGTATTTTAATGAAATTATCATTCAGATGGTATGGGGACGATGACAAGGTTACATTACAGAACATAAGACAGATTCCAGGAATGTATTCCATCGTAACCGCTGTATACGATGTTCCGGTTGGTGAAGTATGGAGCCGTGAGACCATTGCACATTTAAAGAAAGAAACAGAGGAAGCAGGACTTGCTTTTGAAGTGATTGAAAGCATACCGGTTCATGAAGATATTAAATTAGGGAAACCAAGCAGAGAACAGTACATTGCAAACTACTGCGAAAATATCAGAAGAGTGGCAGAAGCAGGAATCAAGTGCGTTTGCTATAACTTCATGCCAGTATTTGACTGGACCAGAACCCAGCTTGATCATGTGCTGGAGGATGGCTCTACCACTCTTGTGTATTATCAGGATCAGGTGGATAAGGTAAATCCTCTGGAGTCAGAAGGCGATTTAACTCTTCCAGGCTGGGATTCCAGCTATACAAGAGAAGAATTAAAGCAGGTGGTAAGTGAATACAATTCCATGTCTGAGGAAGATCTTTGGAATAACTTAAAGTATTTCCTGGAAAAAATCATTCCAGTGGCAGCAGAGTGCGGTATCAATATGGCCATTCATGAGGATGACCCATGCTGGAGCATCTTTGGTCTTCCAAGAATTATCACCGATGAGAAGAATCTGGACCGCTTCTTAAAGCTGGTAGACGATCCTCATAACGGAATCACTCTTTGTACCGGCTCCTTAGGCTGTTCCAACCAAAATGACGTTGTTAAGATGGCAGCCAAGTATGCAGCTATGGGACGCGTTCACTTTGTACATGCCAGAAATGTAAAAGTTCTTGAAGATAACAAGGGCTTTGAAGAGCGTGCTCATTTATCCAAATGCGGCTCCCTCGATATGTTTGCCATTTTAAAGGCTCTTCATGACAATGGCTTCGATGGTTATGTGCGCCCGGATCACGGACGCATGATCTGGGGAGAGACCGGACGGGCTGGATACGGACTGTATGACCGTGCCCTTGGTGCTACCTATTTAAACGGTTTATGGGAAGCGATTGAAAAAACAAGCAAATGAGAAAGAAGGGCGATACCATGGCATTGACATTTGGAACAGATTTAAGCGGAAAAGTAGCAGTTGTAACAGGAGCTGGCGGTGTATTATGCGGCATGTTTGCAAAGACACTTGCAGAGGCGGGAGCAAAGGTTGCAGTTCTTGATTTAAACGAGCAGGCAGCAAAGGAAATCGCTGATACCATTGAAAAAGAAGGCTTCACAGCTAAAGCATATAAGGCAAATGTACTGGAACGAAGCAGCCTGGAAGAGGTTCACGCTAGCATTCTGGCAGAACTGGGACCTTGTGATATCTTAATCAACGGTGCAGGCGGAAACAATGCAAGAGCCAACACAGATAAAGAATACTTTGAAATGGGAGATATAGAGGCAGATGTGAAATCCTTCTTCGACTTAGATCAGTCTGGCGTTGAATTTGTATTTAACTTAAACTTCTTAGGAACCCTGCTTCCCTGTCAGATTTTTGCAAAGGATATGATCGGAAGAGAAGGCTGCAGCATTTTAAATATCTCTTCTATGAATGCCTTTACCCCCCTGACTAAGATTCCAGCTTACAGCGGAGCAAAAGCAGCCATCAGCAACTTCACTCAGTGGCTGGCGGTTCACTTCTCCAAGGTAGGAATCCGCGTGAATGCCATAGCACCAGGATTTTTCGTAACACAGCAGAATGAAAAGCTTTTATTTAATGAGGACGGAACTCCTACCAAGAGAACGGAAAAGATTCTTTCCGCAACTCCAATGGGACGGTTCGGAGATGCCAGCGAGTTAAATGGAGCACTCTTATTCTTCTTAAACAATGAGGCAGCAAGCTTTATTACAGGCGTAGTACTCCCAATTGACGGTGGTTTCTCCGCTTATTCCGGAGTATAAGAGACTGTCCCCTGTAGCCGGGAGCATTCTGTCTTTCAATAACATATAAATATACCTTATAAAAAGATATCTTTTTTTGTCATTCTTGATAAAAGAGATATCTTTTTATTATGTTCCTTGAAGTTGCGTCAACTGGTACTATAAATGAAATATATGTAATATATTGTCAATTTATGGATACGTTGACAAAATATTACAAAATAGGATATAATAGTAAAAGCCATGTATAATTTGTAATGGTACACATCACCAATGACAAGACAAGGAGCACAAAACTATGAAGACTTCGGGGGAAAAGAAATGGTTTCAGAGAAGTGAAAAAGAGGGGAAAGGAGTAAAAAAGAAAAAGGAAAGAAAAGTGGGAGCACTGTTTTCTGCTAAGCTTACCATGAAATCATTGAAGATGAAGATGCTCATGTTCATCATCTCAATTATTCTTGCACTGACTGTAACAAATATGGTCATCAGCATCTCAGTCAGCTACAAAGGGATCACGGACGTTGTAAAAAGCGATCTGGAATCCACCGGGAAGCTGGTAAACAGCCTGATCGTACAGAATCTTAGCCAGATGAAGACGAACATCGAAGCCAGTACTCAGGGCGGAAGCTTAAAGTCCATTAACTCACGAGTTGTAACCGAGTACTTAACAAATCAGTGTAAGCTTTATGGCTATAAGGATCTGGAAGTGATTACCCAGCAGGGAGTGGTCACCCGCAGCGCAAGCGGAGATCACGTGGGAGATAATTATTCCGACCGTGAATACATAAAGAAGGCTTTAAACGGAGAAACAGCAGTTTCAACGACAGAACTCGACAGCAATAATCAGCTGGTAATCCGTGTTGCCGCACCTTATGATCTTGGTATTCTTGTTGCCACTTACGATGGCGCTGTATTAAGCAACTTAATTCAGGACCTTCGTATTGGTAAGAGCGGAAATGCATTCTTAATTGATAAGACAGGAACTATGATTGCATGTATCGAACCTGATGTGGTGAATCAGCGTCAGAATTTTATTGAGATGTCTAAAACAGACAAATCTTATCAGTCAGCCGCTCGTACCTATCAGACCATGATTACCGGAAAAACAGGAATCGGTACTTACACATTAAATGGATCCACCAGATTCTGTTACTACAGTCCGGTAACAGGAGCAGACGGCTGGGCACTTGGAGTTGTTGCTCCGGTGAATGAAACAACGACTTCAATCTATACCGTTGTTGCTGCAATGATTATTCTGGGAATAGCTTCCATCGCATTAGGCTGTATCATGGCATTTAGATTTGCTGCACCAATTGCCGGACCAATTTCAGCCATTGCAAAGCGTATGAAGTCTTTATCTGAGGGTGATTTATTCAGTGAAGTACCAGTTGTTAACAGAAAAGATGAGATTGGTATTCTTGCAGAGGAAGCGAACAACTACGTGCAGAGCGTAAGAAATACAAATCACACCATCATAAAGGTTTTAGACAAGATTGCTTCCGGAGATTTCCGTCCATCAGAAATAACGGACTTCAAGGGAGATTATGTTATGGTTCAGCAGGCAATCCAGAGAACGGAAGATATGCTTGCAAAGACCATGGAAACTGTAGAAATTTCTGCTGACGAAGTTGCAAAGAGCAGCGCCCAGGTATCCTCTGGAGCTCAGAACTTAAGTCAGGGAGCAGTAGAGCAGGCAGCAGCCGTTGAGGAACTTTCCTCTTCTGTCAATGAAATTTCAGTCAGCCTCATGAATACTGCAAGTTCTGTTGTAGGCATGAATAAGCAGGCAGGACATGTTGGTAAAGCAATGGAAGAAGGCAATGAGAAGATGCATGAGATGATGGAGTCCATGGATCAGATCAGCCGGAAGTCCAAAGAGATTGAAAAGGTCAATAAGCTGATTGAAGACATCGCATTCCAGACCAACATTCTGGCTCTTAACGCAGCAGTAGAAGCAGCCCGTGCAGGAGAAGCAGGAAAAGGCTTTGCAGTCGTTGCGGATGAGGTAAGAAACCTTGCAGGTAAGAGTGCCAACGCAGCAAAGGATACATCAAGCCTTGTTGCCGATACCATTCAGGCCGTTAACAAGGGAACCCAGCTGGCAGGTTCTACCGGAGATTCCTTAAATACAATTCTGGCAGAGACAAAGAGCATGGTTTCAGCCATTGAGCAGTCTGCAGAGGAATTAAAAGAGCAGAGCGAAAAGGTAAAAGAGGTAACCGCAGGAATTGAACAGATTTCAGCCGTTGTTCAAAGCAACTCCGCCACAGCCGAAGAAAGTGCTGCAGCCAGTGAGGAGCTTTCCGGACAGGCAGAGAATTTAAGTCAGCTTATGAGCCGGTTTAAGATTCGATAAAATAAATAACAGCAATACCAAAGCAGATTTTGTCTTTTTGGTATTGCTGTTTTTTTATTTCATCTATTTTGTTTCGTCCTTTTTTACATTGGCATGTGGAATGTAGTGATAAATATCCTGGTATGCTTCCAGTTCTTCCTCTGTTCCTGGTGTGGCAGGAATAAGACCGGTACAGTCCATAGAGGAACAGGCCTGAATATCAATATCATAATTATTTTTGGCCAGTTTTGATTTTATGATGTCCTTCTCTTTTTCTTCGCTATTGGAACTCATATGATTTCTCCTTTCAATGGGTGAATTTCTTATTTGTTTAGTGTAAGGAAAAATACAGTTATTATTCATTGAGGAATTATATCCATAATTTACGTTATATTTTTTTGCTTTCATCGTTATAAAAAGTGCGGGGCGATTTAGTCCAGAAAAGAATTTAGAATGATGGAGGAAATGATATATGAAAATTGCCTTTTTCGCAAATGATAAACAGCTGGCTGAATTACAGGAAAAAGAAATTTCAGACAGCAGAAAACATTTGTTAAAAGTCGATTATTTTTCCATGGAAGAGAAGCTTCTTCCGATGTTGGATTGCGCCGCGTACGATGTGATAGTGATCTATCCAAAAGGGGGAACGGCTTCCTGCGGGGAAATAATCAGGCAGGTGGATATGAGAGAAAAGTATACTGCATTTTTTAACGGTCATACCTGGGTGTTTGACATCCAGGATATATTTTTTCTGGAATCCTATTACCGGAAAACAAGCGTGGTAATAGAAAATGAAAGAATACGGATTCGGGCAAAGTTAGATGAAGAGGAAGGAAAGCTTCCAAGTGACCACTTCATCCGGATCAATCGCCATAATATAGTAAATATGCAATACGTGAAAAATGTAAAAGGAGAGGCCATTGAGATGCAGAACGGTGATGTTCTGTATGTAAATGACACAAGAAGAAAGAAGTTTGAAAAAAAATACCTTAAGTTTCTGGAAATCAATTTCATGCTTTTGTAGAAAATTGTCGAAAAAGCGCAATAAAACAAGCAAAAAGCGCAAAGCCCATTGCAGGTGCATGAAACAAATGATATTGTTGTCCCATTCAGAAAAACAACTGATTTCATTCATTCTTCGGCATTTTATTTCTATCAATCATATCTTGTAAATCTCTATCATATCAGGACAGACAGCAAATTTTGCCGAATTTGCTGTCTGTTTTTTATTTTATAATCTCATGGAACGCTTCAATAAATAAGGAAAACCTCTTTATAAAATGATATAATTCCTGTATTTGTAAGAAATGTAATAAAATTGTTATAAACAGTCCGAAAACTTTAGGGAAATATAAGGAATTATTCCTGATTTCAATGGAAGTCTATGATACAATCAAATCAGTAACAAAGAGAAATAACCAAAAAGGAGGCAGTGAACGTATGAAACTTGGAAAAATAACAAGAACAATATTGTTTTTATTTGTCACAGTTTGTCTGTTGACCGGATTCACTGTGGTACATAAAGGTTATGAGCTTTACCGAGATGTATTAAGTGAGGACAGTCTGAAGGAACGTGTGGAAGCCATACAGGATAAAGACGGATATACCTCTATTAAAGATCTTCCTGATGTTTATATAAATGCAGTGGTATCTGTAGAAGATAAGCGTTTTTTCAAGCACAATGGAATTGATGTAATTGCCATTGGCCGTGCCGTTTTAAATGATATTCAGGCAGGCCGTTTTGTAGAGGGAGGAAGCACCATCACTCAGCAGCTTGCAAAGAATCTCTATTTTAATCAGGATAAAGAGCTTACCAGAAAAGTCGCAGAAGTGCTTATGGCCTTTGAATTAGAGAAACATTATACAAAAGATCAAATATTCGAATTATATGTAAATTGCATTTATTTCGGCGAAGGATATTACAGCGTCGGTGATGCCAGTATGGGATATTTTAATAAATCACCAGAAGAAATGACGGATTATGAAAGCACACTTTTAGCCGGAGTACCCAATGCCCCTTCCAAATACGCCCCAACAAAGAATTTAAAGCTGGCTCAGATGAGACAGAAGAAAGTGCTTGCAAGAATGGAGGCATGTGGATATTTTTCCTCAGATGAAGTGGAGACCGTAGCCCAGCAGATTGTATCAATCAACTGATTTTACTTGAACAATGATACAACAAAAGGTATAATGATAGAAAAGACAGGGCGTTCTAATTGGAATTCTGCCTCATAGTATGATTACAAAGGAAAAGGGGAAACAGTATGGAGGATAAGGATTTATACAATAAGCTGATGCTTTTGGTGTTTGTTCTGATCGTAGTTCTGCTGTGTGCCGGATCCTACAGTTATTTCAGTGGAAAAAAGTCAGGCGCAAACATAAAGGGTCCAGTAAAAAGTGCCAAGGTACTTGTGCTGGAAGAGACAACGGAACGATATTCTTCATAAAGACAGCGGATACGGACAGGCAGTGATAAATAAAAGCAGGTACCAGAAAAGCATGATAGTTTCTGGTACCTTTTTTATCGGGGAAAGGTTGGGATTTATGGACGTTAGAGAAATGCTTTTGCAGGTTAAGTCTGGAGAAATGGATATGGATACGGCAGAACAGCTGTTAAAGGATCTTCCCTATGAAGAACTTGGATATGCGAAGCTTGATCATCACAGGAAACTGCGTTCCGGGTTTGGAGAGACCATATTCTGCCAGGGAAAACCGGACTCTTACCTGGTGGAAATCTATAAACGCTTATACGATCGGGATGGAGAGGTCTTTGGAACCAGGGCAACGAAAGAACAGTATGAACTGGTAAAAGCGGTCCTTCCTCAAATAACCTACGATCCTATTTCCAGAATATTGAAAGCGGAAAAACCGGAAAAAGAAAGGAAAGGCTGTATCGCCGTTTGTACCGGCGGGACGGCTGACATTCCCGTGGCAGAGGAAGCGGCACAGACGGCAGAGTATTTCGGCTGTCATGTGGACCGGGTCTTTGACGTGGGAGTTGCCGGCATCCACAGGCTCTTATCCCAAAGGGAACGGCTGATAAAAGCCAATTGTATTATTGCAGTTGCCGGTATGGAGGGAGCTTTAGGTACGGTAATAGCTGGCCTTTCGGAGTGTCCGGTGGTGGCAGTTCCAACCTCTGTAGGCTACGGAGCCAGCTTCCACGGACTATCCGCCCTCTTAACCATGCTCAATTCCTGTGCGAACGGAATTTCCGTTGTAAACATTGACAACGGCTACGGAGCCGGATACATTGCGACACAAATCAATCGGATTGCGGAGAAATAAAATGAAGAAAATACTTTACTTGGAATGTAATTCGGGTATTAGCGGAGATATGACCGTAGGCGCGCTTTTAGACCTTGGTGCTGACCGTGAGGTACTTTTAAAAGCTTTGGAAAGCCTGAAGGTGGACGGATACCATCTGCAATTTGGACGGGCAAAAAAGTGCGGGATTGATGCATTTGATTTTCAGGTTCACCTGGAGGATGAGCATGACAAAATGATTGGGCATAGTCATGATGTAGGCCATAGCCATGATGTAGGCCATAATCATGACGAGGAGCATAGCCACAGTGACGGACATAGCCATGGTGAAGAGCAAAGACACAGCGATGGATATAGCCATAACCATAGCGAGGAACATAGTCACGGCGACGAATACAGTCATGACCATAGCGATGACCATAGCCATGGCGAGGAACATAGTCACGGCAACGAATACAGTCATGATCATAGCGACGACCATAGCCATGGTGAGGACCATAGTCACAGTGACGGATACAACCACTATCAAAATGAAGAACATAACCACAGCCAAGACCATAGCCATAGTGATGGGCATAGCCATGGTGAGAACCATAGCCACAGCCATCCCCACCGCAATCTGCAAGACATCTATGAGATCATAGACCGGCTGGAAGCCGGCAACAATGTAAAACATATAGCAAAGCGCATGTTTGAAATAGTGGCAGAAGCAGAGTCAAAGGCTCATGCGCTTCCAATCAGCCAGGTCCATTTTCATGAGGTAGGGGCCATAGATTCCATTGTTGATATCATAAGTGCGGCTGTTTGTATCGATAATCTGGGAGTGACAGAGGTGGTGGTCTCTCCCCTTTCGGAAGGGTTTGGTAATGTACGCTGCCAGCATGGTGTCATCCCGGTTCCGGTTCCGGCCACAGTAAATATAGCATCCCAGTATGGACTTAAGCTTCGGTTTACGGACACCATGGGTGAGATGGTGACACCTACCGGCGCTGCCATTGCAGCCGCACTTAACACCAGAAAGAATCTGCCAGAAACCTTTCGCATCCTTAAAACTGGAATGGGAGCGGGGAAAAAGGATTTTAAGCATGCCAATGTCCTTCGGGCAATGATTCTTGAAGTTCCTGAAGAAGAGGAGCCGAATGAAACCATGTGGGTCCTGGAGGCGAATATTGACGATTGCAGCGGTGAGATGTTAGGATTTGCCATGGAAGCTTTACTGGAAGCAGGAGCGGCTGATGTCTGGAATACACCCATCTATATGAAAAAGAGCCGGCCTGCCTATATGATTTCAGTTCTCTGTAAACAAAAGGATGTCAAGGCAATGGAAGAGCTTTTATTTCTTCAGACAACGACCATCGGAGTCAGGAGATATCCGGTGGAGAGAACGATTCTTGGCCGGGAAAAGAAGCTCATAAAGACAGAGTGGGGAGAGGCAGAAGTTAAGGTTTGCTCCTGGAAGGAAAGAACCTTTTGTTATCCCGAGTATGAAAGTGTAAGAAGTATATGCAAACAGACTGGTATGGATTTTCAGACCGTATATGACAGAATCCGTCATATTACTGAAAATCTCTAAATGGGAGCATAAATTTAATAAAGATTTACAGCTTCGGCGGTTCCAGATACCATAAATTCAAGGGAGCCGCCGCTGAATTTTGCCTTTTTGGCTAAAAAAATGGTTAAAAAATGTTAAAAAATAAAATTTTGTCGATATTTACTATAATTTCGGAGCATTCGGTCGATAACTATATAAATGATTTTATTTTGGGGTGTAAGTATGAAAAAATCTGTATGGATGAAAGCCGGGATAGGAATTATAATTCTTGTCGGCGTAGTTTTTGCCGGGGTTTTCTTCTTTATCTCCAGTTGTGCCAACAGCTTAAAGGTTAATGTCATGAACTTTGACCAGGAATTGAATTTGAAAAAACCGGCTGAGGTAAAGACGAAACCCATTATTTTATTTCTTGGAAACAGCATGACCTATGTCAATGACCTTCCCACGGTTTTTGAAAGGCTGAGCTTAAGCGGTGGATTTGTTCCCGAAATTTATGAGTTGACGGAAGGAAGCTATCGCCTGGCGTATTTTGCAGATGAGACGGATGAGATAGGTGCCGAGGCACTGGATGCCATTGAAAATTATACCTGGGATTATGTGGTGATGCAGGAACAGAGCGGAATTTCTGCCTTTGGGCAGGAGGTTATGTTTCCGGCGGCAAGGGCTCTTGATAATAAGGTCCGGGCTGGCGGCGGACAGTCTGTATTTCTGATGACCTGGGCTTATAAGGATGGCGTATCCCGAAAGCTGCTTGGCAGTGAAGTGGGGAATACAAGGGAAGAGATGCAGACCTTGATGGCAGAGAATTATTTAAATATTTCAAAAGAGCGGAACGCGCTCCTGGCACCAGCTGGAATCGCATTTATGAGGTGTGCAAATACCAATCCGGACATTGAACTATGGGATGCAGACGGAACCCATCCGTCCATTGCCGGGACTTATCTGGCAGCATGCACCTTATATAAGGTTCTCTATGAACAATCTCCGGAGGGACTTAGCTATCCGGAAGAGCTTGATGGGTTTACCGCACTAAAGCTGCAGAAGATAGCGGCAGGAATGAATTAAGAACAACATATTTGGAGGTTAAATTGTGAAGAACAAATGGAACGTTACGATTGATGGGAATCAACATGAGATTATATACACACCTGGCTTTATAAAAGGAAAGCGAACCGTAGACGGTGTTGGAACTATCGTGCAGAATACCAACTGGTTCATGCGGCTCTTTGATGAAGCTTTTGAGGTGGATGGCAAGACCCTTCATCTTACGGCCATTGGCAACAAAGTTGATCTTGCAGTCGACGGGATATACGTGAATTCCAAAAAGCCTTATACCCCATTTAAGACCGTTCCCTCCTGGATCAATATCTTATCAGGAGCTTTGCTTCTGTCTGGAATGGCAACAGGCGGATTGATTGGATTGTTGATCGGTGTTATTTTCGGTATTATGCTGATTACACAGTCCGTATCGCCGAAACGAGACAATCCAAAGCCAATATGCATTGGACTGGCAGCCGTTGCATTGATTCTCCAGATCCTGTTCCTGTTCCTGACTTTTAATCTCTCTCAATAAGATACACTTGTGAAACCGCCAATAAGAGGGAAAATAAAATCCTGAAAGGACAGCATAGAATGTATGTGAATCTTTCAGGATTTTTATATCTGGATTCCTGAAAATTCAACATCTGAGGACAATTTGACGTAAATAAAAACATAAATTGAGCAAAATATATAAAAAAATCTAAAAAAAACAGAGTAATATATAGTAAAATACATATTTTGAGTTAAAAGAACAAATTAATGGAATAATATTGACGAACCATAGTTTTGAATATAACATTATTGTAGATGTAATGTACAATAGCATCCATGACCTTATTTGGACTTGGACCTTAGAGAGGAAAAATATGCGTTTGAATTATCAAATGGGGATTGTTCTTGAAGCCTCAAAAAATAGTGATACGCCCATTGGTGTGCACGAGGTAATGCAATATTTGAATATATCAAAAAGCGCAGCATATCTTCTTATACAAAATTGCCAGATCTGGTTGATTGAGAATCATTTGGGGGAGGATTCCTTACATCAGCGGAGAGAACTCTACATAAGGAAAGGAGATTCAAAAGAAAAATTAAAAAAACTACTGTCAAAATCCAATTATGAGGAATTTGACTACTCTCCAAGAGAGCGAAGAATCTATATCACCGTACTGCTTATCCGAGAAAAATTTGTTTCCACTCATGAAATCATGGAGCGGTTCCGCATCAGCAGAAATACCTGTATTTTGGATCTTGCCGGAGTCAATCGTCTGCTGGATAAATTCAATCTTGGATATACAGCTGGTAATCATGGCTATTCTCTGACTGGAGAAGAGTATGATATATACCGGCTCTGCTTATGGGTGGTCTCAAAGATTTTTTCTGAATTGTTTCCTAAAAATTATGAGATGGCTATGTCCTTATTTGAATTCCCAGCAAAGGATATTGAGAACATTGGTCAAATGCTCATCAACGCATCGAAACAATTCACCCTTTCTCTCAATCGTGAAGCTCTTTACATTTTTTGTGCTTCCTGCACCCTGGTCACAAGAAGAATACGTCTTGGTCATATGATCTCTCAGGATATGATACCTAATTATCACCGAATGTGTGCTTATAACTGCCGGATACGCAGCATTCTGTATCAGTCAGATGTGGTGGACACTGTATTACAGCACGAAGCCTCCTCATTTGGCAAGCCATTTTTTGATGCGGTCAGAAATGGGATGGCAGAATGTCTGGCCAGGATGCTTGTTTGTGTCTTGGGAGAGACGGGGGAAGATGTTACCTCGATTCACATAAAGGAAGAAAAATTAATCATTTATGCGGACAGGATCATGCAAAAATTTGAAACTCTCATTGGGATGTTTTTTGAGAATAAGAACGAATTAATAAAAAGCGTGGCCCTTAGCTTAAAATGCGTTTTTTTAAGGAAAAAGTATGGATTTCGGATCTGTAATGCCTTAGGTCTGGAAGTAAAAAAACATTACATTCATATCGTTGGAATGACACAATTAGCAATGGAAGAAATTGATGAACTCAAAGAATCAATGACAGAAAGTGACTGTATTCTCCTCAGTGTTAATTTTCTGGGAGGATTATATAAGGTAAGACATGTCACAGTTCGAACTCCCCGCATTTTGGTGGTATATGCGGGAAATTCCGATTCCAGCATTCTGCTTCAGGGGCAGATACAAAATCTTTTGCCAGGGGCAAGAGTCCTGACGGCTTCCCTGTTTCAGGATTTGACCAGGTTTACGGAATATATGGATATGATTGTATCCACCATACCAATTGAATTGCATGGGATTCCAGTAGTAGTGGTAAACACGTTTTTGACCGAATGTGACAAAGAACGAATTAAAAGACTGACAGAGCATAAATTTTCCGAGGATGAGCCGCTGTCACGTTTTCTCACAGATTTTACAGATATTTCAAGAGAAGTGGTCTGTTTTGAGGACAGTATCCATCTGAGGGGTAAAATAGAGGAATATATTAAGTCAAATAGGGTCAGAATTAAATATGGAATAGAAAAAAGCCAGATATTAAAGGAATTGCTGACAGAACGCAGGATCACAGTCAAGGATTCAGTCAAGGACTGGAGAGAGGCGATTTACCTTGCAGCGAAACCTTTGGAGGAAGACGGAAGTATTGAACCTGCTTATACAAAAGCTATGATATTATCAGTAGAAAGCGAAGGTCCCTTTATAATACTGTCTCCTGGAATTGCGCTTCCCCACGCCAGACCGGAAGCTGGTGTCCGATGGATGTCCATGTCATTGCTGAAGGTAAAAGAAAAGGTTTATTTTACGGAAGAAAAATATGCCAATCTGTTTTTTGTACTGGCGAGTACAGATGGAAATAGTCATCTGGATGCACTGAAAGAGCTGTCAGCCATATTTTCTGATGGGACAGCTTATGATAAATTTATGAAGGCAGATACGGTAGAAGAGCTGCACCAGCTGATCATATAGCGGGCCAGTCAGGAAATTAGGGTAAATGAGCTATATCTTGATTTTGGCCTCAAGTAATATAAATACTTATTATGAAGGGTAAAGATGATGCTTAAGGAACTATGTAAAATAAGTCTGGAAGAACAGATCAAAGAAATTGATACAAAGATCACTGATTTACAGGAGAGAAAAAAACAGTTGATGGTGGCTAAGGAGCGGGAAGAGCTCCGGAGATTTGTAGAGACAGCAGAGAAAAACGGGTTATCACCGGCAGAGCTTGCAAGGCAGCTTTTAGCAAGGCAGGCTTAAGTAAGGACTTAAGTTAAAATACGTCTTGATAGGATGAACATCCATATCAAGGCGTATTTTTTGCTTTCTAAATCCTGTTTATCATTCATCATAAATTCATGTTGAAGAAGCTCCGTAATGAGCTTTCCTGTAATAAGTCTTCAGTATCTCAAGGTATGCTTTTGCATATTTGGGCAGATACCGGTTCTTTTGATAGGCAGCAATCAAAGTATTTTCCATTCGCTCCTTTCCAATGGAGAGGCAGACGGATTCCTTTGGTTCCCGTTTTTTTAAATAGTGGTAATAGCTCTTCGGTGCAAATGCAGCGCCAAGGCCTTCCATGGCAAGGCAAATGGACATTTCACTGTTTCTTGTGTGCAAAAGGATCTCTGGCTCCATGTTATAATCTTTAAATAGCTTTAAGGCCAGACCTCCGGTATTCTGGTCCGGATAGAGAAGGATAAAAGGTTCATTGGATAGATGACTTAAATCAATCCAGGGATACCCGAAGCCTTCTTTTTTTTCAGCCATGGAAACGAGAGGATTTTCGGCAGAAAGGACCAGCACCAATTCTTCCCTACCAATGATCTCATAATCAAGATCTGTGGGAAATTCATGGACATTATAAAAGGTCAGATCCACGGTATGGTCTGTCAGCGTGTGCTCCGCTACAAAGTTTACTTCCTCCATCATGTTCACCGTGACATGAGGATATCGCTTATGGAACTGCAAAAGAGTGGGACCGATCAGGCTGTTTCCCAGCATAATTGGGATGGCTATGTTTAGCCGGCCGTGGTTCTGGTGCATAATATCATCGAATTCAATATCCCATTCCATTCCGTATTCCACGATCTTTTCCGCATAGTGAATATAGCGCTCTCCGAGGTAGGTAGGGTGATAGCTGCTTCCGATCCGGTCAAAAAGGCGGGTTCCAAGCTGCTGCTCCAGGTTTTTTAAATACTTACTTAAGGAGGGCTGGGAGATGAAAAGTGTCTCGGCCGCCTTGCTGATATTTTTTTCTCTTGCAATGGCCAGAATATATCTTGCTTCTTTTAGTTCCATAATGAGTGTCCCCTCTTGATTCAAACAGTTTGCATATTATAGCTTTACTGCATAGAAAATATAGATTATATGTATTTGACGTAGAGTATATCATAAATTATAATAAATGTATAGAGATAAATTAATAAAACTTATAAATAATTATAAGAAAAACCAATGAATTACGTTTTTCAACGCATGGAGAGGTAAAGATGAAGAAGAGTAGTGCATTTATCATGGTGGTGCCGGGACTGGTGATCCTGGCAATTTGTCTGTTTCTACCGCTTTTAAGAGTTCTGGTGCCCACATTTTACACCGGAGATTATCTGTTTAGCGCCTATGCAGACTTCTTTAAGGATGGGTATTACTTAAAAATCTTTATACGAACTGTTAAGGTCGCTGTGATCACCACTGCCGTATGCATGGCCGCAGGGGTTCCGACTGCTTACTTTATCAGCCGGTGCGATAAAAAATGGAGAGGGATTCTTCTTTCTGTTTCTATTTTCCCCATGATGACTAATTCCGTGATCCGAAGCTTTGCCTGGATTAATATATTAGGAAGCAATGGAATCATAAACAAGTTTCTGATGACAGCTGGTCTTGTGGAAAAGCCTGTAAAGCTTTTATATACGGATTTTGCCATTATCATCGGTTCTGTATACTTATTTCTCCCCCTCATGATCGTAACCGTAGCCGGTGTGATGGAAAACATCGGAGACGATATGATGGAGGCAGCTCTTAGTCTTGGAGCCGACCGGCTGAAAGCATTTATGAAGGTCATTTTCCCCATGAGTCTTCCGGGCATCATTGTAGGCGGAATCTTAGTATTTACAGGAACCTTGACCGCTTATACCACTCCACAGCTTTTAGGAGGAAATAAAAATATGGTCCTTGCCACCTTCATCTATCAGAGAGCGATGAGCGTGGGAGACTGGAATGGAGCCGCCGTGATTTCCTTAATCATGATCGTGGTGACCCTGGCCGTAATCAAGGGCTTTAATGCTCTGGCGAAAAGACTGGACCAAAGAGGAGGAGACCATGCGTAAAAATAAACTTCTGACTGCATTTGCACTGCTGGTATTTGTATTCATGATCGCACCACTTATCATAATTACGGTTACCGCATTTGGAGAAGGCAGCGCCATTACTTTCCCAATTAAATCCTTTTCCGTCAAATGGTTTGTTAATGTGTTCGCCTTAAAATCCTTTCGGGTTTCCTTTCTCACCAGTCTTCAAATAGCCCTGCTTGCCACATTAATCGCCCTTTTGGTAGGAATTCCTGCGGCTTATGCCCTGGCGAGGTCTGGAATGAAGGGAAAAGGATTTTTAAAATCTGTATTTTTATCTCCTACCATTGTTCCGGGAATCGTAATCGGTTTTGTCCTTTATCAGTTCCTTGTACTCACTTTACGGATTCCAGTCTTTGTAGGACTTTTAGCCGGACACTTTATGGTGACCCTCCCCTACGTAATCCGAGTGGTAGGTTCCAGTCTGGACCAATTCGATTTTTCTGTGGAAGAAGCAGCCTGGAGCTTGGGCTGCACAAAAACCGGTGCTTTTTTCCGGGTAGTTCTGCCGAATATAACGTCTGGAATTTCGGCTGCATTCATGCTGGCCTTTATCAACTCATTTAACAACATTCCGGTTTCCATGTTTCTCTCAGGTCCAGGAGTTTCCACCTTTCCGGCGACCCTGATGAACTACATTGAATACAATTATGACCCTACTGTGTCAGCTGTTTCTGTTATTTTAATGGCAGTCACCGTACTTCTCATGGTAATCGTTGATAAAACACTGGGCGTTGCAGCATTGGCAAAATAGGAGGAAAACCATGGCATTTATGACATTACAGGACATTGATGTCCGTTATGATAAGAAGAAACAAATATTAAAAGGCCTTGATCTGGAAGTAAAAGAGGGAGAGCTGGTTTCTCTTTTAGGTCCCAGTGGCTGCGGCAAGACCACCACACTTCGGGTGGTTGCCGGATTTATAGAACCGGAAAACGGTGTATTTAGCCTGGATGGAGAAGATTTAACAAAGGTTCCTGTTCATAAGAGAAACTTTGGTATCGTGTTCCAGAGCTACGCCCTGTTCCCTCATTTAAGCGTCTATGATAATGTAGCCTTTGGTCTTAAGATGAGAAAGCTTTCAAAGTCCGAAATTGACAAAAAGGTATTAAATATTCTTGAGGTATGCGGCCTTACGGATTTGAAAGACCGGTTCCCTCAGCAGATGTCCGGCGGGCAGAGACAAAGGGTAGCGCTTGCAAGAGCCCTTGTCATTGAACCAAAGCTGCTTTTACTGGATGAGCCATTAAGCAATCTGGACGCCAAGCTGCGTATCAATATGCGTGTGGAAATCAAAAGAATCCAGAAACAGCTTGGCATTACCACATTGTTCGTAACTCACGACCAGGAAGAATGCTTTTCCATCTCTGATAAAGTGGCGGTTATGAACCAGGGAGTGATCGAGCAGTTTGACACGCCTGAAACCATCTATCACAGACCCAAAACAGAATTTGTAGCCAGATTCATCGGATTTGAAAATTTCCTTCCTTTAAATAAGCAGGGAGATGTATATAAATCAGAGGCTGGCGCAGTATTTACCGTAGAAGGCAGCAATGGAGAGGCTTCGGTTCTTGGAACCATACGTCCGGAGGATATCCGGGTAGCAGAAGAAGGCCAGACAGAAAATATTCTGACAGGCACCATCGGGGTCAGAACGTTCCTTGGAAAAAGCTATCAGTACGAGGTGGAGACAGAAGCCGGCAAGTTCCTGGTAAGCCGTCCGGCAGATGAAGCCTATGAAGAGGGAAGCACCGTCCGTCTTTATCTTCCAGAGACAAAGCTGATTTTAGTAAACAGGTAACAGCGGCATATTGCCGAAGAATGATAAAAGAGAGAGGAACTAAATTATGAAAAAAGTATTAGCCTTATCCTTATGTGCTGCCATGGCATTGACCGGCTGCGCAGGCGCTGCTCCAAAGGGAGAAAACAAGAGCACAGAAGAAAAGAAACTGGTTTTATCTACTTATGGGTTAAGCGAAGATATTTCTGCTGAAGAAGTATATAAGCCTTTTGAGGATCAGTTTAACTGTAAGATCGTGACCGAGACAGGAAGCACCAATGAGCGTTATACAAAGCTTTCTGCCAATGCGGAAAGCACCATTGATGTCATCGAGCTGTCTCAGGCTATGACAGCAAAGGGCATCGAAGAAGGTCTTTTCGAGCCTCTTGATTTATCTAAGATTGAAAACAGCAAGAATCTGATCAGTACAGCTAAAACCATGGCAGAGGCTGGCCAGGGTGTTGCTTACACCATCAACAGCATTGGAATCATGTACGATCCCGAAGCCGTTGGATTTGAGATCAAGAGCTTTGATGATTTATGGAAAGCAGAATTAGAAGGAAGCATTGCAATTCCTGATATTACAACTACCTTTGGTCCAGCTATGGTCTATATGGCAAGTGATTATAAAAATGTAGACATAAAGAGCGACAATGGAAAAGCTGCATTTGAGGCATTAGAGGAATTAAAGCCAAACCTGGTTAAGACTTATGCAAAATCCTCTGACTTAATTAATATGTTTACTTCCGGAGAAATCAAAGCTGCCATTGTGGGCGATTTCGGCGTACCTACCATTCAGAAGGCAAATCCAAATCTGGTATTCGTAACACCAGAAGTGACCTATGCAAACTTTAACACCATAAGCATTACCAAAAACTGCAAGGATAAAGAACTTGCTTATGCATACATTAATTATCGCTTAAGCAAGGAATTACAGGAGAAGACAACAAAGGCATTAAACGAAGCTCCTACCAACAACCAGGTAACCGTTGCAGAAGAAAATGCGAAAAACATGACTTACGGTGCAGTTGCAGAAAATGCAAAGGTTCTTGACTATTCCTTCGTAAATCCGGTTTTAAGTGACTGGATCGACCAGTGGAACCGTATCATCAATAATTAAGGACAGAAAAAAAATATGAAGGTTGACTTATTAATCCGAAATGGATGGGTCTACCGGACATACAGGCAATGTTTTGAACAGGCGGACATTGCAGTAGTGGGGGAAAGGTTTTACGACATTTCCCCTGCTTCCTGTTATGAGGCAGACTCCGAAGTGGATGCAAGCGGTAAATATATTATTCCAGGACTTATTGATATCCACATGCATATCGAAAGCTCTATGACCTATCCCGGTGAATTTTCAGCGGCAGTGCTGCCTTTTGGAGTCACTGCAGTCGTAGCAGACCCCCATGAAATCGGGAATGTCTTTGGTCTGGAAGGCATTAAAAGCTTTCTTTCTCAGGAAACAAAACTGGATATCTTTTACGGCATTCCCTCCTGTGTCCCCTCCACAAGCCCGGAGCTTGAAACCTCCGGTGGAATCATCGGAGAGGCCGAGGTCTTGGAACTGATAAAAGATGACCGTGTCTTGTGTCTTGGCGAGGTAATGAATGAAACCGATCTCCTTTCTGAGGAAGATACTCTGATTAAACGCATCGTGGCTCTTTGTAAAAAAGAGGGCAGAAGACTCCGCATCGAAGGTCATTGCCCGGCGCTCACAAAAGAGGAGCTGGCAGCGTTTATTGGTAGCGGTGTGGATGCAGACCATACCCAGCAGACACCGGAATCCGTTCTTGAAAAAACAGACATGGGCATGTTTCTGGAATTACAGAAAAAATCCCTGACAAAAGAAGTGGTAGAAGCGGTGGTTACACATAATCTTTATGAAAATGTAGCACTCGTAACCGATGATACCATGCCGGATCATCTGGCAAAGGGTCATTTAAACCTGATTTTAAAGCTTGCGGTGGAATGCGGCATGCCGGCAGAGAAGGCGATCTACTGCGGAACCTTTACTCCGGCAAGAAGAATGGGACTTCATGACCGGGGAATGATTGCTCCTGGAAAACTGGCGGATTTTGCTGTGTATGATAACCTGACAGACTTTATTCCGGAACGTGTCTTTAAGAACGGAAAAGAGCATATAAAAGAAACCACGGTTCAAAAGCCAGAATTCCCGGATCATTTTTATCAGTCTGTGAAATGCCGTCTGGCCCTGGCCTCTGATTTTAAGTTAAATCATTGTGAGATCTTAGAAGGCACAGCAATCGTCAATGTAATGCAGATTCAAGGCTTTGGCACCAGGATATGCCATGTTAAACGGGAGATTCCAGTTAAGGGCGGTTCCCTGCGCTGGCGGGAAGCAGGTCTTTGTCTGGCTGCAGTATATGAGCGGTATGGAAAGACTGGGGGTGTGGCCTACGGACTGGTGGAAAATGGATTTAAACTGCCGGGAGCGGTTGCCACCACTTGGAGCCATGACAGCCATAATCTGCTGGTTTTAGGCAATTCGGTAAAGGATATGGTGCTTGCCCAGAACCAGGTAGTTCATATGCAGGGGGGATATGTCACTGCAAGAGATGGAAAGGTAACGTCTTCGGCTGCTCTTCCTGTGGGGGGTATTTTATGGGATGGCAGTCTTTCGACTCTTTCTGAAGCCTTATCCGCAGTCAGATGTGAAATAGAAGCTATGGGATATGAAAACAGCAATGTGATAATGTCTATCTCCACCTTGACTCTTTTGGTATCGCCGGAATTAAAGCTGAGCGATAAGGGGTTGTTTGATGTAAGGACGAAAAGGAAGGTCCCTTTGGTGGAACGCTATAATCCGGCCTAAGGGAAAAGGTTGATAAGTGTGAGAACTGTAATTAAGAATGTAATTGTGGTAACCATGAATGAGGCAAGAGATATTTTTAATCCTGGTTACCTTTTGTTTGAACATGATACGATAGTAGCAGCTGGACCAATGAAAGAGCTGACAGAGGAAACCTTGGCAGGTGCCAGTCAAATCGATGGGAAACAAGGAATACTCATGCCTGGAATGGTCAATCTCCATACTCATATGGGAATGATTCCATTCAGGGGACTTGGAGATGACTGTAAGGATCGTCTTCGTGTATTTTTAATTCCCATGGAAAATAAGGCCATGGACGAGGAAATGGTCTATTTATCCACCCGTTACGCCGCAGGTGAGATGCTTCTTTCTGGTGTGACTTCTGTTTTAGATATGTACTACTATGAAGAAGAGGCAGCAAGAGCCATGGATGAGATGGGAATCAGGGGAATTGCCGGTCAGACGGTGATGGATGAGGGGGCATGTGATTTTTCCGATCCTTATGAGTCCATTTCCTATGGAGAGCGGCTGATTAAAAAATATCAGTCCCACCCCAGAATCTCTGCCTGTATTGCGCCTCACGGCACCAGTACCTGCTCCAGTGAGGTATTAAAGGCTGCTTATACCATTGATTCCTCTTATGAGGTTCCATTTACCCTTCATACGGCTGAGATGGATTATGAGATGGATTTTTTTGAAAAAGAATACTCCATGACACCGGCAGAGTATTTAGACAGTATCGGAGTCCTTGGAAGGGACACTCTGGCGGCTCATTGCATTCATATGACGGAGAAAGACTTAGACCTTTTTAAAGAAAGGGGAGCCAGGGTAGCTCACTGCATCGGTTCCAATACAAAGGCCGCAAAGGGTGTGGCTCCCGTGACTGAAATGCTCAAAAGAAACATTCCGGTTGGACTTGGAACGGACGGCCCAGCCAGCGGTAATACCCTGGATATCCTGACCCAGATGAAGCTCTGTGCTGACTTTCATAAAAATGAAACAAAGGATAGAAGCGCATTTCCGGCAGAGACCATTGTCTCTCTGGCTACCATAGAGGGAGCGAGAGCCATGGGACTCCATTTGGTGACCGGTTCTTTGGAGCCAGGTAAACAGGCTGACCTTGTATTAATAGAAACCCGGTCAGCCAATATGTTCCCGGTCTATGACCCGTATTCTGCTCTTGTTTACAGTGCAAACCCATCCAATGTGGAAGCTGTATTCGTGGCAGGAGAATGTCTTGTTAAGGATAAAAAGCTGGTAAAAACAAATCTGGACGACTTAAGAAATGAGCTGATCAAGAAGATGAAACGCACAGACTTTCAAAAGCACATGGAAAAGACGGAGTAAGAGAAGATACGGATTGCATTTTCCCTGCCGAGAGAGTATGATGAAATGGTACATATCAGCCGATCAGGCTCCGGTGTTTTTTAACAGGAGGATTGTGCCATGATTTTTAAAAAGAAATGGTTTTTGGTTTACTCTGGTGTAAAATTGGAAACCATGTATAAAGCAGAGAATTGTCTGAGGGAGCATGGGATTACTTATAAAACCAACGCATTCAGCCGTAATCTGACTTCATTCATGAGAAATTTTCCAAATCAGAGAAGACTGTTAGTTAGAGCTGGGAGAGAAGAAGCCATCTATATGCTGTATACTTCCAAAGAACAGGAAGAAAAGGCCCGGTTCCTCTTATCAAAGATTTAATTTTCACAGGGGCAGAAATGTTGACAAGCCTATATCCCTGTGTTAAACTATATAGGTAAAAATTTGCGCCGATACCCGGTATTTTGGCCACTCCAGCCGTTGCTTGGTATACGGTAAGAATCATTTAATAAAGGAGGAAATCAACATGATTTCAAAGGAAAAGAAAACAGCAATTATCGCAGAATTTGGCAGAAAGCCTGGCGACACAGGTTCACCTGAAGTACAGATCGCAATCCTCACAGAGAGAATTACAGAATTAACAGAGCATCTTCAGAAGAACCAAAAAGATCATCACTCCAGAAGAGGTCTTCTGATGATGGTTGGACAGAGAAGAGGTCTTCTTGATTACTTAAAGAAGACAGACTTAGAGGGCTATCGTGCTTTAATCGAAAGATTAGGAATCAGAAAATAATAGACCATTTAGGGTGGAGAACTTCTCCACCCTATCTGTCTATATATGAAAAGATAGTTAAAGGCAGAAGTTTCCCCCGAGACCGCTGATGTGCGCGTAATATTTGGATTTTGACCCGTTAGAATGGCTTACGTGTAGATCAGTAGTTTCGGCATCTTCTGCAATTAATATAAATTTATAAATTTTTAAAGGAGATCCAATATGTACAAGAGTTTTAGTATGGAACTGGCCGGCAGAACGTTAACCGTTGAAGTCGGCAGAGTAGCGAAGCAGGCAAATGGAGCGGCATTCATGCATTACGGAGACACCGTAGTATTGGCTACCGCAACTGCTTCCGACAAGCCAAGGGATGGAATTGATTTCTTCCCTCTGAGCGTGGAATATGAAGAGAAACTGTATGCCGTAGGTAAGATTCCAGGCGGCTTTAACAAAAGAGAGGGAAAAGCCTCTGAGAACTCCGTTCTGACATCCCGTGTTATTGACCGTCCGATGAGACCTTTATTCCCAAAAGATTACCGTAACGATGTTACGTTAGATAACATCGTAATGTCTGTTGACCAGGACTGCAGTCCAGAGCTTACCGCTATGTTAGGTTCTGCCATTGCTACCTCTATTTCCGACATTCCTTTTGATGGTCCTTGTGCCACCACTCAGGTAGGTCTTGTTGACGGAGAGTTAGTAATCAATCCGACTCAGGCTCAGAAGCAGGCTTCTGACATGGCTCTTACCGTAGCCTCTGTAAGAGATAAAGTCATTATGATTGAAGCAGGTGCTAATGAAGTAGCAGAGGATTTAATGATTGAAGCTATCTTTAAAGCTCACGAAGTAAACAAGGAAATCATCAAGTTTATTGATACCATTGTAGCAGAGTGCGGAAAACCAAAGCACACCTATACAAGCTGTGCAGTTCCAGATGAATTATTTGCTGCCATTCGTGAAGTAGTACCTCCCGCAGAGATGGAAGTTGCTGTTTTCACCGATGAAAAGCAGGTAAGAGAAGAGAATATCAAGAACATTACCGCAAAGCTTCAGGAAGCATTTGCAGAGAATGAAGAATGGCTTTCTGTACTGGGAGAGGCAATTTACCAGTACCAGAAAAAGACTGTTCGTAAGATGATCTTAAAGGATCACAAACGTCCTGATGGCCGTGCTATGAATCAGATCCGTCATCTGGCAGCTGAAGTAGATATGCTTCCAAGAGTTCACGGTTCTGCTATGTTCACCCGTGGTCAGACTCAGATTTTAAATATTTGTACTCTTGCTCCATTATCTGAAAGCCAGAGATTAGACGGCATCGATAACATGGAAACCTCCAAGAGATATATGCACCACTACAATTTCCCATCATTCTCTGTAGGTGAGACAAGACCTTCCAGAGGTCCGGGACGTCGTGAAATCGGTCATGGTGCATTGGCTGAAAAAGCATTGGTTCCTGTACTTCCATCAGAAGTAGAGTTCCCATATGCAATCCGTACTGTATCTGAGACCATGGAATCCAACGGTTCTACTTCTCAGGCAAGCATCTGTTCTTCCTCTATGGCATTAATGGCAGCAGGTGTTCCAATTAAGTCAGCCGTTGCAGGTATTTCCTGTGGTCTGGTTACTGGAGATTCTGATGATGATTACATCGTTCTTACAGATATTCAGGGACTGGAAGACTTCTTTGGCGATATGGACTTTAAGGTAGGCGGTACTCATAAGGGAATCACAGCCATTCAGATGGATATCAAGATCCACGGCTTAACAAGACCAATCATTGAAGAAGCAATCCGTACCACAAGAGAAGCAAGACTTTATATTCTTGACGAAGTAATGGCAAAAGCCATCAGCGAGCCAAGAAAAGAAGTTGGTAAGTATGCTCCTAAGATTGACCAGATCTCCATTGATCCTCAGAAGATCGGTGATGTTGTTGGTAAGCAGGGTAAGGTTATCAATAAGATTATTGAAGAGACTGGCGTTAAGATCGACATCTCTGATGACGGAAGCGTTTCTGTATGCGGAACCGATCAGGATATGATCGATCGTGCTATTCAGATCATTAAGAGCATCGTAACTGAAATCGAGGCTGGTCAGATCATGACAGGTAAGGTAGTGAGAATCATGAACTTTGGTGCTTTCGTAGAGCTTGCACCGAATAAAGATGGTATGATTCACATTTCCAAGCTGTCTGAGAAGAGAGTTGCCAAGGTAGAAGATGTGGTTAATATCGGCGATGTAGTTACCGTTAAGGTAGTTGAGGTTGATAAGATGGGAAGAATCAACTTAAGCATGAAGCCAAGTGATATGACTGCAAAGGCAGAAGAAGCCAAAGAAGCCAAAGAAGAAAAAGAAGTAAAAGAAAACGAATAAAACGGCTTAGCCGTATGACAGGCAGCAGACAGACCTTACAGGCTTTGTCTGCTACTTTTTTGTGGAATAAAAAATTGTTACTAACGTAAAGTCGGCAGCGTTATCGTCTGACAGGCAAAATTCTTATCTTGAAAATTATGGCGAGGATAGAAATAATGGATATCTATTATAATGGTGTCATATTTGTAAAAAAGGGCCAGGATGCAGAGGCAATGGGCGTTGAGGGTGGAAGAGTGGTTTTCACTGGTGACCTTTCTGAAGCCAAAAGATGGGCTCAGGATAAAGAAACGGTATGGCATGATATGAAAGGGGCTTTCTTAGTCCCTGGTTTCATTGATTCCCACTTACACCTTCTTCAGTACGGTTATGTATTAAGCTGTCCTGACCTTTCAAGGCATACCTCATCCATAGAGGAAATCATTGGGGCTTTGCATACCTTTCAAGAGAAAGGTCAGAAAAAATCAGGAGATTGGATTGTTTTAAGGGGCTGGAATCAGGAGCAATTTATTGGTGACAAGCGGCTGCCTACCCGTCAGGACCTGGATCTGGTGTCCAAGGACCGTCCCATACTCATTTACCGCTCCTGCGGACACATTGCGTGTGCCAATACCGCGGCTCTTTTAGCGGCTGGTATCAAAAAAGAAACGAGGAACCCGGAAAGAGGTTCCATTGATAGGGATGAGGCGGGAGAGCCTACTGGCATTCTTCGAGAGTATGCAATCAATCTGGTCAGCACAAAGATACCGCCGCCAGATATAGAGGTTGTAAAGGCTCATATGATACGGGCCATGAAGCGGTTAAATTCTTATGGAATCACTTCCGTACAAAGTGACGATTTTGGGGCTTTTCCCGGACTTTCTTATAAGACGGTGATAGAAGCCTATGAAGAACTGGAGAAAGAGGGACGTCTGACCGTAAAGGTATATGAACAGTGCCTTCTGTCAGATCAAGATGAGTTAGATAATTTTTTAGGGGATGGTTATAGGACAGGAAAAGGAAGTGAGTTTTTTACCATAGGCCCCTTAAAGATAATAGGAGATGGCTCTCTTGGAGCGAGAACAGCCTCATTAAACAGCCCTTACGCTGATGATATAGAAAACCCTGATAACTGCGGTATCTCTATCTACAGTCAAGAAGAGTTAGATCAAAAGATAAGCTACGGAGCCTCTTATGGAATGCAGGTGGCTGTTCATGCCATCGGAGACAAGGCCATGGAAATGACCTCAAGGTCTATCATAAAGGCACTTGAAGGAAAGAAGGACAATCCCATGCGCCATGGAATCGTTCATTGCCAGATTACCACACCAGAGCTATTGAAAACCTTTCGGGAGTGGAATCTCCATGCCTATGTGCAGACCATATTTATGGATCATGATAATGATATTGTTGAGAATCGTGTAGGAAGGGAACGGGCTGCCAGCACCTATGCATTTAAGACCTTAATGGATGCGGGAGTTACGGTATCCAATGGCTCTGATGCTCCGGTGGAGCATGGAGATGTGCTGGCAGGAATCCAGTGCGCGGTCACAAGAACCACATTAGATGGAAGAAAGACCTTCTTACGGGAACAGTCTCTTACGGCGGAAGAAGCTCTTCATACCTTTACAGCCATGGGAGCAAGAGCCAGCTTTGAGGAAGAGGAAAAAGGCATGCTCCTGCCCGGAATGGCGGCAGATTTTACCGTATTATCTGAGGATATCCGCAAATGCCATCCGGAAAGGATATCAAACGTTTCTGTTTGTCAGACCTTTTTAAACGGCATATGCGTCTATAATTCAATGGCCTGAAATAATAAGTGAAAGTTGCTGTGGCGATGAAGGGAATTTAAGCCTTTTCCAATGAATGTCCAGGTATCGTTATAATCACCGGGGACCGTGAAATCACTGTTTGATAAAAAGGACACAAATCCTTTCGGATCTGTGAGGTAATGATCTGCAAAGGAATCTGCAAAGTTCACCTTATCTTCATCGGAAAGATTACCATTCCTGTCATGAAACACGTGCTCTAGGTTTCGGGAGAAATAATACACACGGTATGGTAGGGTACCCACTTTACCGGTTTCAGACAGCTTATTTAAAATCTGTGATTTCCTTTCATTTCGTTCCTGGACCCGTTTGGGGTTCGATGCTTCTACCCGGTCGTCAAAGTATTGAATGTCTCTTACCTTTTGATACATGACTTTGTCGGGGGGAATAAATGCCCCGTCAATATCCACCAGATGAATGACCTTTAAAATATCATTTCTCTGGTAACCATACCGCTTTCTTTCTGTTTCCACATGCTGATATACGGTCTTCACTGCATTATTCACAGAGACCGCCCAGTTGCTGGTCATATCACCGTGGACAATATGAAAGCGTACCTCTTCATTATGAAATATTTTCTTTAAAACAGGGCTTAGGGTGTCTTCATCCGTAGGCCCTTCTGCAATAAAGAGGAGGACTTTTTTACTTTTGGATATCATGGAAAGCCCCCTTTCCAGCTCTTCGAAAGGCCCGCCCAATCTCCACGGTATCTGTTTCCGCGTAAACGGCTTCCCGCTGTCCGCCTAAGGTGATGCTTCTTAAATAAAGATCTCTCAGGTTATTGCTGCTTTTCACGTTCTGGAGGCGGATGTAGCGGTTTAAAGGGTTGGTAGTGGAAAATACAATGCTTTTTCTATGGAGCATTTCCAGAGCACGCAGATTGTGGGAGGTAAAGATCAGCTGTCCCTTGGCTCCCTTTTCCATGACGGAAAGCAGCTCTCCAAGAAGGTATTCATAAATACCGGCATCCAGTTCATCGATAATCAGGCACATGGAGGGGTGGTTATAGATGCACATCAGGACATTTAAAACCGATATGATCTTAATGATTCCTTCGGACTCGTATTTTAAAGGAATAATAATATCATCCCGTTTGGAAATCAGTTCAATCTTATAGCCCTCTGAGCCATTTTCCCGCAGCTGCTCCCCAAAGTTGTGAATGCCGATGGAGAGTCCGGGGATCATTGCTGAAATGACGGCATTCATATCCTCTATAATCTGGTTCACAATCCGGTATTGTTCCTTGGTGATGATGGAAGGGCCGTCAAGGCGTATGGGAAGCTCGCCCTTTTCCACCTTTTTTCCCACCTGGAGCCGGAAAGCAAAGGGGAGCATGAAGTTCATGCTGATGGAACCGGAATGGGCGCTAGTGATGACAAACAGGTTATAGCTGGCATACTGGTGCAGCGCCTTGATGATGTAGGCGTATTCTTCTGAAATATCATGGGGAGCAGAAAGGAATATATTTCTTCCTTCACTTCCAAAGAGAAAAGAGACCATATTTTTCTGAGCCAGCCGTTTTGCAACGTTTAAGTTGATTTTGTTTTCTTCATTGCACCGTACCAACTGGTCAAAGCGGTATTTTGGAGTAAAAACGGGACCTTTGGAGGAAGAGGAGTAGTCGATTAAATTCTTCCTGTTTTCAAATTTCTCTCCGGTCCATAGGGAGGCAGTCAGTGTTTCCTTTGAAATCTCAATTTCCCCTTCCGGTAATTTTCCCAGAATGACAGAGTATTCAGCCAGAGAGGCTTTATCAGGAGCCTGAATCATGAAGGTTACACTGATTTTTAAAGAATCCATGTCCTCTGAAATATAATGGCCGGTTTCTTTGGGAAGAGATTTTCCGGTAAGGAGTATCTGTAGGAGAGCCATGGCCTCGATCACGGCTGTTTTCCCGGAGCCGTTCTGGCCATAGATTCCAAGTATGTCAGCTGATGAGGAAAAGAAGTTCTTTTCAATGGCAGAGGGCATCTCAATCTGCCCATATTGTGTATTTTTAAATCCCGATATTTCAATTTTACTGATTCGGACGGAGGTATCATTCATATGCCTGGTTTCCTTTCCATATAATTAATTCTATAGTAGCACATTTTACCCTGTTGACAAGAATAAAATGGAAAATCGGAATATTTTATACCGATTTAAGTATTATTGACCTTATATATGATTTTATTCTTTGGTTTTCTGCACATTGTTTTCTTCTTACCAAACCAGGAAATTTATGTCAGGAAATCCATATTGACAAATGAATTATTTCAACGTATAATGTCCTTACTCAAAAAGAAATGAAAACAAACAACTGAATATCAGATTCGTTAAGAGGGAGTAGTTTTAATGCACTGTCAACATCCGGCTTTTAAAAGCAGCCTGGTGGTGCATGCCCAAAGGTGGTTACCAGACTTTTAATGTATTTATTTGTGGATACGTCATCCATAAAAGAATGCATTAATGGTCTTTTTTTTATACTTTTTCGAGATGCTATAAGTAGCCTGTAGAGGATTTTGACGTGGCTGTTTGATTTAGGACAGCGGAATGGAGGAAAGTTTGAAGGATTGGTATCAAAAAAATGGTGAAGAGGTTTTAAAAGAGCTTCATACGAAAAAAGAAGGATTAAGCTCAGAGGAAGCCGCCGAACTTTTAAAAAAGGGAGAAAACGTTCTTAAAGAAGGCAAAAAGAAAAGTACGCTCCAGGTCTTTGCCGAACAGTTTAAGGATCTCCTGGTCATTATACTCATTGTGGCTGCCACCATTTCCATGTTATCCGGAAATGTGGAAAGCACGGTTGTCATTGTGGCGGTTATTTTACTAAATGCCATATTAGGAACCGTACAGCATGAAAAGGCCCAGAAATCACTGGAAAGCTTAAAGTCATTGTCCTCACCAACGGCAAAGGTCATAAGGGATGGTCAGAAAATCGAGATTGATTCCAGGAACGTAGTTCCAGGAGATATCCTGCTCCTTGAAGCCGGGGATATGGTGGTGGCTGACGGCAGAATTTTAAATAATTATTCCCTCCAGGTCAATGAAAGCTCCCTGACTGGAGAATCCACCAATGTAGATAAAGAAGATACCGTATTTGAACTGGATATGCCCCTGGCAGACCGTACCAACATGGTCTATTCCGGCAGTCTTGTGACCTATGGAAGAGCCGTAGTTGCAGTTACCGGTACGGGTATGGATACGGAAATCGGTAAGATTGCCAGCCTCATGAATGCCACAAAAGAAAAGAAGACACCCCTCCAGGCCAGCATGGACCAGTTTTCCAGCCGGCTTGCATTTGTGATTATGATCATATGCGGATTGGTATTTCTCTTAAGCCTTTACCGCAGAATGCCGGTTCTGGATTCTCTCATGTTTGCAGTAGCACTTGCAGTAGCAGCCATTCCAGAGGCATTAAGCTCTATTGTAACCATTGTTCAGGCCATGGGAACGCAGAGAATGGCTAAAGAGAATGCCATTATTAAAGAATTAAAAGCAGTGGAAAGTCTTGGCTGTGTTTCTGTCATCTGCTCCGACAAGACAGGAACCCTGACCCAGAATAAAATGACGGTACAGGATATCTATATCGACGGAACAACCATGACACCGGAGGACCTTGATATCAGCAGCCAGCTTCACCGGTATTTAATCTACGATGCAGTCCTTACCAATGACTCTGCCATTGTGGAAGGAAAGGGAATCGGCGATCCCACGGAATATGCCCTCCTTGAGATGACCGGGAAAATAAAAGTAAGCCACCATTATTTAAGGGATTTAATGCACCGTCTGGAAGAGCTTCCCTTTGATTCAGATCGTAAGCTTATGAGTACCAAATACCATCTACACGGAGTTCCAACTGTCTTGACCAAAGGAGCCGTTGATGTTTTATTAGACCGTATGACTCATATCCGTACGTCAGAAGGCATCAGAGAGCTTGACCAAAAGGACCGGGAAGAAATTATAAATCAGAACATGAGATTTTCCGAAAATGGTCTGCGTGTTCTGGGATTTGCCTATAAGGAAGTGGAAAAGGATCACGTCCTTTCTTTAAACTCGGAAAATGGCTTTATATTCCTTGGACTGGTATCCATGGTGGACCCGCCAAGAGAAGAGTCGAAGGCAGCTGTTTCCGATGCAAAGCGTGCAGGAATCCGTCCGGTCATGATCACTGGAGACCATAAGATCACAGCTACAGCCATCGCGAAACAGATCGGTATCTTTGAAGAAGGGGATCTGGCTGTGACAGGGGCGGAGCTTGACGGTATGACGGATAAGGAACTGGATGAGAAGATTACAAAAACCTCCGTTTATGCCAGAGTATCACCGGAAAATAAGATTCGGATTGTAGATGCATGGCAGAGAAGAGGCAATATTGTTGCCATGACCGGAGACGGCGTTAACGATGCTCCCGCCTTAAAAAAGGCGGATATCGGCGTAGCCATGGGAATTACCGGTACCGAGGTTTCAAAAGATGCCGCATCCATGATTCTCTCCGATGATAATTTTGCCACGATTATAAAAGCCGTTGCCAATGGACGAAATGTGTACCGGAATATAAAAAATGCCATTCAGTTTTTGCTGTCAGGCAATACAGCCGGAATTCTATCGGTTCTCTACACCTCCCTGATGGCGCTTCCAATTCCATTTGCTCCGGTGCATCTGCTCTTTATCAATCTGCTTACAGATTCCCTTCCGGCCATTGCCATTGGTATGGAGCCTGCAGAGCATGATTTGTTAGGAGAAAAGCCAAGAGATCCAAAAGAAGGGATTCTCACAAAAAGTTTCCTCTTAAAGCTTCTGATGCAAGGTACTTTAATCGCAGCCTGTACCATGACAGCTTTCCACATGGGACTGAAAACAGGAAGCCCGGCAGTAGCCAGTACCATGGCATTTGCTACACTGACCTTATCCCGGTTGTTCCACGGGTTTAACTGCAGAAGCAAATATTCCCTTTTCAAAATCGGATTCTCCACCAACTGGTACAGCCTCGGTGCATTTTTCGCCGGAGTGGTATTGCTTCATATGGTAATGTTTGTGCCTCTGCTTTCCAGACTTTTTTCCGTGGCACCATTAAGCGGAGGCCAGCTGGGAATGATCTATGGATTATCATTCATTCCTACGGTTATCATTCAGATTTCAAAAATAATAAAGAACAGTAATTGATAAGAATTATACAAAAAGACTCTATGGGAACTCCGTAGAGTCTTTTTGTATATAAGAGATTACAGGTAAGATACCTGTCACTGCTCCGCACAAATAATCAGGTAATAAAAGCTCTTTTTCCTTACAATAGGAATGATACAAGAAATTTTAAGGAGGAACCATGGACGAAAAGATAATAGGCTTTGAAAAACAAATTAAAACAGAATATAATAATGTTACAGGCGTCATCGTATTAAAAGGCGGAGAAATGGTATACGAAGGGTATTTTAACGGCTATACTTCTCAGGATACGGTACATGTGATGTCTGTTACAAAAAGCATAATATCAGCCCTCATAGGCATTGCTATTGACAAGGGATTTATTAACAATGTGGATCAAAAGGTTTTGGAATTCTTCCCGGAGTATACAATAAAGCGTGGAGAAAAAACAATTCAGGAAGTAACCCTTAGACATATGCTGACAATGACTGCACCCTATAAGTACAGGTCCGAACCATATACCAGAGTGTATGCAAGCGATGACTGGACAAAAGCAGCTCTTGATCTGCTGGGAGGAAGGTCTGGAATCACAGGTGAATTTAAGTATTCTACGGTTGGAGCTCAGATACTATCCGGGGTTCTTGTAAGAGCCACAGGGAAATCCGTCCTTGATTTTGCCGCAGAAAATCTATTTGTACCTTTGGGCATAACAGTACCTCAAAGTAAGGAAGTACGTGATAAGGAAGAACACATTTCCTTCATAAAAAGCAAGTATTCCAGCGGCTGGATCGTGGACAAAACGGGAGTCAACACGGCTGGCTGGGGCCTGTGCTTAACGCCACGGGATATGGCTAAGGTTGGTCAATTGTACTCAAATGGCGGTATTTATCATGGCAGGCAGATATTATCTTCCAATTGGATTGAGGAGAGCACAAAGGAAAAAAGCCGTTGGGGAGAACTGCCTTACGGGTATTTATGGTGGATCATTCCGACAAAGAGTGGCCTTTGCTTTGCAGCGATCGGAGATGGTGGTAACATGATTTTTGTCCATCCCAATAAAAAAATGGTGGTGGCTCTTACCGCTCTTTTCACCCTTAAGCCGAACAATAAACTGGAACTGGTTACAGAACATATCATCCCCATGTTTGAGTAGAAAGGTTCTTAATAAAAGGAGGTGAATGCGTTGGATTGGATTAGCGGAATACAAAAGGCTGTGGATTACATGGAGGCGCATATTACCGAGGAACTTAAATTTGATGTAATAGCAAAACAAGCGTACTCGTCAAGCTTTCATTTCCAGCGGGTGTTCAGTATTTTATGCGGATATACCCTGGGTGATTATATCCGTATGAGAAGGCTGTCTCTGGCTGGTAGCGAGCTTGCGGCTTCCAACACTCGGGTACTTGATATCGCTGTGAAATATGGATATGACACTCAGGAAAGCTTCAGCCGTGCCTTTACGCGCTTTCATGGAGTATCCCCGTCTCAGGCGCGAAATGGAGCCAGCTTAAAGTCATTTTCCCGTCTGTCTGTAAAGTTATCCTTAGATGGAGGAACGATTATAGATTACAGGATGGAAACGAAGGAAGGGTTTTCCATGATCTGCAGGAAGATAGGTCTGTCCAGTGAAAAAGAGCTATCCTTTACCCATATCTCTGACTTTTGGCGTCAATGCAATGAAGATGGAACAATCGAGGCTCTGAGTCAATATATTCCGGAAAGTTCTATTTTTAACCACTCCATTGTTGGTGCAAGCTTTGGGAAAGACGCGGGGGATCCCAATCATCCATATGCCATAGGAACTCCTTGTCATAACGTATCGGTAATGGAAGATGCATTTTCAGTAGAGGAAATACCGCCTCATACTTACGTAGTATTTAAGTGCAATGGAAAAATGCCAGATGCATTTCACAGGCTGTACCATCAGATTTACAGTGAATTCTTCCCGGGAAGCGATTATCGTCCCTGTGGAGGTACGGATTTTGAAGTGTACCCATCTGCTGATGTAAATAATCCCGCCTACACCTGTGAAATCTGGGTGGCTGTGGAAAGGAAATAGGCTTCCCATTTCATTCTGTGCCAGCGTCTGAGCTTTGCAAACCTGGGGAATTGGAAAAATATAGCCCCAAAAACGTCAATTTATGTTACAATAAGGAATATCAGAAAACAGAGGAAATTAAAATGTTGTATCAAATCATAGACGGGACAGTGAGCGCAGGCGGCAATTTGATCTTGTCACATATCGATTTTGAGATACGGGGAAATGAAAAAATAGCGGTGGTGGGCAGCAATGGGGCCGGGAAAACCACCCTTTTAAAATTGATTGCCGGGGAAATTACCTTGGACCGGGATGATAAGAGAAACGGTCCGGGTATTGTTACCTCCAGAAAACCTACCATTGGATATTTAAAGCAGCAGGCTTTTATAGAGAAAGACAGGACTGTGGAGGAAGAACTGTTATCCTCTTGTCCTTATAAAGATACCTTCTCCATGGAGAGGTTTGCATATGAGCGGGAATATGACAGGTTATTTACAGGCTTTGGATTTATAAAAGAGGACAAAAAAAGAAAAATAGCCGATTTTTCCGGGGGCGAGCAGACAAAGATTGCACTGATCAGCCTTTTGCTTCAAAAGCCTGATATTCTTCTTTTGGACGAGCCCACCAATCATCTGGATATTCAGACCGTGGAATGGCTGGAACAGTATATGAAGCATTATGAGAAATCTGTGGTAATGGTATCTCACGACCGCTTTTTTCTGGACCAGACGGTGTCGGTGGTCTATGAACTTTCAGGAAAAAGGCTTACGAAGTATCCCGGCAGCTACACTCATTACCGGGAAGAGAAGAAAAAGTATATTCGAATCAAAACGAAAGAATACGAGAGGCAGCAGGAGGAAATCAACCGCTTAAATGCATTGGTGGAGCGGTTTAAGAATAAGCCAAGCAAGGCAGCCTTTGCAAGAGCCAAGAAAAAGGCGGCGGAGCGGATTCAACTGGTAGAAAAGCCCATGGAGGATGAAGCTCATATATTTACCGGTGCCATAGAACCGGCAATCCTGGGCAGTAAGTGGGTCTTTGAATCAGAGCATCTTAAAATAGGATATGACAGACCGATTGCGGAACTGACCATGAGAATCCGCAGGGGGCAGAAGATTGGCATTCTTGGACCAAATGGAGCCGGAAAAACCACCTTTTTAAAAACAGTCGCCGGACTGATCCCAAAGGTGTCCGGGGAGTATTCTATTGGCAATCAAATCACCATTGGATACTTTGATCAGCATTCTTCAGAAATAACCTCTTCAAAAAGTGTGGCAGAGCATTTCCACGATTTATTTCCTTCTCTGATGGAGAAAGAAGTGAGGAGTATTTTGGGGGCTTATCTATTTGGCGGAAAAGAGGCCATGAAGCCAGTAAATTCCTTATCAGGCGGAGAAAAGGCGAGGCTTGTGCTCATGGAGCTGCTGCAGAGCAGACCCAATTTTCTGATACTTGATGAGCCCACCAATCATATGGATATTAAGGCGAAGGAAACACTGGAATCGGCCTTTATGAGTTATACGGGAACTATTTTATTTGTATCTCATGACCGGTATTTTTTAAGCCGCCTGGCAGAATCCATTCTGCTTTTTGAAGGGCAATCTGTATTTTATTATCCCTTTGGGTATGAGCATTATCTGGAACGAAGCCGAAAAGCAGAGAATGGGGAAGGAATCGCAGCCAGGGTGAAGGCGGAAGAGCAGGCCTTGATCGCTGGCATGAGGGCAGTACCAAAAGCCGAACGACATCGGTTAAAGGAGATTTCCACAGAGGAAGCATATATGGATTGGAAGCTGGGCCTTGTCCTTGAAAAGCTGGTACCGGCAAGAGACAGGGTGGAGGAACTGTCAGAGCGTCTGGAAGAATTAAAAACGGCCTGGATCAATTCTCAGGAGTACTGGAATGGTATGGAGTGGGAGGAGGCCCTTCTTTATCAGCAGATTGCAGAGGAACGGGATAAGGCTCAGGAAGAATGGACCAGATGGTGTATGGAATGGTTTGAGACTGCGTTTGGAGAAGACATGGTATAAAGAAAGCGTAGAATAAGGGCCGTTAAGGGCCGGGATTCTACGCTTTTATGTGATATATATGTATTAATTATCCTGCTATTTCACTATTAGTATTTTCCCAAACCGAAAGCAGGGGATAAACTAGATTGTAAGGAAGTGTTTTTATTGAGCTTGAACTTTCCGACTTCCTGCTGTAACGTCTGTGCCTGTGCGGCCAGCTCTTCACTGGAGGCAGAGCTTTCTTCTGCGGTTGCTGCATTTGTCTGAATGACAGCAGATACCTGTGACAGACCCTGATTGATCTCTTCGATGGCTGCCACCTGGTTGCTTGAGGCTGATTCGATTTCCTGTATTGCCTGCTCCACCAGTCTGGATTTCTCCTGTACTTCTTTTAAGATTCTGGAAGTTTCAGTAGCCATCTGTTCCCCTTCGGAAACGGCTTCTACGGAATGAGTGATTAGGACACCGGTTTCCTTGGCAGCTTCTGCAGACTTAATGGCAAGGTTTCGTACTTCATCAGCAACGACTGCAAAGCCTTTACCGGCATCCCCGGCACGTGCGGCTTCTATGGCTGCATTTAAGGCTAAGATGTTTGTCTGGAAAGCGATATCTTCAATTACCTTTGTAATATTGGAGATTTCTGCGGAGGCAGTACCAATTTTATTCATGGATTCGTTTAAGTTCTCCATAAATTCATTGCTTGCAAGGACTCCGCTGCTGCTTTGTTCTACATAAGTGGAAGCAAGACGGACGTTGTCTGCGTTGTGCTCTGCCTGTTTTGCAATGGTAGTAATAGAAGCATTCAGCTCTTCTACGGTAGCCGCCTGCTCGGTGGAACCAGAAGCCAAGGCCTGGGCAGCAGAGGATACCTGCTCCGCGCCGGTATTTACCTGGTCGGCTGAAATATTAATAAGAAGAAGGGTGCGGTTGAGGTCATTTTCAATCTTTCGAAGAGCAAGTCCAAGAACATCTTCGTCGGAACGGAGGGGGACTTCCTGAGTGAAATCACCATTGCTGATTTCTTCTGCAATCATTACCTGCTCCCTGATTCCACTCAGCATCTGGGTAAATGCATCGGCAAGCTGACCGGTCTCATCCTTGGAATCTATGTCTTTTAAATCCACATCCACATGACCAAGAGCGATTTTCCTTGCAGCAAGTACTACCTGGCCGATCGGCTCGCTGATCATCTTAGAGATTTTAAAGCTTAAATAGAGAGCAGCAATTGTTCCCAAAGCCACGATGATGCAGAGGATCACGGTTAGAACCATAGCGGTGCTGTCGTTGCCTTGGCTTGTCTCCTTCGCTGCATCCATACGAAGGGTGATAAGCTTATCCATGTTGTCGTAAATTTTCTGAATGGCTTCAGCATCACGGTTCAGTGCAGATAAGGCAGAGATACTATCTCCAGATTTAGCAGCCTCCAGACACGCCTGTATCATCGGATCGTATGACTGCTCAAACAATTGGGTCGCTTCATCAAGCAATGCCAAAGTTGAATCAGATTTTATACTTTTACGGTATACTGCTGCGTTGTCAAGAAATGCTTTTTTTGAATTCTGATATTCCTGCTCTAGTTTAGTCAGCTCAGATTGGCTTCCTGAATGAACAACCATGGCATTAATATCTGTACGAAGAGTGTAAAGGTTTTTGGTTGATGCAAATAGTTCGGTGATGGGTGCTGTCTGCTCCTCATATAAATAGGTATCCATTTGATTGATGCGGATCATGCCAAAGATACCCACGCCTCCAACGACTAGCATCATCAGCACTACACTAAGGAAAGCGGTGAGTAGTTTTTTTGTAATACTGTAATCCCTGAAATTTTTCATGCTTTGAACCTCCTGTTATTGGTCTTTTTCTTATGTACGATTGTTTCAATTTGCTCTGTAAGAAAAATTAGATTGCGTGCATATGGGATTCGCAGTTTAACTAAAACTGTGGCACTATGGTGAAATACCTGGATTTTACATAGTTTTATGCGGTAATGACGGAGGATTCGACGGCGAATGTATGTTGCTTCATACTGGTAAGATGCATATCATTAAACTTATCAATGGCTATTTTTTTCTGCTCCATAAGGGAATGTGCGTAGACATTCATGGTAATTGCTACATTAGAATGGCCTAATATTTCGCTGACAGTCTTAATATCCACGTGAAGTTCCAGTGCCCTGGTAGCAAAGGTATGACGGGTTGAATGAAATTTCCGGTCCTTGACACCGGCTCTTTTAAGAACCCTTTTATATAACTTCTGGTATGCCCTGGGGTCAATGGGGGCATTGCTGCCCGATAATATATAATAATCTTCCTTATCTCCAGTTAAGATATAATCCTTTGCAATTGTTACAAGAAACGCTGGAAGGGGTATTTTTCTTATGGAAGTACGGCTTTTCGGAGTACCAACATTCAGCAGAGTTTTGCTTTCCTGCTTGTTGAAGTTTTTTGTTCGAGTCACGGTACGCTTTATGGACATAGTTGCAGCATCTAAGTCGAAATCACTCCACCTTAAAGCACAAAGTTCTCCAAGACGAATGCCGGTGTATATGCAGAGTATGATCCCGAGTGCACGTTTATCTTCATAATTAATGGCTGCCCATTCTATACTTCTTTGTTCCTTCATTGTAAAGATCTCTACCTCTTTTTGTTCTGTTTTAGGTAGTTTCACTGCCTGAAGAATGATAGAAGAGTCGTTGTGGTTTATAAGAATTTCTTTTAATGCTGTTTTAAAAACAGCGAGAATCTTTTTCTTATAAGCATCGGAGATTGAGGTTTCCTCCTTCATTTCTTTTACGAATAACGTTACAGATCCTTCTGTAATTTCTTCGCAGTGATTTTTTGAATAGAATGGAATAATATATTTATTCAAACAATTATAATAACTTTCATAAGTTGAAGGCTTTACACGGTTAACTGCCTCGCATTCCAACCAGTTGCAGAAGAGTTCTACCGCATTAGGAGTAGAACTTCCCGGAGCATCGTCTGATAATTTGTTGTTTTCTATAAAGAATCTCATTTTCTCTTTCACTTCTCGATAACTTTTTCCGTAAAAGTACTGGTATTTGCCAGTGGATTTTTGCTGTCGGCCCTCCCAGCGCCCGTCTTTTCGCTTATATATATTTTCACCTCTGCGCGGCATTGCTATAATTCTCCTTTTTGACGTAATTTTTGACGGCGAATGTTGTGAATTTCGCTCAAAATGCTTTGCATCTTTCATTTTTAAGCGTTTGAATTCTATCATCAACACTATTTTTGTTAGGATTGACAAACAATAAGCTGGTATTATATAATGAAAGATGTCGAAATTTGTCTGAAAGTTGCGGCGTGGTTTTAGTTAAACTGCG
>NZ_JHWJ01000015.1 GCF_000687555.1 [Clostridium] aerotolerans DSM 5434 | reverse complement strand
GGACAGCATCTGTTGGATCATTATGTTTCTATGGAGGAGTATAAGGCGAACAGGGAGGCGAATGAAAAGTAAGAATAAATTATGTTAACTAAGAAAAGGATATAGAGAAGAGCATAGATAGAAGAAAAAAAGAAGCGAAGAAAAAAAGAAGCGAAGAAAAAAGGAAGCGAAGAAAAAGAGAAGCGTAGAAAGAGAGAAGCGTAGAAAGAGAAGCGTAGAAAGAGAGAAGCGTAGAAAGAGAGAAGCGTAGAAAGAGAGAAGCATAGAAAGAGAAGCGTAGAAAGAGAGAAGCATAGAAAGAGAAGCGTAGAAAGAGAAGAGATAGAAGCGTAGAAAAAGAGAAGCGGAGAAATAGAAAAGAAGAGAAACAGAAAAGTGGATAAATAGAAAAGTAAAGAAACAGAAAAGCAGAGAAACAGAGAAACAGAAAAGCAGCGAAACAGAGTAACAGAGAAACAGCGGAGCGATAGATAATTCAAAGAAACTTAGAGCAATAGAATTAGTGATGAATAATTCATACGCCGGACCGAAACGTGTTTTGGTCCGGCGGAATAATACCGTCTGAAAGAGAGGTATGGTTTTTATGTCTTTTTCAGAGAGTATTTTTATTTTAAGGACAAAGGAGACTGGAAGCTGATGGTAAAGTATTTAGCAAAGCGTATTGCACGTTCCTTTCTTACCCTGGCGGTGATTTTAACGGTTGTGTTCTGCCTGCTTCGTTTTATGCCGATAGAGGGATATTTTCAGAACTTTGATAAGATGACGCCCCAGCAAATTCAGGTGGGGCTTAAGGAGATGGGGCTTTCTGATCCGCTTCCGGTACAGATTGTCCGCTTTTTTGGAGATCTGCTTCATGGGGATCTTGGGGTATCCAGAATTTATCGGGCCAATGTTCCGGTTGCGGATGTGCTGGCGGATAAGGTGCCTGTCTCCATTAAGCTTGGTCTATGGTCTATGGTCCTTTCTCTTTTCATAGGGCTTCCTTTGGGGGCGGTGATGGCAAGGTATCAGTATCGCTGGCCGGACCGTCTTGGTACTTTGTTTATTGTATGCATACAGGCAGTGCCGGCTGCGGTGTATTATCTGTATCTTCAGCTTTATGGAACCAACTTTTTACAGGTGGGGCTGCTGTTTAAGATGGAGGAGCCCAAATACTGGATTCTTCCTGTTTTTTCCATGTCTCTTGGAAATATTGCATTTTACGGCATGTGGCTGAGGCGTTATATGGTGGATGAAAGTAACAGGGATTATGTGAAGCTTGCAAAGGCTAAGGGATTGTCAGAGGGGGAGATTATGTTTAAGCATATTTTCCGGAATGCCTTTGTTCCTTTGGTTCAGTACATACCTACGGCATTTTTAAATACGGTGATTGGGTCTATTTACATTGAGTCCTTATACAGCATTCCTGGAATGGGAGGGCTTTTGGTTCAGGTGATTAAAAAGCATGACAATAACATGGTTCAGGGAATTGTGCTTCTGTATGCCTGTGTTGGCGTGTTAGGGCTTTTGTTAGGGGACGTTCTTATGGTCATGCTGGATCCCAGGATCAGCCTTGGAAGGAAAGAAGGTGACAGATGATGAAGCAGTTTTCTTACCGCCATACGAAGGAAAAACAGCTGATGAAGCACATGGAAGAATCGGATCTGTTTTCTTTTGCAGAGTTTCAGGAAGAAGAAGCGGAGAGAGGGGGATACAGCAATTATTCCTATTGGAACAGTACCATACTGGCATTTTTTAAGAACCGGGGGGCAGTGGTTCTTTTGCTGCTTTTGATTCTCCTTCTTCTATTTACTTTTGTTCAGCCTTATTTGCCGGGGCAGTATGATCCTAATAAAATATTAAATGATGCCAATGGGATGCAGTATCGGAACGTGCCTCCTGGCAAGATATTTATTCTTGGGACCAATTCCATTGGGCAGGATCTGTGGGCAAGAATCTGGGCAGGCACCAGGACCTCTCTTCTCATTGGAATTCTGGTGGCTCTTGCAGAAGCTGTGATCGGCATTTCCGTAGGGGTTGTCTGGGGGTATGTCAGGAAGGTGGATTTCATACTGACGGAGATTTATAATATCATTGACAATATCCCAAATACGATTATTCTTATATTGATTTCCTACATATTAAAGCCAAGTGTAGAGACCCTTGTATTTGCCATGTGTCTGACCGGGTGGATTCAGATGGCGCGGTTTATACGGAATCAGATTCTCATTATCCGGGATCGGGATTATAATGTGGCCAGCCGGTGTCTTGGAACGCCAACGGGTAGAATCATTGTAAAGAACCTGCTGCCTTATCTCGTATCAGTCATCATGCTGCGTATGGCTCTTACCATTCCTGCTGCCATTGGAAATGAGGTGTTTATCACCTATATTGGGCTGGGGCTTCCTGTGGATATTCCAAGCCTTGGAAATCTCATCAATGAGGGAAGAGTGCTGATTACCAGTGCGGCACTTCGGTATCAGCTGGTTTATCCTACCATTATCCTATCTTTTGTTACCATTTCATTTTATATCATCGGCAATGCCTTCTCTGATGCGGCTGATCCGAAAAATCACGTATAAGGAGGTATGGTATGGTATGGAACGTGAAATGATGTTAGAGGTCAGGGATTTAGATATTCGATTTGAGTTAAGGGGGAAGGTGCTTCATGCGGTCCGTGAGGTTTCTATGGAGCTGTATCGGGGAGAGGTTCTTGCCATTGTGGGAGAATCGGGAAGCGGTAAATCGGTATTTACCAAATCATTTATGGGGCTGTTAGATAAAAATGGATATGTGTCTGGAGGAAGTATTTTTTACTATGGCGGGGAAGAGGAAAGGATCATGGATCTGACTGCCATTCGTAAAGAAAAAGACTGGAGACGGATCAGAGGCCGGGAGATTGCCATGATCATGCAGGACCCTATGACCAGTTTAAACCCCTTAAAAACCATTGGAAGCCAGATTATGGAGGCAGTCCTGCTTCATCAAGGCGTGGGGCGTATGGAGGCCATTAAAAGGACCATACAGTATTTAGAGGATGTGGGAATTCAGGAGCCGGTAAAGAGATTCGAGCAGTATCCCCATGAATTTTCAGGAGGAATGAGGCAAAGAGTGGTGATTGCCATCGCCATTGCCTGCAATCCAAAAGTTCTGATCTGTGATGAGCCTACGACAGCACTTGATGTGACCATTCAGGCCCAGATTCTTGATCTGTTAAAGGAGCTGCGACATAAGTATCAGCTTTCTGTTATTCTTATTACTCATGATCTTGGGGTGGTTGCTAATATTGCTGACCGGGTGGCTGTCATGTATGCTGGGGATATTGTTGAGATTGGGACCTGTGAGGAGATATTTTATGATCCAAGGCATCCTTATACCTGGGCACTTTTGTCCTCCTTGCCTCAGGCGGGACAGAAGGGGAGTGAGCTTTTTTCCATACCGGGGACACCGAAAAGCCTTTATGCGGAAATCGAGGGAGACGCTTTTGCTCCCAGAAATCCACGGGCGCTTAACATTGATTTTATAAGACGGCCTCCCTATTTTGAGGTATCATCTACCCATAAAGCGAAAACCTGGCTCCTGGATCCCAGGGCGCCGAAGGTATCTCTGCCGCCAATTGTTGAGAAAATCAGAAAGGGAGGTCTGTTCTGATGGAACGGGAAGTATTATTGGATGTAAAGAATTTAAATGTGACCTTTGGAGAGCACCGGAAAAAGTATGATGCGGTAAAAAATGTAAACTTTAAAATATATAAGGGAGAGACCTTCGGGCTGGTAGGAGAATCGGGTTCTGGAAAAACTACCATTGGCAGGGCGATCATGCGCATCATAAAGACCTCAGGCGGAGACATTCTTTATAAAGGAGAAAAAATTAACGGCCCTATTCTGCCGGAGCTGGACCAGAGAGTGATGAGGGAAATCCAGATGATATTTCAGGATCCTTTAGCCTCCTTAAATGAAAGGGCCAAGGTGGACTATATTGTCAGCGAGGGGCTTTTAAATCTGGAAAAAGGGATGGATGAAATGGAACGGAAAAATAAGGTGCAGCAGGCTTTAAAGGATGTAGGTCTTCTCCCTGAATTTGCCTGCCGCTTTCCCCATGAATTTTCCGGGGGCCAGAGACAGCGTATCGGAATTGCCAGGGCTTTGATTATGAATCCGGAATTTATCGTGGCTGATGAACCTATTTCCGCACTGGATGTTTCTATCAGGGCACAGATTATAAACTTGCTGGCAGATATGCAGAAGAAACGGCAGATTACCTATCTTTTTATTGCCCATGATTTATCTGTCATGCGGTTTATTACGAACCGGATTGCAGTGATCCGGAAAGGGGAGATTGTGGAGATGGCAGAAACTGAGGAGCTGGTCACTCACGCCATGCATCCATATACAAGAGCTCTTCTTTCGGCCATTCCTATGCCGGACCCTAGGCGGGAAAAGGAGAAAAAGCTTCTTATTTACGATCCGTCTGTGCATGAATACGGGGAGGATAAGCCATTTTGGCAGGAGATACGGCCTGGCCATTATGTCCTTGCAAACCGGAAGGAAGCAGGAGAATATAAGAGGATGTACGAAGGATAGAGAAAAGAAACTCTTAGGGAGGTTATTCATGAAGCAGTATGGAGTGGCTTTGTTGCCAGTGGTTACCTTATGGGATAAACCGGAGGAAACGAAGAAGAATAAGGCCAGAGAGACAATCTCGGCCATTGGAGATGAGCTTCTTTACGGAATGGGGATAAGGATTACAGGAGAGCCGATCAATGGGTTTTATCCGGTTGTTACCTTTTATGCATATCCCGGGTTTGTAAAACAGGATGAGTTGTTCCTTCTTAGCCTGGAAGAGATGAAAGCCTATGAAGATAGCAGGCTCATGGTGGTGAACGGAAGGTATGTAGATGTTCTTTCTATTCCCAAAGTCCAGGGGGTACGGCTTGCCAGCCTGGCAAAAGGAGCTCTCATAAAGGTACTTGGTCCTGATTCGGAAAAAGAGGGCTGGGTGAAAGCAGAGCTTCTATCCGGTGAGATTGGATACATAAGAGATCAGTATTTAAGGGAAAAGGAATTTTCCCAGTCCTATCTGTGGACGGAAATCCTTCCTCAGAGTGAAATTGTGGATGAGATGGATTTTCGAAGGTCAGTAACGGAAACTGCCCTGGAATATATGGGGACCCAGTATAGATGGGGAGGGAGGTCTACCCTTGGGCTGGACTGCTCCGGTCTCACTTCGGAAAGCTATTTGTTAAATGGAATCCTGATTTACCGGGATGCCAGGATAGAAGAAGGGTTTCCGGTTCATGAAATACCAAAGAACGCTATGCTTCCTGGCGATCTCATGTATTTTCCCGGTCATATTGCCATGTATTTAGGAGATTGTGCTTATATCCACGCCACGGCTAAGGTAGGAAACAGCGGTGTTGTGATTAACAGCTTTGACCCGGCTTCCCCGTATTACCGGGCAGATTTGGAAGAAAGCTGGTATGCATCAGGAAGTATATTTTAGTATTTACTGTCAGGGATGAAAAGGGAGGGTACTATGGATGTAAGGCTTACCTTGGAGAAGAGGATTGAAGCGGAGATTAAAAGCTATGATGGAGTCATGGGAATCTATCTCGATGATCTTCGTGGGACTGTGATCCAGATTAAGGCGGATGAGACCTTTGAAACAGCCAGTGCCATTAAGACATGGATATTGGCCTGTCTGTTTTGGGAAGCGGAGAAGGGAAGGGCTTGTCTGGAGGATCAGATTGAATATAAGAAGGAGCACTGGGTGGATGGAAGCGGTGTGCTGGGGACATTAGAGCCTGGTGCTCTCCTGCGGGTTAAGGATGCCGCCACCTTTATGATGATTGTCAGCGATAACGTTGCCACCAATATGATGATCGACTACCTGGGATTAGATAGGATTAACCAATGTATCAGGAGACTTGGTTCCATGGATACGGTGCTGCATAATCCCATTCATTTTGACCAGTATGAGAGACTTGGGACCAGTACCCCAAGGGATTATGCCAGTATCTTTGTGCGGTTGGTGAAGGGAGAACTCATAAGTCCGGAAGCTGACAGACAGATGCTTGAGATATTAAAGAAGCAGCAGTATCAATCCATGATTACGAAGGATTTTCCTCCATATTTTATGGACAGCGATAATACAGACGATGTTCTGATAACCGTTGCCTCCAAAAGTGGCAGCATGGATGCGTGCAGAAATGATGGAGGCATCGTATTTACTCCTTATGGACCTTACGTTATCGTCATGTTTCATAAAGAGTTTTCCGATGCCATGTATTATCCGGCTCATTCTGCCACCATGTTCGGTGCAAGGGTAAGCCGGTTGATGTTAGATCAGTATCTGGCCCTGGAGGGGAGATTTTACCCTGCCCTAAAGGGATAGAAGTTCATTTAAGTCTGTAATGGTGTGGGTGGCTTTTGCCGTCTGACTGCCTCCTTTCGGTGCGTACAGGCAGGAATCAATGCCGGAATTTAAAGCGCCCTGAATGTCTGATGTGAGACTGTCTCCCACCATAATGGTTTTAGATGGATCAAAGTCCCTGATATGTTCAAAACAGTAATCAAAGAAATTTCTATCTGGCTTTTCAAAGCCTATTTTTTCTGATACGAACATGTCTTCAAAGAAATGGTATAGGCCTGCGGTCTGCAAACGCTTGATCTGGGTTTCGTATACTCCGTTTGAGGCGGAATATATTTTTTTGCCGGATTCTTTTAAGCGGACAAGAGTTTCCTTGGCGTGGGGCATCATCTCTGCGCCGTCGCTTAAGTAGCTTTGAAATCTCATTTCCGCTTCCTCGGCATCAACGGACATTTGTAAGGAACCGAAAAATTCCTTGAAACGACCGGTCCGGACGGTATCCTTGTCTACCTTTCCCTGCTCCAATAGAGACCAGAAATTTTTGTTGATTTTTTTATATTGAGTAAATAGCTCCTCCTCATAAGGGATCTCATAAGATTTTAAGAGAGTATGAAAGCTATTTGTTTCAGCGGCGTCAAAGTCTAGTAACGTGTTGTCTAAATCAAGTAAGTATATCTCATACATGGGATCATTCCTCCAGGCTGAAAATTTTAGTATAGTAATTATAGCATATTCCTAGTAAAGGAGACAATAATAGAATGCTGATAAGGGTTCCTTCCCGGATTTCCATAGGAGACTTAATGAGAAAGGTAATCAGCAGCGTGGCAGCTAAAAATATTACGTCAAAGCCCATGCGGATCTTGCTGAAGTCCCGATGGTATTTTTCACTGATGGTAAGGCAGAGACTTTCTAGTGGAAATTTAATAATTCCAATGGCCAGTACCCCTCCCAGGCTGATGGAAGCGAAAATCAGTCCTGTAAAATAGAGTATGATTCTTTGATAGTAATGGTTAGGGTTCCAGAAGGCCAAAACCTGATACAGGAAGAAATTAATGATGTATCCGTTTAGTATGGTAGCTACGATTTGAATGGCATCGGACTTATTCAGCTTTGTACGCCTGAGGAGTAAATAGGTGATAAAGAACAGGGAGTTTATAACATTTAATATGGTGCCCACCTTTAAATCTACGCCGTAAGAAAGGGTTACTGCGAGAGCGTTTAACACGCTTTGGCCGATGGAAGCTTTTAATTGAAGAGATACTCCAAAGCCGAAAAGTATAAAAAATAAAATGGATATGATTGCTCGTTTGCTGTTTGATTTGTACATTGTTTTCACCTCGGGATTATGATACCATAGGAATGTAAGCTTGAATATGAGAAATATCACATTGGGGATAATTTATGTTTGGAGATAGTTTTTGCGATTTTCCGGAGCGTTTAAGGGCCTTGGGAGTGGAACGGCATTTTACCAAAGGAGACCATATTTTTACGGTTGGTGAAGCCATTGGGACATGCTATCTCATTCAAAAAGGTACGGTAAAGATTTACATTGATCATGAAAACGGAAGAAGGTCCATCCTTGACTTTGCCAGCGGAGGGAGCTGGCTGGGTGAATTGTCTCTGTTTTGTGAAGAGGATTATATTAAGGAAAATCAGGTGGTGGAGGAAACTGTCTGCCTGGAGTTCCATTTGCGTGAATTAAGAAGGTTATGTATGGAGGATGCCCTGATTTCCTTTTATTTTGCATCCTATATATCAAAAAAACTGATGGCAAGAAGCGGCCGTATGAGTGAAAACTTAAATTATTCCATGGAAAAGAGACTGGCGTCTTTTATCCTGGAGCATCAGCAGGGAGGGAAATATAATCTGTCCCATACCGATGTATCGGAATATTTAAATGTCAGCTACCGCCATGTACTGTATGTTATGAAGAAATTTTGCAATGAAGGATTGATTGCGAAGGAGAAGGGGTATGTTATCCTCAATGAGAAGCGGTTAAAGGAGATTTCTGACAGCAGCATGTGAGATTGTTGTGTGAGCATAGTATGATGGGGTGTCAGGCGGTGGGCGGGTAGCTGACCGCTTTTTTTATGCAGGCTGGGGATACCCGTGAGATTTGACCAGATTAAATATTATGGTATAATAAGGTGTTTAGAGAGCCCGGGGCCAATGATAGAAGGAATCCGGAGAAAAGCTGATGCTGAAAATGGCAGTCATGTTATAAATAGATTGAGGTTAGGGTGAAATTGAGGTTGTGATAAGAAATATGGAAACAGGAAGTATAACGTTTCAGGACGGAAGCATCTGCAATTATAAAATGATTGCTTCCAAACGGCGGACCATGGCGGTTTCAGTGACGAAAGAGGGAGAAGTGATAGTAAGGCTTCCTTATCATGTTTCAGCGGCAGCAGGCCACCGTCTGGTTGTGGATAACATGGACTGGATTTATAAGCAATTGTGGAAAATACATATAAAATTGGGTGAGAAGAAGGAATTTCACTTTGTTCACGGCGCCTCTGTTCTGCTTTTTGGAACCAGTGTACTCCTTCTTGTATCAGAGGACCCGTTAAAAAAGAAGGATGCTGTCCGGGAGACAAAAGAAGGGATTTTGGTCACTGTCACATCTATAAGTGAGGAACCGGAATATGAAGCAAGAATCAGGGAAGCATTAAAGCTCTGGTATCGGAAACGGGCAAAAACATATCTGGAAGAAAAGACGGCATGGTGGGCCAGTAAGATGAAGGTTGATTACGAAAGAATTGCCATTCGGGATCAGGCCACCCGTTGGGGAAGCTGCAGCGGAAAGGGAAATCTAAATTTTAACTGGCGGCTTGTCCTTCTTCCGGAGGAGCTTGCGGATTATGTGGTGGTCCATGAACTGGCCCACCGCTTCCATATGAATCATTCCAGGCAGTTTTGGAGTGTGGTGGCTCATGAACTGCCGGATTACATAGAGAGACGAAAGGCGTTATCAAACTGGGGAGAGAAGCTTTTCGGGATTTACTAGGTATTATTTAACGAATTTTGCTACGATCACAGAAAGAGAAAGAAAAGCCGGGAATCTCCGGCTGACAGGGAGAATAAGAAACATGGCAGCAGAAAGATGGATGCTACAGACGAAACGGGCTGATTTTCAGGAGATGGCAGAGTGCCATGGCATATCTCCGGTAACGGCCAGAATCATACGAAACCGGGACGTGGTGGGAACGGAGTCCGTGGAGAAATATTTAAAAGGCGGATTAAAGGATTTATATAATCCTTATCTGTTAAAGGATATGGAATTGACGGTTGCAATTATAAAGGAAAAGGTCCGTGAGGGAAAAAGAATCCGCATTGTAGGGGATTATGACATTGACGGAGTCTGCTCTACCTATTTGTTATACCGTGCCCTAAAAGAAATTGGGGCTTATGCCGACTACGAGATTCCGGACCGCATCCGGGATGGCTACGGAATCAACGAATCCATTATCCGTCAGGCGGCTGAGGATGGGATCGATACCATTTTGACCTGTGACAATGGAATCGCTGCAACTGCCCAGATCCGTCTTGCCAAGGAGTTAGGGCTTACGGTACTGATTACGGATCATCATGACATTATGAAGGAAGAGGGAGTGGAGATTCTTCCTCCTGCGGATGCGATTATCAATCCAAAGCAGATGGACTGTCATTACCCTTATCCGGAAATCTGCGGCGGGCTGGTGGCTTATAAGCTGGTGCAGGCTCTGTATGAAGCATATTCCATTTCCCAGGAGAAATGGCTGGAAATGCTGGAGTTTGCCGCCATAGCTACGGTTGGAGATGTGATGAAGCTGCAGGATGAGAACCGGATCATCGTAAAGGAAGGTTTAAAGCGGATGGGGCAGACAAAAAGCCTTGGTCTTAGAAAGCTGATTGAAAAAAATAATCTGGATGAGAATAATATAACAGCCTATCAGATTGGCTTTGTGATCGGCCCGTGTCTGAATGCAGGAGGGCGTCTTCATACGGCAAAGCTTGCTCTGTCCCTTCTTTTAAGCGAGAGTGAAGAGGAAGCGGACCGCATGGCACTGGAATTAAAGGATTTAAATGACCAGAGAAAGACTATGACAAGGCAGGGGACAGAAGAGGCCGTAGAGCAGGTAGAAGCCTTATACACGGACCATAAGGTGCTTGTGGTATATTTGCCTTCCTGTCATGAATCCCTGGCTGGAATCATAGCAGGGCGATTGAGAGAGCAGTATCAGAAGCCAGCCTTTGTCCTGACAGACGGAGAGGAAGGGGTAAAGGGTTCCGGTCGCTCCATTGAGACGTACCATATGTTTGACGCACTGGTCGAGGTAAAGGAGCTCTTTTCAAAGTTTGGAGGTCACCCAATGGCAGCAGGGCTGTCTCTTAAGAAAGAGAATGTGGATGAGTTCCGCCGCCGCCTAAATGAAAATGCAAAGCTGGGAGAAGAGGATTTCATTAAAAAGATCTGGATCGATGTTCCCATGCCGCTGGAATACATAAATGAGCCTTTGATTGAAGAGCTGGATCTTTTGGAGCCATTTGGACAGGGAAATGAAAAGCCCCTGTTTGCACAAAAAGGATTGGCAATCCGAAGTGTAAGGGTGATGGGGAAAAATAGAAATGTGGTGAAATTCTCTCTCGCCTCTGAGAAAGGAATGCCAATGGACGGCCTGCTTTTTGCAGACGGGGAATCTTTTCTTCATGAGTTGTCAGACAGCCGTAAGATCGATGTGATCTATTATCCGGCTGTCAATGAGTACAACGGGAACAAATCCCTGCAGATCGTTATAAAAAACTATAAGATTGCCAAGGAATCATAGAAAGCCTTGACATAATTGGCAAGTAGCTATATAATCGACCAAAATACAAAAGTGGCAGTTTTAAAAGGAATGTGAGGGAATGAACATGGTAAATGAAGTAATGAAGTTTATTACCGGCTACGATAAGGAAGTCGGAGAAGCCATTGAAAAAGAGTGCGCGCGTCAGAGAAGAAATTTAGAGCTGATCGCATCGGAAAATATTGTTTCAGAACCGGTCATGATGGCAATGGGCTCCGTACTTACGAATAAATATGCCGAAGGTTATCCAGGAAAGCGTTATTACGGCGGCTGTGAGGAAGTGGATGTTGTTGAGACCATCGCCATAGAGCGTGCCAAAAAGCTGTTTGGATGCGACTATGCCAATGTTCAGCCTCACTCTGGCGCACAGGCCAATATGGCAGTGTTCCTCGCTATGCTTCAGGCAGGCGATACCGTTATGGGCATGAACTTAAACCACGGTGGTCATCTGACTCATGGAAGCCCTGTAAACTTCTCTGGTCTTTATTTCAATATTGTTCCTTATGGAGTCAAGGATGATGGCTTTTTAGATTATGATGAGATGGAGCGGCTTGCTATAGAGCATAAGCCGAAATTAATCGTAGCTGGTGCCAGTGCTTACGGAAGAGTCATTGATTTTAAACGTTTCCGTGAGGTAGCAGATAAGGTCGGCGCTTACTTAATGGTTGATATGGCTCATATTGCCGGACTTGTGGCAGCAGGACTTCATCCCAGCCCAATTCCATATGCAGATGTAGTGACTACTACAACTCATAAGACTCTTCGCGGACCGAGAGGCGGACTTATTCTGGCAAATCAGGAGGCTGCGGACAAGTTTAACTTTAACAAAGCTATTTTCCCAGGCATTCAGGGCGGACCGTTAGAGCACGTAATCGCTGGTAAGGCAGTTTGCTTTGGCGAGGCTTTAAAGCCAGAATTTACAACGTATCAGGAGCAGGTGGTTAAGAATGCTAAGGCTCTTGCAGCAGCTCTTATCAAACAGGGATTCCATATTCTTACTGAAGGAACGGATAACCATCTTATGCTCATCGACTTAAGAGGCATGGAAGTGACCGGTAAAGAGCTTCAGAACCGCTGTGACGAGGTCTATCTGACCTTAAATAAGAACTCCGTACCAAATGATCCAAGAAGCCCGTTTGTCACCTCAGGTGTGAGAATCGGAACTCCGGCGATTACTTCCAGAGGCTTAAAGGAAGAGGACATGGAAAAGATCGCGGAATGCATCTGGCTGGTTGCTACGGATTTTGAAAATAAAGCTGATTATATCAGAAGCGAAGTAACAAAGATTTGTGATAGATATCCTCTTTACGAATCTTAATTATAAAAATAAAGGGAGTATTGCAAAATGGTGTGAAATCTATTTGATTTCATACCTGGAGCAATGCTCCTGTTCTTTTTTATCTAACAAGATAAACAAATTTTACATAAAAAAGTTCTGCTGGCGGAATGCTTATAACATATGAAAATTGTTATAAATGCAGCAGTATGCAATTTCCTTACCTTCAATTAAAACAAAAAGAACGTGCTGCAAAACCATGATAAAAATAGTTTTGCAACACGCACTTAGGAGGAAATTAAATCTGGCTTTTATGCCTCGTTCTTAAATGATTCACAATCGGTGCATTCTTTTTGTGTAGGATTTTCTTCATGAGTACCTACCTTGATTTTTTCAAGGGTACAGTAATCCTCTCTTTTTGCGTGATAAGCGCAGTTGTCGATGGTACATGCGATACATTCATTCATTCCGTTTACTAACATAGATAAACCCTCCTTCATTGTTTGTTACGATATTTAGTGTAAACCGAATAGAGGGTTTTATTATGCCAAATTTTTCTTTAAACAAAGGCATTTTTTAAGCGATTGTATTCTTCCGGAGTGAGAGTCAGCACAGTACCGTGCTTAAAGCCGTAGGGAAAGAAAAAGGATTCATCGCTTCTGATAAAACGGCCGGTTTTGATATCATCAGAAACAAATGGAACGTAACCCTGTTTTTCCTTAATCGTTCCATAAAAATCCAAAAACAGACACCAGCGGCCATCTTCGGTACGAAATGCAGTAGGGGCTTCGTACTGGCCCTGTTCCAGCTTTTTCATCTCTTCTATAAATTCTTTCATAGGAGTGAAGGGACCGGTAATGGAATGGGAATTTAATAAAATTACGGATTCCGGGTCTGCCTCGCTTTTTACGAAAAGATAATAGCTGCCGTCTTCTTCATACATGGCGGAATCGATAATTCCGATTTCGTTTCTTTCATAGAGTACGAACGGAGGTGTGAAATGCTCAAAGTCCCTGGTCCTTGTACCATATATTTTCTTAGGGCCATAATTGTTTGAGGCATGGGAAGAAGACCAGTGAATGATGTATTCTCCTGTTTTCTCATCCCTTATAATATCAGGTGCCCATACGCAGCCAAAGGGTTCATCCTGAAAGGAAATAAACCTTGGTTCTGACCAGTGAACCAGATCCGGAGACTGCCAGAGTATCAGTGACCTGCTTCCGTGTCTGCTGACTTCGTCCCAGCTTCCTTTATATTTTGTTTTAAAATTTCTGGCAAGACTTAAATCAGTGGCCAGAATCAGGTAAGTTCCGTCTTCCTTTCGTAAGATGGTAAAATCTCTGACGCCCTGTTCTCCAATGGTACTGGTGAGAATTGGTTTGCCTTTGTTTAACTCTTCCCAGTGAAAGCCATCACGGCTTAATGAAAAGTATACCTGTTCTCCGTCCGGGGTTTCTTTTTCTTTAAAATGAACAAATAAATATGCCTGATTCATACATTTCCTCACTTTTATAGTTTCTTTTTATCATAGCACTTGTGAAATGGCCATGCAAGTTGTTGCAATAAAAAGCAGCAGCCCCGGAGAGTGCCGAAGGCTGCTGCTTTTATTGCTATTAGTTATTTGATTTTGTCGTAACTGGACTCTTTAACAGTTCCGTCACTGTTGGTCTTGTAGTACTTACCATCGCCATCCTGGATGTTAGTCTTGTTCTTTGCAAGCTTTCCGCTGGTATTTACTAAGTATTCTTTCTCATTGAATTCGATGACTTTGTACTTATCATCCTTGTCAGCCTTTAAGAGACGACCCTGGATGTAGATGCTGTCATCGTTGATGCCGTTGTAGCCAGCACCCTTGTTGCTTCCGGATTTACGGAAGTTGTAGGTGTACTTCTCGCCGTCAATATCAATTGTGGTCTTGCCGGTAGTCATAGCACCCTCTTTTGGAGAGTTTCCGAAGTAGTAAACTTCGCCTTCATCGCCAACTGCTGGGAAATCAGCCTCTGTTTCGATTTCATCGTAAGAAGTAATGTTTCTGCTGGAATCGAAGGACAGTTTGTAAAGACCGTTAAGCATTTCACCTTTTTCGTTGAATGCGTATCTTAAACCGTTGATGGTCTTGATCTGGCTGGTTACTAAATCTCCGTTGGAGTTAGCAAAGAACCAGTACTCGTCGCCGTTCTCATGTGCTTCTGCATCGATGGTTTCGCTAGGAACTGTCTTGAACCAGCCCTTAGCAAGCCATGACTGCTCTGGAAGGTTGTAATACTGGCTTCCGTTGCTTGCAGATGCAGGAGTTGCCTTCTCATACCACTCAGATTCAGCAGCACCGTACTCGTTGAAACGGTACTTACGTCCGTTGATGGTCTTGGAAGTATCCTTCATCTTCTTGCCGTTGGAACCAAAGTAGAACCAGTATTTTCCGTCAAAGTTCTCTTTTGTGTTGTCATCATCGGTAACTTCGATGGACTTCCATGCGTTGGTTGTTTTTGCACCGTCGTTAGCATCGCCTAAGAAATAGGTAGCTTCTTTCCATGCATCATCACCAGTCACACGAGTTGCATCTTCATTTACCCAGCCAAAGAGCATTCTGCCTTCGGAATCGAATGCATAGTCATGAACATCGCCATTAGCAACTTTAACTGACTTGAAGGTTGTCTTACCGGAAGTGGTTGTCTTGTAAGCTTTACCGTTGCTTCCGAAGTAATACCAGTATGTGTCCTGAGCATCATCGCTGTCATCATCTTCATTAGATGCAAGCTCACGCCACTCGTTGGTTACCATAGCACCTACGGAGTTTACATAGTAGTAATTACCATCAGACTCAATGAGCTCGTTGGTCTTCATCTGACCATCCTCATCAAGGTAGAACCAGCTGTCTCCAGATTTCTTCCAGCTGTCAGTGGCAAGATCGCCATCATTGTTGTAATAAACCCAAGAACTGTTTTCCTCGGTCCATCCCTGAGCGGCGAAAGATGTCATTGAGGCACCTATGGTAAAAAGCGCAGCCGCGCAAGGTACAATCCATTTCAGTTTCTGTTTTCTCATATTCAATCTCCTTTCATAACTCCTGTTGTTTTCCAGCGTCGTTCGCTGATGATGTGACTTTAAACCATGGAGTAGGTCCAAGGTCAAGCCAAGTAAAAAAGGCGTAAGAATGCGTAAGAAATGAGCAAATATTTAATAATTTTGTAACATTTCCGTTTATTGGTAATAGGGAGATTTTAAGAGTTATGAAGAAATGCCCATTTTACCGTAAAAACTCCTGGTATGGTCATTATTGGCTGGAAGAAAGATTGGAAAATTAAAGAAAAAAAGACAGGAAATCCTGCCTTTCATGTATATATAATACCACAAAAATGACTTTTTTTCAAGACTTGTAATTATACCGTGGGAAGAGTAAACTTGGGATTTATAAATGAGGAAGGAGATTTTTTATGGGCGATGAACAATGGATTTTGGCAATGAACCATACACAGCTAGCAGCTTTAAAGGCAACAAATGAGTATACGGCTAAATTTGGTCTTGTATTAAGCGATGAAGATACCGCACTTTTATTAAATGAGCGAAGTGAGGTCCTTAAAAAAGAGCGGCGGGTAGAATTTGGGGAAGGGATTTTGCCTAAGCTGGCATTTGCATTTTGTGATTCGCCCTATATCCAGCAAGACAACTACGTGGAAACCCTGGCAAGGCTTCAGGAGATATTCTATTTCTATAAAAATGAATCCCTGGATGAATTTACGGACGATGAACTGGTGGAGGCAATGAAGGAGCTGTTTGACGGACCATGTCAGGGATCCCTTGATTATATGGAGGATACAGGACTTCAAAAACTGGCGAAAAAAGCACGGTTTGGAGCTTGTTATGATGAGGCGGAGGAAGATGAATATTAATACGGAAGACATTTTACCTCTCATGGGGGAGCTTGCAGCAAAATACACATCAAAGGAGAGCACCTCCATTACCTATGAAAAGGCCAGTCAGTTTATGGAAGCGATCTTATACTGCATTCGTGAATATGAGGAGCATCAGCCGGAGGGAGAGGAGATATTAGCCTTTGATTATAATATGGACGTAAATACGGCTTACCAGCTGGGATATGAGCTGGTTCTTAATAAGGTAAAGGATACCCAAAAGCAATACAATGAAATGATAGGGAATTTTCTTTCCTATGGGAACCGTTGCTATTATGATACCTTTGTAAAAGGAATTCCAGGCTTCTTTCTCTATTATGATCCTCGTTTTCAGCCTCAGAATCACATTCTCACTCTGGATTATCCGGTGCTATCTTCTATAGAAGGTTTGTGCGGGGCAGATGCAATGAAGGTTTATGTAAACTCTGGTTATCTGGAACAAATATTTCTTAAGTCTATTCCAGAGGAATACGTAAGACACGTATTAAAGGCATACTCCGGGGATTGCGATGACCTGATTATTAATCTGGCTGCAATTACAGCAAGAAATCTTTTGGGAGGGTGGATCGCTGAAAAACAAATAAATACCAGAGGATATACGGAAAAAGAGCGGAAGCGGGTGTATGCATTTGTAAATGAAAATTCCAGAGAAACCATAGAGGCAGTCTGTAAAGAAGGTATTCTAAAACTCATCAATTATTTATCTCCAGGGAATATGGAGCTTGCAAAGTATTTGATGCTTGATATTCCTGATTTTAGCTTTGAACTGAAGAACGCGGCGGAGCATGGGCACCTTGAGTCCGTGCTGGCTGTTAATTAAAAGGCGGAGAGAGCGTGCCTCTTCCCAGTTAAAAGCTCCAGAGGTTTCTAATCTTTTGGGACTATAACATAGTTTTTAATCGATTTATCATAAGGTCTCTGGATATAAAAAAGTACCTGCCTGAAAAAAGGGCAGGTACTTCGTGTTTTAGATCTTATGAATGGCTGGCTTCTGGTGATGCCTGCTCTTTTAAAAGATTTTTCTGAGCGGTAGAAAGCATCAGCTTAATTCGGTTCAACTGGTTTACTTCACTTGCACCCGGGTCATAGTCAACGGCTATGATATTGGAATCCGGATACGTTTTCCGAAGCTCCTTGATTACACCTTTTCCTACAATGTGGTTCGGAAGACAACCGAACGGCTGAGTACATACGATGTTGTTGGTTCCCGTATGAATCAGCTCCAGCATCTCACCGGTTAAGAACCAGCCTTCCCCTGTCTGGTTGCCAATGGAAACGAAGTCCTTGGCCATGTCTGCCAGATTGCCGATATGGGAAGGTGCCGTGAAATGACGGCTCTTTTCCAGTTCCTTCTTCGCAGTTCTGCGGAAGAATTCCAAGAGAGAGATTCCCATATTAGAGAGAGCAGCGGTAGATTTTTTTCCGCCCAGGTTCTCAGCCTTGAAGTTATTGTTATAGAAGCAGTATAAAAGGAAATCCATTAAATCAGGCATAACTGCCTCGGCTCCTTCTGACTCCAGAAGCTCTACGATGTTGTTATTGGCAAGAGGAGAAAACTTAACAAGGATCTCTCCAACCACGCCCACCTTCGGTTTCTTTCCGGGGTTTCGCTCCAGCTTATCAAAGTCACGGATAATTCCCCTGATGTTACGGGAGAAGGTTATCATATCTGCTGGCTTTTTAGAAAGAGACTGGATACAGCGTTCTTTCCATCTTTCATGCAGAGCATTGGCAGAGCCAGGAATCTTCTCATATGGTCTTGTGGCATAGACAACTCTCATGAATACGTCGCCGTACACCACAGCCTGCATCGCCTTGGTCAGCATAGGCAGTGAGATCTTAAAGCCTGGATTGGTCTCCATGTTGTTGGCATTTACCGAAATAACAGGAATCTGCCCCATACCGGAACGCTCCAAAGCTCTTCTTATAAATCCAATGTAGTTGGAAGCCCGGCATCCGCCGCCGGTCTGGCTCATGAAAATGGCGGTACGGTCCAGATCGTAATTACCGGATAATAACGCATCCATAATCTGTCCCACTACGATGAGAGAGGGGTAGCAGGCATCGTTATTAACGTATTTAAGCCCTGTATCAACGGCGGTTCGGTTATGATTCTGAAGGACCTCAATCTTATAGCCAAAGGCACGGATCGCCGGTTCAATTAAGTCAAAGTGAATGGGTGACATCTGAGGACAAAGTATGGTGTATTCCTCTTTCATCTCCTTGGTAAACATGACACGGTTATAGGAGCTTGATACCACATTCTGCTCATAATGCTCTTTATCACGTACCTTTAAGGCTGCAATCAGGGAACGGATTCGGATTCGTGCCGCACCTAAGTTGTTGACTTCATCAATCTTTAAAATCGTATAGATCTTACCGGACCCGGTAAGGATATCATTGACCTGGTCTGCGGTTACGGCATCTAAGCCGCAGCCAAAGGAGGTAAGCTGAATTAAATCCAGATTCCGCTCCCGTTTTACCAGGCTGGCTGCCTTATATAGTCTGGTGTGGTACATCCACTGGTCGGTAACCATCATAGGCCGTTCGATTTCAGCCAGATGGGAGATGGAATCCTCTGTAAGAACTGCAAAGCCAAAGGAGGTAATGAGCTCAGGAATTCCGTGATTGATCTCAGGATCCACGTGGTAGGGGCGACCGGCCAGAACGATTCCGTGGCGGTCATTTTCCTTTAACCATAAAAGGGTCTCTTCTCCCATTCGCTCAAGGTCAGCCCGTGAAGCCATAAGCTCATCCCAGGCAGCGTGAGCGGCGTCCTTAATCTCTGACGCAGAAATCTGGAACTCTTTTTTAAATACTTCCACCAACCGGGAGGTTAAAACCTCTTCGTTGGTAAATGCCATAAATGGATTTAAGAACCGTATGCCTTCTGTCTGGATACCTTCTACGTTATTTTTGATGTTCTCTGCGTAGGAGGTGACGATCGGACAGTTAAAATGGTTTCCCGCATCAGGAGTCTCATTTCTCTCATAAGGGATGCAGGGGTAAAAAATGGTCTTAATTCCTTCCCGGATGAGCCATTCCACGTGGCCGTGGGCCAGTTTTGCCGGGTAACATTCAGATTCGCTTGGTATGGACTCAATTCCCAGCTCATAAATGTTTTTGGTGGACTGAGGGGAGACCACGGTGCGGAACTTAAGTTCCCGGAAGAAAATCGCCCAGAAGGGGTAATTCTCATACAGGTTCAGTACTCTTGGAATACCGATGGTGCCGCGCTCTGCCTGTTCTTCCGTAAGAGGGTCATAATCAAACATGCGCTGGTTCTTGTATTCAAAGAGGTTTGGAACATCACCGGAAGCTTTTTCCTTTCCAAGACCCCGTTCACAACGGTTACCGGAAATAAACTTACGTCCGCCGTCAAAGCGGTTTACGGTGAGGACACAGTTGTTGGTACATTTTCTGCATCGTGCCATGGAGGTCTCGTAGTGGAGATTTATAATCTCATCAAGACTTAACATGGTTGTTTTCTGGGACTCTTCGTAACGCTCTCTTGCAATCAGAGCGGCGCCAAAGGCACCCATGATTCCTGCAATGTCAGGACGAACTGCCTGGCAGCCGGATATTTGTTCAAAGCTTCGAAGAACGGCATTGTTATAAAAAGTACCGCCCTGAACCACCACGTGCTTTCCTAAATCGGAAGGAGAGGTGATTTTAATTACTTTAAATAAAGCATTCTTAATAACGGAATAGGCAAGGCCCGCAGAAATATCGGAAACCTCAGCCCCTTCCTTTTGGGCCTGCTTTACATTGGAATTCATAAATACGGTACATCTGGTTCCAAGATCCGTAGGATTCTCTGCAAAAAGTGCCTCTGTGGCAAAATCCTGGACCTTGTAATTTAAGGAATTGGCAAAGGTCTCAATAAAGGAACCGCATCCGGCAGAACATGCTTCGTTTAACTGAACGCTGTCCACGGTGCCGTTCTTAATGCGGATACACTTCATATCCTGACCGCCAATATCTAAAATACAGTCTACCTCCGGCTCGAAAAAGGCTGCCGCATGATAGTGGGAGATGGTCTCAACCTCGCCCTCGTCAAGAAGAAAGGCTGCTTTGAGGAGAGCCTCTCCATATCCAGTGGAGCAGGACCATACGATCTCACTGTCGCTGGTAAGCTGTTCTTTTATTTCCTTCATGGCTTTTACTGCGGTTGCAAGAGGGCTTCCGTTGTTGCTGCTGTAGAAGCTGTATAACAGGGTTCCGTCTTCACCTACAACTGCTGCTTTGGTAGTCGTTGATCCTGCGTCAATGCCCAGGAAACATTTTCCATGATAAGAGGAAAGTTCTCCTTTTTTTACGGAATGGCTGCCGTGACGGGCAATAAAGGAATCATATTCCTCTCTGCTGTTAAAGAGAGGTGACATTCTCTTTACTTCAAACTCCATGCGGATGCCTGTGGAGAGTCTGGATATCATTTCCTCTAAGGAAACCATGGAATCCTTGGTTTCGATTGCATTCATAGCCGCACCGATGGCTGCAAAAAGATGAGAATGATCCGGTGCGATGATCTCGTCATCGGATAAATTCAAGGTGCGGATAAAGGCTTTCTTTAATTCCGGAAGGAAATGCAAAGGGCCTCCCAGGAATGCAACATGGCCTCTGATCGGCTTTCCGCAAGCCAGTCCGCTGATGGTCTGGTTTACGACTGCCTGGAAAATAGAAGCTGCTAAATCTTCCCTGGTAGCCCCTTCGTTGATGAGTGGCTGAATGTCCGTCTTGGCAAATACGCCGCATCGGGCAGCAATTGGATAGATTGCCTTATAATTTGCTGCATATTCATTGAGGCCAGAAGCATCGGTCTGTAACAGAGCTGCCATCTGATCAATGAAGGAACCGGTACCGCCGGCGCAGATTCCGTTCATACGCTGGTCAATTCCACCGGAAAAGTAGATAATTTTTGCATCTTCTCCCCCAAGTTCGATTGCCACGTCTGTATGTGGGGCATAATCCTTAAGAGAGGTAGCGACTGCTACGACCTCCTGAACAAAGGGGACCTTTAAATGCTTGGATAAAGTCAGACCGCCGGAGCCTGTAATTCCCGGGCGAAGATCCATAGGTCCAAGTTTATCATAGGCCTTCTTTAAGAGACCGGCCAGTGTTTCCTGTATATTTGCAAAATGGCGTTCATAATCAGAGAATAAAATCTCATTTTTCTCGTTTAATATTGCGATTTTAACCGTAGTAGAACCGATATCGATTCCTAGAGTGTTGTATGTAATCATATGCGCGGGGTTAACCCCTGCCTCCTTTTGTGTAAAAGTAAGTTGCTGGCTCACCGAACATCAGTTTAACATAAAATAAGAAATAATACAATTGTCAGAACATGCTATTTTAATGTCAAAACTAGTAAAATTTGTTTAAGTTCACAAAATACGGTTTCATTTCGTTTGACAAATATCAATCGGGATTCTATAATGTATAAGTCAAAGTCCGCCATAGGATTCATATTAATTTTTTTAGTGGAAGGGGGAAACGCTATGATACAGATATATAAGACTGAGGATGGTCTGATTCAGCAGAAAGACGAGCTTTCTCCAGGTTCCTGGATAGCGCTTACAAACCCCACCGCTACCGAGATCCTGGAAATCGCCAACACGTATAAGATCGACCCGGATGATTTAAGAGCTCCTCTTGACGAGGAAGAGCGTTCCCGAATCCAGACAGAGGACCATTACACCTTGATCCTTGTGGACGTTCCCACCATTGAGGAACGAAACGACAAAGACTGGTATGTGACCATACCTATGGGCATTATTACTACAGATGATGCGATTATTACGGTGTGTCTGGAAGATACCACGGTATTAAATGCGTTTATGGATGGCCGGGTCAGGGATTTCCATACGTATATGAAAACCCGTTTTATTTTACAGATTCTTTATAAGAACGCATCGCTTTACCTTCAGTATTTAAGGGTCATCGATAAAAAGAGCGGAGTGATTGAGGAAAAGCTTCACAAATCTACGAAGAACCGGGAGCTCATCGAGCTTTTGGAACTGGAGAAGAGTCTTGTGTACTTTACCACATCCTTACGTTCCAATGAGATGGTGCTTGAAAAACTCATGCGCAATGAAAAAATCAAAAAGTATCCGGAAGATACGGAGCTTTTGGAAGACGTCATTGTCGAGAACAAGCAGGCCATCGAGATGGCTAATATCTACAGCGGCATTTTAAGCGGAACCATGGATGCCTTTGCCTCTGTAATTTCCAATAACTTAAATATTGTAATGAAGTTTTTGGCGACGATTACCATTGTCATGTCCATACCCACCATGGTGGCAAGCTTTTATGGCATGAATGTGAATTCCAGTGGAATGCCGTTTGCCAATCACCCCCACGGGTTTGAAATCGTATTAGGATTTACGCTGGTTCTGACTCTGATTGTAGCATGGATTTTTTCAAAGAAAGATTTCTTCTAGTTTAATCAAGTAAAGGATGAAGGCATGAAATTTTTTTACAATTTGGAGCGCAAATTTAGAAAATATGCGATATCCAATCTTATGTACTATATTATTGGGATGTATGGTGTAGGGCTTTTAATGGAGCTTTTTGCACCTGGATTTTACGTCAATTATCTATCTCTCAATGCACCGAAGATTTTAAGCGGGCAGGTTTGGAGAATTGTAACATTTTTGATTTACCCCCCTGGAGGCACTAATATCTTCTTTAACCTGATCAGCATGTATCTTTACTATATGCTTGGCCAGAATCTGGAACGGATCTGGGGCGCATTTCGTTTTAACGTTTATTTCTTTATGGGAGTCATCGGACATGTGGCAGCAGCCCTTGTTGTATATATTTTTATGGGGGATACCGTGTTTTTAACAACAGAGTATTTAAACTATTCCCTATTCTTTGCTTTTGCTGCGACGTTTCCGGATCTGGAATTCCTTTTGTTTTTCGTGATTCCGATGAAAGCCAAATGGCTGGCAATTTTTAACGGGATATATTTCCTTTATGGGTTTATCACCGGCAATATGGCGACCAGAGTCACAATATTTATGTCTTTATTTAACTTTATCCTCTTTTTCGTATTGACCCGTAATTTAAACCGGTTTAATCCGAAAGAGATCAAAAGAAAACATAATTTTCAAAAACAGATGAAAATTATGCCCCAGGGAGGGACACACCACAAGTGTGCCGTCTGCGGACGGACCGAAAAAGATTCACCCAACCTGGAATTCCGTTATTGTTCAAAATGCGAGGGCAATTATGAATATTGTTCTGAGCATTTGTATACACACAAACACGTTGAACCGGACCACCCCACAACCGGCAATACGACCCACTAGTTACGGAGGATAATAATGAAGAAAACAAAGATTATTTGCACAATGGGACCTAATACGAATGACCGCGAATTGATGAAAGCACTGGCTTTACATGGTATGGATATTGCCAGATTTAACTTTTCTCATGGTGACTATGAAGAGCAGAAGGCTCGCCTTGATATGTTAAAGAGCGTTCGTGAAGAATTAGATCTGCCGATCGCAGCCCTTCTTGATACAAAAGGACCGGAGATCCGTACCGGCGTCCTGGTAGATGGCAAGAAGGTGATGTTAAAGGAAGGAGATACCTATACTTTAACAACGGAAGATATTGTCGGTGATGCTTCCAGAGGCCATATTACTTACGATGGACTTGCAAAGGACGTTACAAAAGGAAACCGCATTCTGATTGATGACGGCTTAATTGAGCTTGAAGTTCTGGATGTAAAAGGCAAAGAAATCCATTGCAACATTGTAAATGGAGGAGAGCTGGGAGAGAGAAAGGGTGTTAACGTGCCTAACGTTAAGATCAAGCTTCCTGCACTGACAGAAAAGGATAAGCAGGACATTCAGTTCGGTATTGAACAGGGATTTGACTTTATTGCAGCTTCCTTTGTACGTACCGCTGATGCCATCAGAGAAATCAAGGATATCCTCGCTTTAAACGGTTCCAACATGGCAGTCATTGCCAAGATTGAGAATGCAGAAGGAATTGAAAACCTGGATGATATCATTGAAGTAAGTGATGGAATTATGGTTGCCCGTGGAGACATGGGTGTTGAGATTCCTGCCCAGGAAGTACCATTTGTTCAGAAGAGCATCATTGACAAATGTAATGTAGCATGTAAGCCGGTTATTACTGCTACTCAGATGCTGGATTCCATGATCCGCAACCCACGTCCAACAAGAGCTGAGGTAACTGACGTTGCCAATGCTGTTTACGACGGTACCGATGCAGTTATGCTTTCCGGCGAGACTGCCATGGGTAAATATCCGGTTGAGGCTCTTTCTATGATGGCTTCCATCGTAGAAGAGACAGAAAAGCATCTGGATTACAATGCATTCCGTCAGCGGAGAGTATCTTTTGCCAACGAGCATAACGTATCCAATGCGGTTTGCTATTCTTCTGTTGCTACTGCCCGCGACTTAGATGCAAAGGCGATCGTAGCACCAAGTATCAGCGGTTTCACCACAAGACTGTTATCCAAGTGGAGACCGGAAAGCCAGATCATCGGTTTATCTCCAAGTTCCTCAGCTCTTCGCCAGATGCAGCTTTACTGGGGGGTTAAGCCATTCCATGCAAAGCGTGCGGAATCTACCGACGTGCTGATCTACTCCTCCATGGAGCTTTTAAAGGAGAAGGGAATTGTAAAGGAGAATGACACTGTAGTTGTTACCGCAGGAGTCGTAAATCCGGTGAGAAAGCATGAAGCAGCAGCTCACACCAACATCATGCGTGTGGTAAATGTAAACTAATTGATTTTTATTTTTGAATAAATATACAAAAAAAAGTGTGGACAAAAGAGTCTATCCCCGGTACAATGTAGCTTACTAGCAGGAGTGCCGGAGAAGGCTCTTTTTGCATAGTTTAACTTACGAGAGGAGAGGAAAGCTTTGGAAAAGACACCATTTGTTACCAACGAAAAATTATTAGAAATTGTGAAAGAATATCCAACTCCCTTTCATATTTATGATGAAAAGGGAATTAGGGAGAATGCAGAAAAACTGAAACAGGCATTTTCCTGGAATAAAGGTTACCGGGAGTATTTTGCAGTCAAGGCTACGCCGAATCCGTTTATCCTTAACATCTTAAAGGATTATGGGTGCGGGGCAGACTGTTCATCCATGACAGAACTTATGATGTCCGATGCCATTGGCTTTTCCGGCTCTGATATCATGTTCTCTTCCAATGATACTCCAGCAGAGGAATTCCAGTATGCAGATAAGATCGGCGGTATCATCAACCTTGACGATATCACCCACATCGATTTTCTGGAAAAGGCCATCGGCCACATTCCGGAGACCATAAGCTGCCGGTACAATCCAGGCGGAATCTTTAAAATCAGCAATGATATCATGGATAATCCTGGGGATTCCAAATATGGAATGACGACAGAGCAGATATTTGAAGCGTTTAAGATCTTAAAGAGCAAGGGAGCAAAAGAGTTTGGCATCCATGCATTTTTAGCCAGCAACACTGTGACCAATGAATATTATCCTCTGCTTGCAAAAGTAATGTTTGAGCTTGCAGTGAAGTTAAAAGAGGAGACTGGTGCCCATATTACCTTTATTAATCTGTCAGGCGGAATCGGTATTCCATATCGTCCGGGACAGGAGCCTAATGATATTTCAGCCATTGGGGAAGGGGTAAGAAAGGTTTACGAAGAAATTCTGGTTCCGGAGGGCATGGGAGACGTAGCCATCTATACGGAGCTTGGACGTTTCATGCTGGGACCTTACGGCGGTCTTGTGACCGAAGCCATTCATGAAAAGCATACCCACAAGGAATACATCGGAGTGGATGCCTGTGCAGTCAATCTTATGCGTCCGGCTATGTACGGGGCATACCATCACATTACGGTTATGGGAAAAGAGAAGGAAGCATGCAGCCACAAGTATGATGTAGTCGGTTCCCTTTGTGAAAATAACGATAAATTTGCCATTGACCGGATGCTTCCGGAGATTTCCATGGGTGATCTGCTGTTTATCCATGATACAGGAGCCCACGGATATGCCATGGGCTATAATTACAATGGAAAGCTAAGATCCGCGGAGCTGCTTTTAAAGGAAAATGGAGAGGTTGACTTGATCCGAAGAGCCGAAACTCCAAAGGATTACTTTGCCACATTCGATTTTTGTGATATTTTAAAGGATGTAAAGTACGATTTATAATAGACAGATCATAACTAAAAATGGGTTCCGGTAACAGGCATTTTGCCAGCCGGAACCTTTTTTTATTGATTTTAAACAGAAAAATCCCTGTGCCTTACGACACAGGGGAGATTTCTTAGGATTTTCGGATTTCAAAAAGGGTAAAAGGATAATTGCTATACATTGTGCATTTCTTATGTCATTAGTATATCACACCCCCTCGGGAAAAGTTTGTATATTGTTTGAATAGATTATGAAGATTTTCTTAATATCGTCTTATGTAAATTAGCAGGAACGTAAAAATTTACTCCTGAAATGAAACCATGGAAGTCACTGCGGAATATCCTAATAAAAAAGGAATCAGGTAGTGGACTGTGGATCATGTAAGAGATGCACTACACTGTGACATGGCTTACCGCATGGGTCTTACCGGGCGGGGCATAGGTGTTGCAGTGCTTGATACGGGAATTTTTCTTCATGAGGACTTCGAACATAGAGTTGCGGCTTTCGTGGATATTGTTCACCGCAGGCGGGATGCTTATGACGATAATGGTCATGGTACCCATATTGCTGGAATTATTGGAGGAAGCGGAATCGCTTCCGATGGAAAATATATGGGGATTGCACCAGAGTGTCACATCGTAATGCTTAAGGTTCTTGATAAAAAGGGGAATGGATATGCTTCCGATGTGCTGGCCGGTTTAAAATGGGTCCGCGATAACCGGGAACGGTATGGAATCCGTATTGTCAACATTTCCGTTGGTTCCTTTTCAAGAAAAGGTATGACGGAAAATTCAGTCCTGGTGCGGGGAGTCAATGCGGCCTGGGATGACGGCCTTGTGGTCTGTGTGGCAGCAGGTAACATGGGACCTGGCTCCAATACCATCACAACTCCTGGTATCAGCAGGAAGGTGATTACGGTAGGCTGTTCCGACGATTATAAGGAAGTTAATGTTATGGGGAACCGGATGATTGATTATTCCGGAAGGGGCCCCACCGGTGCCTGTATCTGCAAACCGGAAATCATTGCTCCGGGAGCAGGAATTATGAGCTGCGCCAATGAGCCGGGAGAATATCAAAGTAAGAGTGGTACTTCTATGTCGACGCCTCTGGTTTCAGGGGCAATTGCGCTTTTGCTGCAGAAATATCCTTATATGAACAACAGAGATGTGAAGCTGATGCTTCGGGAGAGGGCCGTTGATTTAGGTCTTCCCATGAATCAGCAGGGATGGGGGCTTCTTGATGTGGAGAGGCTTTTGCTGTAAAGAATGGCGTTCAAAATCCGGGTCTGTTAAGGATGGCAGGCCCGGATTATAAAAACCTTGCAGGAGGGACCAGCCTGTGATATAGTTAGCTTACATTCTAAAGGTATCATGCCTTTTTTAGTACTCATCCGGCAGCTCGCCGGGATTTTTTCACTGTATGAAATTTTAGGCCGGACAGGCAGGGAGTGTGATGCTGATTGGACTGATACATGAAATTACTAGTTGACATTTGCCGTAAAATATACTATTATTATGAATAGAAGAAGAACATTTGTTCGTGTTGGAGGATAAGATGAATAAAGATGATAAGCTGAAAGCACTGGATGCCGCCCTTACACAGATAGAGAAAGCATATGGAAAAGGTTCTGTTATGAAGCTGGGTGACAGCGGAACCAATATGAATGTAGAGACCATTCCCACAGGAGCCCTGAGCCTTGATATCGCCTTAGGATTAGGCGGAATCCCAAAGGGAAGAGTCGTTGAGATCTACGGACCTGAGTCAAGCGGTAAGACTACGGTGGCACTTCATGTTATTGCAGAAGTTCAAAAACGTGGCGGAATCGCTGGTTTTATTGATGCGGAGCACGCTCTTGATCCTGTTTACGCTAAGAAAATCGGAGTTGATATTGATAACCTTTACATATCCCAGCCGGATAACGGAGAGCAGGCACTTGAGATTACTGAGACCATGGTACGCTCCGGAGCAGTGGATATCGTAATCGTTGACTCTGTTGCAGCTCTTGTTCCCAAGGCTGAGATCGAGGGAGACATGGGAGATTCTCACGTAGGACTTCAGGCAAGACTTATGTCCCAGGCCCTTAGAAAGCTGACAGCAGTCATCAGCAAATCCAATTGTATCGTACTTTTCATCAACCAGCTTCGTGAGAAGGTTGGTGTTATGTTCGGCAGCCCTGAGACCACCACAGGCGGACGTGCCCTTAAGTTCTATGCCTCTGTTCGTATGGATATCCGTAAGATCGAGACCTTAAAGCAGGGCGGCGATATGGTAGGTAACAGAGCGAGAATCAAGGTAGTTAAGAATAAGATCGCTCCTCCTTTTAAGGAAGCGGAATTTGATATCATGTTCGGCAAGGGTATTTCCAGAGAAGGTGATGTTTTAGATCTGGCGGTGAAAGAGAACATTGTTGAAAAGAGCGGAGCCTGGTTTGCATACAACAACGCAAAGATTGGTCAGGGCCGTGAGAACGCAAAGATCTACCTTCAGGATAATCCGGCAATCTGCTTAGAGATTGAGAATAAGGTCCGTATGAATTACGGTCTCCCAATCGAAGGCGGAGTGGATGCACCGGCAGCAGATGGTGCAGGCGCCAAGGAAAGCAAACGCATCAAGGCAGAGGAGAATAAGGAAGCTTCCTCAAAGGAATAAGCTTTTTCTCTGAATAAGCAGTTGTAATATAATAGAAAGAATAAGGGACACTCATGATAGTAACAGAGATTGTGCCCGTCGATAAACGCAGGAGTAAAGTCATTCTGGATGAAGACTTTGCTCTTGTTCTTTATAGAGGGGAATGTAATAGATTTGGAATCAAAGAAGGGGAAGAGCTTTCAGAAGATACGTATCAGGAGATTCTGAAAGAGGTTTTGTTTAAAAGAGCCAGAGAGCGGGTGCTTTATCTTTTAAAGGCTTCGGATAAGACAGAGCAGGAACTGGTAAGGAAGCTAAAGGATGGGGGTTACCCCAAAGAAGCCATTGATTATGCCGTTGGTTTTGTAAAGGAGCACCGGTTTATCAATGATGAGAACTATGGAAAGCGGTACGTGGAATTTAATTCCAGGCGAAAGAGTGAGAAGCAGATTCAGTTCGAGCTTCAACGAAAAGGTCTGGACAAAGAGATAATCCGGGATATCTTAAAGGAACAGCCTGTGGATGAGGAAGCCCAGATTCAGGCCTATATCAGGAAGAAGCGGATCGATCCGAAGGAGCTGGATCGAAAGGAACGTTCCAAAGTGATGGCCTCTCTGGGGAGAAAAGGTTTCTCTTACGAAGCGGTGAACCGTGTCTTAGGGGCGAATTTTGACGATATTTGACGAGAAGGAAATTGTGTATAAGTATACCGGAAACAAGGGTTAAATACTTGACATAATGTATAAAACAGTTTAAAATTGAAGTGTTGTATTGTTGTACAATGAAAATCTAATAAGGAGGTGCTCCTGTGTCAGTATTCACGACTGTATTGGTTGTAATTTTGGCATCATTAGTCGTCGCTTTTATTGCCTGGTCTGCTGCGATTTCATATCGCAAGAATACCTATGAAAGTAAAATAGGCTCAGCAGAAGAGAAATCCCGGGAAATAATAGATGAAGCATTAAAGACCGCTGAGACAAAGAAGCGTGAAGCTCTCCTTGAGGCAAAAGAAGAGTCAATAAAGACTAAGAATGAACTGGAAAAAGAAACCAGGGAAAGAAGAGCTGAGCTTCAACGTTATGAAAGACGAGTACTAAGCAAGGAAGAAAACTTGGACAAGAAGTCTGAGGCTATGGAAAAACGAGAAGCAGGTCTTGCTGCTCGAGAGGACGCGCTGAATAAGAAAAATGCCGAAGTTGAATCATTATATGAAAAGGGCATTCAGGAACTGGAAAAAATTTCCGGACTTACCTCCGAACAGGCAAAAGAATATCTTTTAAAATCTGTTGAAGATGATGTAAAACATGACACTGCGAAATTAATTAAGGAACTTGAAAACAAAGCAAAAGAAGAAGCCGATAAAAAGGCAAAGGAATACGTGGTTACAGCCATTCAAAGATGTGCTGCGGATCATGTGGCAGAAACTACAGTTTCTGTTGTACAGCTTCCTAACGATGAGATGAAAGGCAGGATCATCGGTAGAGAAGGCCGTAATATTCGTACGTTAGAGACCCTTACAGGTGTTGAACTCATTATTGATGATACCCCTGAGGCAGTTGTATTGTCCGGATTCGATCCGGTTCGTAGAGAAGTGGCCAGAATTGCATTGGAACGACTCATTGTGGATGGACGTATTCACCCAGCCAGAATTGAGGAAATGGTAGAGAAGGCACAGAAAGAAGTAGAAACCAATATGCGTGAGGAAGGAGAGGCCGCCGCTCTTGAAGTGGGAATTCATGGTCTTCATCCAGAACTCATCAGACTGCTTGGCAAGCTGAAATACAGGACAAGCTACGGACAGAATGCATTAAAGCATTCCATGGAGGTTGCCCAGTTATCCGGTTTATTAGCCGGAGAAATCGGACTTGATATCCGTATGGCCAAGCGTGCCGGTTTATTACATGACATCGGTAAAGCCGTTGACCATGAGATGGAAGGATCCCATATTCAGCTTGGTGTAGAGCTCTGCAGAAAGTATAAGGAATCTGCAATCGTGCTGAACACGGTAGAATCTCACCATGGCGACGTTGAGCCACAGAGCCTTATTGCCTGTATTTGCCAGGCAGCGGATACAATTTCTGCGGCAAGACCTGGAGCCAGAAGAGAGACTCTGGAGACATATACAAACAGATTAAAACAGTTAGAAGATATTACCAACTCCTTTAAGGGAGTGGACAAGTCCTTCGCCATTCAGGCAGGACGTGAGGTTCGGATTATGGTAGTTCCCGATCAAATCAACGATGATGATATGGTACTTTTAGCTCGTGATATTTCTAAGAAGATTGAAGAAGCCTTAGAGTATCCGGGACAGATCAAAGTCAATGTGATCAGGGAGTCCAGAGTAACAGATTACGCAAAGTAAAAATAGTGCCCTAAAACCGTATAATTTTAGATGTGCGGTTTTAGGGCATGTTTCATGTCGGAGGACGAATACGTGAAACAAAGATTGAAAACATTGCTGTGCTGTCTATTGATCAGCCAGCTATTTCTTATAACGGTATACGCAAAGCCGGACTGGCCGTCAGACACTGACATCCAGGCAGAAGCCGGTATTGTGATCGATGCAGATTCGGGAGCAGTCATATTCGGAAAAAATATGCACGGCCAGTATCCCCCTGCCAGTATCACGAAGATTTTGACCGCGCTGGTGGTGCTTGAGCATGCCAAGCCCGATGACATGGTTACCTTTTCCAAGAATTCGGTATTTAATGTGGAAGCAGGGAGCGGTAACAAATTAAATGTAACAGACGGCGATAAGCTTTCTGTGGAAGATTGTCTTTATTCTCTTATCCTTCATTCCTGCAATCAGGCAGCCAATGCTCTTGCGGAGCACGTGGCAGGAAGCAGAGAAGATTTTGTGAAGATGATGAATGAGAAGCTGGAGGAGATTGGCTGCGCAGAAAGTCATTTTGACAATCCTTCCGGGCTTAACGGAGACACTCAGTATGTATCTGCTTACGATATGGCGCTCATTGCAAAAGCAGCATACAGCAACAAAAAGCTGGTGGAGATCAGTTCTGCCTTAAGCCATAAGATTCCTCCTACCGCCAACAATCCCGAGGGACTTACGATTTACAATGAGCACCGTCTGGTGAAAACAAAAGATACTGCCAGCGAGTTTTATTTCCCTTCTGCCGTAGCAGGAAAGACGGGGTATTTAATCAAAGCAGGCAATACGCTGGTGACATATGCGGAGCAGGATGGAAGAAGACTGATTTCCGTAGTGTTAAAGGGAAGTCCAAGACAGTACTTTATCGACGGTAAGAATCTATTGCAGTTTGGATACGACCGTTTTCAGAATTTTAAGATAGAAGAGAATGAAACTTCCTATACCAAGGGAGAGGAAGCGGTGAAAGTAGGGGAGAAGAGCTTTCAGCCTTCTGACTTAGAGCTTCAGACAAATCAGTTCATTACTCTCCCAAAGGATGCCAAGTTTTCCGATGCAGAGAAAGCACTGGTTACTGACCTTCCAAAGGATAGCCCAAAGGGAGCCATTGCACTGATCCAATATACTTATAATGACAGAAAAGTTGGTCAGGCCTACTTAATATCTAAAACCGGTACCACAGACCCGAGTCAGACAACAGATGAGGGGACCAAGGAGCCGGCTTCTACTGAAGGAAGCAAGGAGCTGCCAGCTTCTGGAGTCAAGATGTCAGGCGGAAAGAGCATCGGCATTTTGGCTGCTGGTATTTTAGGCATTCTGGCTGTTGTTGGAGCCGGGGCTGGATTCGTTGTTTATAAAAGAAAAAAGGAATTCAGGGAAAGCGAGCTTCGGAGAGAAGAACGGAGACGTCGTCTGAGAGCTGATGGTGATACGGAAGCCTTTGAACGCATGTTAAAAGAGCGCCGTAATACAAAAGGAAAAAAATAAGCAATGAAAAAGACCAGCTGGGGTAGCTGGTCTTTTTTCGGAGAAGGTATTTCGTTTCTTATGGGGTGTAGCAAAAACTATATAATGTATTGGGGGGGGTTACAAATATAATATAACCGAATTGAGAAAAAAAGTGTCAACAAAGATTTACAAATATAAAAAGTATAATTGTGTAGTTTGTCTAATGGTCTGTAAAATTGCATAATAATATATAATAAAAGAGGAAACATCACTTGTTTTTGTGATTATTTTGCATGATTTATAACAAACGATCTGGTATCTATCGAATTGATAAAAAATTAACCAACTATCTCTCTAATCTCCCGGCAATCTGCTGTAAGCCACAAATCCTTCCAATGGAATCTCCCATTTTTACAACATGTCCTGCATGTCTTAAGTGTTCCCATAATATAGATGATAAAGGAAGTCTCAGCTTCTTGTAATAACTACCAAATGTGATAAAATAATGAAAAACAACTTGTGCAATGGTGCGTACAAGTTATACATTGATAGTAAGAGGATGTTTGATCCATCTTACGGAAAGAGCAGGAGGTAAAACTTATGAGATTTTTCGTAGACACAGCCAACATTGAGGAAATTAAAAAAGCCAATGATATGGGCATTATCTGCGGTGTTACCACCAATCCATCTTTGATTGCAAAAGAGGGAAGGGATTTTAATCAGGTGATTGAAGAGATTGCTTCTATTGTAGACGGGCCGGTGAGCGGTGAAGTAAAGGCCACCACTGAAGCTGCCAAAGATATGATAGAGGAAGGACGTCAGATTGCCTCCATTCACCCAAACATGGTAGTGAAGATTCCTATGACGGCAGAAGGTTTAAAGGCAGTAAAGGTTCTTAACTCGGAAGGGATTAAGACCAACGTAACGCTGGTCTTTTCCGCAGCCCAGGCGCTTTTGGCTGCAAGAGCAGGAGCTACATATGTTTCCCCGTTTTTAGGAAGGCTTGATGATATTTCCATGCCGGGAATTGATCTTATTAAGGATATTATGGACATCTTTACGGTTCATGGGATTGAGACTGAGATCATTGCAGCGAGCATTCGTAATCCTGTTCATGTGATAGACTGTGCAAAGGCAGGTGCTGATATTGCAACTGTACCTTATCCGGTATTGGAGCAGATGACGCATCATCCTCTCACAGACCAGGGAATTGTAAAATTCCAGGATGATTACCGTAAGGCATTTGGCGAATCATAAATGGAAGCAAATAGAGAAAGGTTGGAAGAACAAAATGGCGTACAGCAAAGTTAAGATGGTAGTTGATAAGGAGTTTCGCATTGCAGAAATAGATGAAAGGATCTACGGCTCATTCATTGAGCATCTTGGCCGCGCCGTATATGACGGTATTTACTCCCCAGAGCATCCCACTGCCGATGAACACGGCTTTCGTGAAGATGTTAAGGATTTGATCCGGGAGCTTAATGTTCCGATTATCCGGTATCCAGGCGGTAATTTCGTATCCAGCTTCAATTGGGAAGATAGTGTGGGACCTTTAAATGAACGCCCCAGACGCCTGGAACTTGCATGGAAAAGCATTGAAGAAAATAAAGTAGGCTTAAATGAATTCACCAAATGGACCAGGAATGTAGGGTCCGATGTTATGATGGCAGTGAATTTAGGTACCAGAGGAATTGCAGATGCCTGCAATATTTTAGAGTATTGCAACCACCCAGGCAATACCAAATACAGTGATTTAAGAATCAGTCACGGATATAAAGAGCCACATAACATAAAGACATGGTGCCTTGGCAATGAGATGGACGGAACATGGCAGCTGGGACATAAGACCATGGAAGAGTATGGCCGCCTTGCAGAAGAAACAGCCAGAGCCATGAAGATAATTGATCCTACCATTGAGCTGGTATCCTGCGGAAGCTCTTCTCTGACCATGCCCACCTTCCCTGACTGGGAGGCAGTAACACTTCAGCATACATACGACCACGTGGACTACGTTTCCATGCATCAGTACTATGGAAACCAGAAGGGCGATACCGAGGATTTCCTGGCTTGTTCCGATGATATGGACCAGTTTATCCGCACCGTAATCGCTACCTGCGATTATGTGAAGGCAAAAAAGAGAAGCAAAAAAGAGATTAAGATCAGCTTTGACGAATGGAATGTATGGTATCACTCCAACGCGGCTGACGATGATATTACAAAAAATCACCCATGGCAGATCGCACCTCCTATGTTAGAGGATATCTATACCTTTGAAGATGCCCTGCTGGTAGGACTTATGTTAATCACTATGTTAAAGCATGCAGACCGTGTGAAGATGGCGTGTCTGGCTCAGCTTGTCAATGTTATTGCGCCGATTATGACTGAGGCTGGCGGCGGCGCTGCATGGAAGCAGACGATTTTCTATCCATTCATGCATGCATCCAAATACGGAAGAGGAACGGCTCTTCTTCCAGTCATCAGTACTCCTAAGTTTGATACAGCGACTCATGAGAATGTAACTGCTGTTGAGGCTGTTCCTGTTTACAATGAGGAAAAGGGAGAGGTTACTATTTTTGCAGTCAACAGAAGCATTAAGGAAGATGCCGAGATGACCATTGATGTCAGAAGCTTTGAGGGATACCGTGTTCTTGAGCATACGGTTTTGGAATGCGATGATCTTCAGGCTGTGAACGGACCATTTAATCAGAAGGTGGCTCCAAAAGAGACCAGCCAGTCTGTTCTTGATGGCGGAGTGGTCACAAGCAAACTGAATAAAGCTTCCTGGAATGTAATCCGTCTTGGAAAGTAAATAAAAGTAAGGGGGTAATCTTATGGTAAGTAAAGAATATAAATTCTGGTTTGCAACCGGTTCCCAGGATCTCTATGGGGAAGAGTGCCTGAGAAATGTGGCGGAGCATTCTGCTATTATTACAGAGCGGTTAAACGCCTGCGGTCTGCTGCCATTTCCAGTGGTATTAAAGCCGGTACTCATTGACAATACTTCTATTCGCGCCCTGTTTCATCAGGCCAATGATGATGAGACTTGTGCCGGTGTTATTACCTGGATGCATACCTTTTCTCCGGCAAAATCCTGGATCTTAGGACTTCAGGAATACAGAAAGCCGCTGCTTCATCTACATACCCAGTTCAACCAGGAGATTCCTTATGACTCCATTGACATGGATTTCATGAATGAGAACCAGTCTGCCCATGGAGACCGGGAATTCGGCCACATGGTAACAAGAATGGGAATGGCAAGAAAGGTGATCGCTGGCTTCTGGGATGATGAAGGTGTCCAGAGACGGATCGGCGACTGGATGCGTACCGCAATCGGAGTGATGGAAAGCAGTCATGTCCGTGTGGTCCGTGTAGCAGATAACATGAGAAATGTAGCTGTTACCGAAGGAGATAAGGTTGAGGCCCAGTTAAAGTTCGGCTGGGAGATTGATGCCTACCCGGTCAGTGAGATCACAGACTTTGTAAAGGATGTAAAAGAGGGCGAGGTATCTTCTCTGGTAGAAGAATATTACAGCCGTTATGAAATTCTGACCGAAGGCAGAAGCCCGGAGGAGTTTAAAGCCCATGTGGCAGCCCAGGCGAGGATTGAGCTGGGATTCGAACAGTTCCTGAGGGAGAAGAATTATCAGGCCATTGTCACCCATTTTGGGGATCTTGGTGCATTGCAGCAGCTTCCGGGCCTTGCCATCCAGCGTCTGATGGAAAAGGGCTATGGCTTTGGAGCGGAGGGTGACTGGAAGACTGCTGCCATGGTACGCATAATGAAGCTTATGACCTCTGGGATTAAGGATGCCAAGGGAACCTCCTTTATGGAGGATTATACCTACAACTTAGTTCCCGGTAAGGAAGGAATTCTACAGGCCCATATGCTGGAGGTATGTCCAAGCATTGCTGACGGCAAGGTTGGAATCCGGGTGAATCCTCTTTCTATGGGCAATAAGGAAGATCCGGCGCGCCTTGTATTTACAGCAAAAGAGGGAAGAGGGATTGCCACCTCCCTCATTGATCTTGGAAACAGATTCCGTCTTATCATCAATACCGTAAACTGCAAAAAGACAGAAAAGCCGATGCCAAAGCTTCCAGTTGCAACTGCCTTCTGGACTCCGGAGCCAAATTTAATTACCGGAGCAGAGAGCTGGATTCTGGCTGGAGGTGCGCATCATACGGCATTTTCCTATGACCTGACTCCAGAGCAGATGGGAGATTGGGCGGAAGCTATGGGAATTGAAGCTGTCTTCATTGATGAGAATACAACCATACGTGATTTAAAGAACGAATTGAAATGGAATTCGGTAGTGTACCGCTAAGAACTTGATGGGGTCCGCCTCCTTAAGGGGGCGGGCCTATTTTAAAGGAGGGGTCCAAAATGAAAGGAAACGATATCGCAGCAGCAATTCGGGAAGGCAAAACAGCACTTGGAATTGAGCTTGGTTCTACCAGAATCAAAGCAGTATTAGTGGATGAAGACCATAACCCCATTGCTTCCGGCAGTCATGATTGGGAAAATAAGTATGAAAATGGAGTATGGACGTATTCCATACCTGATATCTGGAGTGGAGTACAGGACAGCTACCAGAAGATGGCAAAGGAAGTAAAGGAAACCTACGGGGAAACCCTGACCACCATTGGCGCTATCTGTTTTTCTGCCATGATGCATGGATATATGGCTTTTGACAAGGAAGGGGAAATACTGGTTCCTTTCCGTACGTGGAGAAATACCATGACAGGAGAGGCCTCCAAAAAGCTGACTGATATTTTTTCCTATCATATTCCTCAGAGATGGAGCGTTGCTCACCTCTATCAGGCGATTCTAAATAAGGAAGAGCACGTTTCAGCCATAGATTATCTCATTACCCTGGAAGGCTATGTTCACTGGAAGCTTACAGGAAAGCGGGTGCTTGGAATTGGAGATTGTGCCGGCATGTTTCCTGTTGACAGCACCACAAAGGATTATTATGAGCGGATGGTGGAACAGTTTGATTCCCTCATCGAACCGGAAGGTCTGCCCTGGAAGCTTAGAGATATTATGCCAAAGGTCTTGACCGCAGGCGAAGAAGCCGGTACATTGACTGAAGAGGGGGCTGCCCTTCTTGATGTCAGTGGCAATTTAAATGCAGGAATACCTCTTTGTCCCCCGGAAGGAGATGCAGGAACCGGAATGACGGCCACCAACAGCGTCGCCAGAAGAACGGGAAATGTGTCCGCAGGAACCAGTGTATTTGCCATGGTCGTACTGGAAAAGGAGCTTTCTAAGGTTTATGAAGAAATAGATTTGGTCACCACACCAGCAGGAGACTCCGTGGCAATGGTACACTGCAATAACTGTACCTCGGATTTAAACGCCTGGGTTTCTCTGTTTGAGGAGTTTGCTGAGACAATGGGAATGAAGACGGATAAGAATACTTTGTTTTCCACTCTTTATCAAAAAGCTTTGGAAGGAGATAAGGATGGAGGAGGTCTCTTATCTTACGGCTACTTATCCGGGGAGCATATCACACATTTTGAAGAGGGAAGGCCATTATTCGTGCGTACGCCTAACAGCCGTTTCAATCTGGCTAACTTTATGAGAGTACATCTTTATACTTCACTTGGAGCTTTAAAGGTTGGTATGGAAATTCTTTATGAGGAAGGTGTTAAGCTTGATGTGCTTCTTGGCCATGGCGGTTTATTTAAGACAAAAGGTGTAGGTCAGAGCATTATGGCAGCAGCCATGAACGTTCCGGTTTCGGTTATGGAAACGGCAGGAGAAGGCGGTGCCTGGGGAGCAGCTCTTTTGGCTTCCTATATGATCCGAAAGGATGAAGGCGAGACCTTAGATCATTACCTGGCTCAAAAGGTGTTCCATGGGGAAACTGGTACGGTGATAAAGCCGGATTCAGAGGACGAAGCCGGATTTAACGTATTTATGGAGCGGTATAAAACCGGGCTTTCCATCGAGCGGGCAGCCCTGGATTATATGAAATAATACCACAGACAGAAAGGCGGAAAGAACATGCTGGAAGAATTAAAACGCATTGTGTACGAAGCAAATATGGAGCTGCCAAGGAAGGGGCTTATTACATATACCTGGGGAAATGTCAGCGGAATCGACCGGGAGAGGGGGCTTTTTGTAATCAAGCCCAGCGGAGTGGATTATGAAAAACTGAAACCGGAAGATATGGTAGTTATGGACCTGTTGGGAAATAAGGTGGAGGGGGATTTAAATCCCTCCTCTGATACCGCCACTCATTTGGAGCTTTATAAGGCTTTTGAAGAAGTGGGAGGGATTGTTCATACTCATTCTCCTATGGCAACCTCCTGGGCACAGGCTGGCCGGGCACTGCCTTGTTATGGAACTACCCATGCCGATTATTTCTACGGTGAGATTCCATGTGCCAGGAATCTGACGGAGGAAGAGATTGAAGAGGGGTATGAGAAAAACACGGGAATGGTGATCATTGAGACCTTCCAGGGGAAAAATCCCATGCACGTACCTGGGGTACTCTGTAAAAATCACGGTCCCTTTACCTGGGGGACGGATGCAGACAATGCAGTTCATAATGCAGTTGTTTTAGAAGAAATTGCAAAAATGAACCTGATGACAGAACTTCTTAATCCCAATATCATTCCTGCACCTCAGTGCATGCAGGATAAGCATTTTATGCGCAAGCATGGCCCTAATGCCTATTACGGGCAGAAAAAATCGTAAGGAGCTTTCTATGGCAGAGGACAGCGGTAAGACAAAATACTATGTATTAATGGAAGAATTAAAGCAGGATATCATATCCGGGAAACGAAAGCCAGGAGATCGTCTGCCATCTGAAAATGAATTATCCGCCTCCTGTCACGTAAGCCGCCACACGGTGAGAAAAGCACTTTCCATTCTGGAGCAGGAGGGCTTTATTGAAGCGGAGCATGGCCGGGGCACCTTTGTCTCCAGAAAGGCAGGAGGGAAAAAGGGATCCGGCAATGTAGCGGTCATTACCACTTATTTGTCGGACTATATATTTCCCAGACTGATTCAGGGAATTGACAGCGTGCTTACGGCAGGAGGATACAGCATTATCCTTAAGAATACGGGAAACAGCAGGTTAAAAGAAAGCAAATGCCTGGAAGAAATACTGGAAAAGGATATTGACGGCTTAATCATTGAACCAAGCAAAAGTGAGATCATGTGCGGCCATAAGGGGCTTTATGACAAGCTGGATTTCTATCAGATTCCATATGTGTTCATTCAGGGGTATTACTCTCAGATGAAGCATAAGCCCCATATTCTCATGGATGATTGTATGGGGGGATATCTGGTAACGAAATACTTAAGAGATTTGGGACATGAGCATATCCTGGGTATCTTTAAGGCAGATGACATTCAGGGCAGGGACAGGCATAAGGGATATGTAAAGGCCCTCCAGGAAGCAGGGATCTTCTATGATCCTGATATGGTGATCTGGTTTCATACGGAGGATCGTACGGTCAAGCCTTCTGAGGTATTAAAATATTTACTGGAAGAGGGAAGATTAATAGATGGAATCGTCTGCTACAATGACCAGATTGCTCTGGAAATCATTAAGACACTTGAAAAATGCGGATTGTCTGTGCCACAGGACATATCTGTGACTGGTTATGATAATTCCTTTATTGCAGAGAATGGAATGGTAAAGCTGACGACCATCGCCCACCCCCAGGAGCGACTGGGGGCTATGGCGGCAGAACTTCTTTTGGAGAAGATTGACGGCATACCAGATGAGGAAAGCCGGGTAGAACGAATTTTAAAGCCGGAGCTTGTAATCCGTGAGTCCTGCAGGGAGCGAAAGGGCTGACTTAATGAGTACGAAGCTTACCCATGTAAAGGACACAGCCTATGATTAAGGTTCCGGATAATAGAAACAGCATCTGCATCCCTCCCATGGGAAAGCCAAGTATCTGGATGGAGGGAAGAACTTTTAGAAGTAGTGCGCCAATCAGGGTTGCAAGGAATCCACTGAGTCCGGCATAGGAAGAATTGGCACTGACATAAGGGACCCTTTTCTCTGTGGGAGCATAGTGGTATTGCAGGTGGAAAACAGAAATGGCAATTCCTCCCCAGGCGATGCCTGATAATGCCTGCAAAGGGGGCTGGAGGACGTAACAGGTCTCCGGCGTCATAAACAGCCAGCTGGCGTGAATCAGCCCTAAAAGGCCCATAGAGGCTCTTGTAACAAATAACCAGGAGGTTCTATCCGCCAGCTTTCCCCAAAGGGAAGAGGCGATGATCCGAAGGGTAGAGGAAATCAGCCCCAGGAAGGTGATATAGGTATAGTCAAGCTTTAGTCCGGTCACCATGTAGACGCTGAAAAAGGGGCCTGCTACCTGGAGGGCCACGTTCCAGAACATGTAGGAAAACATAACCTTTCGATATTCCTTATCTGCCAGGGGGGAAAGAATGGAATCCCTGAGCTTTTGGACGTGGGGAATGCTCTCCGGCTCCTTGATGGAGGAGAGGCACCAAAAATCCAGACAGGCCAGGGCGAATACCACGAAGCCTACCACATAAAATCCCTGCTGTTCCATATCCCCGCTTCGAAACCAGTCCATGACGCGGCCCATAAGGAGGCTGATGGCTGTGGACATACCAAAGGCAAAGGAGTCTTTCTTCCCAAGATATTTCCCTCGAATGGTGGAAGGAACCATCTGGAGAATCCAGTTACCGATGCCGGTTCCGATAAATGCACCGAAAAAGTGAGCCGTTCCATAAATTCCAACCAGCGCAAGCAGGCGGAGGCCGGGATTTTCGATAAAGAGCGGAACAAAGAACACGGAAGACAAAAGCAGCCGGTGAATCAGGGAAAATGCCGTAAGAATGGTTTTTCTCCGGCTCATGCTTTCTAAGAGGACTGCGGAAAACATCTGAAGCAGACAAAGCAGCAAAGGCAGAGAGCCGATGATTCCGTTGATGGAGTCAGTGGCTACCAGTGAGCTTGCGTATCCGGACAAAAATGCACCCGTAGTCAAGGTTACGATGCCGTTTGCGCAGCATCCTTCTGCAATAAAATATCTTCTGCCACTTCTATAATCTAAATCCGTCATAAGCGCTCCCTGAGAGCGGTTAGGAAACATTTTTTCCTTTATCCGTAATACGATGTCCATCATGTTAAGTCGGCAAATCTGCCGCGATCCCCTTTTCATTTTGCTGATTTTCTGCTATGCTTTTATTACATGAAGCAGCGTAGATTAAGAATGCTGCTGCTTTTTATCTTTCTCTATATTGCCAGTAGAATGAAAAGGATACAAGAGGAAAAAGAAGCGAAAAACTGGAGAATTCCGACTCGGGGTGACAGGGGGATGTTATGGAACATTATTTACAGCTAAAAGCGGTACTTCCGGTAAAAGCGCTCAATGCAGGATACCTAGTAACAGGGGGAAATGGCCGTCATGCAGACCGGGTCATGGATTCTTTTGAAATTATCTATGTAAATTCGGGAGTTTTGGGGATTGCCGAGGAAGAAATAGCTTACAATGTGGAAGAAGGGGAAGCACTGATCCTGTTTCCGGGTAGACATCATTGGGGAACCAGGGAATTTGATGAGGACCTGACCTTTTACTGGCTTCATTTTCATCTGGAAGAGGAAGCCGTAAGAACGGGACGGGATGTGATGTCCCTGCCTCAGCTGATACGGGTGAGAAAGCCGGAGCAGTTTGAGGATTTATTTCGCCGGTTTATCAAGCGGCAGAATGTTTGCAGAGATGATAAGACCATTTTAAATCTGGTGCTTTTGGAGCTTCTTTGTGAACTGAGCGATTCCCTTTCGCCCATGGAAGTCAATGGACAGAAGGTGCTCCTGGCCAACCAGGCGGGGCAGTATATCAGAAATCATTTAGAGGAGCCGTTATCTTCCTCTATTCTGGCAGAAAAGCTGGACTGCAGCCCGGATTATCTGGGGCGGGTCTACAACGCTGTATATGGGAAGACCCTGACAGAGGGAATTCATGAGGTGAGGTTAAATAAGGCCTGCCGTATGCTGGTGGAGACCAGTCTCACCGGCAATGAGATTGCTTATCAGTGCGGTTATCAGGATGTGGACTATTTCCGCAGAATCTTTAAAAAGTATATGGGAATTACACCAAAGGAATACCGCCAGACCTACAGCCTGGTGGGAAGAAAATAAATGAAGCGGCAGGAGAGGAAACTCATCTTGCCGCTTTTCTGTATTCTGCCGGGGAGAGTCCGGTCTGCTTTTTAAATATCCGGCTGAAATACAAGGGATTCTCGTATCCGATGATGGCGCCGATCTCACCCACGGTGTAATCCGTGCTTTCTAACAGCTCTTTTGCCTTGTTGACACGAATGGAGGTTATGTATTTTCCAGGCGGCATTCCAGCGTACTGTTTAAAGCTTCGGATAAGCCAGCAGGTGCTCATATGAAGCTTTTTCGCATATTCCTCAACAGAAATGTCTCTGGTAAAGTTTTCGTGGAAATAGTGGATGGCCTGTTCCATCTCTTCTTTGACCTCTGTTTTATTATAGCCGCCTTCTTCTTTTAACCGTTTGAGGGTAAGAAAAAGCTGTCTTAAATAGAGAGAGGACAATTCTTCGGAGCAAGGCCGTGGAAGCTGGAGTTCTTTGATCATGGCTAGAAAAAGATCCTGATACTTTGCCGAGATTCCGGTATACAGGATATGATCTCCTGAAAATCCGGCGTCTTTTATGAGTGTTTGTGCATCTTCGCCTGTAAAATGAAGCCAGTATACTTCTGGTCTATCTTCCAGGTAATACGCGTACTGCTGAAGACTGCGGGGGTGATAGATGACCATATGTCCGGCAGGAACCTCCCGGGGTTCTCCGTTTATGTAAAAGGTAGCTTTTCCAGATGAAATGTACAGGATCTGATAGTCCGGTCGGCCCAGTGGCCGTATGGTGGACATGACTGGGAGGGTAAGGAGGCGATATATTCCACAGCAGTTGGTTCTTAATGGGATATTGTAATTTTCCAGTTCTTCATCGGTTAAATCCATATAGCCGGTATTTGTGTACATAGGCATGGCTCCTTGGGGCATTATTTCCTTCTTTATTCATCAAAGAATGCATCGTCGAATTGTTTCATCTCATCCGTTACTTCTATATCGGTACGCTGGTGAGCGGCATTGACCTGTAAGTGGGCGCGGTCCCTTTGGGGGATTGGTGATATCTTTGATTGTTCTTGTTCGCAGCGGTTGTATTCCATTAGAAGTATGGTATCTACGGTATGTCTACCTTTGTCATCGATGGAGCGGTATTTCATCAGGTGATCTTCTTCTGATTTTGTCATAAGAATTGGCTGATTGGTATTGGTAGCTTCACTCCAGCCCATAAGATATGCAGGGCTGCATTCAAGAATGCTTGCCATGTGAGCGATGACGGAACGCTTGATGTTTTCTACCCGCCCGTTTTCGTACTTTGCGATAGCAGATTTCTGAAGTCCAAGTTTTTCGGCTAATTCTTCTTGTGTATATTTCATGATAAGTCTACGTTCTTTTATTCGTTCTGCCATTCCCATGACTATTGTTACCTCTCTTTTAACTTGTTGTGTCTTAATTTTACTATATTATTGGAGGATATGCAAGGTTTATTGCTGAAAGTGTCTTGAAATTCATATTTATGATTGACAGGGGGAGAGATACGTGATATATTTTAAGTGTCTTAAAAAGATACATTGGTTTTGGGGTAAATTGATATGAAGTATGATGTGTGTTGAGGGTGTATGGGGATATTGTATTAATAAGCTGATGATGTGTTGATGGGCGGAGGGTATTTTGGCTGGTTGTTTATTTCATTAGATAATATAAGAATTAAAGAATTATAGAATTAAAAACCGAAGAACCAAAGAACAAAGGTGAGTAATAATTAAAGAAACTAAGAATTAAGTAGTTAAGAAATCTAATGATAAGACCTGATTTGTTAAATTGTTAAATGACTGGATTAAGAGCCAATAAAATAAGATATTAATTATTTGCAATTTTTTTTGCAATAAATGTGTCTTAAAAAGACTCTTAATAATGAGGTACATTGCATTTGGAGATGGCAAATAAGTAAGAGTGAAATAATTATTTATTTCATTTCACCAGGAACGATTTAGTTTTGTCTCATAAAAGGGAGGAGCCGACAAGATTGGGGGATCCTGTCGGCTGAGTATGAAAAAAAGTTTATTTAAATGCTGTCTCTTTACATTTACTAATATACTTGGAAATTGTGACGGGATTTTGATGAAACTGTGAAGAGTCTGTGAAAGTGATATGGATCGTTGAAAATTAATTATTGAAAATGGATAAGAAAGAAAAGTAAAAGGAGGAACCAGGAATGAGTAAGGAAGTCAGAAAAATATATACCTTATATGACAACGGCTGCAAGATGGGACAATACAGTGCATTAGAAGCATCAGCACTTTTGAAAATTCCCTGCGCGTCAATCTCGTCTTATGCGAGCTCAGGGGCAAGGGCACTAGGCAGGTACACATTTGAACCTATGGAATCGGTGGAAGAACAGGACCCACTTGCAGTGGAATGGGATAAGGTTAGAAATGAAATTTTGGCAGCAGGGAGGTGTAAGAATGGATCAGGCAATGGCAGAGCAATTGGTAAAGTCAGCGGCACTGGAAGCAGTTCAGTTATATGAGAAGTCACAGAAAAAGTGTAACAGGACAAGGGTATTTCATAATGCAAAGAAACTGATGGAGAATTATAACCGGATACATCAGGGAGTCGTGGAGGGCGTGTCTGAACTATCTTATTTGGAAGGCCGCAGTCATTTGGAGAGCTCCTCAGAAGAGGACATGTACATCAACAGCATCCTGAAAAGTAAGCTCCGCAGCATCGTTATAATTGCACATCTGGATAAATGCATGAAGCTTTTAAAAGAGGAACAGAAAAGAAAAAATGCGCCAGAAAAATTTGAAGCCTTTAAATTGTACTATCTGGACAATGTGACTCAGGAAGAAATTGCTGAAATTTTACATAGCACAGACAGAACGGTACGGAGATGGGTGTCAGAAGTAACAGAAATACTGAGCGTTTACTTGTTTGGAGCGGATGCAATTGTTCTGGATTAGGACATTTAATGCTTATCCAAATCGTGTCCTGTTTCAGACGATATAGCAGATTTATAATTATATTATTCCAGATAGGAAAATCTGGAAAAGTAATCAGAGGAGGACATGGTGTGTGGAGTACTTGTTTTTTGCATATTATGTAACTTTGATTAGAGCAAAAATTATACTATTTGTTGACAGACACTATGAGAATAACTACCAATTGTTTATATAAAAATGTAAAAGGAGAATTACTATGGGATTGCCATTAAAAGGAAATTGGAAAATGGGTTTGCAGATGCCAACCGCTCGATTCGCATTTGCATGTGAAAGTGTTGGTAAGAAAATTTACTGTGCTGGTGGTTCAATATCTACCAGTAATCATAGAAATACAACTAATGTGTTAGAAGTATATGATACAGAAACTAACTATTGGGTACCCGCTAAGCCTATGCCTGAGTCATTATATATGATTGGATCGGTAGTAGTAGGAGATAAAATTTATTGTATCGGAGGTGTTGGTCCTAGCACCTTCTCAAATCGCATATATATTTATGATACAATAACAAATAATTGGACTTTAAGCCAGTATACAATGCCTACTGGTAGAGGTGCCCTGCGTTGCAGTTACGTTGAAGGAAAAATATATTGTGCTGGAGGGATTGTAAATGATGGAAGTACATCATGGGTATTTACTAATACTTTAGAGATATTAGATTTATCAACGGGAGCCTGGACTACAGGTAACCCACTTCCCGATAAATTGGGATTTGGCTGTTTACATTACAATAATGGCCGCTTGTATTGGATAAGCGGAGGCCATACGCCCTCTACCATCAATTCAAAGAAAACATATGTTTATGATATAATTAATAATATCTGGTCTGAAGGATCAAATGTGCCATCAAATCAGATTGCTTATGCAAGTGTTATAAATGATGAAAAGATATATATTATTAGTGGTACTAACTTTGATACAATGAAAGATTTAAATTCATTTCTGTCATATGATATTAAAAATGATACATACATAAACCTGCCCAATGCACCTACTATGCGCTCATCCTGTCAGGGTACGATTATAGATAATAAATTGTATGTATTAGGTGGATTTACAAATAATGGTCTGTCCAATAACGTTGAGATTTATACTGAAGAAAATTCTGTAATTAGAGAAGAACATTGCTGTTGTGGTTCATTAAAACTTGAACTAAATATACCAATTAATAATAATGCGGAAATGCTTGAAAAACTTAAAGAATTAGTTGGTGTAGCAAAAGGGTGTGATAGTAGTGGCTGTTGCAAATAATATGTAAAGAGCTGTAACTTTAAAAATAGGTGACAAAAGTCTCATTAATGTTTAGAGTGAGAGCTTCCTTTCGCTCACACAATTGTATAAAGCAGGGGATAAATATGCAACTAAAATACAATCCGCGAGCATATGGAGCATGTGAAGAAATCTCTTTAAATATATATCTTCTATTATATTGAGTGGGCTGAATTCTTCTAAAAGTAGGTTCAGCCCTTGATTTATATATAACAGCACATGCTAGGCATGTCAAGAGCAGACGGAACTTCGGTCTGTTTTTTATCTTATGTAAACTATTGTTCCAGTAACCAGCCCTCGAATATAATGCTCAATTCACGGTAAACGTGACCCTAGTTACGGATGGGCATACGCCACCTTTTTGTGGTATTAAAAGTTGACAGATACAAAGCTTTTAATAAAGCCGTATCACTTGAAAATACACTTCTTTGCCGGTTAAGCTTAGGATATGTAGCATTTAAGCTCTCAATGGCATTTGTAGTCTAGATAACTTATGAACATCAAAGGAGAACTTAAAGAAGGGAAAAATAGCGTCCCAGTTCTTTCGCCAGTTCCTCATAGAGTTGGAATATTTTACTATTATCATGAAGATCCTATTTTAAAGAGAAACTTTCACGTACTCTCCCAAAATGAAAAAAAACGACTATTAGCTACGAATTTAATTCTACGCTAATAGTCGGTCCCTTATTATAATATTTAAACAGTTTTCATTTACAGTATCCAAACAAATACTTATTTCTCTTTTTTCTTCATCGAATCAATCAAGTCATTTGCCTTCTCTGCAATATTCTCCTTAATATCCTCACCGATATGTGCAACTTTTTCCTTTGCCTTTTCTACATTTTCTCTGGCTTCGCCAGAAAGTTTTTGTAATTTACCGTCCAGTTCCAACTGTTCAGATTCGATGGATTTCCCAACGCTTTCTTTCACACTGCCTACGGCTTTATCTATTTTGCTTTTAACTGAGTTATTCATAAAAAACGCCTCCTTTGATAAGTGTTCTATCGTCGAGTTTAAAAATATATAAACAAATATGTATAAAACAAAATGTCTTTTATATCAAGACATTTTGTTATTTATCTTTTCAAAGTCAATTAGTAAAAAATAGTTTTTTATTTGCGAACTTTGTTTACGATCCACAATAAAATCAATGAACCTATAAAGGCAACTAATAGACTCCAAAGATTAAAACCGGTAATGCCATTTCCGCCTATTAAATTCATAATAAATCCGCCAATAAGACCACCAATAACACCTACGCATATATTTGCGAATGCGCCCATCTTTTTATCATTTCCAGTAACCATGCTTGCAAGCCATCCAGCTAAAGCACCTATAATAATCCAACCTATAATTCCCATGATTCACCTCTTTTCTTTATTGTTAACTAAATATAACACATAAATATAATTGATGTCAATTAATTTAAAGAAAAAACAGATATAATCTGTGTTATGTAATTGGTTTTCATCCCACCGTGCTAGAAACTATTAATTGTATTATTCCCCTAATCTCTTGAAATAATACGTAAAATAACCAGCCACAAATATCCAAAAAATAAAAATATACAGTAAGTTAGCTCCACTTTGATGCCTGAAACTGACAATATGATTTTTAAACTCTGTTTCAGTGGAAAGAGCTTGCGTAGCAATGAGTCCTCGTAACCTATATTTTAAGCCAATAGCTTCGGTTTCATAAGGAGGCCTAAATGCTGTTGTATCATTTTTAGCATGTTTCGCCTGGTTATAGGACTTCTTAATCCATAACCATTCACAACTAGTCTTTACGTCCCATATACTATTCTATAATTAAAAAAATGAGGTGCGTAATATGAGTTGTTCTTGGGGCTGTAGAAATAATTGTAGATGCAATACAAATAATAATTGTAATAACAATTGCAACAGTAATTGCAACAATAATAATAGATGCAACAACGTCGATCCTTGTGCTGAGGAAAAAAGAAGATGCTATTGTGAAGGTTTTCGCGATGGCTGTAACAGTGCCAATAGTCAGCGGAATAATAACAACAATTGTGGCTGTTAATCAAAAGCAGGCGGGTATCCGGTTCACCGGACCCGCCTTTTTACATAGAGTAGGTTGTATTATATTGAGTTTGTATTTAGAGAGCCACAAGTTAGAACTTCAAAATATTAGTAAAACACAAATCCATGGGAAAAGCTTAGTGATTTAGGGAATGCTTTCATATAACTGTATCATTTTGTGCATATTTTGGCTAATCAATGATATGGATTTTAGTCTGGTTCATTCTATAATAGGAGATAGAAATATTAGGAGGTAGAAACCATGATCGTCCCCAAACACTATGAAAATCTGCATCTGCTCCATGAAAACACCATGCCAAACAGAGCTTATTATATCCCGGTTTCCATGGCACGCTTTGATCTTGTTGAGCAGAGAGAAAATTCCGACCGCTTCCAGCTTTTAAACGATACCTGGAAATTCAAATATTTTGACAGTATTTATGATGTAAAAGAAGAGTTTTTCCTTGAAGATTATAATACCGAAAGCTTTGGAGATATCCCGGTTCCAGGCTGCTTTCAAAATTATGGCTATGATAAGCACCAGTATACCAACACCAGGTACCCTTTTCCAATGGACCCACCCTATGTGCCAGCAGAAAATCCCTGCGGTGCTTACGTTCATCACTTTATATATGAAAGAGATGCCAATGCGCCAAAAGCATTTTTAAATTTTGAAGGCGTGGATTCCTGCTTCTATGTCTGGTTAAATGGCAGCTATGTAGGATACAGCCAGGTTTCCCATGGAACCAGTGAATTTGATGTAACAGGGCTGATCCGAGAGGGCGATAATACCCTTTCCGTACTCGTTTTAAAATGGTGTGATGGAAGCTACCTGGAAGATCAGGATAAATTCCGTATGACTGGAATTTTCCGTGATGTATACTTATTAAAGCGCCCGGAAGAAGGAATCTTTGATTACTTCTTAAAGACAGCCTGTAAAGATGGCAAGGCTCACATCACAGGAGAGGTGACCTTTACCGGAAATGAGGTTCCAGTAAAAGTCACAGTTCTTGATAAAAGTGGAAATGTAACATCTGGTATGGAAGGGTATTTAAATGACGGAAAAATGGATCTTACCATTGAAGAACCTGTTCTTTGGAATGCCGAGAACCCTTATTTATATACCATTATTCTGGAGACCCAGAATGAAGTCATTGTAGACCGGTTGGGAATCAGAGAAATTTCTATTCAAAATGGAGTTATCTATTTTAATGGCCAGAAGATTAAATTCCACGGAGTGAACCGCCACGACAGCGACCCGGTTACCGGCTTTGCCATCAGCCTTTCCCAGATGAAAAAAGATATGAAGGTAATGAAAGAGCATAATGTCAATGCCATCCGTACCAGCCATTATCCCAATGCCCCACAGTTTTATCAGCTTTGTGATGAATACGGCTTTTACGTCATTGATGAGGCGGATAATGAAAGCCACGGAACGGCCTATGTATACATGAAAAACCGCGCCACAGAAGTTTGGAGAGACCGCTGGAATCGTGCCATCTCAGACAATCCGGACTTTACAGAAGCAACGGTAGACCGTGCCCAGCTTTTGGTAGAGCGGGATAAGAACCGTACCTCTGTAGTCATCTGGTCCATGGGAAATGAATGCGCTTATGGCTGCACCTTTGAGGCTGCTCTTAAATGGACGAAGGAATTCGACCCCACAAGACTGACCCACTATGAAGGCGCTCGTTACCGGGTTCTGAGTAAAGAATACGATTTCTCCAACCTTGATTTATACAGCCGTATGTATCCTAGCCTGGAGGAGATTCACGAATATGTAGAACGAAAGTCTGGTAAGCCATTTATTCTCTGTGAATACAGCCACGCCATGGGCAATGGTCCTGGGGATCTGGAAGATTATTTTCAGGTATTTGAACAGCATGATGAGGTGTGCGGCGGATTCGTATGGGAGTGGTGTGATCATGCTATTTACCAGGGAAGAAATACCGATGGAAAGCCTATGTATCTCTACGGCGGTGATCATGGAGAATACCCTCATGACGGTAACTTCTGTATGGATGGACTGGTGTATCCAGACCGCAGGCCACATACAGGGCTTAAGGAATTTAAGAACGTATACCGCCCATTAAGAATGGTATCTTTTGACCAGAAGTCAAAGGAATTAGTGCTTCATAACTATATGGATTTCTTAAGTCTTAAGGATTATGTCCGCCTTTCTTATGAGGTGACCTGTGACGGAATTGTCATTGATACAGGAGTACTTTCTGACGAGACAGTGGAAGATATCCGCCCTCATGAAGACGGTAAGGTGGTGTTACCAGTTGACGTACCTGAAGCTGGCAAATGTTATTTGAAGATAAACTATCTCCTAAGAAATGAAACTGCATTCTTACAATCCGGAAGTATTTTAGGCTTTGATGAGATTCTTCTGGAAAATGAAGACGGAAGAAACAGGACGGCAGCAGGACTCTTGCGCAATTTATCAGAAGATGCAGATTCAAAAGATGATATTAAATTGGAAGAAGATGATCGTTATCTGACTGTATCGGGAATGAATTTTTCCTATACCTACAATAAATTTACCGGTTGCTTGAAAGATATGTTCTTTGAAAATGGAAGTCTTTTAGACCGCCCCATGGAAATAAATATCTGGAGAACACCAACGGATAATGACAGCGACATTAAAAAAGCCTGGATGGAAGCACATTATCATAAGGCCATATCAAGAGCTTATGAAACAGACGTAGAGGTCAAGAATGACAGGGTAGAAATTAAAACAGTGATGTCAATCACTGCGGCACCGGTGCAGAGAATGATGAATATCAATGCCCTGTGGACGATCAGGCAAACAGGAGCCGTTGATGTGAAACTGGAGGTTAAAAAAGATGGGGAGTTCCCTGAGCTTCCAAGATTCGGTCTTCGCCTTTTCCTTCCAAAAGAAATGAATCAGGTAACCTATTATGGAATGGGTCCATTTGAAAATTATGCGGATAAGAAAAGAGCCAGCTATCACGGGCTGTTCCACAGTCATGTGACGGAGATGCATGAAGATTATCTTCGTCCCCAGGAGAATGGAAGCAGAGGAGACTGTGATTATGTGACGGTATCCGGTGGCAGGAGCCATTTGTCAGCTGTATCCTTACAGTCATTTTCCTTTAACACCTCCATTTATACTCAGGAGGAGCTGACGAATAAAGCTCATAACTTTGAACTGGTTCCGTCAGGCAGCACAGTTCTATGTCTGGATTATCGTCAAAACGGCATTGGCTCTGAAAGCTGCGGACCGGAATTAAGAAAAGAGTATATATTTGAGGAAGAAGAATTTACATTTGAAATAAGACTGGTTCCAGAAAAGAATGAAACCGTAAAATAAGTAGAAATAAAAAATATAGCAATGAGTGCTGATGAGTCAGTTTCATTGCTATATTTTTATATTTGAGTATGATATGATGTTCGTATACTTCTAAAATCTGAAAAGGTGATACGATGAAAATACGTAATGAATATACCTGTCCATTGGAATTGACCCATGATATTATAAGGGGAAAATGGAAGCCGATTATTTTATGGACGATTGGGAAAGAGCCTAAGTCCTTAGCACGTCTCCAACGAGAGATTAATGGAATCACTCAGAAAATGCTTTTAGAACAGATCAGTGAACTGCTTCCCTTTGGATTAATTACAAAAGAGACTTTTGAAGGTTATCCATTAAAAGTTCAATATTCTCTCACTGACCGGGGAAGGAAGCTGCTTGAGGCGATTACAATTATGCAGGCGATTGGGTCAGAACTTTTGACGGAAGAAGGCATGGGCAATATTACATAGAATGAGGTTTACAGCGCTTTCGATACCCACGAAAAAGTGGGTAATTTACAAATTTCTATTCCAGTTTTATCATTGATGATAGAAGGAGGACAGGAATATGAGAGATGTTGAAAAAACCATTGGAAATTTAATTGAAAAGCGGAACGTTTCATTTATCAGTTCTATAGATGAACAAGGATTTCCTAACACGAAAGCAATGCTTCCACCCAGAAAGCGGGAAGGGATTAAAACATTTTATTTCACCACCAATACCTCGTCCATGCGGGTCTCCCAATACAGAGAATGCCCTAATGCCTGCATATACTTCTGCGATACCAGGTTTTATCGTGGGGTGATGCTAAGAGGCACAGTGGAGGTGTTAGAGGATGAAGAAAGCAAGAAGATGATCTGGAAAGAAGGGGATACCATGTATTATCCTCAGGGCGTAACAGACCCGGATTATTGCGTGCTAAAATTTACTGCTAAAGACGGCAGATATTATAGCAACTTTCATTCAGAGTCTTTTGAAGTGTAATGACAGTAAATATAAACAGCAAGGAATCTCAATAAACCAGATTTCTTGCTGTTTTTAATTTTATAATATGATGATGAAGCAAATATCCATTACCGATGTCTCAGACTAGGCAGCTTGATAAAGGTAAAAAGGTATTTAAAATACCATCTTTTTAGTTCCATAGACGAAGATGGGTATCTCCGCTTAAAGGGTTTGAAGTGTACAAGAAAGAAATAGTCACGAACAAATAACAGGATACCTACTTAAGTCTCCTTAAACCCATGCCATATGGGACCGTTGCCATTACCAAGCTCCAACCCGGCCATTAAAGCTCCGGTTAAATATTCTTTGGCAGATAATATACTTTCTTCCAGACTTTTTTTCACGGCAAGACCGCAGGCAATGGCAGAAGATAAGGTGCATCCGGTTCCATGGGTGTTTGAAGTTTCTACCCGTTTTCCGTGAAACCAGGTAATGATTCCATTCTGACATAGCACATCATTAGCTTCCATAAAGCTGTGTCCACCTTTTAATAGAAAGGCAGTTTTATATTTTTCACATAACTCCATTGCAGCCTCTTCCATGTCGTTCTGAGAGATGAGGGGCCTTTTTGTGGATAAGAGTACCTGCGCTTCCGGAATATTGGGGGTAACTAAAGTGGCAAGGGGAAAGAGCTTCTCCGTTAGGTCCTTCAAGCCATTCTGTTCAAACAGAGTTCCGCCGCTGGTAGATACCATAACGGGATCTAAGACAACTGGAATCAAAGGAAACTTAGATAGCTTTTCGGCAATCACTTTAATAGAAGCAGAGGAACCGGCCATACCGATTTTGATTGCCTGAGGAGTTATGTCAGACAGAACTGCTTCCAACTGATCGGTGAGCATGGAAATACTCACGTCTTCCACCTGATAGACTCTGGTTGTATTCTGTGCGGTCAGTGCTGTGATAACACTGGAACCGTAAAGTCCCAGGGCAGCAATGGTTTTTAAATCAGCCTGGATTCCAGCCCCTCCGCTGGGATCAGAACCGGCGATGGTTAAGACTGAGGGAAGGGTAAAGCTCATAATGCCACCACCTTTCGGGCTTCTTCCTTTAAGGAACGGACTGCATCTGGAATATTTGTTTGACCAAAGATGCCAGAGACCACAGAGATTCCGGAGATTCCAGTTCCCTGTAACTCGGTTACATTTTTAAGGGTAATACCGCCAATGGCAGTAACCGGAAGTGGAGTGGCTGAGCAGATGTCGGATAGCTGTTCCCTTGTCATAGGAAGGGCATCTGCTTTTGTAGGACTTGGAAATACAGCTCCTGCCCCGATATAGTCCGCTCCGTCTTCATAAGCCTTTCTGGCCTGCTCTGGTGTTTTGGCAGTCACTCCCAGAATTTTATCAGGACCGATTCGCTTTCGGACTTCACTGGCAGACATATCGTCCTGCCCTACATGTACTCCGTCGGCCCCGCATGCAAGGGCAATATCCACATCATCGTTTATAAGCAAGGGAATGCCATAACGCCTGGTCAGGGCTCGAACTTCTTTTGCTTCCTTTAGAAACTCTTCTTTGTCCATATCCTTTTCCCGTAGCTGGAGCAGAGTGATACCGGAATTTAACGCCTCCTCAACTTGTTCCAACAAAGTTTTCTCCCCCCGATAGGCCTGATCTGTAACGCCATATAAAAGAAGCATATCTTTATGGAAGTTCAATTCTAAGTCCTCCTTTTTGAAGGGAGTGAGAGGAGAGATTGATTTCATCCATAAAATAGCGGTGAAAGCTTCCGCTTCCGCCTCCACACTCCTTTGTTTTTTGATTCGCGTTTTCTCCGCATAACCCATAGATTGCTGTGGCGACAGTCATCGCCTCAAAAAGTTTAGCCGATGAAGCAGCATAAGCAGCAAGAAAGCCGTCCAGCATACAGCCGCTTCCAGTGATTCCGGACATTTCCGGACAGCCATTTTTCACCAGCCGGATCTGATCGTGATATGCCACAATATCCGTCGCTCCGGTCATGACGACCACTGCTGATGTTATATGGCTTAAGAGATTGGCTGCTTCTATAAAGGAAGATACATTATCCTCTGTGATCTGATCTTCCCCTGAGGCATCCACACCCCTGGGAAGGTGAGAGGTATGATTTGCGGATTCGTTCACAAGCTGCCTCGTTACGTTTGATAAAAGGGTTCTGATTTCAGAGGCATTTCCACGGACTACGGTTGGTACCACCTTCTTTACCAGCTCCTGAATCAGTTCTGTTCGAAAGGGAGTGCTTCCAATGCCAACCGGGTCAAGAATCACGGGAATGCCCAAACGATTTGCTTCCATTCCAGCCGCTATCATGACGTCCAGGGTAGATTCTCTTGGGGTACCGATGTTTAAAAGAAGGCAATCGGAGAGCCTTGTCATTTCCTTAACCTCTGCCGGGTGGTCTGCCATAATGGGAGAGCCGCCGCAGGCGAGAACAACATTGGCTACGTCCTTGGCTGTGACATAGTTGGTAATGCAATGGATCAAAGGATGTTTTTCCCTGACCGTCTGAGGCAGGGCAGTATAGTCTTCCAGATTCATTTCCATTTTAAGTATCCTCTTCCTTTCTATTCCTTGATCAGCCGGTTAAGATAAGAAACCAAACCGAGACGGCGGAAAATTTCAAATAAGGCAGCAGCCATCAGTGTTCCACAGACCGTGCTCAATAAAAATGGTACGACAAAAAAGAAAACAGCTAAATCCTTACCCATAAAAAAGACAGCCAGGGGATAGGAAACCAGTGCGCCAATGATGCCCGTTCCTCCGATTTCTCCAAGACAGGAAAAGAGAAGCTTGCCTGTTTTTTGAAATAGGAGAGCGGAAAGAAAAGCACCTATCATACTGCCTGGGAATGCAAGCAGGCTTCCAGTACCAATTAAATTGCGAATCAGGGAAGTGCAAAACGCGGTCAAAACTCCATAAAATGGGCCAAGAAATATTCCGGCCATAACATTGACAAGATGCTGAATGGGAAAGCATCTGGAGGCGCCGATGGGGATAGAAAAGCCGGAGAGCGCCACGGTAACAGCAGCCAGCATACCACTAAGTGCCAGTTTTTTTATTCTGGACCTCTGGTTTATGTAAGAGCCTTTATGTATCATTGCTTCTGTATTTTGATTCATGATAATTCCTCCATTTCCGATTGTTTAGAAAAAACCATCACTCATCAAAGATCGTGATTTTCTCGCCTTCCAGAATCCGGTTCATGTTTTTCATGGCGCAGAAATTTCCGCACATGGAGCAGGTATCCTCTTTTTCGGGTTTTGAAGTTTCCCGGTAGCGTCTTGCTTTTTCCGGGTCAATGGCCAGTTGGAACATGGTTTCCCAGTCAAGACGCTTTCTGGCATCGCTCATCTGATGGTCCCATTCCTTTGCTCCCTTTATTCCCTTCGCGATGTCAGCCGCATGGGCAGCGATCCGGGCAGAGATAATTCCTTCCTTCACATCATCCCCGTCAGGCAGTCTTAAGTGCTCCGCTGGGGTGACATAACATAAAAAGGCAGCCCCGGCAGCAGCGGCTATGGCTCCTCCGATGGCAGAAGTAATGTGGTCATATCCAGGGGCAATATCAGTGACCAGGGGACCAAGAACATAGAAGGGGGCTCCCTTACAGATCGTCTCCTGAATCTTCATATTGGCAGCGATCTGATCCAGAGGCATATGTCCTGGACCTTCAATAATGACCTGTACATTTTTCTCCCAGGCTCTCCGGGTCAGCTCTCCCAGGGTAACAAGCTCCTCGATCTGAGAAATATCCGATGCGTCTTCAATACAGCCCGGACGGCAGGCATCTCCAAGGCTTAAGGTGACATCGTGCTCCTGACAGATTTCTAAAATCCGGTCATAATGCTCATAAAATGGATTTTCTTCCCCGGTCATTTCCATCCAGGCAAAGATAATGGAGCCGCCTCTGGAAACGATGTTGGTCAGCCGCTTGGCTTCTTTAAACCGGCGGGCGGTCTGTTTGTTGATGCCGACGTGAATGGTCATAAAATCCACTCCGTCCTTTGCATGCATTTCTACAATATCAATCCACTCCTGGGCAGTAATCTCTCCAAGGGCCTTGTGGTAATAAACAACCGCGTCATAGATGGGAACGGTACCGATGATGGCGGGACATTCCTCGGTCAGTTTTCTGCGGAATTTTCTGGTGTCCCCGAAAGAGCTTAAATCCATAATGGATTCTGCTCCCATGGAAACGGCATCCTGAACCTTTTTAAGCTCCAGGTTCAAATCATTTAAATCCCTGGAAGTGCCAAGGTTTACGTTGATCTTTGTCTTTAACATGGACCCAATTCCATTGGGGTTTAGGCAGGTGTGATGCTTATTCGCCGGTATGGCTACCTTGCCTTCTGCCACCAGGGGAAGAAGCTTTTCTGGGTCCCACTGCTCTTTTTCTGCGACCGCCATTAATTCCTTTGTCCGAATGCCTTTTCTGGCAGCATCCATCTGTGTGGTGTAATTCATTTGTAATCCTCCTTTTATTTTGCCGGAGGGACTGACGAGAACTTGTGCAAATAAAAAGAGCCCATACCAACAGGCACAGGCTCAGAGAATAGATTCGTCTCGTATAAATCCCTACGTTGGCATTACCCAAATCAGGTTATAAAGGTCGAAGTTTGATTACTTCCTCTCAGCCCGCTTACGAGCTCCCTCTTGTGGCATTAGTGTAACACCGGGTCAAATCATTGTCAAGATGAAAAAGGGGGATTATGATATGGCAGCTTTCATTTCTCTCACATAGGAGCAGATTGGCTCGATGCAGTCAGCACCGTATCTGGCAGCCAGTTTAACAATGGCACTGCCGACGATCACACCATCTGCATACTGGCTCATTTCCGCTGCCTGCTCCGGGGTGGATATCCCAAATCCAATGGCGCAGGGAATGTTCTTTGTCTCCTTTACCAGAGAAATCATATCTCCCAGGTTCGTGGTAATTTCCTTTCTTACTCCGGTCACGCCCATAGAAGAAACGCAGTAAACAAAGCCTTCTGCCTCAGCCGCGATAGTCCTTATTCTCTCGTTGGAGGTAGGGGCAATCAGGGAAATGAGATCAATGCCGTACTGATTGCAGTAAGGCTTTAATTCCTCCTTTTCCTCAAATGGCATATCAGGAACAATAAGGGCATCAATGCCGCATTCTGCCGCATTTTTTATGAACCGTTCACTGCCGTAAACGAAGATGGGGTTTAAGTAAGTCATGAAAGCCAGTGGAACGCTGGTCTTCATGCGAATTCTTTTCACGGACTCAAAAATCTTATCCGTCGTGGTGCCGGCCAAAAGAGCGCGGGCATCCGCTTCCTGAATCACGATGCCTTCCGCCACCGGATCGGAAAATGGTATCCCGATCTCAATTAAATCAGCACCAGCCTCTGCCATGGCAGGAATCAGCTCTTCTGTGACAGAGAGATGGGGATCACCTGCTGTAATAAATGGGATAAATGCTTTTCCTTTTGAAAAAACGTCTGCAACTCTACTCATAAATTTGTACCCCCTTATAACGGGCTATGGCAGCGACATCCTTATCACCACGCCCGGATAGATTAATGACAATGATCTGGTCTTTTCCCATGGCAGGCGCAATTTTTCTGGCATGAGCAATGGCATGGGAGCTTTCGATGGCAGGAATAATTCCTTCCATCCGGGATAAATATTCAAATGCCTCTACCGCCTCATTGTCGGTAACTGGAACATATTGTGCACGTCCGGAATCATGGAGATTTGCGTGCTCCGGCCCGATTCCAGGATAATCAAGACCTGCGGAAATGGAGTAAACAGGGGCAATCTGTCCGTATTCATCCTGGCAGAAGTAGGATTTCATGCCGTGAAAGATACCAAGAGTCCCTTTTGAAATGGTAGCCGCATGTTGATCGGTATCAATGCCGTGTCCAGCGGCTTCACAGCCAATCATCTTTACAGAAGGTTCTTCCAGGAATTCATAAAAAAGTCCCATGGCATTGCTGCCGCCGCCCACACAGGCGATTAAAAGATCTGGCAGCTTGCCTTCTGCTTTTAAGATCTGAGAGCGAACTTCCTTGCCAATAATGCTTTGAAAGTCCCTGACAATGGTAGGGAAAGGGTGAGGGCCCATAACAGAACCTAGGACATAGTGAGTATCCTCCACCCGGTTGGTCCATTCCCTCATAGTTTCGTTGACCGCATCTTTTAAGGTCCTCGTTCCGCTGGTTACGGGGTGGACTTTAGCCCCTAAAAGCTCCATTCGAAATACATTCAAAGCCTGGCGTTCTGTGTCCTCTTCTCCCATATATATCTCACATTCCATTCCCATGAGGGCCGCAGCGGTAGCAGTCGCCACTCCGTGCTGTCCGGCGCCGGTTTCTGCAATGACACGGGTCTTGCCCATTTTTTTAGCAAGAAGAACCTGCCCTAAGGCATTGTTGATTTTGTGGGAACCAGTATGATTTAGGTCTTCCCGTTTTAAATAGATTTTTGCTCCACCTAAGTCCTTTGTCATCTTCTCGGCGTAATAGAGCAGAGAGGGACGACCGGTATAGGTTTCGTGAAGGGTCTGCAGCTCTTTTTGAAATTCTTCGTCATGACTGTATTTTTCATAAGCTGCTAAAAGTTCTTCCACTGCGTTCATCAGCGTTTCCGGCACAAATTGTCCGCCGTGCTGTCCAAATCTTCCTTTTGACATTTTCATTCACTCCTTAATATTTGTATGATTTCTTTTATTTTCTCCGGGTCTTTTCTGCCCTCTGTCTCAAGACTGCTGCTTAAATCAAGACAAAAAGCATCCGTAGCTGCTGCTTTTAAAATGTTCTCCGCTCCAATTCCACCCGCCAGGAACCATGGCTTTTTTATGACGGGAATGGAAGACCAGTCAAAGCTTTTTCCGCTTCCTCCGTATACATCTTTTAAATAGGTATCAAAGAGCAGATAATCCGAAGGAAAGCTTTCTGCTTTTGCCATATCATCAACAGACCGGACTCTGATGGCTTTTATAATGGGCGCCGGAATCTCCATCTGTTCTTTCAAAGAAGTGGCGTAGTCCGAATCTTCATCTCCATGAAGCTGCACCATTCCAATGGTCCCGTCCTTTATGAGAGCTAAGATATCCTCTATGGGACTATTTACAAAAACACCAACAGATGGGATTTCCGGCAGTAAAGCTTCTCTTAGCTGCCTTGCTTTCTCCTGGGTGAGCTGCCTTTTTCCAGGGGCAAATACAAAGCCTGCATAATCAGGTTTCCAGAGATTGACCGCTTCTATATCCTCGGCTCTTGTAAGACCGCATATCTTAATCCGTTTCTTCCTGTCATTCACCTGCAAGCCTCCTTAAAATGATGGAGCAGGGCCTGCTTATTGAACGCCCGCATCAGGCTTTCCCCTAAAAGCACTCCGTGGACACCTGCCTCCGCCAGAGTTCGAATCTGTTCTTGGGTACTGATTCCGCTTTCTGCCACAAAAAGTACTTCCTCAGGCACCATGGCCCTCAGTCTTAAAGAAGTTTCAAAGTCCACCTGAAATGTCTTTAGATTCCGGTTGTTCACACCAATGATTCTGGCACCGGCTGATAATGCGGAATGGACTTCTTCTTCATTATGGGCCTCCACCAGGGAACTTAAGCCAAGGCTGTCACAGATTTTTATATATTCCTTTAGCTCATCCGTGGAGAGGAGAGAGCAGATGAGAAGAATGGCTGAGGCACCAATCACCTTTGCTTCATAGATCTGGTAAGGGTCAACGGTAAAATCTTTTCTTAAAAGGGGAAGGGATACGGTCTTTTGTATGTCGGTTAAGTACGCATTGCTCCCCATAAAATATTCCGGTTCCGTAAGAACTGAGATGGCATCAGCCCCTGCCATTTCATACTCCCTGGCAATCTCAAGGTAAGGAAAATTAGGTGCAATCAGACCCTTAGAGGGGGAAGCACGTTTCACCTCGCAGATAAAGGAGATACCGGGAGCTTTCAGCTTTCTTTCCAGCGGGAAAACTTTGGTTTCCTCCTGAGAGGCCAAACACGCTGCCTCCGCCTGTCTTTTCATTACCTCAAGGGAAATGATTTCTTTCGCTGCCTCTGCTCTTTTTTTAGAGGCAGCAGCCAATGTATCTAATATCATAACGTAACCTCCGTGGTGGCATTTACAAACTGATTTAGCTTCTCCAATGCCTTTCCAGAATCAATCAGGTCCTCAGCCTTTTTGATGCACTGGGAAATGGTACAGTCATCAATGCCAAGATAAAGGCTTAAAGCTGAATTTAAGACGACGATATCACGCTTTGGACCTTTTATGGCTCCGCTTAATATATCCCTTGTGATCTGGGCATTTTCTACAGGAGTTCCTCCCAGAAGGTCAGACAGTGAGGAACGGCTTAAGCCGAACTCCTCTGGAGTGATATCGTAAGGAATCAGCTCCCCAAACCGGATTTCACAGACATGGGTAATCCCCGTGACCGTAGCTTCATCAAGGCCGTCATCGCCGCATACCACAAGTCCACGCTTGACTCCAAGGTTACTTAAGACCTGTGCCAGTGGTTCCACCAGCTTCCTGTCATAGACCCCTAACAGCTGCATGGTGGCCCCGGCCGGGTTTGAGAGAGGGCCGAGAATATTAAAGATGGTACGGACACCAAGCTCTTTTCGTACCGGGCCGGCATATTTCATGGAAGAGTGATAAGCCTGAGCAAAGAGAAAGCACATGCCGGTGCTTTTAAGAATCTCGCCCGACTGCTCCGCTGTAAGGTTTAAATTAACGCCTAGAGACTCTAAAACGTCTGCAGCACCGCTTTTACTGGACACACTGCGGTTTCCATGCTTTGCAACCGGAACGCCACCAGCGGCCACCACAAAGGCACTGGTGGTGGAAATATTAAAGGTTCCCACTTCGTCGCCTCCTGTGCCCACAATATCAATCACTGGAAAATCAGGCTCCAGCCGCAGGGCTTTTTCTCTCATAACCGTGGCGCAGGCTGTGATCTCATCAATGGTTTCCCCTTTCATCCGGAGTCCTGTTAAAAATGCCGCCATTTGTGCCGGAGTGGTTTCACCGCTCATAATTTCATTCATGACTTCCCTTGCAGCTTCAAAGCTTAAGTTCTGTCCTTCAATTACTTCATGGATTGCTTGCTGGATCATTTTGATTACCTCCTTTTATTGGCCAATGGATATGGATAAGAAATTTTTCAGTATGGTTTCTCCGTCAGGGGTAAGTATGGATTCCGGGTGAAACTGCAGCCCATAAACTGCATGCTCCTTATGTTTCACAGCCATAATTTCTCCCATATCGTCGGTACCGATGGGAGTAAGGCAGGCAGGAAGAGTTTCCTTTTTTGCAATGAGTGAGTGGTATCTGGCAGCAGGAATCTTTTTTTCTAAGCCCAGAAACAAGGGATCCGATGCGTCAATGGTGATGATGCTTTGCTTTCCGTGCATCAGCTTTCTGGCATGGGTGATTTGTGCGCCAAATACCTCGCAGATTCCCTGATGGCCGAGACACACTCCAAGAATAGGCATTTTTCCTTTTAAGGTCCTTACCACGTCCTCACAAACACCGGCATCCTTTGGATAGCCAGGACCGGGAGAGAGAACGATGTGACTAGGAGATAATGCTTCGATCTCGGCTACGGTCAGCTCGTCGTTTCGAATTACCTTGATATCGGGATTTAATCCCCCTATCATCTGAACCAGGTTGTAGGTAAAGCTGTCATAATTATCAATAAAGAGAATCATAGGTCATTCACCTCCCCGGCTCTTAAAAGAGCAGTAATCACTGCCTTTGCCTTGTTTTCTGATTCCTCGTATTCCCGTTCCGGTATGCTGTCGGCAACAATACCGCCTCCTGCCTGGACGGAAACAATCCCGTTTTTTCTCACCGCCATTCGGATGGCGATGCAGGTATCCATATTTCCGGTAAAGTCAACATACCCCAAGGCTCCGCCGTAAATGCCTCTTGGTTCATTTTCCAGTTCGTCAATGATCTGGCAGGCCCGGATCTTCGGGGCACCGGAAAGGGTTCCGGCAGGCAGAACAGATTCGATGGCGGAAAATGCGTCGCAATCCTTTCGAATATCCGATTCCACCTGGGAGCAGATGTGCATGATGCGGGAATAGCGGTGGATCATCTGGTATCCGGTTACTTCAACGGAGGAAAACTCTGAGATTTTTCCAAGGTCATTTCTTCCTAGATCCACCAGCATGTTGTGCTCCGCCAGCTCTTTCTCATCGGCCAGAAGCTCCTTTTCCAGTCTGATATCCTCTGCCTCGTCTTTTCCTCTTGGCCTGGAGCCTGCTACCGGGAAGGTGGTGAGCCTGTGATCCTTTAACCGCACCAGGGTTTCCGGTGAGGTGCTCATGATTTCCATATCCCCGGTGCTTAGATATACCATGTAAGGAGATGGATTGGTGGTTCTTAAGACCCGATAGGCATTTAAAAGACTGTCTGGATAAGGGCTTTCAAATTTCCTGGAAAGGACCGCCTGGAAGATATCACCGTTTACGATGTATTCCTTTGCCTTTTCAACCATCTGGCAGTAATCCTCTTTTGTCACATTACAGTGAAAGGAGGGCGTATTTAAAACCGCAGATTTTTTTAGAGGAGCCATATCCCCGATCATTCGGGCGATGCTTTCAAGCTTCGTACAGGCCTTTCCGTAATTCTCCATGACCTGATCCGTTTTCATGTTGACCACAATGCTGATCTTCTGGGTCAGATGATCATAGGCAATGACCGTGTCAAACAGCATCAGGTCAAAATCATTGCAGTCGCCCTTTTGGATGGAAAGTACCGGCTCTGCATATCCGATCATGCTGTAAGCAAAGTATCCCACAAAGCCTCCGGTAAATGGCGGAAGGCCGGGAATCTTAGGAGAGCGGTAGTCCTTAAGTATATCTCTTAATACCTCATAAGGCTGATCTGTTACTATGGTTTTGTCCTGGGGCCCCCCTTCTTCCATTCTGTAAGGATGGATAGAAACCTTCCCGTCATTACAGGAGACGCTCATGACCGGGTCATATCCCAGAAAGGAGTAGCGGCCCCAGGTCTCACCGCCCTCAATGCTTTCTAACAGATAGTATCGGCTGCTTAAGGCTGCGATTTTACGCAGCAGGGTAATGGGGGTTACAATGTCTGCAAATATTTCCCTGCAGACCGGGATTACGGGATAAGAGGCAGCCAGTGCCCCGATTTCCCGGCAGTCCGGTGTAAGATTCATGGTATAGACTCCTTTCTGTGATAGGACGTATTTTCCTATCAAATAAAAAAAGCTCCCGTCCCTCCTTCCATACGAATATGGAAAAGAGGGACGGAAGCTATAATTACGGTTCCGTGGTACCACCCTGATTGGAAAAGTTAGACTTTTCCCACTTATAACACACTAACATGTGCCTCCCCTTGGTAACGGATAGGAAACCCGTCGTCATCTACTCCCAGAATCTGGTTTCAAGCCGCCCTCGCAGGTCCATTCAGATCAGACATCAACGCTTCCTCTCACCAACCGGAAGCTCTCTGTGCATGATATAGAGATCTTACTTACTCCTGCTCATCAGTTTATCACTTTGTTTTGCTACAGTATATGAGATGGAAAGTGAAATGTCAATACATATTTTTAAAATTTTTCGGAACATTGACATTTTAAAAAAGGATGGTTAGAATGGTGCTAATTGATTGCAGTATTTTATAGATGATGAGGAGGAATATCCGATGGCAAAAATAGGGATCATTGGAATTGGAAATATGGGCTATGCCATATTAAAAGGCTTACTGGGTGTATACGGTAAGGAAGATATTATATTTACAGACGTGAACCTTGACCGGTGCGAGCAGATTACAAAGGAGCTGGGAGTGGCTCATACGGATAATAACGGGCAGCTGGCTGGATTAGCAAAATATATTGTCCTGGCTGTAAAGCCCCAGTATTTTAATCCGGTCCTTGCAGATATCCGTCACAGTGTTACGGAGAAAAATGTAATTATTTCCATTGCACCTGGAATTACCACCACTCAGCTTAAGGAAAAACTGGGAGATGAAAAAAGAGTGGTCCGCGCCATGCCAAATACTCCGGCTCTCTTAGGAGAAGGAATGACCGGCGTTTGCTATGAGGAAAAGGCATTTACTCAGGAAGAGAAGGATTCCATCAAGGATATTTTCAGCTCTCTTGGCAGAATGAGGATTGTGGAAGAACGGCTTATGAATGCGGTGGTATGTGTCAGCGGCAGCTCACCGGCCTATGTATATATGTTTATTGAGGCTCTTGCAGACAGTGCTGTCAAATACGGACTGCCAAGAGATGCGGCTTATGAGATGGCTGCTCAGGCTGTTTTAGGAAGCGCGAAAATGGTTCTGGAAACAGAGGAGCATCCCGGAGCATTAAAGGATAAGGTCTGTTCGCCGGGAGGAACTACCATTGCAGCGGTATCCGCTCTGGAAGAGTCAGGCTTTCGCAGTGCAGTCATAAAAGCTGCCGATGCCTGTTACAAAAAGTGCACGGAAATTTAAGTAGAAACCGGAGGTATTACCATGAAACAGCCGCCAGTCGTTCGATTGGACAGAACATTCAAATACCAGGGGAGCATCTTAAAGTTTTATGAGGATACCATCCTTGCAAACGGTCATATCGCCCATTGGGATTTTATCCACCACATTGGTGCCGCAGCAGTAGTTCCTGTGACAAAGGAAGGTAAAATCTTAATGGTACGCCAATACCGAAACGCCCTGGATCGTTATACTCTGGAGGTCCCAGCCGGAGCACTGGATACCGCGGATGAGCCAAAGATTGCCTGTGCCCACAGGGAACTGGAAGAGGAGACTGGATTTAAGACAGAGATAGAAAATCTTGAATTCCTGGTCAGAGTCAACACCACGGTGGCATTCTGTGATGAAGCCATTGATATCTTTGTGGCAAGAAATTTAGTGCCCTCAAAGCAGAATCTTGATGAAGAAGAATGCATCGAGGTGGAGGAGTGGACGGTAAAGGAATTAGAGGAGAAGATCTTTCAGGGTGAGATTACAGACGGAAAGACCATTGCCGCTATTTTAGCCTATGCCCGTAAATATGATGTGAAATAAGAATTGAATAAATATCCCCCCAAAGGCATAAATTGTGACAAGACCTGTAGGGGGATTTTTTATGGCCAGTTTATTACAAAATATAAGACTTCGTTTTGGCAGAAGAACGGACAACAATTACATGAAGGTTTACCGGAGCACCAGGACGTGGGATATATACCTGATCTGCTTTTTTATCGGTCTCACCGCAGGAACGGTCATGGCAAATTTGTGGTATTCTTCCTTTGCAGATGAGGCTGGATATTATTTAGGGCTGCTTAACCGGAATGTAAACCTGGGAAAAGACGAACGCATGCAGCTTTTCGGACAGGTCGTAAGCCAAAGAGTGATGGAGGTATGGATTATCTGGCTTATAGGCATGACGGCATATGCACTTCCATTATTTTGTACCTTCATGGGCCTGGCAGGATTTTCCATGGGATTTGTCCTTTCTGTGATAACCGTTCAAAAAGGGCTTATGGGACTCCCCATTTTCTTTATGACAATCATGCCACAAAGCCTGTGTTACCTTCCTGTTTTTGGGATTTTACTGTTTTGGGGAATCCAAAAGGAGAGGCGTTTTCGGATTCCCGCATTGATTCTCCTCCTGCTCCTGACAGCGGCCGGGAGCGCGTTTGAAGCATGGATTAACCCGTTTTTCTTAAAATTTGTCCTGTAGACTGGAAAAATTAATGGGAAAATAACATCAACAGAATTACCATATCTTGCGAATAGCCCCATGAGGTGACCAATATCTTGTATGTGTTATGTAAATTGAAGGAAGAACACTGGTAAAGTGGGAAAAATGTGTTTGATTTTATCGAAAATAGTCTATATAATGGTAGGAAGAAGCCTTATTTTAAGGCATTTTTTAAACCGAACGGTTAGGGAGTATAGAAATGGTAGTTGAGATCAATCACTTTATTATTTATTTAAGAGAGATAAAAAAAACTTCAAAGAACACTGAGGTTTCTTATCAGCGGGATTTGTTGCAGATGGCATCCTTTTTAGGACAGCAGGGAATTATGGAGGTTGGGAAGGTAACAAAGACCAGCTTAAACTCCTATATCCTATACCTGGAAAAAGAAGGAAGGGCAACTACTACCATTTCAAGAACACTGGCATCCATGAAGGCATTCTTTCATTATGAATGCTCACAGGGCAACATCGGCAAAGACCCGGCAGAGCTTATTAAGGCTCCCAAGGTGGAAAAGAAGGAACCTACTATATTATCAGTTGATGAAGTCAACTGCCTTTTAAGCCAGCCGGACGGGGAATCACCGAAAGAGCTTAGGGACAGGGCCATGCTGGAGCTTCTCTATGCCACAGGAATCCGGGTATCTGAACTCATTAATTTGAGAAAGACCGATGTGAACCTTACGGTAGGCTATATCACCTGCCGGGACGAGCATAAGGAGCGCATGATTCCCTTTGGCAAGGTAGCGAAGCTGGCACTCTCTGCCTACATGGAACGGGGAAGAGAGTATCTTTTAAAAGAACAGGACTGCGAATGGCTGTTTACCAATTGTAACGGAAAGGCCATGAGCCGACAGGGATTTTGGAAGATTGTCAAATTCTACGGAGATAAGGCTGGGATTAAGGCGGATATTACGCCTCACTCCTTACGACATTCCTTTGCTGCCCATCTTTTACGAAACGGAGCAGACATCCATGTGGTACAGGCCATGCTTGGACATTCGGATATGGCTACCACCCAGATGTATATGAATTACGCTCAAAAAGAAGCAGTTCGCCGGGCCTATACGGGAGTCCATCCCAGAGGCTAGGTTTTTTGGAACATTCCTATGCCTTCCGCCATATAATGCGGAAGGCATTCCTTTTGTAAAAATATGAAATTGGGAAAAAACAATATTTGCCTGAAAACAAGGTTTGCGCTATAATAGGTAAGGTTGTGCTTTAACACTGATGAAAACTAAAAAACATGAGGTATAAGAAATGAAAAAATTAGAAGATTATGTCGCAAGTATTCCGGATTTTCCGGAAGAAGGAATCATATTCCGTGACGTGACTACTATACTGGAAGATCCTGACGGACTCTCCCTGGCAGTAGACGGCGTTCGCAAGATGCTTGAAGGAGTAGAGTATGATTCTGTCATTGGACCAGAATCCAGAGGCTTTATATTTGGCGTTCCAGTGGCATATGCAGAGCATAAGGGCTTTATTCCCGTACGTAAAAAAGGAAAGCTTCCAAGAGAAGTTCTTTCCATGGATTATGCACTGGAGTACGGCACTGCAACCATTGAGATTCACAAAGATTCCATTAAGCCGGGCCAGAAGATCGTTATCATCGATGACCTGATCGCCACAGGCGGTACCATTGAAGCGATCATCAAGCTGGTGGAAGAACTGGGCGGAGAGATTGTTAAAATCTGCTTTATCATGGAGCTTGCTGGATTAGAAGGAAGAGAAAAACTTAAGGACTATGATGTGGAATCACTGATTGTCTACGAAGGAAAGTAAATAGATAGAAGGTAAACAGGGAATGCTAAAGGCTGAGTGTATCTACACCTGCTTTTGGTATTCCCTGTTTACGAAAAGAATGACAAATTTATCACACAATTCAGGGCCATATCGATATATTTTTATCAAAATTTATTTTTTTCGATACATTTTGCGTGGCTATTGATTTTATGATTTTTACTATGCTATAGTATGAATTAAAACACATGCTGACCATATTGCAGCAATTTCATAAATACAGTTAGAGAAAGGAAAACTTCAATGGCCGTACATGTAATTGATGAAGCAAATAGATGTTTAAATTGTAAGAAACCTTTGTGCCGTCAGGGCTGCCCTATTAATACTCCAATTCCTCAGATGATTCAGGCTTTTAAGAACGGAGATCTTAATGATGCAGGAGAGATGTTATTTAGCAACAATCCTCTGTCTCTCGTATGTTCTCTGGTGTGCAATCATGAAAAACAGTGCGAGGGCCACTGCATTCTTGGAAAAAAAGGACAGTCGGTTCATATCAGCAGCATTGAAAATTATATATCGGATACTATTTTTGATAAAATCAAGATCGAATGCAAGCCAAAGAACGGGAAGAAAGTAGCAGTCATCGGTGCAGGTCCAGCAGGAATCACCATTGCCATTTACTTGACCAAGGAAGGCTACAGCGTAACCATATTTGATGCAAAGGATAAGGTCGGAGGCGTTCTCCAGTATGGAATCCCGGATTTCAGACTTCCAAAGACGATCCTGGAACGTTATAAAAAGAAACTGGTAGATATCGGAGTGAAGATACGCCCTAACACAGCCATCGGAACCGCCTTAGAAATCAAGGACCTGGTTCGGGATGGGTACCAGAGTATCTTTATCGGAACCGGAGTATGGAGACCAAAGACTCTGGGTGTTAAGGGAGAATCTCTTGGTAATGTTCACTATGCTATTGATTATCTGGCAAATCCGGATGCTTATGATTTAGGAGATAAGGTAGCTATCATTGGTGTGGGCAACTCCGCCATGGATGTGGCCAGAACCGTGATCCGCCACGGAGCAAGAAAGGTGACACTTTACGCCAGAGGTCTCCACAGCAATGCCAGCGAGCATGAGACAGCCTATGCAAAGCTTGACGGAGCTAATTTTCAGTTCGGTAAGCAGATTGCTGAAATCACAGATGACGGTCCCGTATTTGAGACGGTAATTTATGATGAAGAAGGAAAACAGATTGGTATGGAAGAAGAGCGGGATCAGGTTTATGTGGATTCCACCATCATCTCTATCAGCCAGGGTCCAAAAAGCAAGCTGGTGAGTACCACAGAGGGCTTAAAAGCCAGTCAGAACGGTCTTCTTATGACCGATGAGGACGGACGCACCACGATTCCAGGTGTCTTCGCTTCCGGTGATGTGGTTCTGGGCGCCAGAACCGTTGTTGAGGCAGTGGCTTATTCAAAGAGAGTCGCACAGGCAATGGACGAATATATGAAATCTAAAGAAGAGTGATAGAAATGGATTACAGCAGTCTAATCAATCTCCAGGGAATGCTTTTTTTACTTGTGGCAGCAGGCATTATTCTCCGGAAAAAAGGGATTCTTCATGAGGAAGCAAAGGCAGTGTTGACCGATTTGGTAATTTACCTCATCCTGCCCTGTAATATTATCAGCTCCTTCCTGATTGAATTCAATCTATCGGTTCTTAAAAAGTTTGCTGTCATATTATTGATTGCCACCTTGATTCAGGTGGTGAGTCTTATCCTTGCCAATGTTCTATATAACAAGGAGGAAGATGGACGGAAGAAAGTGCTTCAATACGGTACAGTCTGTTCCAATGCAGGATTTATGGGCAACCCGATTGCAGAAGGCGTTTTCGGGGCACAGGGGCTTATGTTTGCCTCTATATTCTTAATCCCCCAGAGAATTGTTATGTGGTCTGCTGGAGTATCCTATTTTACAGAGAGTCCGGATAGAAAGACCATTGTGAAAAAGGTCATGACGCACCCCTGTATCATAGCGGTTTATATCGGAATGTTTTTCATGGTCACTCAGATTCAGATGCCCCAGTTTCTTGAACATACCATAAGGGGCGTGGGTGGCTGTACGACCACGGTGTCCATGGTGTTGATTGGAACCATATTGGCAGAGGTGAAGCTTAAGAGTATCCTGGACTGGGGAATTGTAAAATACACGGCAATCCGTTTATTTTTCATTCCCCTCCTTGTGTTTCTTTTCTGCCGTCTCTTTTCCGTAGACCCTATGCTTTTAGGAGTATCCGTACTGTTAGCCGGAATGCCTGCAGGAAGTACGACTGCCATATTGGCGGCAAAATACGATGGTGATTATATTTTTGCTACAAAGTGTGTGGTGGTAACGACCCTGTTATCCTTAGTGACCATTCCTTTGTGGTGTATGTTTTTATAGCTGGCAGGCGGTTAAGACCGCCTGCCATTTTCGATAAACAATAAAACTAATTGTTGCATGAACGGGAATATGATAGAATATTTCCATTGAAGGAAGGAGGGATCGTTATGAAACGACTGGAAACTGATCTCCATCTGCATTTGGACGGCTCCTTATCAACAGATGTGGTAAGGCTGCTTGCAGCAGAAATCGGATATGATTTTGAAGGACGGAGTGTAAAGGAAAGTATTTCCGTAGGAGAGGATTGCAAAAGCCTGGTGGATTACTTAAAATGCTTTGATCTTCCTGCACAGCTTTTACAGACAGAGGAAGCACTGGAGCTGGCATCAAAGGATCTGGTGGTGCGTCTGGCGGAGCAAGGTCTTATTTACACAGAGATCCGGTTCGCACCCCAGCTTCACATGAGAAAAGGGCTGACAAAAGAAAAGGTCGTGGAAGCCGTGATCCGTGGAGTGGATAAGGGCGTAAAGGAAGCAGGATCTATAAAAGCAGGTATTCTGCTCTGCTCTATGGTCAATGGCTCTGATAAAGAAAATGAAGAGACCTTTGATATTGCTGGCGGGTATTTAAACCGTGGAGTGGTTGGCGTAGATATTGCAGGACCTGAGGGAATGGTGCCCATGGCTCACTTTGAACCTCTCTTTAAAAAGGCTTATGAGAAGGACATTCCTTTTACCATCCATGCTGGAGAATGCGGGGATTGTGAAAATATAATCAAAGCGGTGGCTTACGGTGCCAAAAGAATCGGTCACGGCTGCGCGGCCATACAGTCGGATGCATGTATGGACCTTTTAAAAAAGGAAAAGATTACATTAGAAATGTGTGTGATCAGCAACCTACAGACAAAGGCAGTGGCTTCCATTTTTGAGCACCCCTTAAAGGCATTTTATGACAGAGGAATCCGTGTGACTTATAACACGGATAACATAACGGTTTCCGACACAAGCCTTTTAAAGGAAGCAGAGCTTATTAAAAAACACATGGGCTTTACAGAGGCAGATTTAAGGCAGATGAACCGGTATGCTTTGGAAGGTGCTTTTCTAAAAGAGGAAGAGAAAGAAAAAATAATTGCATTTTTCGACAATAATAATTATAATGAATGATAACTACGTTTAAAAAACGATGAATACTGGGAATGCTAGAAAAAGGTGATGGCATATGGCAGATTATCCAATGATGGAAAATAATAATAAGGCAGCTTTGGAGAATGCAAAGCGGGAGAAGCGGGGACTTGATACTGAATTGGAGGCTCCTGCAGATTTTACGAGCCCTGAGGTGCTTTATGAAGAGTTGGTAAAAAGTATCAAACGATACCATCCTTCCGATGATCTAACCATGATCAAAAAGGCATATCAGATCGCTTACGACGCACATAAAGACCAGAAACGAAAATCGGGTGAACCTTACATCATTCACCCTCTTTGTGTTGCGATTATTTTAGCGGATCTTGAGATGGACAAAGAAACCATTGCCGCTGGGATTCTACATGATGTGGTTGAGGACACCGTAATGTCCTTAGATGAGCTGAAGGCAGAGTTTGGCGAAGAAGTGGCCCTTTTGGTGGATGGCGTTACAAAGCTGACCCAGATATCCTGGTCCATGGATAAGATGGAGCTTCAGGCGGAGAATTTAAGAAAGATGTTCCTTGCTATGGCAAAGGACATCCGTGTGATCATAATAAAGCTTTCTGACCGCCTCCATAACATGCGTACCCTTCAGTATATGAAGCCGGAAAAGCAAAAGGATAAGGCCAGGGAGACCATGGAAATCTATGCTCCCATCGCCCACCGTCTCGGTATTTCCAAGATAAAAATCGAGCTTGACGATCTGTCCTTAAAGTATCTTCACCCCGAAACTTACTATGAACTGGCTGAGAAAATATCACTAAAAAAGGATGCCAGGGAATACTTTGTAAAGAGCATTGTAGATGAGGTTTCGGAGCATCTTAGTGCTTCCGGGATTGAAGGCAAGGTGGACGGCCGCGTCAAGCATTTTTTCAGTATCTATAAAAAGATGGTAAACCAGAATAAGACCCTGGATCAGATCTATGACTTATTTGCTGTCAGGATCATTGTGGAAAGCGTAAAGGACTGCTATGCTGCACTCGGTGTGATTCATGAGCTTTATAAGCCGATTCCAGGCCGTTTTAAAGATTATATTGCCATGCCAAAGCCCAATATGTACCAATCATTACACACCACCCTGATTGGCAATAACGGCCAGCCGTTTGAAATTCAGATCCGTACTTATGAGATGCACCGCACGGCGGAATACGGTATTGCGGCCCACTGGAAGTATAAGGAGAGCGGAAGCGGCCAGGTGGCTGCGGCGAAAGAGGAAGAGAAGCTAAGCTGGCTTCGTCAGATTCTGGAGTGGCAGAAGGACATGTCCGACAACATGGAATTTTTAAACATGGTAAAGGGCGACTTAGACTTATTCTCTGACAGCGTTTACTGCTTTACCCCTTCCGGCGACGTAAAGAACCTGCCAAGCGGTTCCACCCCAATTGACTTTGCATACTCCATCCACAGTGCAGTCGGCAATAAGATGGTAGGCGCACGCGTGAATGGCAAGCTGGTCAATATTGAGTATGTGATCCAGAACGGAGATCAGGTTGAGATCATTACCTCCCAAAACAGCAAGGGCCCCAGCAGGGACTGGCTGAATATGGTGAAAAGTACTCAGGCCAAGAATAAGATCAACCAGTGGTTCAAGACAGAGCTTAAGGAAGATAACATTCAACGCGGCAAGGAAATGGTGGACCGTTACTGTAAGACAAAGGGAATTAATTATCCTGACATTAACAAGCCGGAATATCAGGATAAGGTGATGAAGCGTTATGCCTTCCGTGACTGGGAATCCGTGCTTGCTTCCATTGGACACGGTGGCTTAAAAGAAGGCCAGGTCATCAATAAGATGATTGATGAACGGGATAAAAAGCTGAAAAAAGACGTAACGGATCATACGATTCTAAATGACATTGAGGACATGAGCAATAAGCTGCCCATTAAGAGACGTTCCGGCAGCGGAATTGTGGTAAAGGGCATTCATGACCTTGCGGTCCGTTTTTCCAAGTGCTGTAGTCCGGTACCAGGAGATGAGATTGTAGGCTTCGTGACTAGAGGAAGAGGAATTTCCATTCACAGGACCGACTGCGTGAACGTGTTCAATCTTCCGGAAGATGAAAGAAACCGCCTTATCGATGCCGAATGGCAGGAGCAGGAGGGCGAGGCGACAAAAGAGCGTTATTCCTCAGAAATCAAGATTTTTGCAAATAACCGTATCGGTATGTTCGTAGACATTTCAAAGGTATTTACGGAACGTCAGATTGATATTACCTCTATGAATTCCAGAACCAACAAGCAGGGCAAGGCTACGATTACCATGACCTTTGATATTCATGGAGTGGAGGAGCTTGGAAAACTGGTAGATAAACTGAGACAAATCGAAGGAGTTATAGACATTGAGAGGACTGCGGGATAGCGCAGTTTTCTCTATTTTGGCCGATGTTTCTTGATCGAAAGGAGAATCTTATGATTCAGGGTGTTTTTTACAATCCATTTACGATCAGACAGGCGACGGTATGTCCGCTGCCGGTACCAGGAACAGACAAACAGTTTCCCCTTTTGCAGCTGGATATTGACAGCTATATTGTAGGCGCTGAGATCCAGTCCGGAATCAATTTTAATTATGCAGAAGGTGTACATTGTATACAAATCGGTAAATACTGCGCTCTCGCAGAGAAAATTACATTTCTTATAAATTTAAACCATGATTATAAATCTGTATTTCAGGGAAGTCCCTCTCTTCTTCAGGAGGCAAGATCCAGCAGGCTGAAACGAAAGGGAAGTGTGCTCATTCAAAATGACGTCTGGGTGGGGCACGGTGCTACCATAATAAGCGGCATCACCATTCACAACGGTGCCATCATAGGTGCAGAAAGCGTGGTGACAAAGGATGTCCCGGCTTACGCCATTGTGGCAGGGAATCCGGCAAAGATCATTGGATACCGGTTTCCCGAAGAACAGAGAGAAGCTTTTAATGAGATCGGGTGGTGGAACTGGGATCAGGAAACCATCAAGTCCCGAAGAGAGGATTTCTTTCAGCCGGTGGAGACCTTTATAGAGAAATGGCAGCAGGAAGCTAAGGATTCCTGGAATCAGGTGGTCCCTGCGTTTGAAAAAGAGGATCGAAAGAATATACTTTTTATCATGGATAGTAAGGACCCCTTCCCTGTCTGGCAGAAGGTCATAAAGGAATTTCTTGCATTTCCTAAGACGCCCCACAGCTTAAGACTGATCCTTTATCTTCCCGCAGTGCCAGACGGCCAGGGAGACAAAGATGCACTCCTTGACGGGTTAAAGGATTATAACGGCTGGGAAGAGGACATCATGATAATAGATGGAGTTTTGGAAGGCGATGTAAGAGACCTGTTTACAAATGCAGATTATTTTATTACCACCAGACAGGAGAAGAATCTGCTATGGACAGAGTATGCAGATCATTATGGGGTAAAGCTCTTATACGGCACAGACATTCCGGTATTATCCTTATAAATAGTTACATACAGACAATGTAAGTCAGGAGAGAGAACATGAGCGATTTCAGAATAAAAACGTATGCAGTGGGACAGATCGGCACCAACTGCTATATCCTGTTCCTTGAATCACAAAAAGAAGCAGTCATTGTAGACCCTGGGGCACAGGGCGGTTATCTGGTTGAAAAATGCAAGGAGCTTGGAGTTACGCCGAAAGCGATTTTCTTAACTCACGGACATTTTGACCACATACTCGGGATCGATGAAGTAAAGCGCTGGTATCCGGATATTAAAATCTACGCCGGAGAGCATGAAAAGAACACGCTCATGGATCCGTCTGTTAATTTATCCGGCGGATTTGGCGGCAGCGGGTATACCGTTCTGGCTGATGTCTGGTTAAAGGACGGGGAACAGGTAACGGTTGCCGGAATTGACTTTAAAGTCATTCACACACCCGGCCATACCACAGGCTCTGTCTGCTTTCTGATTCCAGAGGAAGAGGTGCTTATAAGCGGAGACACCTTATTCCAGGAATCGTTAGGAAGAACAGACTTTCCAATGGGAAATCAGTCCCAAATTATTCATTCCATCAGAGAAAAGCTATTTGTGCTGCCTCAGAATACCCTTGTCTATCCCGGACATGGAGATATGACAACCATTGGCCATGAACTAGTTTATAATCCGGTGGCATTATACAGAGGATAGGAAAACACATGATAGGATTATTTTTAGATGACCAGTCCTTTGAACAGGATATCAGAGAGTTATTAATGGCCTTTTATCCAGGGGAAAGCTTTGCCCATGAGGAAACAGAGGGAGAAGATTACCGTCTCAAGGTGCAAAGCCAGACCCGGGAGGACAGCTTTTTTCTTACAATCAGGGATATGGAAGGCAATGAGGAAATTACGGACTCCGTAAACGTCCATTATCCCGACCGGTTCGAAACAAAGAACCGGATCAAGCGCATGCTTTATCAGATGGCAGGGAAACTGACGGGAATGGAGCTTCCCTGGGGTACCCTGACCGGAATCCGGCCTACAAAGATTGCCATGACAAAGCTTTTGGAAGGACATTCCAAAGAGGAAGTTAAGTCTCACATGAAAGAAACTTACCTTGCAAGTGATGCCAAGACCGATTTAAGCATTGAGATCGCAAGCCGGGAAATCAGCCTTCTTTCAGAGATTGACTATGAAAATGGCTACAGCCTTTATGTAGGAATCCCATTTTGCCCCACCACCTGCCTCTACTGTTCCTTTACGTCCTTCCCCATCGGACAATGGGAAAAACGTATGGAGCTGTACCTGGAGGCATTGTTTCGGGAGATGGACTATACTGCCGAAAAGATGAAGGGGAGAGTCCTTGATACCGTTTATATCGGCGGCGGCACTCCTACGTCTCTTTCCGCACAACACCTGGAAATACTGATTAAGAGGCTCTATGATACCTTTGATTTTAGTACGGTCAAGGAATTTACCGTGGAAGCAGGAAGGCCGGACAGCATTACAGAGGACAAGCTGAGAGTATTAAAAGCCCATGGAGTGACCCGCATTTCCATCAATCCACAGACCATGAAGCAGGAGACCCTTTCCATCATCGGAAGGCGGCATACCGTTGATATGGTAAAGGAACAGTTCCATCTGGCAAGAAGCCTTGGATTTGATAATATAAACATGGATTTAATCATCGGCCTGCCGGAAGAGGACATGGAAGATGTGAGAAATACCATGGAAGAAATAAAGGCTTTATCCCCTGACAGTATCACCGTTCATTCCCTGGCAATTAAGCGTGCGGCCCGCCTTAATATGTTTAAGGAAAAGTACGGCGATTATAAAATGGTGAACACCCAGGAGATGATTGACTTAACCGCAGAGTACGCCAGAATGATGGGACAGGAGCCGTATTACTTATACCGTCAGAAAAACATGGCAGGAAATTTTGAAAATGTAGGCTATTCTCAGCCAGGCAAGGCATGTATCTACAACATTCTCATTATGGAAGAAAAGCAGACCATAATCGCCCTTGGCGCAGGAACTACCACGAAGGTGGTATTCCCCAGTGAGAATCGACTGGAACGTGTGGAAAATGTCAAGGATGTGGAGCAGTACATCACAAGAATTGACGAAATGCTGGAAAGAAAAGAAAAAATGCTTGCAAAATTAGAAATGTAATTTAAAATAGAGGCAGGATTCATCAATTAAATTTAGAAAAACGGAGTGAATGAGATGGCATTGAAAAAGAAACCGGTTACCGGAATGAAGGATATTCTGCCCGCGGAAATGCAGGTGCGTGAATACGTAATGAACCAGATACGTGAAACTTACGGTGGCTTTGGCTTTCATTCCATTGAAACTCCCTGCGTGGAACACATTGAAAATCTGTCCAGCAAACAGGGCGGAGACAATGAAAAGCTGATCTTTAAGATTATGAAGCGGGGAGAAAAGTTAAATGTTGAGGAAGCCAAAGATGAAAATGATTTGACAGACAGCGGGCTTCGCTACGATTTAACGGTCCCCTTATCCAGATATTATTCCAACAATGCAGCGTCCCTTCCGGCTCCCTTTAAATCCCTTCAGATGGGAAGTGTCTGGAGAGCGGACCGCCCTCAAAAAGGACGTTTCAGACAGTTCGTTCAGTGCGATATCGACATCCTGGGAGATGCCAGCAGACTGGCGGAAATCGATCTGATTCTGGCTACTACGACCCTTCTTGGCAAGATTGGTTTTAAAGGATATACGGTAAGAATCAATGACCGTAACATCTTAAAGGGAATGGCAGCATTTTGCGGATTTCCGGAAGAGTCCTATGACCAGGTATTTATTATTCTGGATAAGATGGACAAGATCGGCATGGATGGTGTAGAGAGAGAGCTTAAGGAAGCTGGCTACGAAGAAGAAAAGGTCAAGAAATATTTATCCCTGTTTGAGTCTGTGACCAGAGATGCATCTGGAGTCAGAAGCCTTGGGGAAACCTTAAAGGGTGCCATGGACCCGGAGCAGGCGGAAAATCTGGCGGCTATCATTGACAGTGTGACTGGAATTTCCACTTGCCAGTTCTCCATTCAGTTTGACCCCACCTTAGTACGAGGCATGTCTTACTATACCGGAACCATTTTTGAGATTCAGGTAGATGGCTTCCCAGGCTCAGTAGGCGGCGGCGGACGCTATGATAAGATGATCGGTAAATTTACAGGAATGGATACTCCGGCATGCGGTTTTTCCATAGGCTTTGAGCGCATCATCACCATCCTAATGGATGAAGGCTTTACCGTACCCGGCAGTCAGGAAAAGATAGCATTTCTTCTTGAAAAAGGCGTAAGCGATGAAGTGACCAATCAGGCCATGAAGGAAGCCATGGAAGAGCGGGCTAAGGGAGTGACCGTACTGGTTTCCCAGATGAATAAAAATAAAAAATTCCAGAAGGATAGCCTATTAAAAGAAGGCTATACCCAGTTTAAAGAATTTTATAAAGAAAGTTTGAAATAAGGATAAGCAGGAGGAAAATATGGCAGAGTCAATGCTGGGATTAAAAAGATCCCATAGGTGTACAGAGGTTACCACAGCTGATGCAGGCAAAGAAGTGACTGTTATGGGCTGGGTTCAGAAAAGCAGAAACAAAGGAGGAATTATCTTTGTTGATTTAAGAGATCGTTCCGGAATTCTGCAGATCATTTTTGAAGAAAGCGAATGCGGAGCAGAAAGCTTTGCAAAAGCAGAACGGTTAAGAAGCGAATTTGTAGTTGCAGTTACCGGAGTGGTAGAGAGCCGGGCAGGCGGTGTCAATGAAAACCTGGCTACCGGAGCCATTGAAGTGCGCGCAAAGAGCTTAAGAATCCTCTCTGAATCCGAGACTCCGCCATTTCCTATTGAAGAGAACAGCAAGACCAAGGAAGAACTGAGATTAAAATATCGTTACCTGGATTTAAGAAGACCGGATCTTCAGAAAAATATTAAGGTAAGAAGCCAGGTGGCTACTCTCACAAGAGCATTTCTTGCAGAAGAAGGATTTTTAGAGATTGAAACTCCTACCATGATTAAGAGTACTCCAGAAGGCGCCAGAGATTACCTGGTACCAAGCCGCGTTCACCCAGGCTCCTTTTATGCACTTCCCCAGTCTCCCCAGCTTTATAAGCAGCTTTTGATGTGCTCTGGCTATGACCGTTACTTCCAGCTTGCCAGATGCTACCGGGATGAAGACTTAAGAGCGGACAGACAGCCGGAATTTACCCAGATCGATATGGAGCTGTCCTTTGTTGACGTTGACGATGTATTAAATGTCAATGAAAGACTGTTAAAGAAATTATTTAAGGAAATCTGCAACTATGACCTTTCCCTTCCAATCACAAGACTGACCTGGAGAGAGGCCATGGACCGCTTTGGTTCCGATAAACCGGATATGCGTTTTGGCATGGAGCTTACCAATGTTTCTGATGTGGTAAAGGATACAGAATTTGTTGTATTTAAGGGTGCTTTAGAGCAGGGCGGATCTGTTCGTGGTATCAATGCAGAAGGCCAGGGAGCTATGCCGCGTAAGAAGATTGATGCCCTGGTGGAGTATGCCAAAGGCTTTGGTGCCAAGGGACTTGCTTACCTCGCTATTGGCGAAGATGGAACTTATAAATGTTCCTTTGCAAAGTTCATGACAGAGGAAGAGCTAAAGACTCTGGCAGCAGCCATGGGCGGAAAGCCAGGAGATTTACTCCTGTTTGCAGCAGACAGAGATAAAGTAGTATTCGATGTATTAGGAAATTTAAGACTTGAGCTTGCAAGACAGCTTGAGCTTTTGAAAAAAGATGATTTCAAGTTCTTATGGGTAACTGAATTCCCGCTTTTAGAGTACTCTGAGGAGCAGGGCCGTTTTACCGCTATGCATCATCCATTTACTATGCCTATGGATGAGGACTGGGCAATGATCGACACCGACCCTGGTGCAGTACGTGCCAAAGCATATGATATCGTTCTTAACGGAACGGAGCTTGGCGGCGGTTCTGTCCGTATCCATCAGGCAGACATTCAGTCCAAAATGCTTGAAGTTCTTGGCTTCACCAAAGAGCAGGCTCAGGAGCAGTTCGGATTCCTCCTGGATGCATTTAAATTCGGTGTTCCACCTCACGCAGGACTTGCCTATGGACTTGACCGTGTTGTCATGCTGATGGTAGGAGCGGACAGCATTCGCGATGTAATGGCATTCCCGAAAGTTAAGGATGCTTCCTGTCTCATGTCAGAAGCTCCGGCTCCGGTTGATCCAAAGCAGCTGGAAGAGCTTCGAATTGGAATTAGTAAAGAAAATGAATAAATAAAAAATGAGGAGCGTTTCTGTAATAGAAACGTTCCTTTTTTGTGGAGATAATCTGAAAAATCGCTTGTATATTGGTTAAATTCGATAAAAGGTTATTTTAACAGAATATATACCGATAAAAATAATGTAGAGACTTATTAATAAAACAAAGGGGGAAGTGTCAAATGAATGTATCAATATCTTCCGTGCAATTTTCCAAGTGGATGAACAGTCTGCCGGCTGCGAAGAACCAAGCAGGAAAATTTACACAAGATGTACTAAAAGCAGGTAATACAATTGGACAGAATGAGAAAAAGGAAGACGTTCCTGCCAATAATAAAATGATACTGTATTCCGGTAAGGTGGCAGATGGAGACTTGAAATACAACGATGAATCCATTCTTAATATGGAAATCGTTCCATCATCCAAACGGGAGTATACAAAGGAAGATGCAATAAAATATCAATACCTGCAACAATTTAGTTTTAACTTAAACGATGTATTAGCAGGTAAAGTAGATAATATCACATTGCCTGATTTAAATAAGCCAGTTCCTCAGGAATTTATTGATGAACTAAGCAGAAATGGAGTTACCAAAAACTCCTATGACAGCGGAAGAATAGGTTTCTATCTTTCTGGTCTTGATGAAACTAATTCCTCTTTTACTCATAGTCTGGAATATCTGGCCTCTGGCTATGCAGTTGGAAAACAGCATATTGAGGATCATTATTCTGGAGAAGAAAAAGCGCAGCTCTTAAAGGATCTGGAAACCCAGTACAATTCTGGAGCGGAAATCATTGCTAAGAATGCATCAAAAGAAATCGGAGAGTTTTTTGAAGAAGGGGGAACCGAGGGAGAGGCTAAGAAGGTTTATGACAGCGTGATGAAAGCGTATCAGGATTCGGTAAAGCAATACTCCGATTTTATTAAGGATAATCAGGATTATGCAAAGCTGAGTCAGGAAGACCAGTGGCTGAAAGCAGATGATTCCTATATGGCAGGTCAATTAAGAAAGGCTGCAGAAACCAATGCTTCAAACACGAAAGAAGTCAGTGAAGCAAAATATTATTCTGTTGACGAACTTGATAAGGCAAAAAGTATGATAAACGAGATCAAATCCTATGATAGTAACAGCTATGGAGAACGATCCATAAACAGTAACTCCAGTGAAGAGGAAATTGGTTTTAAGCTTGCAGAACTGAGTCTAAAAGGTGAACTGTTTAATCGGTTCAGCGGCGTATCCGATGGAATAAAAAGAGCAATGACAAAATCCATAGAAAAATTCACCAATACTCTGGCAGACAGGCTGAATGAAGAACTGAAAAAGACCAGAGAAAAAGTAGCAGAACCAGGTAAAGCTGCCGATCTGGTGTCAAAGAATATTTTTACCGTGTACAATCGGATTATGGATCTATATAAAAATACCAACGATGTGGCAAAAGCATTAAAAGAAGGAGCAGAGCTTGCGAAAGCTCAGCACTTAACAAATTCCGGAGATCCTCAGTATTCTAATTTATGGCGTTATGGTAACGATGGCTCAAAATATTGGAATAACTTTTTTGAAAACACGATGAAATATAAGAGCACCAAATTTGTTATCATGCCAAATGAGAATGGATATATAGATAAGGAATCTGGGATAGACACCCTTACAAGAAACTGGAATAAGTTTGCAGAAAGCTGGACGGATGACAGCAGCGTAAAGCTAAACGAAGGTACTTTTCTTGCTTATGGCTGATAGATTATAAGGAATCCCCTTTCTTTCTAAAAAAAGTTTGAAATTAACCATAATTTTTGAAAAAATAATATTTTGTTTTTACAAATGTCTGCTATAATAAAGAAAATTGCATTTTTCAAAAGGAGGATTCAAGCAATGAAAGGAAGTATGAAAAGAAGGTTTCTGTCACTGTGGATAGCTCTTTTAATGGTACTCTCTCTTACTACGGGCATATCCATCCCCTCATTTGCCGCGGACAAGGATATTGTGGTCCTATACACCAACGATGTCCATTGCGGAGTCGATGACAACATTGGATATGCAGGACTTGCTCTCTATAAAAAAGAGATGCTGGCCCAGACTCCTTATGTTGCCCTGGTAGACGGTGGAGATGCCATTCAGGGTGCCCCCATTGGAACACTTTCTGATGGGGGATATTTAATCGACATTATGAATAAAGTCGGTTATGATTTCGCGGTTCCAGGCAACCATGAATTTGATTATGGAATGCCCCGTTTTCTGGAGCTGGCAGGAAAGTTAAACTGCGGCTATTACTCCAGCAATTTTATGGATCTTCGGACAGGCTCTGCTGTATTTGCCCCTTATAAGATGTTTACCTATGGAAATACCAAGGTTGCATTCGTAGGAGCTACCACACCAGAAAGCTTTACAAAGTCAACTCCAACCTATTTTCAGGATGGAAACGGAACCTACATCTATGGATTCTGTGAAGATGAAAGCGGTCAAAAGCTGTATACCCAGATTCAGGCTTCTGTAGACCAGGCAAAAGCAGAAGGCGCTGAGATCGTTGTTTTAGTCGGCCATCTTGGGGAGAACGGAACCACAGACCAGTGGACCTCTGACAATGTGATTAAAAATACGGCAGGAATTGATGCTGTCATCGACGGCCATTCTCATGAAGTATACAATAAATACGTTAAGAACAAAGATGGTAAGGACGTGCTTCTTACCCAGACCGGAACAAAGCTTAAAAATATCGGTAAGCTTACCATTAAAACAGATGGAACCATGACAAGTGAGATGGTCTCCAAGGTACCAGAAGGAGTTGTTACAAGTACCTATACTGTGAAAAAGGGAGATTCCTTAAGCCGAATTGCGAAAAAGGAATTAGGCTCCTATGACCGTTACCAGGAAATATATAATTCCAACCGAAACGTATTAAAGGACCCCAACGTATTAGCAGTCGGTTCTCAGCTTGTAATTCCAGCAAAGAGTGCGGTTACTGCCGACGGAAAAGCCATTGATTATGATACAGACCGTTACATAAAAGCAATCCAGTCCCAGTATAACGAAACTCTAAAGACAGTAATCGGGCGAACGGACACAGAACTTACCATTAATGATCCGGCTACCGGAAACCGGGCAGTCAGAAGCGGAGAAACAAATCTTGGTGATCTTTGCGCAGATGCTTACCGCGTTGTGCTTGGAGCTGAGATCGGTCTTTCAAACGGCGGCGGAGTCAGAGCCAGCATAAAGCCAGGAAATATTACATATAACGATACCCTTACCGTATTCCCCTTTGGAAATATGGGCTGTGTCGCAGAAGTAAAGGGGCAGCAGATCAAGGATGCACTTGAAATGGCTTCCAAGAATTACCCCAAGGAAAGCGGCGGCTTCCTTCAGGTTTCCGGCCTTACCTACACCATCAATTCTCAGACTCCTTCCAGTGTCCAGGTAGATGAGAAAGGGAATTTCCTTAAGGTAAATGGAGCTTACCGGGTTTCTGATATTATGGTGGGAGGTACCCCTCTTGACGTAAATAAGACCTACACTGTTGCTTCTCATAATTACATGCTGAAATCAGGCGGCGATGGAATGACCATGTTTAAAGGAAGCAAAATAATCCGTGATGAAGTGATCACCGATGTTGATCTTTTGTCCTCCTATATCCGCAATCAGTTAGGCGGAAATGTAGGCAGCGATTATGCGAATCCAGCAGGTCAGGGCAGAATCACCACAAAGTAAATGTATATAGACAGCCTGTTCCGGTTTGACCGGGACAGGCTTTTTGCTTGTTTCTTCCCTCCGGAAATGGTACACTGAGAGGAGAATTAATATATGGTTAGGAGATAATTGTTATGCTGTTAAAACACCCGAAGTCCCGATTTGAGGAAATATACCAGGTTTATGAAGAGGCTTTTCCAGCCATTGAGCGTCGCACCAGAGAGGGGCAGGAAAAAGTCTTCGATCATCCTCTTTACCGTGTCCGCGTTGTGGAAGAAGAGGGAAAGGTTTTTGCCTTTTTAGGATACTGGGAGCTTTCTGACTGTATTTTCTTAGAGCATCTTGCTACCTTAAAGCAGTCCAGAGGCAATGGCTATGGAAGACTCCTTGTGGAGGAGGTTTTAAAAGAGGCTGAAAAACCAGTATTTCTTGAGATAGAGCCGGTGACAGAAGCTGACCCAATGACTGGCCGAAGAGCTGGTTTTTATGAAAGACTAGGGTTTCACTTAAATCCATTTTTCTATGAGCAGATGCCCTTAAAGCCAGAAGACAACCCCCTTAGACTCATGATCATGAGCTACAGGGCTCCTATGACAGAAGAGGAATTTCTGCCCTATAAAAAGGAAATCTATGAAATAGTCTACGGAGTAAAAGCAACGGATTAACCCAATCGGTTCACGGAACAAGTCCTATCTGCATATACTTAATTTAGCAAATAAAATGGGGGCAGGAATCCGGTTATCTGGAGGGAATAAGGTACGTATAATGAATTATAAGTATGGATCCCCAAAAGGAGTTGGTCAAAGTGAATCGATATAAGGTATGTGTATACGCAATCAGTAAGAATGAAGAAGAGTTTGTAGACCGGTGGATGGACGCGGTATCAGAAGCAGATGAAGTGATTGTAACTGATACCGGTTCCACAGATAAAACCGTGGAAAAGCTTCGGCAGCGCGGAGCCATTGTTTATGAGGAAACCATTTCTCCCTGGCGCTTTGATACCGCCAGAAATGTGGCCATGAATCATATTCCAGAGGATGCAGACATCTGCGTTTCCAATGATCTTGATGAAGTATTTGAACCAGGGTGGAGAGAGAAGCTGGAGGCTCAGTGGAAACCGGGACAGACCAGAGCACGTTATTTATTTTCCTTCAGCTGCAATCCTGACGGAAGTCCAAAGAAACAGTTTCCCATGGAAAAAATTCACGGAAGAAACAATTATAAATGGATTCATCCCGTACATGAAATTCTGGAATACAGCGGGGAAACACCGGAAGTATCTGGCTGGATCAGCGGTATGGTGCTGAACCATTTTCCGGATGAATCAAAACCAAGAAGCCAGTATCTTCCCCTCCTGGAATTATCTGTGGAGGAAAATCCCTTAGATGACAGAGCCACGTTCTGGCTGGGCAGAGAGTATGTATTTCATGGTCAATATGAGAAAGCAATCAGTACTTTAAAACGCCACCTTTCCCTTCCTACTGCGAGATGGCTGGAGGAGAGAAGTGCTTCCATGCGTTTTATTGCTCACAGCTTTGGAGAGCTTGGCAATAAAAGAGAAGCAAGATCCTGGCTTTTTAAAGCGCTTGCAGAGGATCCTGATGTAAGAGAACCTTATCTGGCCCTTGCAAAAGCCGGATATTTGGAAGGTGACTGGCCCCTTTGCTATGCCATGGCAGAAAAAGGTCTCACAATCACAGAGAGCACGGGAAGCTATCTGGTAGATCCGGTGAGCTGGGGATATGCGTTTTATGATTATTGCGCCATCAGCGGATATCGTATGGGCATGTACGAAAAGGCAAGGGAACATGCAAAGAAAGCGCTTTCCATGGACCCTGACAATACAAGGCTTAAGAGCAATCTTGCCTTAATCGAAGACCGGTGCAAGAAAGAGACCAGTGAGGAGGTATCCTCATGAGCGGATTAAAGATATGTGTCTATGCGATCTGTAAGAATGAAGTTTCTTTTGTGGATCAATGGATGGATTCCATGAACGAGGCTGACCTCATTGTTGTGACGGATACAGGTTCCGATGACGGTACCGTAGAAAAGCTTCGGGAAAGAGGGGCTGTGGTTTACGTGGACATCGTAAAGCCATGGAGATTTGATGTTGCCAGAAACATTTCTCTGGAACACGTTCCGGAAGATGTGGACGTTTGTGTCTGTACGGATTTAGATGAGCTTTTTGAACCCGGCTGGAGAAAAAAACTGGAGGAGGCATGGTTAAATCACAAGCCATTGCACCAGGGAGAGATTTCAAAGACCGGCCGTTATCTTTATAACTGGAGCTTAAAGGCCGACGGAACTCCGGATATTCAGTTCTACTATTTTAAAGTGCATGAGCGTAAGAACTTCCGCTGGAAATGTCCTATCCATGAATTCGTTCAGTATGTGGGAACACAGCCTTTGGAAACCGTATATATCGATGGTATGGTACTCAACCATCACCCCGATCCTACGAAATCCAGAGGGTCTTATCTGCCTCTTTTAGAGCTTGCTGTGGATGAAACGCCAGAGGATGAGCGGATGCGTTATTATCTTGGCAGGGAGTATATGTATAAAAGCCAGTGGCAGAAATCCATTGATACCTTAAATCAATACCTGAATCTTCCGTCCGCTAACTGGCCGGATGAACGATGCGCAGCCATGCGCTGGATTGCAAGATCCTATTACCGGCTTGGAAAGACGAAGGAAGCATACAGCTGGTATTTCCGCGCCATAGCAGAGGTACCCACCATGAGGGATCCTTATGTGGAATTTGCAAGAATGTGCTACGAGCTAAAAGACTGGACCATGAGCTACTATTTGGCAAAAGAAGCATTAAAGATAACAGAAAAATCCAGAACGTTTGTAAATATGGGCTATTCCTGGGATTACACCCCTGATGATCTTTGCTCCATAGCTGCATACCGTATGGGAATGCTTGATGAGTCCGAAGAGCATGCGAAAAGAGCATTAGAGCATGCCCCGGAAGATGCTCGATTAAAGAATAATCTGCAAATGGTAATCGCATCAAAAAAAGGTTAACTCTTTCTTAAAAATGTGCCTTGCACCCAACAAGCCTTGGGTCAGGGCACATTTTTTGTTTTAGTGCTATTTATTGTAAGATTAGAAACCAGATTCCTTAGATTCAAAATCGTGTGGATTATTGATGGTTATAAAATAGTAATAAACTAAACTTTTCACAGTTTTTTAGTATCTGCTCTATATTTGTCTGAATTGTATATTGTAAAGTCTTTTGTGTAAGAAAACAGCTTATATTGACGGTGACACATGAGTTATGACACAAGTATAAATGTATAATTCTTATAAAAAGATAAAATGAGACATAAAAGTAAAAAGTTATACATTATTATACCAAACTCGCGTTGCACTTGTCAGATAATGGATGTATCATAATGAATATTATTAAGTCTATGCAATCATGGAGGAATACATAATGGAAAAGCAAAAGAAGAAACGATTGCAGGTCAGGGGAAAACTGATTTTATTTGTCAGTGCCATGTTGTTTACTACAATTTTTGTATTAACAGTAATCTCCTACATCAGCTTGGACCGTGCATATCAAAACTGGATTAAGTCCAGTTATGAAAGCTATGATCAGAATATTAAGACGGCAGTTGAAAATCTTGTCAGTGTATTGGATGACAACTATAAGCGCTATGAAAGCGGTGAGCTTACGGAGCAGCAGGCAAAAAAGAATGCAGAAAGCATCGTCCGTAATGCCAGATACGACGGAGGCAGCGGTTATTTCTGGGCAGATACGTCGAACGGTCTTTGCGCCGTGCACATGAATCCGGAATATGAAGGAAAAGAACGGTTCAATGAGACGGATAAAGCAGGCAATTATTACATCAGAAGCTTTATTGAGAATGGCGCAAAATCAGGAGGCGGATTTACGGATTTTTATTTCACAAAGCCTGGTCAGGATGGAGTATATGCAAAGAGAGCCTATACACTTAAATTCGCGCCTTATGACTGGAATATCAGCACCGGAAATTACATTGACGACATCAATGACGCGGTGGCTGCGCACCAGAAAGAGAAGCTGATGGAAATTGCGTTTCTTCTTTTGGTATCGTTAGGAATTTGTGCAGCAGGCCTTTTCATTCTCACTGGCCGTCTAAGTAAGATTACCGCACCCCTAACCCCTGTTGCAGATCGTCTTAAGCTATTGGCAGAGGGAGATGTTCATACACCCCCTGTAACAATCAGCGAGACAAAGGATGAGCTGGAGGTTCTCTCTAGGGCAACGGATGAGCTGATAGGACAAATGGCAGAGGTAGTTGCAGATATTACCAATCACATGGAGCATATGTCACGAGGGGATATGACCCTTCCTGTGGAAAAAAGATATGCAGGAGATTTTGCACCGATCCATAATTCACTGACTCTTATTTACCAGCAGCTAAACCGGACGCTGAAAATCATACGTCAGTCAGCCGATCAGGTAAATGCAGGCTCTACCCAGGTGGCAGATGCCGCTCAGGCTCTGGCCGCCGGTGCCACAGAGCAGGCCGGAACCATAGAAGAGCTTTCCTCATCTATAACAGTCGTTTCCTCTCAGGTAGAGCAGAATACCTCTCATATAGAAGAAGCTGTTGATTATGTGGAGCAGACCGTATATCGTGTGGAAGAAAGCAATGATAAGATGAAGCAGATGCTAAATGCCATGGATGAAATCAAAACCACCTCAGATGAAATAGGAAAGATCACGAAGGACATCGATGGAATCGCTTCCCAGACAAACCTCCTGGCTTTAAATGCTGCGGTGGAGGCTGCCCGGGCTGGCGAAGCCGGAAAAGGATTTGCTGTGGTAGCCGATGAGGTAAGAAGTCTTGCGGCAAAGGCAGCCGAGGCAGCAAAACGCACCGCACATCTTGTTGAGAATGCGACCCGTGCCGTAGAAGACGGACTTACTACAGCAAAAGAAAATGCAGAGCTTCTCTCCGATGCAACCAATCAGGCCAAGCACGTCAAAGAGCTTATGGAGACGGTAGAGCAGGCTTCCAGGGAGCAATCGGTGGCTATGGAGCAGGTCACCTCTTCAATCAATCAGATATCCGCTGTGGTGCAAAGCAATGCCGCTACGGCAGAGCAAAGCTCCGCTTCCAGTGAAGAGCTGTCGGCTCAGGCAAATTTGCTGCGTGACGAAGTGGCAAAATTTCACGTTCTTTAAATAAGTGAATGATTTTACTTCCTGAAAAACGGGATTTGTTGTTGGTTTTTCACAATAAATCTAAGAACCTGTTGAATTAAAAACCTGCTTGTGATACCATGAGAGTGGTCAGTTATTTCAAAATACAACAAGGAGGGTTTTAATAAATGGATATCCGTTATTCAGCTAATCAAAGAGATTTTAAACGATATACAACAGAAGAAACAAGAAATGAATTTTTAATTGAAAATTTATACGTTGCCAATGAAGTGGTAGCTGTATATTCCCATGTAGATCGTATGGTTACATTAGGTTGTATGCCTACAACAGAATCTGTTTCTATTGACAAAGGTATTGATATTTGGAAAAATTTTGGTACAAGCTATTTTCTTGAGAGACGCGAGATCGGTATTTTTAATATCGGTGGAGCAGGAACCATTGTTGCAGATGGGGAAGAGTTCAAGATGAATTACAAAGACTGCTTATACATTACAAAAGGAACAAAGGAAGTTACCTTCTCCAGTGCAGATGCAGCAAACCCTGCCAAGTTCTATATGGTAAGTGCACCAGCTCATAAGGCATGCAAAACAACGTTTATTCCTATTGAAAAGGCAGCGAAAAAGCCTCTTGGAGCAATGGAGACCGCAAACAAGCGTGTCATCAACCAGTTTATTCATCCAGACGTATTGGAAACCTGTCAGCTTTCCATGGGAATGACTGTATTAGATGCAGGAAGCGTATGGAACACCATGCCATCCCATACTCATGAGAGACGTATGGAAATCTATATGTACTTCGAGATTCCGGAGAACAATGTAGTATTCCACATGATGGGAGAAGGCAATGAAACAAGACATATCGTAATGCAGAATGAGCAGGCAGTGATCAGCCCATCCTGGAGCATCCATTCCGGAGCAGGTACCAGCAATTACACCTTCATCTGGGCAATGGGTGGAGAGAATCAGGCATTCGACGATATGGATACCATTCCAACCACTGAATTAAGATAATATTTATATATAGAAGCAGATGCACTTTTGGTGTGTCTGCTTTTTTATTGTATTGCAGTCTTTTATAAACCACCTGCTATGCAGGTGCGTCCACAGCTGCTTTAGCTTCAAGTAAAAAACCTCCAGTGATATAATAGTGTTGGTTCGCAGCCACACAAGCACATCTGAGGAGGTTATCCAAATGGATATAAGTAGTTTATCACATTCAAAATGGAATTGTAAGTATCATATAGTTTTTGCACCAAAATATCGCAGAAAGGTAGCGTACGGAGAATTAAAGCAGGATATAGCAAATGTGCTAAGTATGTTATGCAAACGAAAAGGTGTGGAAATAGTAGAGGCAGAAATATGTCCAGATCATGTTCATATGTTAGTGAGAATACCACCAAATATCAGCGTATCAAGTTTTATGGGATATTTAAAAGGTAAGAGTACGCTAATGATATTTGAGAGACATGCGAATTTAAAATACAAATATGGAAACAGACATTTTTGGTGTCGTGGATATTATGTAGATACAGTGGGAAAGAATGCAAAGAAGATACAAGAATATATACAAAATCAATTAAAGGAAGATTTAGAATATGATCAAATGACGTTAAAAGAATACATAGACCCGTTCACGGGTGAGCCGGTAAAGCAAAGCAAATAAAATGAGCCCTGTTGGGCTCAGCAGATAAATGTTTGTGCGGCTGTGGATTTTTTTCGAAGAGCCTTTAGGCTCCAACGTCGGTAATAACCCCTTATAGGGGTAGAGCAAACCACCCGTTCAACGGGTGGTTATGATTTTACTTACCAGGAAAAGGAATATGACCCTTTGATTGGGGGAATTATTCAATGAACAGTCATTTCTCGCCTATTCGTGTGAAATCTCTGTGAAAATGTAGAAATTCCCCTTTTCATTTGTTACAATATGGTCAGAAATAAAGGAAAAGAAAAAGGATCTGATTTCAGGAGGTTGCGATGGAACAGCTAAAAATATTAGTGGTTGATGATGAATCCAGAATGAGAAAGCTGGTAAAAGATTTTTTGAGTGTGAAGGGATTTACCGTAGTTGAGGCTGCCAATGGAGAGGAGGCTGTGGACGTATTCTTTGAACAGAAAGATATTGTACTCATTATCCTTGATGTTATGATGCCTAAAATGGACGGCTGGGAAACCCTTAAGACCATCCGCAAATATTCTCAGGTCCCTATCATCATGCTGACGGCAAGAGGGGAAGAAAGAGATGAGCTTCAGGGCTTTGACCTCGGTGTGGATGAATATATCTCAAAGCCTTTCAGCCCTAAGATTTTAGTTGCAAGAGTAGAGGCCATCTTAAGAAGAAGCAATGCAGTACCAGCCGACGAGGTAGAGATCGGAGGAATCTGTATTGATAAGGCGGCCCATCAGGTCACCATTGATGGAACCAACATTGAATTAAGCTTTAAGGAATTTGAACTGTTGGCCTATTTCCTTGAAAACCAGGGAATCGCCCTGTCCAGGGAAAAGATATTAAATAATGTATGGAATTACGATTATTTTGGAGATGCCAGAACTATAGATACCCATGTAAAGAAGCTTCGAAGCAAGATGGGGGAAAAAGGAGATTACATCAAGACCATATGGGGAATGGGATATAAATTTGAGGTGAGTCAATGAAACATTCCATAAAAGCACGATACGCCATTATTTTTGTAGGACTGATGGCGTTTGTGCTTATTTCGACCTGGTGCGTCAATAGCTGGTTTTTAGAAACCTTCTACACCATAGATAAAGTGCACATTCTGGAACGCGCCTATAATGAGATTGACCAAGTGGTGGCAGAAGCCAATGAAAGTGGAAAAGGAATCATTGGGTATTATAAGGATACCTATGATAAGGACTTTAAAAATGAAGGCCCTGTCCAAAAGATGTTTCGCATCATGGGAGAGAAATATAACCTTGCCATGGTCTTAATCGACAGCTCCACAGATGAAGCTCTTATGTCAACCAGCGGAGACCGACAGTTTTTAACCAATCGTGTGGAGGATTATATCTTTGGAAAAGATATGCCGCACACGAATATAATGAAGAAGTACGACAATTACGTGATTCAAAAGACCTATGATACCAGGTCGGATTCTTATTATCTGGAAAGCTGGGGATATTTCTCCGATAACAGGACCATTTTCCTCATATCCATACCCCTGGCCAGTATCCGGGAAAGTGTATCCTTATCCAATCGGTTCCTTGCTTATGTAGGAGGTGTCGCGCTTTTGGTCGGAAGCATTATTACCTATTTAACCACCAAAAGAGTCACTTCCCCCATACTTGCATTGTCTAACCTGTCGGAAAAGATGTCTGGCCTGGATTTTGATGCTAAGTATACAGGAAAAGAAGAGGATGAAATCGGCATATTAGGAAACAGTATGAACAAGCTTTCTGACCGGTTAAAGGATACCATAGGAGAGCTGCGGGCTGCCAATGAGGAGCTTCAAAAGGATATTGAAGAAAAAGTAAAAATCGACGACATGCGTAAAGATTTTATCGCGAATGTATCCCATGAATTAAAAACTCCCATTGCCTTAATTCAGGGATATGCCGAGGGGCTCAACGAGGGAATGGCAGATGATCCTGAAAGCAGGGAATACTACTGTGAAGTAATTATAGATGAAGCCAATAAGATGAATAAGATGGTCCGTCAGCTATTAAATCTTACTGCTATTGAATTTGGAAACGATGCTCTGCAGCTGGAGCGGTTTGATATAACGGAGCTCATTCGTGGAGTGATAAATTCAGCTGGAATCCTGATTCAGCATAACAATGCAACCGTAACGCTTGAGGACTGCGGGCCCATTTACGTCTGTGCCGATGAATTTAAAATAGAAGAAGTCATTACCAATTATCTGAATAACGCCTTAAACCATCTGGGGGGAGATAGAAATATTATCATTACCGCAGAAGAAAAAGGAACCGAAGCGCTTGTAACGGTGTTTAATACCGGTCAGAACATTCCGGAAGAAGACATACCTAAGCTTTGGACTAAATTCTTTAAGGTTGATAAGGCCCACACAAGGGAATATGGTGGGAGCGGCATCGGACTTTCTATTGTTAAGGCGATTATGGATTCTCATAAGAAATCCTGCGGGGTGCGCAATGTCTTAGGTGGTGTTGAATTTTGGTTTACCCTGGATTGCTATAAAGAATCGTAATTTCATACCAGCCTGTTATCAGAAGCTTATTAAGTCCGATATATAATAAGAAGCAAAAGATAATAAGGATTGCAGTTTCGACTGCATGAAAGGAGAACGAATATGGACGTCGCTGCATTTAGCATGGATATGAGCATGGCAAAGGTTCAGCAGGAGGCAGGTCTCTCTATAACGAAAAAGGCCATGAATCAACAAGAACAGCAGGCAGCCGGACTTCTCGATATGATAAGCCGCGCAGCTCCTGGCCAGATACCTTCTAGTGGTGTTGGACAGATCGTAGATACAAGAGCATAATGAAAAGACTCCCTGTTAAGGCAGAAGATATATTTCGGCCCTGACAGGGAGTTTTGTTTATTTTGGCTTTGTTGCAAGGACCAGATACCGATTTAGGTGTTCTGATCTGCCTGGATTTAATACCGCAGGCAGAATTGCCTCAAAGATACCATTGGCATTAGGCCTCAATCCCTGTCCGCTTAAAATAGATACGACTTCGTTTAAAGGAATGAGCGTGATTGAGTGCTTTCCATTTAACAGTCTCTCTTCCTCCAGCTCTCTTTTTAAGCCAAGAGAATAAGGGTTGGTTAAATAAAAGGATATCACTCCTCCAGGCTTCAAGCGAGATGCGCATTTCTTTAACAGTTCAGAGTAATCAGGGTAAAGAGATATCTCCTTTCCAATGGAGATATACTGAAAGCTTCCGTCCGGGAGAGCCCGGTGCATATCATACATAGATTCTGCAATGGAGACAGTCCCCTTTAAAGGCTTTAAGTCATCAGCTAGATTGGAATCACCAATGGCAAAGGAAAAGGTAACCTTTTTTCCCAAACGCCTTAATCCTGTCATAAGCTGTATCACATCAGCTCCAAAGCCGGGGTCGATCCCAAGAATCGGGGTATCCTCTGGAAGATCAGGAAAGGTGGTTTCTAAATGAGTCAAAAGGTAAGGATCATAGCAGAAGTTATGGCCCCATGGGTCAACACCGTGTTTCTGAATAAACAGACTTCTTCCATTTTGCAGCGTCCGGTACTTTAGCTGGTCTTCCTTTCCTGAAACACTGCCAAAGTGGTAACACCAGGTATCCTTGCACAGTATTTGCTTGTAACCAGCTCTCCGGGCCCGAAGGCTGAAATCATCATCCCAAAATTCCATGGTATAATAAAACCGGTCTGCAAACCCAATGGTATTTACTTTATCAATATCATAAAGGGCAATTACAGGCATTAGCCGGCATTTCTCTTCCCATAAGTAGGGACATTTGACGTTGTGGGACTTCGCTTTTTCTTCCGCATTCTCCGGTGTAAAATCATCCACCATGCCCTGTCGGTTACTGGTATTAGGCGTACTGGGAGCTACAGATATGATATCCGGATCAGATTGAATGCAGGTCAGCAGATTATCCAGCCAGTTGCTTGTTAATATGGTATCGTTATTAATAAAGGCAGCATATTTTCCTTCACAAACCCGGTACATTAGGGAAAAGATCATGGCTTTTACATTTCGTTTTAAGGTCAGTACCTTTCGAATGCCCAATTCCTTGAAATATTCTTCCGTTTCGTCCGTAGAACCATCATTCAGAAGAATCAGTTCGCAGGAGTGTCTGGTCAGGTTTGTATTTCGAAAAAGGCTTTCCAGACACTTTTTTGTATACTCTACCTTATTATAAACAGGAATGAAAATGGAGACCAGATAATCCTTTCCCCTGTCCTCATAGGTATTCCGGTGATTTGGTATAAATTCATGTTCATAATAATGGCTCATTTTTTCTTTATCAGGATAAATCAGCAGCCAGAAATAGGTATCCTCCTTCCATTCCTTAAGAAATGGGATCAATTGAAATTCTGCCAGATCCTCCGCTTTCTTTCGTTGGTCCGTCTCTATATATTCCGTTAATTTGTCAATGGTCCACTTGGTATTTTCATACATGGCTAGGTAGGAGACTGGAATTTCCAGTATTTTCGGATCGTGGCAGATGAATTCTAGTCGGGACAGACCAATGGAGAGGATTCTTATATGACTCATGCTATAAGTAAGCTCTTGATTTCTTATGGCAGCTGGCAGCTGGCTGGCAATGGAAATAAGAAACTCCTGAAGTCGGACCGCTTCTTCATACTGCTTTTCAGAAGTGTCTTCCTGAATGGCATCTGCAGTTAAATTTTCTATACTCATTATAACTTCCTCTTTCATTCTAAAATTTGCTTTCAGATTTCATAATTTTGTTTATCGTTCTATTATATGAAGACAAATCTCATTTCTTGAATCCAGCTTTTCATGTAAATATTTATCTTTTGCTCTTTATAATTTATGATTTTACATGGCCTGACAGCTGCATTTTCATGCTTTTATCCTTTATTCCTGGATAGCGGGTATTAAGATACTGATAAAATGACAAAAATCGACTAAAATCGCTTATTATTTTGACTTAGGTTTCGATATAAATATAGAAAAGTTAATAATTAATAGAAATATAACCAAAAAGTGAAACCAAAACTTATGGGAGGTATCAAAATATATGCCTTTGATACCATATATTATCTTGGTAACGTAACGTAAATGTTCCTATTAAAAGAATATGTAAAATTTATTGCGGATTCTTTGGATTCTCTTTTAGTAGTATTGGGTTTGAGGAATTTGCTGAATTTCATAAAAGAAACTATGTATCTAGGTCACAATGTGTGGGGTAAGGAAAGCGCAGCAAGAAGGGTTGTGCTGGAGGCGGCTTTTAAAGTAAGGGGGGAGAGGCTTGTACAGAATATTAGCAATTGATGACACTTCTTTTTTTCTTAGGGTATTAGAAGACATGCTCTCAGAATATTATGAGGTGTTTACTACTGTTTCCGGAGAAATTGCATTCCGGTATATGGAACAGATAAGTCCGGACCTGATTCTTTTGGATCTGGCAATGCCTAAGATTGATGGCTGGCAGATTATGAAACAACTAAAAACCAGACCGGACTGTTCTGACATACCAGTTATTTTCATAACGTCGCAAACGGATAAGGCCATTGAAGCGGAATGCCTAAAGATGGGAGCCTACGATTTCATCTCGAAGCCAGTGGTAAAGGAAGTCCTTTTATGCAGAGTCAGGCGGGCTCTGGAAACAAAAGATTCTAACAGACAGCTTAAGAGAAAGCTGGAGCAAAAGACAAAAGAGCTGGAAACCATTTCTCTGGCCTCTGTTAATGCAATAGCAGCTTTAATAGACGCCAGAGACAACTACACAAAAGGACACTCAGAGCGAGTGGCCAGATATTCTGTCTTAATAGGGGAGAATATGAATTGGTGTAATGAAGAAATCAGGCGTTTATATGAGATTGCCCTTCTTCATGATGTGGGAAAAGTAGGAGTACCGGACGAGATACTTCTTAAAACCACGGAGCTTACAGCGGAAGAAAAGGAGATCATGAAAACCCATACAGTCATTGGGGGAGATATTCTAAAAGACATTTCCACCGTCAGAGACTTGGAGCTGGGAGCAAGGTATCATCACGAACGGTTTGACGGGAAAGGATATCCGGAAGGACTGATGGGGGCTCAAATCCCTTTACTTGCAAGAATCATCTGCGTAGCTGATTCCTTTGATGCCATGAGCAGCAACCGATGCTACCGCCCAAAGCTTGACCCGGAGGTAATAAAAAAGGAGCTGCTTAGAGGAAGCGGAAAGCAGTTCGACCCGGAGGTAGTATGGGCATTTTTGAAAACCTGGGAGGACCTGCCTGTAATGGGAGAAAAAAAGCAACGGAGGGTCTGATGGCATTCCTGGTAAACTCATTATACAAAATGCCGGATAGTGAGTAATATTATAACCAGTATTTGGATATTGGCTTAATAGAACTTTCTTGACAATATATGTAATAAAATGTAAAATAAAGTAAGTTTTGAATTACAAAAAAAATATAATTTTGGAAGAGCTTGTCGAAATTTTAACTACATTTAGAAGTTTACAGCCCTAAAAAGTTTTAGGAGCATTTTCTGGAAGAAGTGAAAGTGAGGAACAATCCGATGAATTTAATATTTGGAAACAATATTTCCATGGCGGAGAAGACTCTGGATTATCTGTGGTCAAAGCAGAAGGTTACCCTTAACAACATAGCCAATGGAGATACTCCGGGATACAAAGCCCAGTATGTAACGTTTGAAGATGAATTCCGCAAACGTTTGATGACAGGAAAGAAGGGTACATCTCAGGACATAGGCAATATCATTGGAAGTTCCAGACATTTCATTAGAAATACGGATAATGAATCAGCAAGAATGGATGGAAATAATGTGAATATGGACGTGGAGAATGTGGAATTAGCAAGAACAACGTTGCAGTACCAATATGAACTTAATGCTTTAAACAGCGAGATAAGCAGACTACGTACGATAATTAAAGGTTAAAACAGGAGGTACATAATATGGAACAGATGTTCATAACACCCATCATTCCCTTGGATTCCATAGGAAATATTGGAAGTGACAAGAAGGTAACATCCGGAAATGCAGGAAGTACTGTATTTCAGGATGTTTTTAGAGAGGCCATTCAGAATGTAAAACAGACGGACAAGGATTTGACCACCCAGGAATATTTACTGTCCACAGGTCAGATCGATGACGCTCATACCGTTCCGGCAGCAGCAGCAAAAGCCCAGTTATCAGTAGAACTTTTAACAGCACTTCGTAATAAGGCACTGGAATCTTATAACGAAATGATGAGAATTAGTATTTAAGATGGATAACGGGGCGGACAGAGGCGATGGAAAAAATTAAGGATTTTATAAACGGTCTTAGCAGTAAGACAAAGAAGATAGCAATAGCCTCAATAGTAGGCGTATTGGTTGTGGCCGGATCAGTGATCCTGGCATTGTCCATGAGAGCTAAGCCTTTTGAAGTAATGTTTACAGGCATTGGCAACGAGGAAGCCAAGCAGATTATAGGTAAACTGCAAGAGGATGGGGTTTCTTATCAATATGAAAACGGAGATATTCTGGTACCGGTTGAGCAGATGGACACGACCAGAGCCAAGCTGGTTTCAGAAGGTTATCCCAAAAGTGGATTTACATACGATGTATTTAAAAATAATGTTAATTTAATGACTACGGATTCTGATCGTAAGACCTTTAAGCTTTACGATCTGGAGACCAGAATTGGTTCAACCATTCAGCTTTTTGATGGTGTAAAAGAAGCATATGTAACGATAGCCCTGGGAGAGACTTCCAAGTATGCGCTGTCTGAGGATAGTGCTAAGGAAGCGAGCGCCCAGGCTGTTGTTGTGATGAAAGACGGCGGTTCACCTACTGAGGAGCAGGCAAAATCCATTCAGCTCCTTATTTCCAGAAGTATTCCTGGAATGGTCATTGATAATGTTTCCGTCTTTGACGGGAACGGCAGAGAGATTACAGTAGATTCCGAAGAAGAGGATATTAATACAGGAAAAGCAAGCGAGGAAATTGCTAAGGTAATTGAAGACCAGATTTCAGCCAAGGTCATCAATGTGCTGGGACCGGTATTTGGCAACGGAAACGTAAAGGTATCTGCTAAATGTACGGTCAATATGGATAAATTGATCCGTGAGAGCATTGTATATAATACTCCGGATAAGATTGACGAGAAGGACAAAACAGGTATTATTTCAGAAGAGTCCATTAACAGAGAATTCTCCGGAGATAAGCAGACAGCATCTGGCGTTGCCGGATCAGAAGCAAATGCTGATATTCCGGAATATAATGCAGCAGGAACAGGAACCGGCGGAGATGGTTCCTACGCTTCCAGTGGTCTAAACAGAAAGTACCTCATTAATCAGATTAAGGAGCAGGGACAGGTAAATCCCGGAAGTCTTGAAAATCTTACAGTTTCCGTAGTTGTGAATGGGACTGATTTTGGTACACTGACAGTGGATGATATCCGTAACCTGGCTGGTAATGCAGCAGGCATTGCTCAGGCGGACAGAGCGGAGAAAATCACTGCAGTAGCTGCACCGTTCTATACGGTTGATGTGCCGAAACAGCCGGAAACATCAGAAGTAGCAGGGGCTAAGGGTATGATTGTGAATCAGTGGATACTGATTGCGGCTGCAGTCGGTGTGTTATTGCTTGTATTGATCGTCATATTGGCAATTAGAAGGGCAAACAAAAAGAAAGCCATGATTGTCGAAACGGAGGACAGTCAGGAGGATGTTCCGGTGATTCCCGACATACCAGAAGTGGAAGAAGAAACAGTGGAAGAAGAAGTGGAACCGGTTGAACCTGAGATTTTCGTTCCGGAAGTGGATCGGGGCGCAGAGCTGCGTGAAAGCATCCGTGAGTTTGCAGACCAAAATCCTGAGATTTCGGCCCAGTTGCTGAAAGCATGGTTGAACGGAGGAGACAATAATGACAACTAGTCTGAGACCAGAACAAAAAGCGGCAACTGTTATTGTTTCGCTCGGAGTAGAGAAAGCGTCGAAAATATATAAATATCTTTCAGAAGAGGAAATCGAAAAACTTACAGTCGAAGTGGCAAAGCTGGGACATGTAGAAGCTAAGGCCACAGAAGAAGTACTGGATGATTTCTATAAAACTTGTCTGACTCAGAAGGTCGTGACCGATGGTGGTCTTGAATATGCCAGAACCGTATTAGAGAAAGCATTTGGTGAAAGCACAGCAAGCAACCTCCTCCAAAAGGTGACACAGTCACTGAAATCCAGGTCCTTTGGATTTATCAGAAAAAGTGATTCTAAGAATCTGTTTTCTATCCTGCAGCATGAGAGGCCTCAGACCATTGCTTTGGTTCTCTCTTATACCACAGAGGATATGACAGCAGAGCTTATTTCAGAGCTGCCTCCTGAGAAGAGATTTAAAGTAGTAGAGGCCATAGCCCGAATGGAGAGTGCTTCTCCCGATGGCATTAAGATTGTGGAAGATGAGATCAAAAGAAAGTTCTCCGGTATCATTACCACGGATTACACAACTGTGGGCGGTATCGATTACATTGCAAACGTAATGAATCGTATGGACCGTGGAAACGAAAAGCTTATCTTCGAAGAGCTGGGGAAAAAGGATTCCGATCTGGCAGATACCATCCGCAAGAAGATGTTCGTATTCGAGGATATCGTTACCATGGACAATCGTTCCATTCAGCGTTTCATTCGCGAGTGCGATATGAAGGATATGGTTTATGCTCTTAAAGGAACCAATGAGCAGATTTCCGAAGCTATCTTTGCTAATATGTCCAGCCGTATGAGAGAGAGCATTATGTCTGATATGGAAGTTACCGTTAATGTTCGTGTGAAGGATGTACAGGAAGCTCAGCAGAGAATCGTTGCTACCATCAGACGTCTGGAAGAAGAAGGCGAGCTGATTATCAGCAAGGGTGGAAAGGATGATATCATTGCCTAATATTATTAAGGGGATAAAGACAGAAGATCGTGTTCTGGAATATGCATTTGACAGGACATTTGATGATATCATTAAAGTTGCAAAAGAAGAAGAGCATCTGGAAGAACTGGCAGTTGAGGAATTTGTTGATCATATTACTGATAAGCTGAAAGAAGAAGCGGAAATCATATACAAGCAGGCTTCTGATGCATATGAGGAAGCCACGCGGCGTTCGGAAGAGCTACTTTTGCAGGCCAGAGAAGAAGCCGCCAGGCTTTTAGAGGAAGCCAGAGAGAATGGTTACCGGGAAGGATATGAAGCAGGTCTGCTTGACGGAACCAACAAGGCATATGAGGATCATAAGATTGAACTGGATCTGCATATGGATGAGTTTAAGCAGGCTGTAAAGACTACCATTGAAAGCATTACGGTAGAAAAAGATAAGCTTCTTGAAAAGTATATTGACGATTTAAAGAAAATCACCTTGACCATAGCAGAAAAAGTGATCCAGACCAGCTTAAAATCAAGCGGCGAAATTATAAAACGAATGATCGTTGGTGCAGCTGGAAAGCTTAAGAAAACCCAGTGGGTCAAGATCTATGTGTCACAAAAGGATGCAGGAATGATGATACAGGGAGATGTGGGGCTTCTCAATGAATTATCCCACATCTCCGGTAATATTAAGATAATTGCAATGGATCATGCTGAGGATGGCAGCTGTATTATCGAGCTTCCGGAAGAGATTATTGATGTCAGCGTCAATACCCAGATTGAGAATATCAAAGGAATACTCAATAATGCCAGACTGTAGCAGGAGGAACCCCCATGTTTAAGGAACTTTCTGATCTTATAATGAAGACAGAGACAATTGACCATATCGGTAAAATTGAAAATATTGTTGGAATGTCCATGGAAGCATCGGGCGGTAAGGCAAGTATCGGTGACATCGCTTATATCTATAACGAGGACAAGCAGGAGCAGATACCGGTTGAAGTAGTAGGTTTTAAAGATGATAAAATTCAGCTTATGGCCTATGAAAATATGAATGGTATTGCAGCGGGCAGTTTTGTAAGAAATACGAAACGCCGTTTAAAGATACCGGTTGGTGAATTTTTGAGGGGACGTATTATTGATGCAAAAGGAGAGCCTATGGATGGAAAAGGTCCTTTTGAATCCCCTAAATTTTACTATGTAGAGAACCCGTACATAAATCCAATGGAGCGTCCTCCTATTTCTGAGAAAATGGAATTCGGAGTCAAGGCAATTGATGGAATGAATACCATTGGAAAAGGACAGCGTATCGGAATCTTTGCGGGCAGTGGTGTTGGAAAGAGTACCCTGCTTGGAATGATTGCAAGAAATGTAAAAGCAGATATCAATGTAGTGGCTCTTGTTGGAGAGCGAGGCCGAGAGGTCCGGGAATTTATTGAAAAGGATCTCGGTCCAGAGGGAATGAAGCGTTCTGTTTTAGTCGTAGCTACCTCTGACCAGCCAGCCATGCTTCGCATGAAGTGTCCGCTGGTTGCAACCACCATTGCAGAGTATTTTAAGAATCAGGGCATGGACGTTTTGCTCATGATGGATTCCCTTACCCGATTTGCCATGGCACAGCGCGAAATTGGTCTTGCCATTGGAGAACCTCCGGTAGCCCGAGGATACACTCCTTCCATTTATGCGGAGTTTCCCAAGCTTCTGGAACGCAGCGGTAATTTTAAAGAGGGTTCCATTACTGGAATCTATACGGTTCTGGTAGAAGGTGATGATACCAATGAGCCCATTGCAGATACGGTGCGAGGAATTGTAGATGGACATATTGTACTGAGCCGAAAGCTGGCGAATGCAAACCATTTTCCGGCCATTGATGTAAGCGCCAGTATTTCACGATTGATGAACAATATCGTATCAGACGAGCATCGGGAGATGGCTTCCCGTGTCAGGGATATTTTGAGCATTTACGAGAAGAATGAAGATCTCATTTCCATCGGTGCCTATAAAAGCGGTACCAATCCAAAGCTTGATTTTGCAATTGCTAAAATAGATAAAATCAATGAATTCCTGTGTCAGGGAATACAGGAAAACAACAGCTACGAAGAAATCCTTGATAAGATGAAAGAAATTTTAAGGTAAGGTTGAGAAAGCAGGCTGCAAATGAAAAAGTTTAATTTTCCTTTAGATACCGTTTTAAATTACAAAGATCAGACTTTGGATAATTTAAAAAGCGAACATGCCATCATCCTGGCTCAGGTCGTTCAACAGGAGCAGACCATTCATGCATTATCAGAACAGAGAATGGCCGCCTGTACCCGTTTCCGGGAGGAGACCCACTGTGGTATGACAGTAAGTGCCATGCGGGAATATGAGTCATATATCACTTACATGCAGCAGCGGATTCTATATGAAGAAGTAACCTTAAAAAAGCTTAGGCTGAAAGAAGAGCAAAAGCGCAATGAGGTTGTTGAAGCCAAAAAAGAAAAGTCTTCTATTGAAAAGCTAAAGGAAAAAAAGCTGGACCAATATAACAAAGAGGTACTGCGAAGCGAGGAGCTGTTCATTGAGGAATTTGTTTCCAATACCATGTCAGTTCGTAACAGCAGGTAATTCTGTCAGAGAAAACTCTGCCAGTTACCATATAAATAAGCCAGATGGCAAAAAAAGAAAGGAGGCGAAGAGATGAATATCAATATGAGTTATGTGGATCTGATTGAGAAACCGAAGCCGGAAGCACAAAAGAAGGATGGGAAAACGGAAGATAGTATCTCAGGCTTTAAAAATCTGCTGAAAGACAAGACCCAGAAGAAGAATACCGGTTCTGAAAATTCCAAACCGGAAGCAAAAGATAATGGGGAAGAAGCGGCAATGCAGTACATAGGCAGCAATCAATCTAATAATAGGGCTGTTGAAAATAATGCACTGGTCCAGGAACAAAAACTGCCGGAAGAATATATGCAGACCATGTTTTCAACTGGAATCCTTCAAGGGAACAAAAATTCTCTTGAGCTATCAGGAAAAGTCAACCCAGCTCAGCTTTTAAAATCACTGAATCCAAACAATGAGTCAGAAGAAACCAAAGGTCCAGGTATGATGGCAAATGGATTTGAAAATCTGATTTCAGACGAGGCACAAAAACAAACAGACGTTGTTTTACCAAAAGGCCCTGGATTACAGCTGATGGGAAAGAAGTCAGAACTGAAAGAAACCATTACTCCAGATAAGAACCAGGAAGTACTAAAAGACCCCGATGTTGTAAAAAAAGAAGCCTTAACCGGCCCTGGATTTGCTGAGGCTGTTAAAGAATCTGTTGGACCAGCATTTGTGAAAAATGAAAAGGCGGAAGCAAATGAAGGGAAAGATGGGAAAGAAGTCAAAGAAGAAGATGGAATTACGTTAAAGGCTTTTGAAAATCTTCAAAGCCGGAATACGCAGCCAGTTCATGCCGTACATGGACAAGAAGAAAAAACTGTGACCATGCCTGTGAATGAAAACGATCCGGAAGAGATGGAAGCCAGATTGTCAAAGCAAATCCTTAGCCAGATGAAAACTGGTAAAGACAGCATGGAGCTTCAGCTGGAGCCTCACAATTTAGGAAAGATCCTTCTTAAGATTTCCAATGAGAATAATCAGGTTCACGTATCGATTGTCTGCTCTGAAAGTAAGACATTAAAGCTTATTTCACAGTCAGCAGCTGAAATTGGAAACATATTGGAATCCAATATGGAACGTCCATTCCAGGTGGTAGTGGATAAATCAGAAGCCGATTATCTCAATAACCGGAATCAGGACCAGCAAGGCGGCGGACAGGATCAACAGCACCAGCAGCAGAACCAGAAACAATCCGATGACGGTGTCGATGATTTTGCTCAAAAGCTGAGACTGGGAATGTTTGGCTCCTACAGCGGAGAATTCAAAGAGGCAGAATAGGGATAAGGAGATGTAATAATGGCAGTGGACGCATTAAATTCAGCAGCTAAAACCAACCAGGTGACTGGGGAAACGACATCCAAAAAAAACAGTGATCTAAGTACGGAAAGCTTTTTTAAGCTGTTAGCAGCTCAGCTTCAGAACCAGGATATGTCAAGCCCCATGGATAATTCAGAGATGATGACCCAGATGACTCAGATTGCCATGATGCAGGCGATGCAGAACTTCTCAACAGCGATGGATGATTCTGCGAAGGTCAACACCATTAATTATGGTACTTCCATGATTGGTAAGAAAGTGTCGATCTCGTATATGGATAAAGATGGGAGTCTGGTCAAAAAAGAAGGAAATGTTGACCGGGTAGATATTTATAACGGTACTCCGAGGCTGTTCCTGAGTGGTGATACGTCGACAGATGGCTATGCTGTCTCAAGTATCATGTCTGTTTATAACAATGAATCTACAGCGATGGATGATTTTTCAAAGATAAACACCATTAATTATGGAACATCTATGGTTGGTAAAAAAATAAAGGTGACTGGTAAAGACAGTGATGGCAATACGGTAAATAAAGAAGGGATTGTAGCTAAAATAGAGATCCACGAAGGTGTTCCCAAGATTTATCTGGAGGGAGATACAACAAACAGCTTTAATGTTTCCGATATTGTCACTGTTTATGATACGGACACTGATAAAGGAACCACCGATGATAACACCAAAAAATAGACAGGTGATGCTACATGATTGAAAAGATAAACCAATATGAAGACGTCAGGCAGCTGAAGCTGCGAAGCTCTGCGGCAATGTCAGAATGTGGCAGCAGCTTTAGTGATATGCTTCATGACCGCATTCAAAAAAGCGGGGAGCTTCATTTCTCCCGACATGCGGCAGAACGGGTGAATGAAAGAGGGATTGAGATGTCTGATGCATTTTTAAATGACTTGAAATCCGCAGTTGAAAAAGCCCGTGTAAAAGGTGCAAAGGATGTGGTAATCATAAGTGAACGGGGAGCTTTCATTGTGAATGTACCCAACAACACAGTTGTAACTACCATGTCTGGAAATGAAATGAAAGATAATATTTTCACTAAGATTGACAGTGCCGTTTTATTATAGCCGGACCGTTAAGGGGGCTTATCCTGTATGTCCGATTGACATAAGGAGAACGGCGAAGGGAAGAAAGGAAAAAGCATATGGTTAAATCAATGTTCGCTGGTGTGGCAGGACTTAGAGCACATCAGTCAAAGATGGACGTTATCGGTAATAATATTGCGAATGTAAATACTTGGGGGTATAAATCAGCCAATATGTCCTTTAAGGATGCTATGTATCAGTCAACTTCTGCTGGATCAGCAGGTGATACTAAGAACGGAGGATACGGTGCGGTAAATGCAAACCAGATAGGTTATGGTGTTACAACTGGTTCTATTGCCTATGATTTTGGTACGGGCGGTATGTCTCCTTCCGCAAACGGACTGGACTGTATGATTGATGGAACAGGATTCTTCCTGGTAGGTCCAATGCTGAATGGTGGCAGCATCTCTCTTGATTCAGAAGATGCAGTAAAATCAAGTGGATTGTATTTATCCAGAGTTGGAAAATTTAAAGTAGATCCTAATGGTTATTTAGTTGATGATAGTGGTAATTATGTTTATGGCTTTCAGAATGGTAAGTATGATGGTGATGCAGAATTTGCAAAAGGCGCACTGTCACCACTAAAACTTCCTACGAATGCTGATATGGAAGCGGTTACGAAAGGTAAAAGCAGTTCAGCACTTACTAATGCGAAAGCAGCATTGGATAAAGCTCAGGCAGCAGTAAATACTGCGATTATTGCAGCGGGTACTGCTAGACAGGAATATTTTGAAGCGAAAGCAGTTTATGATGATGCATATAAGAATAATAGTATTGGAAATATAGGAACTCTCATTGGGGAAGCTAATACTCTGAAAGATACTATGGACAAATTATATTCAGAGTATAAGAATGATACGACTGGGGATCCGGGCGGAACTAAATTAAAAGCTTATACTCAGGCAAAGCTTGATTATGATAAAAAAAGTTATGAACTGTTAAGGGCGAAATCTAAGGTTAATTTGAAAGATCCACTTGGATCTTACGGACCTGATGAAACTAAACTAGATCAAGTCATGATAGACTATGCCCAAGCATATGATGACCTTCAAAATGGAGATCCAACTGATACAGCAGTTTATGCTGCTTTAAAGACTGCTTTAGCGACAGCAACTGTTAAGTTGGAAAATGCACAAACATTTCTTTCAAAAACAGATAGCGATTCTTTACAAGGAATCATGACATCAAAGGAATTGGATGTTGCTGATAAGGATGCAAAATTAAAAGCAGCCCAAGATGCTCTGAAATCAGCACAAAGTACATATGACACTGCATTAAAAGCAAATTCCAATTCCCAGGGAACTTCTTCCTCTGATCCAGAGGGAGTAGCTGAATTTTCAAATTATAAAATTCAGGAAGATGGAACCATTGTCGGAACAACAAGTGATAATGCACCCGTTGTTATCGGAAAGATTGCTTTAGGAAGCGTTCCAAACACCGGAGGTCTTGAAAAAGACAGTGGATATTATTACACCATCGGCGCCAGTGCAGGCAATGTAAGTGTCAATGAAGCAGGTGGTACTGAGGGAAGAATCCTTGGTAACTACTTAGAAATGGCAAAGGTAGACCTTGCAACTGAAATGACCGATATGATCACCACTCAGAGAGGTTTCCAGGCAAACTCAAAGATTATTACCGTAACAGACCAGATGTTGGAAGAATTAGTTAATCTGAAACGATAAAATTTCATAATGCGGAGAGGCAGGTAATGCCTCTCCAGACATAAGGGGAGGGGACCACGCTGTGATACGTTTGACTAGACTAAATGGGGAAGAGTTTGTGATTAACTGCGTGCAGATTGAGCGGATTGAATCCATACCGGAATCCAATGTCATATTGGTGAACGGAAAGCACTATGTTGTACAGGAGAGTGTGGAGGAAATTATTTCAAGAACAGTGGATTTCAATGCTAGAATCTTGGCCAGCGCACAGAGGTTGAAGGACTGATCCTGGATTAAATGAAAATGGGAGGTTATTCATGGATGTATCTTTGATAGTGGGGTGGATACTGGGAGCTGTCTTAATTGTCTTAGGAATTGGGACGGATAAAGTGGCAAATTTTATACATATCCCCAGTGTGATCATCGTTATCGGAGGAACAGCGGCAGCACTTATCGCCAGTTATCCATTTCGAATGCTTGCCCAGATTCCCAAACATATTGGAATCATGTTTGGAGCTCAAAAATACAATGCTGGTGAAGTTATTTATAAGTTTGCAGACATGGCGCAGACCGCCAGAAAAAGAGGACTTCTTATTCTGGAAGAACAGGCAGGGTCCATACGTGATCCATTTTTAAAGCAAAGTGTCATGCTCATTGTAGATGCAGTGGATGCGGAGCGAATCAGGGAAATCCTGGAAGGTGAAGTAAACGCATTGATTGACCGCCACGAACAGCAGATCAGCATCTTTGAGAGGTGTACCTCACTGGCACCGGCCTTTGGTCTTGTAGGAACGCTGGTAGGTCTCGTAAACATGCTGAAGGGCCTCAATGTAGAGCAAGGTGCAGGAGGCATTGGGGCAGATATGTCCACAGCATTGCTGGCTACATTTTATGGTTGTATCCTGGCCCATATGCTTTTTGCACCAATGGCAAAAAAGCTTCGTATCCGCAATGAGGAAGAGGTTCTTTATAAGCAGATCATTATAGAAGGTGTATTATCAATACAAGCCGGAGATAATCCCAAATTTTTGGTGGAGAAGCTTTTTTCTTATCTGTCCCAGGACCAGCAGAAAAAATATATGAAAAAAGGTAGTATCGGGACAGACGACACAGGTGCTGTTTCATAGACCGGTTCCAGCTACAAGATTAAAAAACAGGTGGTTATATGATAAAGAAGGACAGGAAACAGGAAGAGCCTGGAGGATGGCTGGATACATATGGCGGTATTGTTACTCTGCTTTTATGTTTTTTTATCCTTTTGTATTCTGTTTCTTACATTGACCAGAGTAAATGGAAGACACTTGTGGGGAGTGTAAATCCGGGCGCGGCTGTAGGAGAGGGACAGGAAATTCCATCGTCAGTAGCGCAGGGTGAGCCCACTTCTGACACAGCTTCAGAGGCTGGTACTATCACAGATTTTGACCAGCTTTCCATCGTGTTAAAGCAGGTGATTGAAGAACGGAATCTGCAGGATTCTATAGAGATTACCCAAGGAGATGACTTCACATTTATAGCATTTCGTGATAGAGTATTTTTTGATGGTGACGGCTCGGTTCTTCGCCAGGAGGGGAAAGAACTGCTTGATCAGTTTGCTGGTGTTCTATCAAGGGCAAACGATACGATAAAAGAAGTTAAGGTGTTGGGACACACTTCTCAGTTCAATCCGGAGCGGCCTAACAATATCCGAAGTGACAGGATGCTTTCTGCCCAGCGTTCCGCAGAATTGGTCATTTATCTACAGAGCAGGAATGCCGTATCTCCGGAAAAACTGGTGAGTATGAGTTTTGGTCAGTTTCGTCCTATCGCACCACTTGATACAGAAGATGGGGGAGAGAGAAACCGCCGTGTGGAGATCCTGATTACCCAAAGCAACAAGGTGGAGAGATCCCTGGAGGAATATTACCGTCAGGTATATCATCAGAATCAGTAAGAAACGGACAACAAATAAAAAGCGGGAGTGAAACAGATGGCTGAAGTATTATCCCAAAGTCAAATTGATGCACTGCTCAATTCCCTTCAGGGAGCAGATGAGCCGATCGATGAGATTGATAAAAAAGCAAATGACACAAAATACAGGAAGTATGACTTTTATAGTCCTAAAAAGTTTACCAAAGATAAACTGAAAATTTTAAAGAGCATATTTGATAATTATTCCAGAATGGCTGGCTCTCAGATTAACGGTTTATTCCGCACATCAAGTGAATTGTCAGTCGTAACGGTAGAAGAGCAGCGGTATTATGAATTTGCCAATGCTCTCGGTGATAATGATGTACTTACCATCGTTAATGTAACGGTGCCAAATATTTCCCAGAGTCCGCCTCTTTTGATCAATGCCAGCATGAGCCTGATGTTAAGTCTTATTGACCGTATGCTTGGAGGTGTAGGGGAAGAAGCTGATATCGACGAATATTATACATATACAGAGATAGAGATGGCTCTTTACCGCAAGGTAATTCAATATTTAATTGGAGCACTGAAGGATTCATGGTCCAGTTACATCAACCTTAATTTCGTAATGGACAGACTGGAAGAAAATCCAGGTATGTTTCAGGAAATTGGTGTTGATGAAACCATTGTCATTGTGGTGATTGATGTGGAATTAAAGGAATGTACCGGAAGACTGAATGTCTGTATTCCAGGATCATTGCTTATGAACATATTCGAAATTATGGATAAGAAGAAACACAATGCGCTGGGAGATGAGCTTAAGAGTCAGGATAACAGACAGGAAATCCTTAACAGCATAAAGAGTTCTGATCTTTTGGTTCAGGCAAAAGTGGGAGATGCTGCTATCACTCTTGATGATATTTATAATCTTCATGTGGGCGATGTCATCAATCTGAATACTCCAAAGGATTCGGATATTCAGCTTTATATAGAAAGCCAGCCATGGTTTAAAGGCCAGTTGGGAGTCCATAAGCGGAATGTAGCCGTACAGATTGATGATTTGATTGAAACGGGAAATTACCAGACCAGTGAAAACTGAGTCAGGGATTATATAAAGTAACATAGGATAATAAAGGAGATGTTAAAAATGGCAAAAATATTATTAGTAGATGATGCAGCTTTTATGAGAATGATGATTAAGGACACGTTATCTAAGAACGGATATACGGATTTATATGAGGCTTCTGATGGAGTTCAGGCAGTACAGATGTTTTCAGAAATCAATCCAGATCTTGTTATCATGGATATTACCATGCCAAATATGGATGGACTTGAAGCGTTAAAGGCTATTAAGGCAAAATCACCAGATGCAGCTGTTGTTATGTGTTCTGCCATGGGACAGGAAAGTATGGTTATTGAAGCAATCAAATCCGGAGCAAAGGATTTCATTGTAAAGCCATTTAAGCCGGACCGTATTCTTAAGACAGTAACTGGCATTATCGGCTAAAGCTGATATTTGAGGAGGGTACATATGTCATTTTTGAGTTCTATGAACATAAGTGCGTCAGCAATGACTGCACAACGTCTTCGTTTGGATGTCGCATCTCAAAACATAGCTAATATTGATACGACCAGAACAGAAGCTGGGGGTCCTTATCGAAGAAAAATGGTAGTACTTGAAGCCAGAAACGAAAACAGTTTTAAGAAAGTACTTATGAATGCAGCAGGTAAAAGCTGGCAGCAGAGTACAGGGGGTGTCAGGGTCTCACAGCTTGTGGAAGACACTAGTCCTCTAAAGTCTGTTTATAACCCGGAGCATCCCGATGCGGATGAAAACGGCTACGTGCAGATGCCGAATGTGGATTTGATCAAAGAAACCGTGGACAGTATGTCTGCAACCAGATCCTATGAAGCGAATATTACTGCATTTAATGCCATAAAGATGATGGCTTCCAAGGCGTTGGATATCGGGAAATAAGGCAAAATATGGCATAGAGGGCTAAATGAGTATAAAGGGAGAAAAGTTATATGGATTCGAAGAATTTTAGCGCATTTGAGATTGATGCCATAGGTGAAATACTAAATATAAGCCTGGGTGCCTCAGCCACTGCAGTATCTACCATGCTCAATGCCAGAGTTGACATAACTACACCAGTGGTCAGAGTATTAACAAGGGAAGAATTTGAAATATCAAATCTGGAGCCTGCAGTAGGCGTTGAAATTACATATACTGCTGGATTAAGCGGAAGCAATATTATGCTATTAAAAAAGCATGATGTAAAGATTATCGTAGATATGATGATGGGAATGGAAACTCCGGAAGAAGAGTTTGAGTTAAATGAGCTGAACATCAGTGCCATCTGCGAAGTCATGAACCAGATGATGGGAGCATCAGCAACAGCACTCTCCGAGTTCTTATCAAAAGCAGTTAATATTTCCACGCCCAGTTCCTTTGAAATTGGGGACCTTGATGATTTTAAGGAAAAGTATTATGACACAGATGAGGTCATGGTGGTCGTCGGCTTTACATTAAAGATAGCCGATCAGATGGAAAGTGAATTTATAAATGTTATGCCTCCAAGCCTGGCGAAGGAATTGGTAGGCGGATTTTTCACTGAGGAGGATCAGGTATCAGAGCCTGAACCTGTGAGTAAGCCTGAACCAGTGAGCGAACCGGAAAAGCCGGCGGCAGGTTCGGGAGGGGGCGTTCTTTCTCAGGAGGAGATTGAAAAGCTTTTATCAGGCGGTACAGCGAAAGAACCAGAAGTAGAGCCACAGCCAGTGGAAAAACCGCAGCCGGTTACTGAATCGTCAGGCGGAGCGTTATCACAGGCTGAAATTGAAAAACTTCTGGCTGGCAATCAGAATACTGAGCCTGCTAAAGTGGAACAGCCTTTAACAGCAGTACCTACAGCAGTACCTACAGCAGGAGGGCAGATGTCAGGAGCAGATCAAACAAACATGCAGAATCTGATGAATCAGTTACAGATGCAGCAGCAGATGATGAACCAAATGCAGCAAATGATTTCACAGCTTCAGGGTGGACAGCAGAATGCAGCGAAGGATACGCATGATCCTAAAACAATCAATGTGAAACCAATTCCTCAGAAGAATTTAAAAGATAGCGCTGGTAATTACGAAGAACAGGAAGAAAACAGAGAGTTAATTATGGGAGTGCCCCTGGAGGTTTCAGTAGAAATCGGAAGAACCAGAAAACTGGTAAAGGACATTCTCGAATTTACGAAAGGTTCCCTTGTGGTTCTTGATAAACTGGCTGGAGATCAGGTGGATTTATATGTAAACGGCCGCTGTATAGCAAAAGGCGATGTCGTAGTAGTAGATGATAATTTCGGTATTCGAATTACAGAAATCGTAAAAGGGAATATCCAGTAGAGAGGAAGTGGCAGTCGTTGAACAGTATAATTAGTCTGGCATCGGTATTAATTCTCACGATTTTAATTTTGTACTTAAGCTACATATTTACAAAGAGTCTTGGGAAGGGCATCGGGTTAAAGCGCGGGGGTACACATATGCAGATGCTGGACAGGCTTCCGCTGGGGCAGGATAAGGCGGTTGCTATTGTTCAATTAGGCAGTCATTACTATCTTATTGGTATTGCAGCTTCTCAGATTACACTTCTGGCTGAAATACCGGAAGAGGAAATAGATTTAGAAGGGTATGAATCCTCACCGCTTTCCGGCGCTGAGGGTTATCTCGATTTTAAAAAACTACTTAAGAAGTATTCAGACAGACACAAGAAAGATGAGTAAGGAGGAACAGAATGAATACAGATGCCTTGATTAATATCAATGGGGGCCGAATGCCAACACTTGAGTTGTTTCTCATTCTGACCATCATTTCGTTGATGCCTTCTATCTTAGTGATGATGACATCCTTTACAAGGATTGTCATTATCTTGTCTTTTACAAGAAATGCTCTGGGAATCCAGCAAACGCCGCCAAATATGGTTTTGGTGGGAATTGCATTGTTTTTAACTCTGTTTATCATGGATCCGGTGATAAAGGATATCAACACAAATGCTTATCAGCCCTATCTGAAAGAAGAGATAAAACAGGAAGAAGCCATAAAACGGGCAGAGGTTCCCATGAAACGTTTTATGCTAAAGCAGACAGAGACCTCCACGTTAAATGTTTTTGCTGATTTATCCAAAATAGAAAAGCCTGAAAACTTAGAAGACCTTCCAATGACCGTAGTCATTCCTTCCTTTATGACCTCTGAGCTAAAGAGAGCGTTTACTGCAGGCTTTATGATTTTCCTGCCATTTATGCTTGTGGATATCATTGTATCCAGTACGCTTATGTCCATGGGTATGGTAATGCTTCCGCCGGCAATGATCTCACTTCCTTTTAAGCTCCTTTTATTTGTGACGATCAATGGCTGGGAGCTGTTGTTTACGAATCTGGTTAAAAGCTTTCATTACTGACGGGAGGAAATAAAATGACAGAAGTTGCACTTAGCAGTCTGATGTATGAAATGTTTGGGGCAGCGGTAAAACTTGCAGGTCCCGTTTTAGTTGTAAGTATGATCATTGGTATCGTAATATCCATTTTACAGGCAGCAACCCAGATTCATGAGCAAACCATCACATTTGTACCAAAGCTGTTAGTAATTGGACTGATGCTGCTGATTATGGGAAGCAATATGATGGACATGCTTTGTGATTTTACAATCCGTATTTTTAATACCATGCTGGGGTAGGGAAAAGCGACAGAAAGGAAGAATTCAATGCCGGAAATAGGACAGATTATGCTGTTTTCCCTGATTTTTATGAGAATGTCAGGATTCATTCTGCTGAACCCTATTCTGGGAAGAAAAAACATCCCGGTGCAGGTAAAAGCCGGAATGGTCATGGTGTTCACGCTTCTTATTTACTCCTTTTCTTCCGCACAAGTACCGGAGCCAGTCAATTCCATTGAATATTCCGTGCTTCTCATGAAAGAGTTTGCTATGGGATATGCGGTCGGATTTGTAATTGATCTCTTTTTCTTAGTCATTACCTTTGCAGGTTCAATAATTGATTATCAGATGGGACTTTCCATGGCTACCATCTTTGATCCGCAAAGCAATGCTCAGATCGCTTTAAGCGGCAGCCTTTACCATACGTATTTCATGCTGTTGTTTTTTGCGGTTGACGGTCACCTGGCACTTTTTAAGCTTTTGATCACATCGGCCGAATTTGTTCCTTATGGCCAGGTGGTTTTAGGGCCCCAGGTAGCATGGGCGATGATTGAGGTGTTTATCCAATGCATGATCATGGCTGTTAAATTTTCATTTCCAATCGTGGCTATCGAGTTTCTGGTGGAAATTGCTGTTGGTATCCTGATGAAGATCATACCGCAGATCAACATTTTTGTTGTTAATATACAGGCAAAGCTCATTGTTGGCTTATTAATGCTTATTTTCTTGTTTTCACCCATGTCAGATTATTTGGGTGATATTATAAGCCAGATGCTTTTAACGGTGCAGCATATCATCAAGCTATTATAAGTGCAAAGGATGTGAGGAACGAAAATGGCAGATAGTTCAAAGACCGAGAAGGCCACGCCGAAAAAGCGGCGGGACGAACGAAAGAAAGGCCATGTTGCAGTCAGTAAAGATGTGGTAATGATATGTTCTCTTCTTGGAACATTTGTAATGTTAAAGATGCTGTTTCCTCTCATTTACCGAACCATGCGGGACTTTATGGTGAAATATATCAGCCTGGCACCAATGGCTGAAACACTTTCTGACCATACGAAGCGGGCATACTTAGACATGGCTACAGCAGTTTTAAAGGGGGCAGTCCCCATCGTGGTTGTTTCCATGGTGCTGGCGATCCTCGGAACAGCATTGCAGACTAGATTTATATTTACAAAAAAGAATATGGTACCTCAGTTTAGCAGACTGAGCCCCTTAAAGGGAATAAAAAACATGTTCTCTTTGAAAAGCCTGGTGGAGCTTACAAAGAATTTAATAAAGATCACACTTTTGATTGTCATTTTATATCAGATCATTATGGGAGATTTAAGAGGCGTTGCCAGAACCATTGATATGGACATCCGGGATTCCGCAGTTTTTGTACTCGATTCTGTCATGAGTATGGTATATAAGGTCTGCATTGTATTTCTAGCGGTAGCAGCATTTGACTATTTTTATCAATGGTGGGATTATGAACGCCAGATTAAGATGTCAAAGCAGGATTTAAAAGAAGAATTTAAACAGACAGAGGGTAATCCCGAGATCAAGGGAAAGATCCGAAGCATTCAGAGGGAACGGGCCAGATCCCGTATGATGCAGGCGGTACCCACTGCAGACGTTATTATCCGTAACCCCACCCACTACGCAGTGGCCCTGCGTTATGATCTGGAAAAGGACAATGCTCCAATGCTGGTTGCCAAAGGCCAGGATGAGCTGGCTCTCAGGATCGTGGCAGTTGGTGAGGAACATGGAGTATACGTACTGGAAAATAAACCTTTGGCCAGAGGTATTTTTGCCAGTACTCAGGTCGGGGCGGAGATTTCTCCGGAGTATTATGGTATGGTTGCAGAGATTCTGGTTTATGTATACCGTATGAATAACAAAATCATCGAATAGAAAAAAGCAGCAGAGATACTTGAAAGAAATGGTGTAAAAGAATGAAGAACTTACTGAAAAATTCCGTAGTAGTATTTGTCATTATGATTGTACTTCTGTTGATTATTCCATTGCCTCCGTTCTTTATGGATGTAATGATTATCATAAATATATCCCTGTCCATGATTATCTTGCTGATAAGCATGAACATTAGAGAGCCATTGGAATTTTCCATATTCCCTTCCCTGCTCTTGATTACTACCCTTTTACGTCTGGGATTAAACGTGTCTTCCACCAGAAATATTTTGTCGAACCACGGGGCCTCAGGACAGGTAATCAAAGCATTTGGCGATTTCGTTTTACAGGGAAATATTGTTGTTGGTTTTATCATATTCATTATCATTGTTTTGATGAACTTTCTTGTTATTACCAAAGGTACGGAGCGTGTATCAGAAGTAGCAGCCAGATTTACTCTGGACGCCATGCCTGGTAAGCAGATGGCCATAGATGCAGATTTAAGTTCTGGTTTAATCGATGAGCAGGAAGCAAAGCTTAGACGATATAAAATTCAGAAGGAAGCCGATTTCTACGGAGCCATGGATGGTGCCACCAAGTTCGTAAAGGGAGACGCTATCATGTCTCTTATTATCGCAGCGGTCAACTTTATCGGTGGTGCGGTAATTGGTATGGTTCAGGCTACTATGCCATTTTCCGAGGTAATGACGGTATACAGCATTGCTACGGTAGGTGATGGCCTTGTCAGCCAGATTCCTTCCCTGTTAATTGCAACGGCAACCGGTATGATTGTAACCAGAGCGGTATCCGAAGGCAGCTTAAATGAAGACGTATCCTCCCAGTTCACGGCACAGCCAAAAGCAATTATGCTTACGGGATTTGTCATGGTAGTACTTATGCTCGTACCTGGAATGCCTAAGGTACAGCTGGCTCTTATGGCAGTCTTGCTTGTTGCTTCCGGTTTTCATCTTGAGAGGAAAGTAAAACAGTCAGCCGTCAGAGACCAGATGTTAGAAGCCACTCAGGCAGTAGAGGAAGCAGCTCATCAGCCCTCTGATGAGGAATCCTATTACCGTGATGTAAATAATGTTTATTCTTTAATTAATGTTGAACCAATAGAGATGGAATTTGGTTACAGTTTAATCCCGCTGATTGATGAGAGCAGCGGTGGAAAGATGATTAACCGTATCGTTATATTCCGCAGGCAGTACGCCCAGGATATGGGATTTGTAATACCATCAGTCAGGCTGAGAGACAGTTCCAGTTTAAACACCAATCAGTATGTGATTAAAATCAGAGGAGAAGAAGTGACTAAGGGAGAAATTCTGGTAGACTACTATCTGGCCCTGGAACCCCCAATGCTTTCTGGAGAGGTAGATGGAATTGAAACCGTGGAACCTGCCTATGGAATTCCAAGTAAATGGATTCGCCCTGAGAATAAGGAGATGGCTGAGATTTACGGGTATACGGTTATTGATCCGTTGTCGGTTATGCTTACCCATCTTTCAGAGACCATCAAGCAGCATGCGTATGAACTGCTTGGACGCCAGGAGGTCATGCAGCTGCTTGATAATGTAAAGAAGCATTCAGCAGAGCTGGTTGATGAACTGATCCCCAGCCAGTTTACATATGGAAATCTTCAAAAGATCCTTAATAACCTTATAAAAGAGGGCGTGCCCATTAAGGATATGGAGACAATTCTTGCGACAATTGTAGATTCCATCCCTGTCACCAGGGATATCGATGTTATAACTGAAAATATTAGAATCGCCTTAAAGAGAACGATTACAAGAATGTTCTGTGACGGAGGGCAGATGAAGGTTCTAACCCTGGACGCGGATTTGGAGAAAAATATCATCAGCAGTATGGCAAAGGGTGAACAAGGAGTGTATCTTGCCCTCAGCCCTGATGTAATGCAGTCGGTAATCGGACAGATGGGTGAACACATCAAGAAATTCAGTGATTTAAATCAGAAGCCGGTCGTTTTAACAAGCCAGGTGGTCAGACTGTATTTTTATCGTTTGATTGAACAGTTCTATCCCAATGTATATGTCCTTTCGTTTAATGAGATTGCAAATAATATTCAGATTCAGGCAGTCGGAAATATTACCGTTTGACAGGATTTTATGTCAGAAAGGCAGTGTTAGTCGGAATGGAACAGGATTTTAGCCAAAGCACCAATGAAGAGTTACTAATTAAATATAAGCGGAGCAAGGATATTAATATCAAGCATGAGCTGGTAATGCGTTATATGTATATGGTCAAGAGTATATCCATTCAAATGCGGGATGTATATTTAAGCTTTGCTCAGGTGGAAGATATTGTAAATGAAGGTGTGCTTACAATCATGAGCGGGATTGAGAAGTTTGATCCTGAAATGAATGTAAAGTTTGAAACGTATATTTCCAAGCGGATACGCGGTATGATTATTGACATGGCAAGAAAACAGGACTGGATTCCTAGAAGTGTGAGGAAGAATGCCAAGGATCTTGATAATGCTGCCATGGAATTGTGCAACCGTCTTGGCCGTTTTCCAACACCCAAGGAAACCGCAGACCACATGAATATCAGTCTGGAAAAGTATCAGGAGGCTGTAGGTAAAACCAATATTTACAGCGTGCTCTCCTTAGATATGGTTTTAGAGGCCGGAAGTGAGAATAAAAAGGTGCTTCAGCTTCCTGCCATCAATGAAAATGATCAGCCAGAGGACCATTATCTCCAGGAAGAATTCAAGCAGGTTCTTGTTTCTGCCATAAATAATTTAAAAGAAAATGAACAAAAGGTTATTTCTTTGTATTATATGGACGAATTAAATATGAAGGAGATTGCTCAGGTTATGAGTGTCAGTGAGCCCAGAATCTCCCAGATTCATTCGAATGCCATACAAAAGCTAAGGCTTTATTTGACCAATTTTATAAATGGGAAATAAGGAAGGGGATAAAAATATGTTTCATGGGTTTTATAATCTGGCGTCTGGAATGCTATATCAGAACCGGAACTTGAATACAATCAGTAATAACATGGTAAACGTGAGCACCCCAGGATATAAGTCCGACCAGATGGTCAGTACTACATTTAAGGACGAATTGCTCTACCGCAATGGAAACCGTAACAAAAGCAACCCCACCCAGATTGGTTCTGTCTCTATGATACGTTCCGTAGGAGAAACCAAAACCAGCTATAATCAGGGCAATGTGGAAGAAACAGGTAATAACCTGGATTTTGCATTGACACAGCCTGGTTTCTTTGCCGTTCAGGATAAAGATGGTAACCGGCTCTATACGAGAAATGGTTCTTTTTCCACAGACCAGGAAGGTTATTTAACATTACCCTCTATCGGAAGAGTACTTGGTGAAGATGGAAATCCCATTGAGATGACTTCAGACCGTATTTCTGTAGATAAATCAGGAAATATTTATGAAGTGCCGGTAAAGGGATTAGGCGGCGATGAAGAAGGTACTGAATCTGAAGAAAGCGAGCCGGTACTTCTTGGAAAGATAGGCGTCTTTAACTTTAATGACTATACCCAGTTGGTAAAAGGAAACAATGGAACCTTTAAAGCAACAGAAGACGGTACAGCAGTGAATGGCGGAATTCAGTGGAAATCCCTGGAACGTTCTAACATTGATCCCATAGATCAGATGACAGCGATGATGACCAGTCAGAGGGCATCTCAAAGTGCAGCCCAGGTACTTAAAATGTATGACCAGCTTATGGGAAAAATCGTAAGTGATATAGGCAGAATCTAAGGGAGGAATATCCGATGAATCAATCTTTTTACATAGGAGCATTGGGGGCAATGAATCAGCAGACAAAGCTGAATATTGTGTCCAATAATATTGCAAATGTCAACACCGTTGGTTTTAAACCTCAAAACGGTGTATTTTCTGATTTAGTATATGAAAAAGTGAGAAATGCCAAAGGTGAAAATGGTGCTATGTCAGGAAGCGGTACCAGAATAGAGAATGTAAAGTCAAATATGAGCACCATGCCATATACTGAAACAGGTCTTGAAAACGATTATGCCATTCCAGGAGAAGGATTTTTCATGTTAAAGGATCCGGTGACCGGAGAAGTAACTTACTCAAGAGATGGCCGGTTTCAGCTTGCAAAGACAGAAGATAAGTTCTATCTTGTAAACACAGAAGGAAAGAGGGTCATGAACATGGATCAGGAAGAAGTATCCTACGATGTGAAGCCAGCTTCCTACCCTGAAAACCAAGAGGACGCAGAGGACGAAGAGAAAGAAGAGCTAAACGAGGGAGAGCACGATCCTAAGGCAATTGGTGTCTATACATTTTCAAGAATGGACGGCCTTCAGGACGTAGGCGGAAATGCTTTTGTGGCTTCTGCTAAAAACGGTGATCCCATACTTCTTGAGAAAGCAAAAGTAGTAAAAGGCGCTCTGGAGAGTTCAGGCACTGATTTTGCCCTTGAAATGACAAGAATGATGGAGGCGCAAAGAGCCTATTCCTATGCACTAAAGATGGTACAGACTTCAGACGAAGTAGAAACCACAATCAATTCGCTGCGGTAAATATCGTAAGCGTTAAGGAAAGAGGGCGATGAAATGAAAATTAGACGTTATGATGAAATGAATGGATTGGGCCTTGATTTGATTCGTGAGATAGGCAGCATTGGAACAGGAAACTCTGCAACAGCGTTATCATCCATGCTTGGAAAATCCGTGAGAATGACACTGCCGGATGTCCAGATCCTTGGTTATAACGAAGCCATTCAATTCCTCGGTGATCCGGAAGAAATTGTTGCGGCTATTCTTGTAAAAATGACAGGTGAAATCAACGGACTGATGCTGTTTATCCTGAAGCTTGATTTTATTAATGAAGTGCTTAGCAGCGTTCTGCAGAAAGAAATCGAGGATTACTACCAGCTGAATGTACTTGAAACCTCTGCTCTTGAAGAAATTGGAAATATTATAATTTCATCCTATGTTAATGCCATGTCAACCTTAAGTGAGGTAACCATAAACTTATCCGTTCCCGACATTGCTGTTAACATGTTAGGAGGAATTTTAAGTGTACCGATGGTAGAATTCGGTTATCAGACAGATAAAATGATGATGATCAGCGGCCAGTTTGTGATTGGCGGAAAAGTACTTCACAGTGACCTCCTCATGATGCCGGATATTGAATCACTGAACTTTTTAATGGAGAAACTGGGGATTACGAATGGATAAGCAAATTACAGTAGGGATCGCAGATATGAAGTTTGCCAGACAGGAAGGGACTCTTATTACATATGCCCTTGGTTCCTGTATCGGCATCAGCTTATATGATCCCATGATTAAGCTGGGAGCTCTCGTACATATTATGCTCCCGGAAGTGTACGGCACTGGTGACGGCAATATATTTAAATATGCAGATACCGGTCTTAATGAGACCTTTCGAAAGATAGAGGTTCTTGGGGCCAGAAAGCCTCGTTTGGTGGCAAAGATAGCAGGCGGAGCCAAGATGTTCGAGCTGCAGGGAAACAGCACTCTTGGTAATATTGGCGCAAGAAATATAGTCAGTGTAAAACAGATATTAAAAAATGCTGGTGTCAGATTGGCAGCGGAAGATGTTGGCGAAAATTACGCCCGCACCATGTCAGTTGATATCAGCACTGGGGCGGTAAAGATTCGTACCTATGGGAGAGCGGAAATTGTTTTGTAAGCATTATGAACCAGCAGAAAAATGTCGATAATTAGGTAAGCAGTTGTTTTTGCTGGATTATATTGGGATAAAGGAGAAAGAGTATGGCAGAAACAGAGATTTTGTTAGAATCAGGGACCAATGAAATTGAGATAATGGAATTTACCATATATGGTGAGTTGTATGGTATTAATGTTGCTAAAGTACGTGAAATTATGATGTCAGAGAAGGTAAAGCCTATTCCGCATTCCCATCCTTCTGTAGAAGGTATTTTTAAACCCAGGGATCTCTTACTTACAGTCATTGATCTTCCTCACTATCTGACAGGAAGTGTTTCTGAGAAGCAGCCTAAGGATCTATTTATAATTACCAACTTCAATAAATTACATATTGCATTTCGTGTCCATAGTGTGGTTGGTATCAGCCGTATTTCCTGGGAGAGCATTCAGAAGCCTGACGACACCATCAGCCGCGGAGAAGAAGGCGTAGCCACTGGAATCGCTCAATGCGGAGATAATCTGGTTACCATACTGGACTTTGAAAAAATTGTTGCAGAGATAGCACCAGAGACAGGAATTCAGCTGGACGAGATTAATAAACTTGGAAAAAGAACAGAAGTGAATTATCCTATCTTAATTGCAGAGGACTCCATTCTTCTTACGAAAATGATTGAGACTGCTCTTAAGAAAGCCGGTTATGAAAACTTAATGTTCAAGAATAATGGACAGGAAGCATGGGATTATCTGGAGAAGATCAAGGATGATTCTGATTTAAATGATAAGGTAAATCTTATTATTACTGATATCGAGATGCCTGTAATGGATGGACATCGTTTGACCAAGCTGGTTAAGTCCGATCCAAAGCTGAAAGAGATACCATTGGTTATTTTCTCCTCCATGATCAATCAGGAATTGATGATAAAAGGAAAACAATTAGGAGCAGATGAGCAGCTGAGTAAGCCCGAGATCGCACACTTGGTTGAGGTGATCGATCATCTGATTCAGAGGAGGGGATAAGATGGATAAATATGTCACTCGTCAGCCCATTAAGGCTTTGAAAGAGGACAGGATCGTCGGATATGAAGTATTGTTTCAGAAGGACTATAATTCCATTTACAGCAATTCCGACGTGGCGGTTGCGGATACTATTTCGGACTTTCTTATGCAGAACTCCGATAACTTTGCGGATGATAAGCTCACTTTTGTAACTTTTACTCCGGCTTTGCTGTTTCGTAATACGCCAAAGATCTTTGATAAAGAAAAGATGGTAATCCAGATTGAGGATCATGTGATGATACACCCTCTGGCTCCAACCATTATTCGAAAATATAGAGCAGAAGGCTATGAGTTCGCTATCAATGATTTTCAGTTTTCTCCAAGCTTTTTCTCTATGCTGGATTTTGCAACTTACATAAAGATTGATATAGGAAACAAACATGATTCCAAAGATAAAACATCTCTCATCAATCTCGTTAATACCATGAGGGGCCTGGACAAAAAATGTATCGCGACCGGCGTCAAAAACAAAGAGGATTACGAACTGGCTCTTGAGATCAATACAGACTTTGTAGAGGGAAGTTATGTTGCCGAAGCTCTTGCTAAAAAAGTAAACCGTATGGAATTTCTCCAGGGAAACTTTTTTCAGCTGGTCGTGGAAGTTTCGAAGGACGAACCAGATATTGAGCAGATCGAAGAAATCATTAGCCATGATGCAGCTCTAACCTATGCCCTGCTTAAAATTGTAAATTCCGCATATTTTGCTTTGCGCCGGAGAGTATCTTCCATTCGCCAGGCGCTGGTAACTATGGGAATCAGCCAGTTAAAACAGTGGGTATATCTTTTAAGCTTTAATAACGACTCTCATCATGATGAGGCTTTGGAAGCGGTCATGAAGCTTTCGTTTTTAAGAGCCAATTTTGCTATGGCTCTCTCTGACCATGTGGAGGATTTTCCAATTATCCGGTCAGAAGCATATATGATGGGTATGTTTTCAACCCTTCAGTATTTAATTAATGCACCTTTAGATGAGATTCTGGCTGAGATACCAGTTGCCGAGGAAATCAAAGCAGCATTAATTAATAAAGAAGGAATTTGTGGAACCCTCTATAAACTCATACTCAGCTATGAAAATGCAGAGTGGAAGAATGTAAAAGCAATGTCTGATGAATTAGGTCTTCCTTCCGGATTTTTAGCCCAGACCTATATGGATTGCGTCGAAGCTGTAAACGGCATATGGAACAGCCTTACCATCAGTGCAGAACAGGAACCAGACTTAACAGAAGAAAGAAAAACCCACGCCTAATGGTGTGGGTTTTGTTTTACCGTGAAGCAGGCTTTTGTTATTTCTACAATTACCTGCTGGGAATAACGATTCATGTAAAAATTCAAAAGAGGTGATGCAGTAGGTGGTTTCACCACAACATACTTTGGCGGAAGATTGGTCAAAGTCAGTGCTGTTATATCTGCAATGCAATGCCCGCAACAACAGGTATCAAATTTAGCTGCATATTCATGCACCTTACTTTGAACCACATGTTCCATAACATTCAGATATTTAAATGTTGCCTTTTCAGGCTCAGGGATAGATGCGCTATCCTTGCTTTTCATAGCCTCAGTCTCCGGAGCTAATGCGCTTTCCTTGCTTTTCATAGCCTCAGGCTCAAGAGATGGATTCCTCTTTGGTTCTTCAAAGTCTGCCTCAATGACTTTTACTTCAGAAGCAGTAAGGATCATTGGAGCGTTCTCTTCTTCATAGCCTATATTTCCTTTAACATCAGATCCGCTGTCAAAATTACCCAAGGCTTCCGTGCTGCCAGTGGAGTTGGCATTGCTTTCGTTACTATCTCCAGCTACAGCATTTTTCTTACGATCATCAATAGGGGTCTCAGTCTTTAGTTCTTCTGACCCAATTCCTGTAGATTCAATTCCTTCAGTTATTGCTTTCTCAGTAGTTGTTTCTTCAGATTCAATTCCTTCAGCTATTGTTTTCTCAGCAGTTGTTTCTTCAGCTTCAATATCTTCAGTTACTGCTTTCTCAGCAATTGTCTCTTCATCTTCAATTCCTTCAATTTCAGCTTTTTCTACATAATTTTTACCAGCTTCCGTTTTTTCGGATCTGGCATTTTCGTCCACAGCTTTTTCTGATTCAGTATCTCCTGTCTCAGTTACATTTGCTTCAATAGCCGTTTCTCGTGAAGATTCAGTGGTGATTCCTTCCTCTTCTTCTAACTGCTGTCTGATCATCTCAGAAACTGGATCAGGTGAGGAAGAAGACATATCTATGATTGATATAGGGGAGGGCGTTAATGGTCCCTCCTGTGTCTGAATGGAAGCCTTGTGAGCTAATACGGTTAGTTCTTTTATCGTTTCAGAAGAATCTGTATTCAGACTGGCAGCCTGGTTTTCCTTTGCTGCTTCTGATTTGGAAGTCTCAGGTTCATCACCCGCTAATAAATTCATTACATGAGCTGTCTTGCTGCTTTTTCTGGCCATAGTCTCATACCCCTCTCATATATACTAATTTTTACGCAGCCTGATCCGTTCTAGAACTTCCTCGACCAAAGCTTTGTAATCCAAGGCTGGATTGGAGCGGGGAGCATAGTCCAAAAGGCTTTCTCCCTGAGCAGGAGCTTCCGCTACGCTGACGCTGGAGCGGATATGAGTGTCAAATACAACGGTACCAATCTGGGCAGCGATATTCTCAGCCATTTCCTTAACTTCCCTGGAAAGGAGAGTTCTCGGGTTATATTTGTTAAGCAAAATTCCAAGAACATAAAGATCCGGATTCACAGAGGCACGGACCGTGTTAATGGTATCTTTTATCTGGGATACGCCAAGCAGACTAAGGATTTCTGGTACCATAGGAATTACCAGATAATCAGCCGCAGCGTATGCATTGACCGTAAGAATATTAAGAGCAGGAGGTGTATCAATAATGATATAATCATAGTAACCTGCTACGGTAGAAAGAATATTCTTCAACATACTTTCCCGCTGCTTCCCGGTAAATTCCAGCTCCGCACCGCTAAGGAGTATGTTGGATGATATAACATCACAATACTTTGCTGGCCGAATGGCTTCCTGCAAGGATGCAGTTCCTTTAAAAACTTCATATATGGTAGCGCAGGATTCGATCTCAAGTCCAAGGCTAAAGCCCAAGTTACCCTGTGGATCTAAATCAACTGCCAAGACTCTTTTTTTCTTCATAGCCAAACCGCAGGCAAGAGAGCAAGAAGTGGTTGTTTTGCCTACGCCGCCCTTTTGATTTGTAATGGTAATTACCGTTGACAAGTTCTATTCCTCCATTCGTAATTTGAGATAATACTATTATCTTTAGTATACAATATGTCGATAAATAAGTATAGCAAAAACAAGAAAAAAACCGATTTTTGACGAAAATCGGATGTGGATATAAGAAAGGAGTTTATGTATGGCATCAGTATCAACGACAAATAAAACCAGCGCAGCATCATCCATTCGTGGTTATGGCGGTCTTGCCAGCGGACTGGACAGAGATACTCTGATTGAAGGAATGACAGCGTCCACCAGAGCTAAGATAGCAAAACAAAATAAGAGTAGACAGACTATACTCTGGAAGCAGGAGGCATATCAGTCAGTGAGTTCCAAACTAGTGGAATTTTCTAGAAAGTACACTTCCTATACTTCTCCTGCAACAAATATTTCAAGTTCTAGCTTTTGGGCAAAAAGCAGTATTACAACCAATGGTGCTAACAGTAAATACGTAAACGTTACAGGTAACTCCTCCATATCTGACTCTCTTTCTATTGTTGGAGTAAAAAGTATGGCACAGGATGCGTATAAGATTTCCAATAAGGGAGTGAGCGATCAGGCAATTAATACTGGCACTATTAATTTTAGTGACAAGGATGTAAGTAATTTAGAGGGTGAATACATAACATTTAAATATGGAAGCAAGACTTATAATGTAACATTAAAGTCTGGAGAAGATTACGATTATTCAAATGCAGAGGGTGCCGCAAAAGCTATTAATGAATCCTTGAAAACGGTATCAATAGGTGGGGATAAAACACTGGCCAGTGTAATTAATGTTACTGCAGAGACAATAGAAGGATCTACAAAGTTAAATATGACGCTAGATGAAGAGAAAACAGCTGGTAATACAGTTTTGTTTGCAGGTGGAAGTACATCTGCGTTAAAAGCCTTTGGAATTACTGATATAAGCATGATTTCTGAAGAAGCTAGAACCTTAAGTAAGGATGGTTTTTCAGAAGATATGAAGAAACTTACCCAAGAACTTAATTCTAGAAAAACATTCTTAGAAAGAACGCAAGATAAAAATATTAGTTTTACCTATAATGGTGTTACAAAATCTATAAAGCTTGGAGATAAAACCAATATAACTGATTTGGCAAAAGATTTAGAAGAAAAATTAGAAAAGCAGTTTGGTTCAGGAAGAATAAGTGTAGAAAATATAGATAATAAACTGGTATTTAAGACTTTAGTAGCAGGAACTGATAAGGTCGACACATCTTCTGTTTTATCAATTACTTCAGCGGATAAAGGGCTGTTGGGGACTAAAGGAGAATTTGGCATTTTAGGAGGAGAATCTAATCGCCTAAATCTTGAATCATCTATTACAAAAGCAGGGTTAGATAAGATATTAACACCCACTGCAGATGGCAAATTAAGCATGGAAATTAATGGAACAGAGATTGAAGGATTAACATATGAAATGTCGATGAAGGAGATTATGGATAAGATTAATTCTTCTAATGCTGGTGTAAAAGTCAGCTATATGGCAAATACTGATAAGTTTTCATTTCTGTCTACAGTAGCCGGAGTTTCTGGCAAAATAGAGCTTGATGAGAATGCTAAAGCTATCTTTGGCTCAGATGATGATTTTAATTATGAAAAAGGTAAAGATGCTGAGATTACAGTTCGGTATGGTAACGGCCCAACAGAAACGTTGGTGCGCGGAAGTAATTCCTTTAATTTAGATGGTCTTAATATAACAATTAATGGAAAGTTTGGTTATGACGATAATGGTAATTTAATTACTGACTCAGAACCTGTAACATTAAGTTCTAAAACTAACAGTGACCAAATTGTTTCAACTCTCACTGATATGATTAAAGATTTTAATGAAATTGTAGATTTAGTAAATAAACAAGTAAGCACAAAACCTAATAGGGATTATGCTCCGTTAACGGATGAACAAAAAGAAAATATGTCAGAAGATCAGATAAAAAAGTGGGAAGAGAAGGCAAAAGCTGGAATTCTGTTTAATGATAGCGAATTAAAATCGTTGTCGGATAGCCTTCGTTTTATTTTTGATGCGGGATCAAATGACAAGGCAATGTTAAGCTCCTTTGGCATTAGTACAAGCACTGACTATGCAGATAAAGGTAAGCTTAAACTTGATGAGACTAAATTTCGTGCTGCGCTTGAAAAAAATCCTGAAGATTTACAAAAGCTATTTACCAAAAAGAAAGACTCTTCAACTGGTGAAGGCGATGGATTTATGGCAAAGCTAACTTCTATAACTGATCGATACGCATCAACCACCACTGCAACAAAAGGTATTTTGATTGAAAAGGCAGGCTCTCAATATGCGCCTAACAGTGTGTTAACCAATACTTTACAAAAATCTATAGACAGCATTGATACTTATATCAAAAATCTTCAAGCTCAGTTAAAAACAGAGACGGACCGATATGTAAAGCAGTTCACAAACCTGGAAAACGTAATATCCCAGATGAACTCCCAAAGCAGTTGGCTCAGTTCATTCGGTGGTTAGGAATGGCGGTGTAAATAATGAATATGAATGGATACCAGCAATATAAAGAGCAGTCAGTTAATACTATGACGCCGGGGGAGATGCTGAATCTTTTATTTGACGAATTGTTAAAGCGTTTGACAAGAGCGGATCTGGCTTTAGAAAAAAAAGACTATGAATCTTTTGAACAATCCATTCAGCGGTCAATTGATATTGTAACTTATCTAAAAAACACTTTAAATTTCAATTATGAGATTAGTGGAGAGTTGAAACGACATTACGATTTTTTCCTTTTTGAGTTCAGTAGAATTAAAGCAGGAAGAAACCGACAGGTCATTGCAGAGGTACGTCCTTTGATTGTTGATTTACGGGATGCATTTAAAGAAGCTCAGCGACTAAGTAGTTAAAATAAGGCTGGAGAGGTTATCCTCTCCAGCCATTTATCAATAAGACGAGTATTCAGGAGGCAGATATGGAAGATGAGATGCTGATGGAAATATTAAAAGAGATGCAAAAGAAATATCAATGTATTTCTGAAATAGAACGAATTACAAGGGATATTGGAGATGCATTGTCCAGAAACGACAGGACATCAGTTCAGATATTGCTTGGAATGCGTCAGGATGAGATGGATAAAGCTGATATCAATGAGAGAAATGTAATGCACCTGTTGTCTTATATGGCCCCTGGTGAAGCGGATCAGATTGCCAGGTTGATTAATGGAGCGCAAGAGAATATACCTGATCACCCATTCATCAAGAAGCTGGCAGAAAAGGGCAATAGCATACGAATGCTGCTTCAGCGGACCATAGAACTGGACCGCCATATCAGCATACGTCTGGCAGGAAAAGATTCCTACTATCAAACATTACCTTGAAACATCGGGAAGGCCGATAGCCCACAGAGGGCCTCCATTAGAGGCGCGATGATTCAGCTCCTTTAAGATAATTCCAGGATCCCAATCCATGGATGTATTTCCATAGCTGTTAGGATCAGCAATTCTTACATTTCCATCCTCTGTCATGCGGGTTATAATTAGGAAATGCCCGCGCTGCGTAAAGTGCCCTCTGCCAACTAATGCCACTACCAGATGGCCGGAATTAAGAGCCTGCTGAATGCCATTTACCGAATAATCCCTAATAGGGGTCGCTTCTATTCCAAAGGCAGAAGAAGCGTGCTGTATTAAACAATGATAGGAGCCATCTCCTGGAGCCCAGCATCTATTAGAAGCTGCCCAGTTTGCTGCATCTGCCGGAAGCACCTGATTTCCAGTCAGGCTGGTAATTAACATTGCCATGATGGTAGGACCGCAGCCATAGATCGATAAGGAATCTTTTCCGCCCCAAAGATAATTTCCCCATCTGGAATCACCTTGATTATAGTACGTAAGAGGACCGGCCACACTACCTAGCATTACATCATATTTACCCTCTTGCGGAATCTCTGCTTCTTCAAAACCATTACCGATTAATTCCTGAGTAATGCTAGTTGGCTTTGTCAGTTCTGTACTTTGTGTATTAAGAGAAAATGATGTTGATAATGGAACGGTAGTTAAGAGCAGTGTTTTAAGCATGATATTATAAAATCCATTCACTGAATTCACCTTTTCTATCATAAATTTATATCCAAGTATACAATATCTATCGTACATTTCCATACTAAAGTTAAGATATTTATATAAAAACCGATATATAAGTGTAAGATGTAACCTTCTGCGCGTAACAATAGATGTTTTTAACTTGAATAAACAAAAGAGTGCATTCATCAAGATCATGTGATCATGAATATAATATGGAGATACATTAATACATGATTTGCTGATTAGGTTTGTACCTTCGCAATAAAGGATGGAAGTGTGTAATGAGAAAAGGATACGAGGAACGATACTTAATAACCATACTATCTTCTGTTATGAATCAAAAGACAACACCTGAGCCAATGCGCCAGCTGGACTGGGAAAAGATGTTTCGGCTTGCGGATTTTCACCACGTTGCTCATATCATTCATTACGGAATTTTGGGATTAGATGAGATAATCCCTCAATCTGTACGCAATCGTTTTTTTGAAAAATATTTAGAAGCAGTCCACCGTACAAATCGATTAAGAAAGGTGGAAAAGCAGCTTAGATCATTGCTGGAGCGGGAGAAAGTTAATTGCTTTTTTATAGATTATTCGGAGAATGTTAAAAGCTATCCCATTGAAGAAATGTGCTGCCAGGAATATATTGAAATTGGTTCCGATAAGAAAGGTACAGAAATAATCGCAAATAAACTGCGAATCCGAGATTTTATGGAAAGACCACAGGATGAAGAAGGCTATCTCTATTACCGGATACCAGGTATTAAAGTGTTTTTCTATAATTATAATATTTTTTTAAGCAGACCCATGCGAAAGTTCTATAAGATGATGTTACGTGCGATACCATGTAAAGAGGGATACAAGTATGTCAAAGAAATGAATCCTAATGACCAATATCTCTTTTATATGTGTAGATTGACAGATCGCTATGCTAAAGGCGAAATCAGCATGAACCAGATTATAGATTTCTGGTTTTTTTATAAACGTTATGCAGAAGAGTTCTCCTGGAAATATATTTATGAGCGATTAAAAAAGTTAAAGATTGAAGCCTTTGCTGAAAAAATGGAGTATCTTGTACTTCGCTGGTTTGGAACTGGAGCCGGTGCAGACTTTACGGAAGTTTATGATGCCATGGAATCTTATATCTTATCAAAAGGGGAGGAAGGGAGAGAAGTCAGCTCTCAATTTCTTCCGCTTATTAAAACGGTAGCGGACTGTTATGCTCGTAATCGCCGGGCTGAACAATTTCAAAAACTATTGGAATGGACATTTCCAGATAGAGAATATATGGAGACTATTTATCCTGAGTTAGAGAGAGCTGGAGCTTTACTGCCCTTATTTTGGGTATTCAGGCTGGCACGGTACGGGTCACGATTATTCTATCATAGATTTTTTGAAAAATATTTTATAAAACCTATGAATAAGCTTAAAGGGTTCATTCAAAATATATCAATTGTCAGATTTGTATGGTTAAAACTTAGGGGATTTAAACAGAAGAATAGTGATATAGAGACAACTGCTGCAGAAGAAATAACAGTTAAAAACAGTGATACAGAACAAAATAGTAACAAAGAGGATATTAAAGAAGAAGCGGAGGAACTGAAATAATTTCAGTTGTCTCCGCTATCTTTTTTTATTTTTAATAATTCATTTATTTTAGATATTGATCCTGGGCTCAGAGAGACGGCTGCAGCTTCCTTATTTGCAGAAGCTGCCTCAATCAATTCTGAACGTAGTATAGAAACATCTCTAGGAGCATCAATAGCAAGTTTTACCCAGTCATTTCCCATATCCAGAACAGTGATACTGATATTATCGCCAATCTTAAGTTCCTGACCTTTTTTTCTTTGAAGGATAAGCATGTTATTTCTCCTTTTTTACGAAATCTTTCACTGGATGGCGAAATTTATAAAGTACGTTATCTAAAATAACCTGACGAGCTTCTCTGGTATCTGTATTTACAGCGATAGGACATTTTAAATTTACTGTACTATTTTCCATAGATTCATGTATGACACAGATAACATAGTATGAAATATTGTCTTCATTATAAGAGACATCTAATAGCTTTTTATCCTCATCTGATAATACAGGCATATATTCTGCATAAAGCTGAAAGGGATTCATGAGTATAAAAGAGATGGAGGCATCTTCTACAGACTGAAGAGAGATAAGGGCATCACTGTTATCCTCAAAAGCTAAAGGTACGTAATATTTTAAATCAGCAAAGCCAAATAGCCCATCAGGAAAATGGATGAACTCTTTCTCTGAACAAGAAATGGTACCAAAATATTGTGTTTTGATTTCCATAGAAACCTCCGGGATTAAATTATGCTAGCACATCTACTGGAGAGTGATTAAAAAAATCTGCAGCACTGGGTGGAACATACATAGGTCCGCCAGTATACTCAATTTCTACATCTGGCATTTGGGTAATGGAGATAGAAACATCACCAGGGATAAACTCAAAGTCGCCATTTGCGATTCTAAAGTCAAAATTTAGTCGATCCATTTGATACCGCATATTTAAATCAGGATTGGACCATTCTATTTCCGGACCTGTGGTAGGCAGGAAAGTTAAGCCAAAGTCTCCGGTTGGCACTTGAGCACGCTGCTGATTGATGATATCTAGAGCATTCGAAATATTTGGGTCTAACAACATAGCACTCTCCTCTGCATAGGCTGCGGTAGCTTCTTGAACGGCCTGTCTGCCCTCCTGGGCGGATCGACGAACGCTTTCCATTGTAGTGGGACAAACGGAATTTCGAGCATTATAAGTATCTAATTTTACTTTAATGGGACGGCTTTCCATCTCAAAGCCGCCTCTTTCTCTGGAAGCCACCATTTCAGCCTTTGAATTTGAATATTCTAACCGGGCTTTTGTAATCGTAAGTTCATACTTAATAGGTATGGTGGTTATTTTTAATAACGGTTCCATAGAATTACACCCCCAATCAAGACTATTTCATGAAATCAATAAACGATGGTGACAGGATAGAAGTACCTACTTTCAGTGCTGCATTATATGCGTATTGATTCCACATATAATCCGTAATTGCCTTTGCCATATCAATTCCTTCTACATTCTCCATCTGCTCCTGGAGAGAAATATCTGTATTCTCCAGACGATCTTTTGTTGTAGTCAGGAATTCAGATTTAACGCCTAGTTCTGTAATTTGGTTTAAGATTCCTGTACTTACGTTCTCAAATTTAGCGGATAATTTTTGGTAAGCCTGAGCGTCAAAGGTCTCTGCACTAAGTAAATCAGCCATCTGACCGGTTAATACTATAGCATTGTTGCTCATGTCGTCACTGTCTTTTCCATAACCAATAGCATTGATACCTGGCAGAGACATATTAAATGCACTGGAGGGAACAACTTTGTTGTTTTCATCAAGAGATAGTCCCATACCCAAATCAACATAGAGTTTTTCTGTGGAAAGTCTGTCTAATGAATTCTTATCTGCAGTACCAATAGCGGCATCTACATTAATACCGCGATATGTCAGCGTTCCGTCGTCAGCTAAGTTAAAAGGCGGATTTTTCCCGTCAGAGCCTGCGAATAAAAACGTATCCTCGTAACTAGAATTAAGGCTTAATATCATTGATTTTTGAAATTCTCTTAAAGCTGAAGCATACCCTTCTCTGACTTCTAATGTTTGATTGGTACCATTCATAGCTTGGATGCCGTAATCCTTATTAATGGTTTTTAGCATATCAGATATCTGTCGCAGGGCATCTTCCTGTCCATCCTGTCTGGATTGAACGTCGTTTAACATACTTAAGTTATCCTGGTTCGCATAATACTTGCGGTGTAATTGGGAAGCTCTTGCAGCAGCACCTGGATTTTCAGCCACAGAATTAAAGCTGCGCTGAGTCATTACCTTTGTTCTTGAGCTATTTAATGAATTTATTGTTGTAGAAAGATTATTTTTATAATTTCTTAAAATTGCGTTAGTAGTAATTCTCATATCAGTTCCTCCTATCGGCCAACCATACCAGTGTTATTAATGAGTACATCCAGTGCCTGGTCAAGAGTAGTCATTAAACGAGCAGCAGCTGTATAAGACCTCTGAAACTGCATCAGGTTAATGCCTTCTTCATCAAGAGATACACCAGAAACAGCATCTTTATTATTAGATGTTTCTGATAATACAGAAATATGATTATTCAGGATAGCGGTATTTGCTGAGCTATCGATACCCTGCATGTTCTCCATATTAGAATAGCACTGGGAGAAGTTACCATTATAAAAAGAAATGGTTTCCGTATGGGTATTTCCTGATAAATCAGTTTTCGTATAATCATATTTAAACTCACGGCTGTCTGTTAGCGATTTAATCATTAGTATAATGTTATCGCTAGCTGTTGAACCTGCATTTGAATCATGAGAGGAGATAATATGTATACTGCCATTCATCCAGTCATCTGATATTTTAATATTGCCTGCAGTAAAAATATTGCTGCCATCAGATGTTTTAAATAAGTCAAAATTCTTAACATTCACAGGGTTGGCAGAATAAACCAAACTATCAATATCATTATTTGCTGTGGTTTTAATACTATTAGAAGTTATAACTTCGTTTACTGATAAGAAAGATGAACTAGTCCATGTGAGTTTTTTGCTGCTCTCATTATAACTCCAGTTACCAGCGAGACTAATGCCATTAACATTAAATTCTGTTTCTGGTAATTTATCTGCTAGGTTTTTAAGACTATCCTCTATGGTATCTCCAAGAAGAATCGTACCGTTGCTTCCATCCCCAAACGTGTAGTTCTGACCATTGACATTAATTATTTCGTGTTTTAGGAAATTACCTTTTGCATTGCTAAAATTATAAACATATTCCGCATGATTTGAGCCATTGCCAACCATTTGCTCTGCAGAACCTTTGGAAGGAGCACTTGTAACTCCTGTATAAGGAACTGTATTCTGATTCAGCGCATTAAATGTTTTTGCAAAGGTCTGAACAAAAGCGTCAAAGGATTTCTCGTAGTATCCAATTCCTCTGTAATCACTTGCAGGATCATCTAGTTCTCCTGACTTGTTTAACATATCAATCGTACCTTTAAGTGTTCCTTCTTTTAAAGAATCGGTTATGTTTGTTTTTAATGCTGAAACATCTGCATAAGAAGGAAAATCAGATGCTGGTATCAGATTTATAGATACGGTTCCATCCTCGACTCCCTGGGAATTTTTATTTCTTTCTACAGAGAGAGAAGCGTAGTTTTCTCCATGATAACCTGCGGTTAAATTATATGTAACTCCATTGGAACCATTTAATTTTACTACAGGGTAGTTATACTTGGCTCCGTCAGATATCTGCACTTCTTTATAAGATACGCTGATGGGAATATAGCCGGCAAGTTCATCCAGCTTGTTATTTCTCTCATCCATCATCTCAAGCGCCGGATTTCCCAGCATCTGGCTTTTCCAGATTGCATCATTTAATTCACCAATGTCAGATAATAAGCTGTTTACAGCTGGTAAACTGGTTTTTTCCAGACCGCTTATGGTTTCTTCCCGTGTGCTCTTTAAATCTGCACTTTTTTGATGGATATAATTCATTAATACCTGACTGCGAGAACGTACAATACTGTCAAACTCACTGCTGTTTGCATTGGCAGACAACTTGTCCAAGCTGCTGCTCAAATCACTAAGGGCAGTCTTTAAAGCATTTTTATCTGTCTCATCAAATATATCGCCAAGCTGATCTAAAACAGCCTGACGTGCGTCAGCTGTTCCGACTTTTGCTACCTGGTTTCGATACTGTACATCCAAAAATGGATCACGGATCTGAGATACATTAGTGGTTTCTACACCATATCCAATCTTTGAACTTGGATTGCTGCTGTATAGATCCCCGCCTCTTAAATTCAGGCTGACTAAATCCACCTGCTGCTTGGTGTATCCTACCGTATTAATGTTAGCAATATTCTGACCGGTTACGTCAAGTGATCTCTGGCTGGCAGCCATAGCCAGGCGGGCAGTGGTAAAACCGGCAAAGGTTGATCGTGTCATATTTGTCCCCCCCATAGTTTATTATCTGGTGTTGTTCCATTTTGGGAATTGTTAATAGCTTTATTGATCATGTGAAGATTTACTTCAATCATGGTACGTGCACTGTCATTGATATCCTGGAAAAGACGGACATGGTCGGTAAGAGTATTGAACATGTTTTTTAACATATCATGTTCACTTCCAGTCGTTTTTGATAGAATCTCCTGGAAGGTACAGCCTTCAAAGCCCATCTTTTCCTGGCAGAGTTCACGTTTCCGTTCAAGACCTCTCAGCTTTAAGATAGCTGCCTGTTCTTTGTTCATGCAGTCTTCTACATGAGTAATACGATTCTTTTTGGCTGCTTCCAGTTTTGTCTGTTCAATCTGTATCAGTTCCTGGAATAACTCAGTCAAACCTTCGATTACGGTAATAAATTCATTCATATTCATTAGGCTCCTTTGTATAGAAGAATCTTCTCGGCTAACTTATTGGCATCTACCTGATAAGTTCCATTCTCAATTCTCTGCTTTAAAAGATCCAGTTTTTCCTCCGAAGCTGGCTGCTTTATCTCTTTTACCATAAGATTTTTCAGAGTAGAAGCGAACTTCGAGTCTATTTCTTCCGGTGATGCAGAACGGATTGTGATTTCATCATATTTGTTTTTTGAGGATTCCGAAGCGGTTACTGCGGAAGTATCCTGACTTTGTCGTATCATGGATGTATTATATAGCGTACTATAATAGTTCGGTGAAATACGCATTTAACGACTCCTTTCTAAGAGCTTATATACCAAAGGTTCTATTTATATTATCGTCATAAGTAAAAAAATATTAACTTTGGATTCAGTAATTTCTTATACTAAAGTGAATATAAATGTTTCAGCAACACATTGGAAATATTAGCACAGGAAGTCTGAGTGACCACAGCTCCAATATTATAGGCCACCATAGGCATTCCGTATACAACACAGCTTTCTGCGTCCTGCCCTATGGTAAATGCACCTTTTTTCTTCATACTGAGAAGACCATCAGCACCATCGCGTCCCATTCCAGTCATAATAATTCCAACAGAATTTGGTCCCGCCGTATCCGCTATGGACTGAAAGAGAACATCTACAGAAGGGCGGTGGCCGCTTACCTTTTCTCCGGAATAACAGCTTACGGAATATCGGCTTCCTACACGCACTACCTTCATTTGTAAATCACCAGGAGCAATAAGCACTTGTCCTCTTTCTATGATATCTCCGCTCTGAGCCTCTTTTACATTCATCTGACAAAGACGGTTTAAACGGTCCGCGTACATTTTTGTAAATCCCTCGGGCATATGCTGAGTCACCACTATCCCCGGAGTATCGGCGGGAAGGTTTTTTAATACCTGCAAGGTTGCCTCGGTTCCGCCAGTAGATGCCCCAATTCCTATAACTGTATTATAAGCATTCAATGAAAATGGCCTCCCACTGTTTAATGTATTTTTCGGAACCACAGGTGCTGTTTGCGGTACCTTAATCTTAGCCCGGGAGGCAATAAATATTTTACTCATTAATGTGTTTAAAAAGGTACTGGAGGAATTTCCAGTCGTCATATCCGGCTTCCGGACAAAATCCACAGCTCCTGCGGAGAGAGCTTCAAATACATTCAAATTAAGAGAAGAAACTAAAATCACTGGTACGGCATAAATTGGCAACAGTTTTTTTACAAAATCAATTCCATTTAACCGGGGCATCTCCACATCTACGGTAACCACGTCAGGTTTTAAGAGAGGAATCTTTTTTTCGGCATCAAAAGCGTCAATCGCATAGCCAATGACTTCAATATTCGGATTTTTGGAAAGATTATCAATCAACACCTTGCGAAACAGCAAGGAGTCATCTACGATAAGAACACGGATTTTTTCGTTCATATTTTACTCCATTCTTGGCAGGTAATAGACACAGCCAGGCTGATGTAAGTTTTACATTTTCCTGATATTTAATTTTAAATCTGTGTAATATAAAATCCATTTACCGATACATCGCAGCAGTAAATAGATTTTATATTAAACAGATTATTCTTTTCGATAGGTAGCTGGCATTATATACTTGAAAGGAGTCTTTTCTTTATTAATGGTCTCAGAATGACCAATGAGTAAATAGCCTCCCGGCGCAGCTGCATCATAAAAACGCTGAATCAGGCCATCTTTTGTATTCTGATCAAAATAGATCATGACATTTCTGCAAAAAATCACATCAAATTTCAGACGAAACCGAATGGGGTCCATTAAGTTAAAGGTCTGAAAAATAACATTGGATTTAATCGCAGGAGAAACGGAATAAATACCTGGCTCTGCAGTTTTTACAAAATACTTGGATTTCCAGGAAGGAGATAAGTTCTTCAATGACTCTTCATCGTATACTGCCTGCTTTGCTGCATTTAATGCATTCTGCGATATGTCAGTAGCAAGAACCCTGGTATCCCAGAGGGCGGCCTGCGCCCCCAGGGATTCTTTTAATAACATTGATATTGTATAAGGCTCTTCTCCAGAAGAGCAGCCAGCACTCCATATGCTTAGAACTTTATTCTTTTTTGTACTTAAGAGGTAAGGAAGAATGGTATCCCGAAAGAAATTAAAATGAGCTTCCTCCCTCATAAAATAAGTATAATTTGTTGTAAGCTTATTCAGCATTACTTCCAGATCAGCTGGATTCTTAGAAGAGGTTACGTGGTCTATGTATTCTGTAAAAGAAGAATAGCCCATAGTAATGATTGTATTTGATAGCCGTCCCATAATCAGCTGCATCTTTTTTGACAAGTCAATTCCATAGTTTTTTTTCACGAACTGAACCAGCCGTGTGAAGTCTTGCTGTGAAAGTGTTAACATTGAAAGGCCGTCCTTTATGAGTTATTAACTAAAGTTACACAATCCATAAGCAGAACAACATTGTTGTCTGGCATGGATATCATACCACTTACCAGTTCTTCCCGGTTGTTAGCAGGAACAGAGGAAATCTGAGAATAATCAATGTCCAGAACCTGCTCGACTGCGTCAACAATGATTCCGATAAAGACAGAATCTACATTTAATACGATCACGCAGGTGGTGTTGGTATATTCAATCTCAGATTTTCCAAGTCTTAAGCGGATATCAATAATAGGAACGATCTGTCCTCTTAAGTTGATGATTCCCTTTACATAATTAGGCATCATCGGCATGGTGGTAATTGCATGGTTCGTGATGATCTCTATAATATAGTTTGTGCTTACTCCAAAAATCAGGTTATCTGTGCGGAACGTAAGGTACCGCTCCGTGGCTTCAGAGCCAGACATAGTAGTTTGAGTATTCTCTGCTGACATTTGTATTCCTCCAATTCCAATTAGTATTGATTGTGTGCTGCAGCATACAGATTTAAAACGTCTAAAATGATGCTGATATTACCATCACCCAGGATAGTACAGCCGCAGATTCCTGAATTTTTAATGTTAAAGCTATTTAAATAAACTGGAAGCGGTTTTACAACTACCTGCTGTTCTCCAAGCAGATCATCAACAAACAGGCAATAGGACTTGTCACCGGATTCTACCCAAACAAGGATTCCATCTTCAATATTCGTGATTTCTGTATTAATATTATAGAGGGTATGTATACGAATAATTGGATAGAACTGATTCATACATTTGATGATCTCGTTCCCCTCAGTATCGTAAATAACGTCTTCGTTCTTAACCTTAAAGGACTGACGGATGTTAGCAATCGGAATGGTAAATACAGATTTGCCTACAGCGATTTCCATACCATCTACAATTGCCATGGTAAGAGGAATCTTTAAAGTCGTACACATTCCTTTTCCTAATTCACTTGTAACAGTAACGGTACCGCCTACTGCCTCTACATTCTTCTTAACAACGTCCATACCAACACCACGGCCGGAATATTCCGTTACCACTTCGTTGGTAGAGAAACCAGGTGCGAGAAGAAGAGCAAGGATTTCCTTTTCAGTGTATTCGTTTTCCGGCTTTGTAAGAATGCCATTCTTTTTGGCCTTTGCAAGAACGCCGGCAGGGTCTACTCCGTGACCATCATCTTTAATAGAAATAATAACTTCGTTGGTAGTATGACTGGCGGAAAGAATAATCTCTCCCTGAGGATTCTTACCAGCTTTAATACGTTCCTCTGCGGTTTCTTCAATTCCATGGTCCATGGAGTTACGAACGATATGCATAATAGGGTCGCCGATGCTGTCTACTATGGACTTATCAACTTCGGTATTCTCGCCAACGATTGTAAGGCGAACGTCCTTTTTCAGCTTTTGCTTCATATCTCTGACAATTCGGTTCATCTTCTGGAATACACCGGATACCGGTACCATGCGCAGGGACATAACGATATCCTGAAGATCATCTGTGAGCTTGCGAAGCTGTCTGGTTGCCTTTAAAAAGTTATCCATGTTTTTTAAATTCTGAATGTCAGGAGATGAGGTCACCATAGATTCTGTGATAACGATTTCACCAACAATTGCAACAAGATTGTCAAGCTTAGCCAGATTTACACTGATTAAATTCTGCTTATTTGGTGTCTGATGTCCGGAAGCAGCAGCAGGAGCGCTTGCAGCAGCACTTTCCCGTACGGCAGGAGCAGTGGCAGCTGGTGCCTGAGCTTCATCAGCGGCGGCATTTTTAACACGAACATTTTCTATCAGTTCATAAGAGCGGATATTATTTAAATTACTTACCTGGGTAATGGCAGATTCTGCATCATTTTTAGATTCAAAGGTCAAAAAGAAACCTTTCTCAATAATGGTTGCGCAGGTCTGACTGTTTGTTTCGATATCAGACGGATAATAGTTAAATTCTAGTCCGGATTCCTTCAGTGCACTTATAAGCATAAATGCTCTTAAGTTTTCCATTCCACAGCCTTCATCAAAAAAGAGGCGGAGGAAGAAAGCAGCATTGTCATCTGGACATTCAGCCAGATCCATCCGGATTTCGTCTAAATTAGCGGCCTGGACAGCAGGGGCGGAGACCTTTTTTGGCTCTTCGGGCTTTTTTTGCTCAGGAGCTTTCTCGCTTTTAGCTTCGGCATCCTTTTGTGTGTTATCCTTACTGATTTTTTTCAGGAAGCTATTAATTTCCTGAGTTAGATTGTCGACATTATCACTAAGTGGTTCATTGTTTTCTACCTTTGAAACCTCTGCTCTAAGCATATCGGTAGAACGGAACATTAAATCAAAAAGGGTGCTCTTGTGGGAAATGTCAAGAGAATCCAAACCATTCTCACGAATAAAGAAGAATAAATCTTCAATGTGATGGGCAATCTGCATCAGGGAAGAAAACTCCATCATAGCAGAGGAACCCTTGACGGTGTGCATGATACGAAAGATTTCGTTTACATCGTCCACCGTAAAATCTCCTGCTTTTTCGGCTTCTATCAGGAGTTCATCCAATTGCTCCAGAAGGGAATTGGTTTCAAAGAGATACATATCAAGCATATTATCCATGCCGTTATCCATAATATTTACACCGCCTTGTCTAATTAGTATATATCTATTTATCGGTATGGTTGTTTAAAAAATAATAGCAAATAGAAGAACGTTTGGAAAAAAATGTATGATTTACCACATAGATGGAGGCATAATATGGCAGATGTTTTAAAAGTAACAACACCGCTATCAGGTTACGATAATTCAACCATTAAAAACAATCCCCAGGCAGGTCAGGGACCCCAGATACAGAACCCAGTGGATCCCTCCAGAGTGACAAGGGGAGACAACAGGACCAATGCCGGAGGAAATGGAGAGCAGCAGCTGGCATTTCAATACAGATCCAATTTTGGTTCATTTCTCAACATGGTTCGAAATATTCCGGATCTTTCTAAGATTTTTACGGACATATTTTTCCAGGGAGAGGAGATGCTTACCGGAGGAGTAATGGGGCAGGAAGCTGCAGAGCGGATTGCTGCATTTTTTAAAGCTGCCCAGATGAACGAGGAAGACATTCTGCCGTTCTTAAAAGAGCAGGCAGAATCCAATGTGAAATTCAGCGGTGGATTATTCGATCAGCTTAGAATGGTAATGGCTGATACAAATTCTGTGGATTTAAAATCAGACGTCCTTAATTTTATTCGGAAATTTAATGACATGTCATCTGGAAAGCATATTCTTGGTGACATTTTCCGTACATTAAGGGAGATGGAAAGTTATGTTTATAAGCAGACCAGAGAACAGATCCAGGAGATGTTAAAAGAACTGGATATGTTGGCGCAGGAAGGAGATACCTCAAAAAACAGTGCTCTTCTGAAAGATAAGATTATGCCGTTCCTTGGGCGATATATCTCTGCCAACCATGATATGGGTACCATAAGAGATAAGATTTCCATGCTGACTGTACTGATTTCCAGATATGAAAACGGAAACAGGGAAGAGGTCTTACAGGCATTTCAAAGGCTGACGGGATATCAGGGCTTCCGCAAATATTTTGGTACCGTGACCATGGACCAGTTCAGCAGCCTTCTCGATCAGGTGGATATGGATCAGGCGGCAGGTAAAAATGAGTGGTCCGAAAAGTTTCTGGATTTTCTGCGCACAGGGGTAAGCGGAGGAACCGGACTTGAAAATAAACAGACCTTTTTAAACATGATGAACTCCATGATACTCAATGAAAGTGTATATATGCCCCTCATACATCTAGCCTTTCCATTTAACATCAATGGCAAGAAGCTATTCACAGAAATGTGGATTGATCCAGATGAACAAGGCAGCAGCACACAAGCAGGCATAAATCGAGTATCCAGAATTTTCGTGAAATTTGATATCCGTGAGCTGGGCCAGTTTAAATTGCTGCTGGTCTATGGAGGAGACGCATCCTCTCTCCAGCTATATTATCCGGAACGGATGCAAAGATCAGAGGGGGCGATTCAAAAAGGGATGAAGGCCATACTCGAGCAGCACCATTTACGGATTGATAACCTGTATCTCCAGGCAGGCGGAGGTCCCAATTCTCCTGTGGAGGTATTTCCTAAAATACAGGAAAGGAAGAATTCAGTCGATGTCAGAATTTAAAAACACATTAAACAAAAAAGCAGTTGCGATTAAATACGATGAAAATAAAAATGCTGCCCCTGTCATCGTTGCTTCCGGAATGGGTTATATGGCAGAACGAATCATCGAGACCGCCAACGAAAGCGGTGTCCCGGTGTATGAGGATAATTCCCTTGCGACGATTCTGACTCAGCTAGAGTTGGGAGCTAAAGTTCCGGAAGAGCTATACCAGGCAATTGTAGATATTTATTTATATTTTTTAGACTATGTACCAGACATCAAGGAAAAATTGTTGACAGAAAACTCCGATGATTCAAACACTGACGAAATTGAATCACCTGAGACGGAGGAATAAAATTATGTTTATGGAATGTAAAAAAGCCTGCATCTATTCATTTGCAGGCTCATTGCTTGCGCAAGTAGAAGTCATGAATGGTGACAAGGAGGTCATGGAGCTGGTCATAGATGAAAATGATATATGGAACATCAGTGGTGAGACCATGATCGAATTTTATGATGGCAAACAGGGCCTTGTGACCTGCAAATGCAGGATTTCAGGAATGACAAAGCTACCGGATCAGCCTGCTTATCGTGCCACCTGCAAGGTAGTGAAAATGGTCAGCGAAAATGAAAGGCGACAGGCATTGAAGGTCAGAATAGAGCAGCCTGTAACCATAGAAACATCAGGAGACAGCGGCACTCTTTTACATATCCAGGCAGAGATAAAAGATATCAGTGTTGGGGGCGTAGGCTTTGAGTCAAAAGAAAACCTTATGGAAAACCAGCCTTTTTCTTTCCTGATCAACACCAATTACGGCTGCGTCCGTCTAAAAGGCTATGTAGTATGGAAGAAAGATGTTTCAGAAATGGAGGAGAATATAGGCTATCGCTATGGTGCTCAATTTCTGGAAATGACTCCTCATCAGGAATCTATGATTAAAAAATTCACTCTCTCTGAGCGGCTGAAAAAGCAGTAATATCCGTTGACGGCTTATGTTCCATACCAAACATGACGATAGGAATTATATACTGTAATTTATTAAGTCAGCAAAGAAAAGGAGTGATTAGATGAAGAAGCGGACAATGGCCATGGTGATATTGACGGCCTTTTGTTTGTGCTTGATACCAGAAAAAGTAATGGCGACGGATGCGATTAATTCAGTCAGCATTAAAGTAGGTCTTAATATTGAGGCAGGGGACCGCCTGCCGGATATACAGATTGATAAGACAAGTGCAGACTGCTATGTAACAGCTGGAAGCAAGGAGTATAAGGTGACAGAGGCAGCGTGGGTAACATCCACCTCAAAAGATATGACGATTGGGGAGGAACCCAAGATGAATGTTACTCTGACCCCATCGAATGAGTCCGATGCTTACTTTAAATCATCCTATGAAGCCACCAAAATCAAAGTAAATGGAGGTTCCTATGTCAGTGCAAAGCGCCAGGGAAGCGATTTAGTCGTTACACTGCGTGCCAAAGCAATCAAAGGACTTTATGCAGAACCTGAAGATGTGGGCTGGAAGGACACAAGACTCGGTTTGGCAGTCTGGTCCAAGGGAGATAATACTTCCGGTGCCTACGAAGTATGGCTCTATCAAGGAAAGAAAATTATATATAAAAAGGAGCAGGTAACTGCGACTACCTATAATTTTTATCCTTACATGACAGAAGAAGGAACCTATTCCTATAAAATCCGTTCCATACCGTTTAAGCAGGATGAATTAAAGAACGGCAAAAAAAGTAACTGGGTAGAATCCGATGAGCTTGTCATCAGAGACCGGGATGTGTCTGATGGAACAGGCAAGGAAGCTGACCGTAAAACAGATGGTACAGCAAGCACTGAGCCGAAAAGCGGCTGGGAACAACAGTCAGGTGTCTGGTTTTACCGCCATAAAGACAGCACTCTTCAGGTCAATTCCTGGATGGCACTTGATAATGTATGGTACCGTTTTGACCAGAATGGTAAGATGGTAACCGGCTGGTTTATCTTAGATTCCGATATTTATTATTTAGATGCCAATGGAGCCATGTTGACTGGCTGGCAGAAGATTAATAATGTCTGGTACTATTTCTATCCTGATAACGGCCATGAGGGACCTCAGGGAGCCGCTGCTGTCAATTGGCAGGTAATCGATGGCTATACCTATTTCTTCAGCAATCAGGGAGCGATGCAGAAAGGCTGGATCAATCAGGCCGGAAGATGGTATTATTTAAATGCCATACCTGCAAATCTTGAAGGTGTTATGATGAAAGGTCTTTTTACACGGGAAGAAAAGACTTATTATACAGGAGAAGATGGAGTAATGGCTACCGGCTGGCAAAAAGTGGATGGTTATTGGCGCTACTTTAACCAGGATGGAAGCATGGCAGTGAAAACCACAGTGGACGGATATCTGATCAATGAGGAGGGAGTATGGGAACAATGATAAGAAAAGAAGGAATGAAACCATATTTTATATTATTATCCCTACTGGCTGTTATGATGATCATTCTGCCCCCTCTAAAGGTTCAAGCTGCTGAATCCATTGTAATCCGCAGCCTAAATCTGACCTTTAAGAGCCAATTCGGCGATGAAGAAATTCTCATGCCTGAGATTACAACCACAACCTCAGGAGTTACCATTCAGGATACTCTATGGAAGAGGGATATCAGTAAATGGAAAGCGGCTTCCAATGAGAGAGTCAGTGTGATTTTGACTTCAGATACTATGATTTTTGCAGAATCCTATAACCGTTCTGAGCTAAAAGTGACCGGAGCCAAATTTGTTTCAGCCAAAGCTTTGGATAATAATACTCTTGAGGTTAAAGTTGATTATGTACCAGTAGTGAAATTAGGAAAAACCGCTAAAGCTGGCTGGAGCGACAGCAAGAAGACGAAAGCTGTATGGAAAAAAGTTGAATTCGCCACCGGTTATCAGGTAGCGCTTTATGCAGACGATAAGCTAAAAAAACGTATTTCCGTCCAGACAAACATAGCAGATCTTTCTGAACTTATGGACAAGAACGCAGTTTATTACTATGAAGTTCGTGCAATCGGATTTACTGCCGATGATCGAAAGTATATGAAAGAAGGAGATTATGTAACTTCTGACGATACTATCATGGAGTATGAAGGAGATACCACCGGAGCGTGGAAGGGAAATACTTATAAGCAGGAAGATGGCGGTGTACCAAGAAACAGCTGGAAGCAGATTTTAAACGACTGGTATTATTTCGATGGGAATGGAACTCGTCAAACCGGTTGGTTGCAGTCAGGACAAAGGTGGTATTATTTAAACCCTGCTGATGGCAAACTAATGACTGGCTGGCAGCAGATTGATGGTAAATGGTATTATCTAAATACCCAGGGTGGAGAGATGATGACAGGCTGGGTAGAAATTCAACCGAAAGTCTGGTATTATTTTCATATAGATGGAAGTATGGCATACCACACGAATATAGGACAATACTGGGTAGATGCTTCTGGAAAATGGATTTCATAATTGCCTTAAAAGGCGGGAGGAATATATTTTGGCAACAATCGACCAGCTAAAACTGTCTGCCCTTACAGGAGCAGGGGTAGGACGTACAAACAATACAGCATCCAAATCCGGAAATGAATTTAAAAATGTACTGAAATCAATTGTAAACGCCCCTCAGAATCTTGAGGAGATCTTTAAAGAAGCCGCTAACAAATATGGAGTGCCTGAAAAGCTTTTAAAGGCAGTTGCCAAGGTGGAATCTAATTTCAACCCCTCCGCAACTTCAAAAAAGGGAGCAGCAGGTATCATGCAGTTGATGCCCGCAACAGCAAGATCCTTAGGAGTATCGGATCCATATGATGCCAAAAGCAACATCATGGGTGGAGCCAAATATTTAAAAGAACATCTGGAGCGGTTCAACGGTAACGTAGAACTAACTTTAGCAGCTTACAATGCCGGCGGTAATAATGTAAAGAAATACGGAGGGATACCGCCTTTCAAAGAAACTCAGGAGTACGTGAAAAAGGTAATAGGTTTTATGGGTAACGATGATTCATTAAAGACCGGTTCCTTATACTTTTCCAGCAACTCAAAATCCTCAGATAATTACGTGAATCAAACATCTTCCAATTATAATTCCTATTCCTCTCAGGGAATGACAGGAATCAATGAACTGTTTCAGACTCTGACGTCTCTCACTGGACAAGCTTCTGAATCAGATGGAAATTCACTGCTGGCTAATAAAACGAACTACCTCTATCTAATAGAGTTGATGAAGATGCGTATGCAGATGTCATCCCACAGCTTAGGAAATCAGGATAATACTCAGAATTCCACGAGCGGATTACTATAAATCATAAAAGGCCCTGGAATGCCATAAAAAACATTTCAGGGTCTTTCTATTATAACTATGACTTAAAACATCACCTATATACTCCTGATAATACCCGCTTTTTAATCTTCTTTATTCCTATATCTGTTTTACAGTCAATGAATTTTTAACAAATCTCAACAGAAGGTAATCTATTCCTGTTAACAACAACATAGTCTATGGTATTCTTTCGCTCTACAGATGCAATCCATATTTTAATCGAACAATCATTAGCTTACTCTCTAAAGGCCATAAAGTCTATTAGTTAGAACATAGGTTAATTATTTTAATCATAACTGTTTCGTTATTATTAGATTAAGGAAACAAGGTTCAGCACAGTATTATATATGTTTATAATAAAGATGGATAATTAAGATACGCATTCAAAAATTATATCTTTACCTATTTCGGGTCTGTACCTTATAATATCATTGCCATTGCCATTGCCATTGCCATTGCCATTGCCATTGCCATTGCCATTGCCATTGCCATTGCCATTGCCATTGCCATTGCCATTGCCATTGCCATTAAGTAAATATATATAATATAGAAGATTACGATCCAATTCCTCTGTATTATAGATTCTATTATTTCAGTGTCTAATAATATAAACTATTAATCTTGTAATTCTAGCATCTTCATTCCGTATTTTCATATCCAAGATTCCATAGATAACACTCCTACAATTAAATATAGTCTGTCTTTTTCCTAGTGTTCAATATAGACTTTTCC
>NZ_JHWJ01000014.1 GCF_000687555.1 [Clostridium] aerotolerans DSM 5434 | reverse complement strand
CAAAAAGGTACACCTTTTTATCAGGAAGAAATAAAAAAAACGGACAGGCAGGAAATACTTACCCTCACACAAAATGAGAAGGCTTATGAATATATTAATCATATATCACATACGTATCGAGTTTGTCTCCGCAGGTTTCTTTTATGTTCCATGCAAAAGGGTTTGCAGACAGAGTAGAATGTATCGGAAGGGGGCAATGCCTGTGTTTGATATCTTTCATTCAGGAGAGGAGACTTTAATCTCCTGGGATACGATAGGAAATATAGCAGAAGGACGGAAGCATCTTGGAGAAGAAATGTCTGTAATGGTATATCGGCTGTATGAGTATACCATAAAAGCGGAATTATCACACCGGTACGGAGAAAAAGCGGCAAAAATTCTATTTTGTAACGCTGGCAAATCGGTTGGAAAGGCTTATGCATCGCATTTAATCAGTCAGGACCTTCCTTTCAAAGAGTTCTTTAAAACTCTGCAGGAGCTTTTAAGAGTACATAAGATCAGTATCTTAAAGGTAGAAACATTGGATGATAGAACAGAGGATGAAATTCTTACCAGGGAAGAGGACGTCGACTGCTCCAGACGGTCCTTTACGGGTGAGACTCATTGTAAGTATGACAAGGGATTTCTTTCCGGCATTTTAAGTGCATACAAAGGAAAGGAATACGTGGTCACAAAGATTGACAGCTGGACCAGAGGTTCTTGCGTATGCCGGTTCCAGGCAAGGGTCAATCTTTGAGCGAAGGTGAAAGAATGACGGAAAAAGATGAAATAATTCTTTTGGAGCAGATCCGTAACATGATGGAAAATAAGCCGGTTGACGGAGAGATAGAAGGAATGGACCAGGTAGGAAAGGACCTTCAGGAAGCATTAAAAAAGCTTTCTCTCTGTCTAATGGAGGCCAATCTATTTCTAAAAAATCTGGCAGAAGGAAATCTTCTTGCAAAACCTCCTGGCCAGGATAATTATATGGCAGGAGAGCTTAAAAAACTTCATGCGTCCTTAATGCATATGGTCTGGCAGACCAGACAGGTGATACATGGAGATTATAAACAGCGGCTTAATTTCATGGGGGACTTATCAGAAGTATTTAATGAAATGGTAGTTCAGCTGGAACAAAGAGAAAATAAATTAAGGGAACAGGCGGAGAAGGAAAGAAAGTTCAATACCCTTTTGGTGTCCATTATGAACAGCTTAAAGGAGTGGGTGGTGGTTACTGACGAAGAAACCGGGGAGATACTCTATACCAATGAACTGGCGAAAAAGCGGTTTTATGATTCTTCCAACAATACAACAATTTTTGGAAAGGATTTTCCGCTGTTGACCAGGCTTCAGTCCTGCCAGGGGGAAGAACTGGAGCAGAGGTATGAATTTACATGTTCCCATGACCAAATATTTCAGGTAAAAGCATATTCTTTGCTTTGGGAGGATAGAAAAGCAGTGGTTCATCTCATAACAGATATTACCTATCAAAAAGAAAATGAAGCGTTTTTGGAAGTCATGGCTTATAAAGACGAGCTCACTGGACTGAATAACCGTAGAAACTGCCTTCATACCATTGAGTCTTATATAGAAACAGGAGCTCCTTTCTCCATTTGCATGATTGATCTTGATGATTTAAAGCAGATCAACGACCAATTCGGCCATTTAAATGGGGATGAATATATCAAGCTGGTATCAGAGGAGCTTAAAAAGTCCGCCGGTGAGGAGGATTACACCTGCCGGTTTGGCGGTGATGAGTTTGTGGTGGTATACAATAACTGCGGCGAGAGGGAAGCGCTGGAAAAACTGAAAGCCATTGATCAGAGGGTGTCCGAAGGAAAGAAGGAATATCCCATGTCCATCAGCTATGGCGTGGTGTATGTTGGAAACAGCCCTGACATTCTTTCAGAAACCATTTTAAAAATGGCAGATGAAAAAATGTACTGCTTCAAACGGACCCGTAAAGAAAAAAATTGCAGTAAAAAGGGAGTCATTTAGCTCCTTATCTTTCCTTGTGTTTTTTCCGGTTTTCCTTTATAATGATATGCAGGTTAAAAGGAATGGGAGCAAGAAAAGAATGAGATTTATTGGAAGCAAGACACTGCTGCTGGACCAGATCAAACAGGTCATTGACGATCGGGCTCCAGAAGCAAAAAGCTTTTGTGATATATTTTCCGGCACTGCTGCGGTAGCCAGATATTTTAAACAGTGGTATCAGGTCAGCTCCAATGACCTGTTGTATTTTTCATATGTACTGCAGCGTGCCACCGTTGAGAATGACACGATGCCTGAATTTACCCTTCTGAACGAAGTGTTAGGCATTGAGGATCCGGTGGTTTATTTAAATGAAAGAGAAAAGAAGGATTTAGAAGAGCTTCCAACCGAACGGAGGTTTTTTCAAAATACCTATGCCCCGGTGGGAGGGCGCATGTATTTAAACGACGAGAATGCCCTCCGTATCGACTTTGCCAGATGCACGGTTGAGGACTGGAAGGCTGCCGGCCTGTTAAATGATCATGAGTACTACTACCTGGTAGCCTGTATTGTAGAGGGAATCCCCTTTGTGTCCAACACCTCAGGAACCTATGGAGCCTTTCATAAGTCCTGGGAGAGGCGCAGCTACAAACGGTACGAGCTCTACCGCCTTTCTGTGAACAGCAACGGGAAAGAGAACCGAAGCTATAATAAGAACGGGGCAGAGCTTTTAAAAGAGATTGAAGGGGATATCCTCTACATCGATCCGCCTTATAATGCGAGACAGTATCTCTCCAATTACCATGTGCTTGAGACGGCTGCCAGATACGATTATCCTGAGGTAAAGGGAGTCACTGGTCAGAGAGCAGATGAAGGCCAGAAGTCGGAATTCTGCATGAGAAATAAGGTAGTTCCCGCTTTTGAGGAGCTGATTGCCAATGCCCGTTTTTCCCATATCATCTTAAGCTACAGTACCGATGGGCTTATGACAGTGGAGGAGATCGAAACGGCCATGAAGGCCCACGGGAAGCCGGAAACCTTTCATGTGTATGAGATTCCTTATCGAAGATATAAAAGCCGTAAGGTGAAAGAGACAGAAAGGCTTAAGGAGCTGTTGTTCTATATTGAAAAGCAGGTGCCACCATGTACATAAAAAGTCCTCTTAACTATACAGGGGGAAAGTATAAGATCTTAGAGCCGGTCTTTCAGACATTTCCAAAAAGGATAAGGACCTTTGTGGATGTGTTTGCAGGAGGCTTTAATGTGGGAATCAATGCAAAGGCAGAACGGATCATCTGTAACGATCAGATTACTTATTTAATTGAATTGTTCCAGCTGTTTCAAACAACAGAAATCCATGAGCTTTTGAAGGAAATCCAGAGCATCATTGACACGTATCAGTTGACTCAGCAGAATAAGGAAGGCTATTATGCCCTTCGGTCAGAGTATAATAAAAGTAAGGATCTGGTGATGCTGTTCGTGCTCACCTGCTACGCCTTTAATCATCAGATACGCTTTAATAACAGTCATGAATTCAACTCTCCCTTCGGGAGAAACCGAAGCTCATTTAACAAAAACATAGAAAAGAATCTGACCCAGTTCTGCCAGGCACTGCAGGAAAAGAACATAGAGTTTTCCAACCGGGATTTTATGGAGCTTGACTATTCCTTTCTTGGAAAGGAAGATCTGGTCTACTGTGATCCCCCTTATCTCATATCCACGGGAAACTACAATGATGGAAACCGTGGGTTTAAGGACTGGAAGGAAAAGGAAGAAAAGGAATTGTTAGGGCTTTTAGATAAGCTGGATTCCATGGGAACCCGGTTTGCCTTATCCAATGTGCTGTATCATAAAGGCATGTCCAATGAGCTTTTGATTGAGTGGAGTAAAAAGTACAAGATACATTATATTGACAAGACTTATTCCAACTGCAATTACCAGTTTAAAGAGCGGAATGCGGTTACGGTTGAGGTATTAATAACTAACTATTAATATTAAAAATTAGAGTAAACATTAAAAAAGCGGAAGCCAGGATTTTAAAATCCAGAACTTCCGCTTTTTCTATTGCAATGATTAATTTGATTTTACTTCTTTCCAGGCCTCGTTATAAAGAGAATCAACCTCATCTCCAAGATACTGATAAACCTCACTGTTCTTTAACAAATCATCCCCAGGGAACAGCGCCTTGTTATCTTTAATCTCCGGATCAAGAAGATCGAAAGCTCCTTTGTTTGGAGTCGGATAGGTAATATATTCAAAGTTCTTCTTAGCGATGTCAGGACGGCATAAGAAATTGATCCATTTCTCTGCATTTTCCTTATTAGGTGCATTGGCAGGAATAACCCAGGAATCCAGCCATAGGTTGGTTCCTTCTTCCGGGATCACATATTCCAGGGAGTAATCCAGGTTTAAATCCTTAACTTCATTCTGGATATAAAGCATTTCGCCAGAGTAGATCACTCCGATGGCAGCCTCTCCGCCAATCATCTTATCTCTGACCTGGTCAATGACATAAGCCTGAACCAGAGGCTTCTGCTTAATGAGAAGCTCCTTGGCTTCCTTGATTTCCGCTTCGTTGGTGGTATTCATGGAGTAGCCGAGAGATTTCAAAGCCACCATAAAGGCATCGCGGACGCTGTCCTGCATCAGGATATTATCTTTGTATTTCTCATCCCAAAGATCAGACCATTTCTTCGGTGCATCCTTTGGGTCTATCATCTTTGTGTTATAAAGGATTCCTACGGTTCCCCAGTTGTAAGGAACGGAGTATTTATTTTCCGGGTCAAAGCTTTTGGACATTTCCATGTACTTAGGATCGATTTCCTTTAAGTTTGGAACGTTGTCCGGATTAATTTCAGCAAGAAGATTGTTTTCTCTCATCTTCTGGATCATGTAATCAGAAGGGCATACGGCATCGTATTTCACTGCACCAGCCTCAATGACCGGATACATCTCTTCGTTGGTCTCAAATAAATCATAGACTACCTTAATGCCGGTTTCATCCTCAAATTGTTTGATCACGGATTCATCAATGTATTCGCCCCAGTTGTATACATAAACCTCACCAGCACCGCCGGCCTTTGCTTCTTTTTTTCCGCAGCCACTGAGCAGTGCAATGGATAAGAGGGAAAGGGCGCCAAAGGTAAGCACCTTTACTAAACTTTTTTTCATGAGCATATTCTCCTATTTTTTTCTCTTGGGTGCAAAATTGGTGATGAGTAAAAGCACCAGCACCGTGATAAAGATAATGGTTGAAAGTGCGTACATGGAAGGCTTAATGCCTCGGCGCACCTCACTGTAAATCAGAGTGGATAGAGTATTGATTCCGGCTCCTCTTGTAAAATGAGTGATAATGAAATCGTCAAGTGACATGGTAAATGCCAGAAGAAAACCGGAAAGCACTCCCGGAAGAATATCCGGAAATACTACCTTAAAGAACGCCCTAACAGACGTTGCGCCTAAATCCATGGCGGCTTCATAGGTACTTTTATCGGTCTGCTTTAACTTCGGCATGACGCTTAATATGACATACGGAATGTTAAAGGTAATATGTGCAATCAAAATGGTGTTAAAGCCCAGGGAGATTCCAAAGGCGATAAATGCAAGCATCAGAGAAATTCCTGTAACAATATCCGCATTCAACATGGGAATATTGGTGATTCCCATAAGAAGAGATCTTGGCACCCGGTCCATGCTGTTGATGGCAATGGCTGCTGCCGTACCGATAATAACCGCAATCAGAGAAGATAAAAATGCGATTAAAAGCGTATTGTAAAGAGCATTCATAATGGTGGCACTGGAAAAGAGCTCCGTGTACCAGTTCATGGTAAAGCCGCCCCATTGGGTCCTTGATTTGGAACTGTTAAAGGATAAGACTCCCATGGTGGCAATGGGTGCGTAAAGGAACACCAGAATGATCACCAGATAAAAGTCCTGAATGATTCGTTTGATAAATCCTGTTTTTCTGCTTATCAAAATGCGGTTCCCTCCCCGTTCTTATCATATTTGGCAATAAGCGCCATGCTGATCAGGATGAAAATCATAAGGACTAAGGAAAGGCCGGAGCCTAAATTCCAGTTGCTGCCCTTTGTAAATTCCTGTTCAATGACATTACCGATTAAGAGAATCTTACTTCCTCCAAGCAAGTTTGAGATAACAAAGGTGGTAAGGGCCGGAACAAAGACCATAGTGATACCGCTGACAATGCCGGGTATGCTTAAAGGAAGAAGGATACGAATGAGCACCTGAAAGGAGTTGGCGCCTAAGTCCCTGGCTGCATTGATTACATTGTCATCAATTTTCATCAGTACATTATAAATAGGAAGAACCATAAATGGCAGGAAGTTATACACCATACCAAGGATAATGGCTCCAGGAGTGTTGATAAGGCTCTGTCCGGGAAGATGGAGTGTGGATAAGATACCGTTAATAACTCCGTTCCTCTCTAAAAGAGTCTGCCATGCCAGGGTGCGTAAAAGAAAGTTCATCCACATAGGCAGAATAAAGATAAAAACAATAAAGCTTCCCTGTCCGATTCCTCTGGAACGAAGAATCATGGCAAGAGGATAGGCTAAAATCAGGCAAAGGACCGTGCTGATAAAGGACAGTAAAAGAGAGAGCCATAATGCCTTGGCATGTTCCTCGGTGCCGATGGAAATCACATTCGCTAATGTAAAGCTGCCGGACCGGTCCGTCAATCCGTAAATTACGATTAATACCAGAGGAATGATGATAAAGCCGATCATCCACATGAGATAGGGGCCGGATAATACTTTCTTATTCATTGATTCCAACCGCCTCCTCATCTTCTGAAGCAGGCTTATTCATGATCTGGATATCAAATGGGTCCACATGAATGCCTACATTCTGGCCTACCGGGAACATATCAGTGCTGTGTACCAGCCATTCAAAGCCGTCTGGAGTAGTTACCTCCATCTCGTAATGAACGCCTTTAAAGATAAGATGAGTTACAACTCCGGAGATACTTCCCTGATCTGGTGTAACCAGGTCGATGTCTTCCGGACGGATAACAACGTCTACCGGTTTGTTCACACCAAAGCCCTTGTCCACACAGGCAAACATAGCGCCAAAGATGCTTACCAGCTCATCCCGAAGCATAGTGCCGGGAACGATGTTGCTCTCGCCAATAAAGTCAGCCACAAATGCATTTTCAGGCTCATTGTAGATGTTTTCCGGGGAGCCCATCTGCTGGATATATCCCTGGTTCATAACAACGATGGTATCTGACATGGTGAGGGCTTCTTCCTGGTCATGGGTCACGTAGATAAAGGTGATGCCAAGTTCATTTTTCAGACGGATCAGCTCATACTGCATGTCCTGTCTCAGCTTTAAATCAAGGGCTCCCAAAGGCTCATCAAGAAGGAGTACTCTTGGCTCATTAACGATGGCTCTGGCAATGGCGATCCTCTGCTGCTGGCCGCCGCTTAAGGAGCTGACACTGCGGTTTTCAAAGCCGTCTAAGTTTACAAGCTTTAAGGCGTATTTGATTTTATCCTGAATGTAGGTTTTTGGTTTGTTTTTTATTTTAAGGCCGAATGCAATGTTCTCTGCAATGGACATATGTGCAAATAAAGCGTATTTCTGAAATACGGTATTAAGCTGTCTTTTGTTTGGCGGAAGGTTTGTAATATCCTGACCGTCAAAGATCACTTGTCCTTTTCCCGGCCGTTCAAAGCCTCCGATGATTCTCAGGGTTGTAGTTTTGCCGCAGCCGCTGGGTCCTAATAAAGTGACAAATGTGTTTTCCTTCACGGAAAGGTTTAAATCGTCCAGTACCATGGTACCGTCGAAACTTTTTGTAATATTGCGTAAATCAATTAATGGCTGACCCATGACCTTTTATCCTCCTGTCAAAAGCTTGGCGGTGAACTCACCCAGATAAGGGTCGCGCCGGCCTTGCTGCTTAAATGATGTTTTTTATCTGATATAAAGTAAAAGGATTCCCCCTTTTTGGCTTTATATGTTTTATTTCCAATATGAATGGATACACTGCCCTGCATCACATAGCCGAATTCCTCTCCCTCGTGAGGGTTGTCCGGGTAGGTTTCGCCGCCGGCTTCCAGGGTAAGAAGAATGGGTTCCATCATGTTTTTCTGGGCATTGGGAATGATCCAGCGGATCTCGTGTTTCAGTTCCCTTTCGTATTTGGCAAAGTAATCCCCTTTGCCGAATACGATCTGCTCCTCCGGGGTTTCATTAAAAAATTCACCGATGGAGGTTCCCAGACATTGTAATATATCCATAAGAGTCGCAATGGAGGGAGATGTTAAATCCCTTTCCAGCTGGGATATGAATCCCTTTGACAGTTCTGCACGGTCAGCCAGCTCTTCCTGAGTCAGCCCCTTTAACACACGCAGTTCCTTTAATTTTGTACCGATATCCATGTGCTCCTCCTTTTTATTATGTTAAGCTGAAAGTTTACTTATACTAACTGACTGTAAATATAAGCTAAAAGTTTAGTAATAATAAACAGGCAGCAAGATACATTATACTTATTTTCCCAGTGATGTCAATACTTTTTAAGGAAGTTTTTCCTTAACAAATAAGGAATCTTATGATATGATATTTCTAGTTTATACAAGGATTAAACCAGGAGGAAATATTATGATGAAGGGCAAATACATGGCGTATGTAGGCTCCTATTCCTACAATGGACAGGCCAAGGGAATTACGGTGTATGATGTGGACGTGGAAAAGGGCCGTTTCGTACCCAGATGCGAGGTGGAGGTAGACAATTCTTCCTATCTGATTGCGTCAAATAATGGAAAGACTCTTTATTCCATCGCAGATGCGGGAGTGGTTTCCTTCCGCATTCATGAGAACGGTTCAATTACAAAACTGAATTCTGCCAATATCAAAGGAATGCGCGGCTGCCATCTGTCTACAGATGCAGAGGATAAATATATATTCGTTTCCGGCTATCACGATGGCAAGTGTACCGTGCTCAGACTGAATGAAGACGGTTCTGTGGGAGATATTGTAACAGGAGTATTTCATAAGGGCTTTGGAAGTGTGGCAGAGAGAAATTTCCGTCCTCACGTAAGCTGCTCCAGAAGAACGCCTGACGGAAAGTTCATTATGGTGGCAGACCTTGGAATCGACCAGGTAAAGATCTACCGGTTTGATGAAAAGGATGAAGAGATGGTATTGATTGACGCCATCCGCTGCGATCTGGAATCTGCACCTAAGTGCTTCCGTTTCAGCGAGGATGGAAAATTCTTCTATCTTCTTCACGAATTAAAGAATGTTATTGATGTGTATACCTATGAGACCGGAGACCGTCTTCCTAAGATCGAGAAGATCCAGACCATTGAGACCACAGGAAAGGCACCTCTCACTCAACTGACGGCTGCCTGCTCCATGCGTTTTTCAAACGATGAAACTCACATGTTCTGTGGCAATGCAGGAGATAATACCATTACAGTCTTCGACCGGGATAAGAAAACAGGACTTCTTACCTTTTCCTGCTGCCTTCCCATAAGCGGAAGCTATCCAAAAGATATCTGCGTATTCCCCGATGACAAGCACATCGCGTCCATTAACCATGAAACAGGAAGCATTACATTCTTTACGGTGGATTACGAAAAAGGACTTCTTATTATGAACGGAAAAGAGCTGAAGGTCAATGAGCCAAACAGCTGTATGATTGTAAAGGTCAGCAATTAAAAGGAGAGACATTCATGGCAGGATCAACACTGGGGACAATATGGAAGGTAACCACCTGGGGGGAATCCCATGGAAAGGGCGTAGGCGTAGTGGTAGATGGTTGTCCGGCAGGACTTCCTCTTTCAGAAGCGGATATTCAGGTTTATTTGGATAGAAGGAAGCCAGGTCAAAGTAAGTTTACTACAAAGCGTCAGGAATCAGATGAGGTAGAGATACTTTCCGGTGTGTTCGAAGGAAAGACGACCGGAGCTCCTATTTCCATGGCAGTATGGAACAAGGACCAGCGTTCCAAGGATTACGGCAATATCATGGACGTATACCGTCCAGGTCATGCAGATTATACCTTTGATACCAAATACGGCTTCCGGGATTACCGGGGAGGCGGACGGTCCTCTGGCAGAGAGACCACGGCCAGGGTAGCAGCCGGTGCCGTTGCAGCCGTATTTTTAAAACAGCTTGGAATCCATGTGACTGCCTATGCAAAGGCCGTTGGACCGTATGAAATTGACCCGGAACGATTTAATATAGAAGAAAGAGATGAAAACCGCCTCTATATGCCGGATTCTGAAACCGCTCACATGGCGGAGAAATATTTAGAAGAGATGATGGAGAAAACCGATTCCGTAGGCGGAGTGGTAGAATGCATCATCGACGGCGTGCCTGCAGGAATCGGCGATCCGGTCTTTGAAAAGTATGATGCAGCCCTTGCAAAGGCAATTATGTCTATGGGAGCTGTCAAAGGGTTTGAGATTGGAGATGGATTTTTAGCTTCCCGTTCCACTGGCTCTATCAACAACGATCGTTTCATCAAAGGAAAAGACGGCAGGATCGAAAAGGCCACCAACCATGCCGGTGGAATACTTGGAGGTATGAGCGATGGTTCCCAGGTGGTATTCCGTGCCGCCTTTAAGCCAACTCCCTCCATTGCGTTACCCCAGAAAACGGTGACGAGGCAGGGAGAGGAAACGGAGATTGAGATCAAAGGCCGCCATGACCCGATCATAGTTCCAAGAGCCGTAGTGGTGGTGGAGGCAATGGCAGCCCTTACGACCGCAGATCTGCTCCTGGTTAACATGTCATCAAGAATGGACCGGATTCAGTCTTTCTACGGACAGAAGTAATAACGGATCAATAAAGGATCAGGCAGCGGTGACACAGGGTTGATAAAATCCTTCATTTGTGGTATGGTAAATGCCGCATATATTATTTATATAGGAATAGAAACGGGAGATTAAATATGAAAATCGCAATGGGAAATGACCATACGGCCATAGAAATGAAAAATGCCATTAAGAAATTTGTGGAAAGCAAAGGATATGAAGTCATTGATTTTGGTACCAATTCCACAGAAAGCTGTGATTATCCAACTTACGGCGAGATGGTAGGACGTGCAGTTGCTGACGGAGAAGCAGATCTTGGAATCGCTATTTGCGGAACCGGAGTAGGAATCTCTCTTGCCTGCAATAAGGTAAAGGGAATCCGTGCCTGTGTCTGCAGCGAGCCTTACACAGCAAAGCTTTCCAGAATGCACAATGATTCCAATGTCCTTTGTTTCGGCGCAAGAGTTGTCGGCGATGAGATGGCAAAGATGATCACCGAGAACTGGTTAGATGCCGAGTATGAAGGCGGAAGACATCAGAGACGTGTAGACATGGTAATGGATATCGAAAGCAGAAATTAAGATAGTAATAGCTTATATTAAGAGTGTTGCAAGATGGTAAATTCATTTTGCAGCACTCTATTTTTCTGCCAGGAAGACGAATAAGAGCCATTTTTCATCTGTACAAGCCATTTTCAGGGTGCTACAATTAGATTAGAATAAATCGTGATGGGAGAGGGAGATACAAAATGAAAAAAATCGGATTTATCGGCGTGGGTATCATGGGAAAATCCATGGTGAGAAACTTAATGAAGGCTGGTTTTGAAGTTGGTATCTATACAAGAACCAGAGAAAAAGTAGAGGATGTCATTATGGAAGGTGCCACCTGGTATCCAGATCCAGCCTCCTGTGCCAGGGATAAGGACTGCGTCATTACCATTGTAGGCTATCCAAAGGATGTGGAAGAGGTCTATTTTGGAGAAAAAGGAATCCTAAAAGGGGCAGAGCCAGGAACTTGTCTCATTGACATGACGACCACAAGTCCGGAGCTGGCGAAACGGATTTATGAAGAGGCAGGAAAAAAAGGATGTAAGGCCATAGATGCGCCTGTGACCGGAGGGGATACGGGAGCCAGAAAAGGAACCCTGACCATATTGGCAGGAGGGGATCAGGAAGATTTTGACCGCTGCCTTCCTGTATTTGAAGCCATGGGAAAGGCCATTCGGTATACGGGAGGCCCAGGAAATGGACAGCATACCAAAATGTGCAACCAGATTGCCATAGCAGGTTCTATCGCAGGGGTCTGTGAAGCAATCACCTATGCCAGGGCAAACGGACTGGATGACAGGAATATGGTGGAATCCATAGCCACAGGAGCCGCCGGAAGTGCCCAGTTAAATGCCCAGGCCCCAAAGATTCTATCGAGTGATTTTGAACCGGGATTTTTTATCAAGCATTTTATTAAAGATATGAAGATTGCGGAGGAAGAGGCTGCACGGGCAGGCGTCAGTCTGGGAGTCCTTACCTATATCCGCTCCATGTATGAGAATATGGAAGAGAATGGTCATGGGGATGAGGGAACTCAGGCCCTGATTAAATATTATCAGTGGTAAAAGCATAAAAACGCAGGCCAGAAATTCCTGGTCTGCGCTTTTTTACTGAATTTTTTTAATAGACGGATAATACCGGAATAAGACCTTTGCAATGATCTTGTTCTTTTTCACATATTTATGATTCCAGCGTCTGGCATCAGCGGAGAAGTTACGATTATCTCCCAGCATGAAATAGGAATCTTCAGGGACCGTAAAGTGGGCCTCTTCTTCTGGTTCCATTGGCTCTGGTAAGTATGGCTCGTCCAGTGGGGTCTCAGAATTATTTAAGTAAACCTTTCCGTCCCGAATATCAACGGTGTCTCCTGGAAGCCCTATGATACGTTTCACGTAGTAAGTCTTGCCGGTGGGATCATCAGGAAAGTGGAAGATGACCACATCGTCGCGCTGTGGATCAGAAAAGTAATATGAAAGCCGGGATCCGATGACCCGGTCTCCTGTCATTATGGTCTTTTCCATGGATCCGCTTGGCACTCTGCTGTTAGCAATGATAAAGTTGTTAAGCACAAACGCAATGACAGCTGCTGTGGCGATGATCTTAATCCAGCTTATGATCTCATCCTTCCAGCTAAACGGTTTCTGCTCTTTTTGCATGGTTTCGTCTCTCTTCATATTGTTCTCTTCTTTTCTCTGCTTTTTGGTTCCTCATTGAGTTTATATGAGTTTTCCACATAACGCAAGGGGGTTCACAAAATGGTAAGAAAATATTCACAAACATTCCATGAAATAGCCATATTATGGCGGTAATATAGAGTTATCGAATTGTGCACATAAGGAGGAGGGCCTTTGGAAGAAAAAAAGAAGGAAAACAAACGACTTCTCATCGCATCAGCGGTGATGTTTTTTATCTCCCTGCTTTTGCAGGTCATGGCAAGAAACGTTCCTGGATTTGGGGAGTGGTATTCCAGATCCATCTATCCTTTGATCGTCGGGATTCTGGGAGGGGTCACCGGTTTATTTCCTTTTGCTCTTTTAGAGGTACTATCCATTTTCTGTTTTCTTTTCTTTCTGGTTTATTCCATCCGTTCCATCCGAAATTTGAAAAAAATTCTGATCAGCAGCATCTTCACTCTTACCCTGCTCTTTTTTTTATTTACCATAAACTGCGGCATTAATTATTACCGGAGGCCATTTTCTGCCTATTCCGGTCTGGCTATCAAGGAATCTTCCATTGAGGACTTGATTTCACTTTGTGAGAATCTGACTGAAACTCTAAACCACATGTCAGAGTCAGGAACAGGTAAGCTGGAATTAAAAGGCATGGGGGCAGAAAGTGTTGTGGCCATGAGACAGTTGGGCCAGGTATATCCGGAGCTTAACGGATTTTATCCTCAGCCAAAGCCGCTTTTATGGTCTTATGTTTTCTCCATTCAGCAGCTTTGCGGGCAGTATTCTCCCTTTACCGCAGAGGCCATATATAACCGCTCCATGCCGGATTATAACATTCCCCATACTCTATGCCATGAGCTGTCTCATTTAAGAGGCTTTATGAGAGAAGATGAGGCGAATTTTATCGGCTATCTGGCCTGTATCGGTTCCGATGAGCTGTCATTTCAGTACAGCGGGTATCTCACCGGCTGGATCTATGCCACCAATGCCCTGGAAGGAGCAGATCCCCAGGCATACGCAAAGGTTTCCGGCATGCTTTCTGACCGGATTTGGGATGATCTTAAGTATAATACGGAATTTTGGGGCAAATATGAAGGAAAGACGGCAGAAGTGTCCAATCAGCTCAATGATACTTATCTAAAGCTGAACAGCCAGTTAGACGGAGTCAAAAGCTATGGAAGAATGGTAGACTTAATGCTGGCTTATCACAGATGGGAGAAAGAGACACAGCCTAAGTCTATTGAAATAATTCTCAGGGAATGATAAAATACACAGTAGTTCCAGACGGGAAATAAATGAATTAGGAGAAACGAAGATGTTATTATATATGCTCACGACCTCATCAGCAGATGAGACCCTGGCTATTTTCAGTGAAGAGGTTCAGGAGAACTTAGAGCAGCTTAAGCCCAATGTCATCCTTGAGACTATCAAGGGCTGGGGGCCTCATCTCATTGCATTTGGCATTAAACTATTGATTGCTCTTATTATATTTTTTATCGGCTCCAGGCTGATTAAGATGACCCATCATATCTTGGAGCGGTCCTTTAAAAAGATGGACATGGAAATCAGCGTAAGGAAGTTTTTGTTGTCCGTACTGAACGCCATGCTGTACTGCTTTTTAGCCTTTGTCATCGCAGACCAGATCGGTGTAAGCTCAGCTTCTATTATAGCGCTTCTTGGATCCGCCAGTATTGCCATCGGACTTGCGGTCCAGGGAAGCCTTGCTAATTTTGCCGGAGGCGTATTGATTCTTCTCATGAAACCGTTCCGGGTGGGAGATTATATTATTGCCAGAGATGGAGAGGGCACCGTTCGCACCATTGGCCTTGTATATACCATACTGACCACGGCGGACAACAAGCAGGTAGTTATTCCAAACGGCACATTGGCAAATTCTGCCCTCACCAATGTGACTGCCATGGACAAGCGGAGGCTTGATGTGCTGATACGGATCAGCTATGGATCCGATTTAAAAAAGGCCAAACAGGTGCTGGAAGAGATTATTAAAAACCACAGGTGGATTCTAAAAGAAGAGCCCATGGAGGTATATGTCAGTGATTTAACGGAACAGTCAGTGATTATCGGGATCAGAGGCTGGGCTTTAATGGAACATTACTGGACCGTCCGGGCTGAGGTTTTAGAGCAGATCAAGCTTCGGCTGGAGGAGGAAGGAATTGAAGTTCCTCACAATCTCTTACCACTTTACGGAAAAGAACAGGTTTAACATGCTTCATTTTAAGATTTTGAGTCAGGAAGTCTGGGGGTAAAGATTTCTTGGCTCTTTTTATTCCTGCGGCTATCTCTTATGAGGCGCATGAAATCAATTCGTCTTATAATATGATAATAAAAAGGTCTTACATGTATCAACAGCTATTCAAATGTGGTTTCATGTGAGATAATACATTGACTTCATGAAAGGGAATGTGAACGTATCAATGAATGTTCAGGAAAAAAAACAAAGTGAAATCAAGATTACATACCGTATGATTGCATTATACTGTAGGAAAAAGCATGGAACAAGAGATGGGCTCTGCAAGGAGTGTCAAGAATTAGAAGCTTACGCACGCAGCCGGACGGAGTGCTGTCCCTTTACAGAGACAAAGACCTTTTGCTCCCAGTGCAAGGTACATTGTTACCGGGACGATATGCGGGAAAGAATCCGGGAAGTCATGGGTTTTTCCGGTAGGCGTATGTTTTTTCGGCACCCGGTTATGGTCATCCGTCATTTGATAGAATCCAGAAAGGAAGTAGAATCGTAATATGAAGATAAAAAAGAAGCTATTGTGTGGGGCAGGAATCCTTCTTACGGGACTTGGTGCTTTGGGCGCAGTTTTACCGCTGCTCCCTGCGTTCCCCTTTTTAATGGGGGCGCTCTACTGCTTTGCAAGGAGCAGCGATAAGCTGCATGCCTGGTTTTTAAAGACCAGTCTCTATAAAAATCATTTGGAAAGCTATGTGAAGAAGCGTGCCATGACAATCAAAACCAAGCTGACACTTTCTTTCAGTTTAACCATTGCCATGGCCATAGGCTTCTTCGCCATGAGCCGGATTCCGGTGGGCCAGATTATTCTGGCAATTGTATGGCTGTGCCATATTGTCTTCTTTAGCTTTGGAATTAAGACCTTAAAGACAGAAACTACAGCAGATGGTATTACTTAATACCATAAGTCACAGTAACCTGAGCTTCCACATCAAGCTGACCAGGCTCCACTGCAATTGATTTTGCATCAGCCTGAGCGCCAAATGCAGCACCGGCTTCATAACGGGTATCGTTATATGTGCTTATTTCTTCCACATTGGTGATGGTTCCAAGAGTAACACCGCTTGCAGCCGCAATGGCATCTGCTTTTACCTTAGAAGCGGAAACCGCCTTTTTTAATGCTTCCTGATAGCTTTCATCGTATTTGCTGGACATATAAGCAATGTGATCGATGTTATTGATGCCGGCTTCAATACTGGAAGCCACCAGAGTTCCTAATTTATCCATAGGAAGATCGGAAACAGTAATTCCTGTGCGCATCTCATATCCGGTGATTTTTTGTCCGGCATTGTAATCATAGATTGGGTTCAGTCCGTAGTTTGAGGTCTGTATGGATTTCTCGTCAACGCCTGCTTTCTTTAAGAAATCAATGACCTTGTTGACATCCTGGGTGTTGGTTTCCTGGGCAGCCTTTGGATCTGCAGCCTGTGTGGAAACTGAGTAGCTCACCTCTGCGATATCGGGAACTACCTTTACTTTTTCTGTACTCTGTACTTGAATGGTATTAGACTTATTATCAACGGATACATTGGCAGCAGGAGCTGCTGTAGGCTGTGTTGCACATGCGGTAAGACCCATAGCGGCAGCAGCGATAACAATGGCTGCCAGTGGTTTATTTATTTTTCTCATATTAAATTCCTCCTTTTCCTTTTCTACCTTTATTTTACAGGAAAAATGGAAATCGTGTATTTCTTTTCTCTTAACATTCCAGGTCAAAATTCATAGGTTTTGATTACGGATTTCTGACATGGTCATAATTGAATCCCAAGGGTCATAAAATGTCAAAAATAATACCAGGCATCTAAAAAATATTGTATTTCTTCCTCCTCCGTGTTACTGTGTAAACAGACACCATAAGATAATATGGAATGGAAAATATAGGCGTTAAAGGAGAAGATCTATGCGGGAATGCGGTATGTTGCTTCCAGTGTCCAGTCTTTCGTCAAAATACGGAATCGGGGCATTTTCAAAAGAGGCATATGAGTTTTTGGATCAGTTACAAAGAGCAGGACAAAAGTACTGGCAGATCCTGCCCCTGGGCCCTACCGGTTATGGGGATTCCCCTTATCAGTCTTTTTCTGCCTTCGCAGGAAATCCTTATTTTATAGATTTAACAGAGCTTATAAAGGAAGGAATTCTCACGGAAGCAGAATGTGATTCAACAGATTTTGGAGGAGATCCCAGGTATATCGATTATGAGAAACTGTATCACAACCGTTTTCCCTTATTAAGGAAAGCATATACCCGCTGGAAAGAGGGGGGACACACTTCCGTAGAGGCTATGGAGTCTTTGGGGGAAGAAACGAAACTTTACTGCTTTTATATGGCTTTAAAAGATCATTTTGAGGGGAAATGCTGGATTGAATGGGAGGAAGATATCCGCCTTAAAAATCCCGAGGCAGTTGCCAGGTATGAGAAAGAGCTTGAAGGTGAAATTGGCTTTTACGCTTTTCTTCAAATGAAATTCACAGAAGAGTGGAACCGGCTTAAGTCCTACGCAGAGGACCGGGGCATTGGTATCATCGGGGATATGCCGATCTATGTGGCCTTTGACAGTGCAGATACCTGGTCTCACCCGGAGCTTTTTCAATTTGATGAAGATAGAAACCCCATTGCCGTAGCCGGCTGTCCACCAGATGGATTTTCTCCCACTGGCCAGCTTTGGGGAAATCCCCTTTACCGATGGGGATATCATAAGGAAACAGGCTATGCATGGTGGAAAAAGCGTATGGAATACAGCTTTCACCTTTATCATGTGGTTCGTGTGGATCATTTCAGGGGATTTGACGAGTATTATTCCATACCGGCAGGAAGTGAGAATGCCATAGGCGGAGCCTGGGAAAAAGGCCCTGGTATCGATTTCTTTGAAGAGATGAAAAAGACCTTTGGAGAACTTGATATCATTGCAGAGGATTTAGGCTTTCTGACTCCTTCCGTCAAAAACCTATTAAAGGAAACGGGTTATCCCGGAATGAAGGTATTGGAGTTTGCTTTTAATTCCTGGGAGGAGAGCGATTACCTTCCTCATAACCACACTCAAAACAGCGTGGTGTATACTGGAACTCACGATAATGATACCTTAAAAAGCTGGTATTACAGCTTATCCCAGGAGGACCGAAGATTTGCCGATAATTACATGAATACATCGAACCCGTCAGAAGAACAGGTTTCCTGGAATTATATCCGTTTAGCCCTCCAAAGTGTGGCACGCCTTGCCATTATTCCGGTTCAGGATTACTTGGGCCTTGGCTGTGAGGCCAGGATCAACGAGCCTTCCACCTTAGGAAAGAACTGGCGTTTCAGGCTCCTTCCCGGGGAACTGACAGAAGATATCTTAAATAAATGCAGAGAGCTTACGTTTCTTTACGGCAGAGGAAAGGAATAAAGGTTCTATAAGGAATGTTGGGGTGTGTCAGAAAAGCACACTTCCAACATTCTTTTTTTGTGTCAAGAATAAAGAGTCAAAAAAAGATTCCAGTAAGTCCGGAATCTTTTCAATATATTTAATCTGTATTCTTTTTACTACTATCTGTTGCACTCTCGGTATCTTCTAAAGTCTCATCATCCGGAAGCTGATTCTCTTCGCCATTCAACTCTTCATCATCCACGCTCTGGCCTTTTGGATCATAGGTGACGTGCATCTCGTTTCCGATCTTATCCTTAGCAGAGATGGTCAAATTCTCTTTTTTGATCTCAAACATGATAAGTCCAGTACTCCGGTCAATGGAAAGAGGGAGAATTTCAGGCTTGTCCTCATTATAAGCAGTAACAGAGGAATAATCCACTCCAGATTGGCTGTCTTCCAGACGGAAAGAAAGAATTCCTTCCTTAAACATCTTGTCCTTAATGACTGGAGGAGTATCGTCCAGAACGTTCACCTGCTCGTTTAAGGCGGTTCTCATTTTATTAAATCCGGTAAGCTTTACTTCCAGCGCACCATTGTTTTTTAAGTTTGCTGTATAGATTCTGGAACCTGTTTTCGTGATTTCCACAGGATTGCCGTCCAAGGTCACTTCCATACTCTTTAAAGGAAGCAGAGAGCTTATTTTAAGTTCCATGGTGGTTGAAATATAATCGCTGCTTTCGCCGATCGTAATATCACCCTTTGGCTTTTCTGTCACCACAAAGAAGATAAGACCATTGATAAGAATAAAAGGCAGCACATAAAACAGAAGGACCGAAAGAAAACCATGTTTTCCCGCATCTTGTCGGTATTGAGGGCCTGATTGCCTGCGGCCTGATCTTGGCTGATTGTTATACTGGTTCATACTGTTTGACTATCCTCCTGATTGTTTTTACGTTTCCTAGCATAGCAGAAAATGGAGGATCTTACAAGATGAACTCATAAATCGTAATAATTTAATTTATTCTTACGAGATGTCCTGTTTATGCGTGTTTGAACGCTATTATATTGCTCTCTGACTGCATTTTGACTGCATTGTAATAGTCTTCAAGTTTTTCTACTTGCACATCCGTGTATCCAAAATGGGTATAAGTATCAAGGGTGGTTTTTATATCGTCATGCTCTAGAAGGTAATGGAACCTATATTCTGGACCCCACTTTGTATTTCTGATTGCCAATTCTGTCAATATCATAATTATGAATCCACTATCTATTGAGGTTAATTTCTTACTGACCCCTATGTAATAAATAATTTAATAAAATACGTGAACTATTATTGATTTACTCAATATTATATATTAAAAGTAATATAATTAAAAATTAAATAAGGAGTAATTATTATATGGAATTAGATGCATTCGCCTCTGAGTTTCCGGAATTATATGAAATGTTAAATGAGACTGTTAGATTCACTATTGTAACGAACAATATGACCGGAGAAGAGACTCTCAGGGATTGGGACAATATGATTGATATTTATGTTAGTAATTTCGATTACGACGATTATTATGGACAGGAGATAGAAGAGAGTTTATCTCAGCAAATACCTTTTGGTGGTTTCGGCGGCAGAGATAGGGACAGAGACAGAGATAGAGACAGAGACCGCCGTCACCGTCGCTTTCGTGATTTTAATTTAAGAGATATTATCAGACTTTTGTTTTTAAGACAATTGTTCGACCGAAACCGTCGCTAAAATTTAGTTGTAAACCCTCGTATTTTCACCAGGTAGTATAAAACTTCTGTGCCACCACATGTGGAGTGCATAATAATGAGGGATTGGACGGTGCTATGTACCTGTCGCAGTTGATTGACAATTCCGGGAAGATCTAAGCCGTGGACGTGGACGGAAAAATTATAACAGAGCTTGTAACCCTCACACCAGATCAGGACGGTGCATTGGTTTATAAAGGATTGGTATAACGTTAGTTGAGCGGCGCTGATAATAAGATGACCGCCCTTTTTTATTGTCATAAAACTATGATTCACTTGCATTCAATGATGCGAAATATTAGCTTAAAGACGTATTTGATACCGCCGGTCACAGCCTCACAGACATACTCATATGCGCCAGACCCGTCAGCATGGTTGATTCCCTTGACCAGGAGATGTTGTATTGGAATTACAGATAGATCGGCGGACTGCAATTGCATTTAACGAATCACTTAATAATAGTGTGTCTGCAGCTAAAATGGATAATTCATCGTCATTTAAACAATCCGCTATTTGACATGCGAGTGAAGAAATAAATAGTACATCGCAACAATTATTCATGTTAACACCTCAAAAAAATACCTCTGTCATATATATGAATGTATTTTTATTTTATATCTTAGAACTTAAGGTCCATTTCATAGTGATAATATAAACTTATGAAAGCATGATATAAAGCCTTAATAATGACTATCTCAATCATTGTAAATACTTTATCCTGTATTTATATTCCCCTGTGAAAAGAAACGTATGTTCTGTTTTCTCACTACTTGTCTGTCAGTGGCATAAAATATAGTATGTCTTATAAAGAAAGGAGTGAGATATATGTGTTGCTGTCATAGAAATTGTTGTGGGCGTAATAACTGGAATAATAACTGGAATAATAACTGGAATAATAACGATAGAGACGATAATGATGAGAGAGAACGTTTCGTAAGAGAAAGATGCAGAGAATCCCGCTGTGATCGCAGAAGAGAATGTTCCTATCGTAGAAGAAATGATTCTAGTGGTAACAGAGGCATTAACGATAACTTTAGTGACAACTTTAGCGATAACTTCAGAGATAACTTTAACGATAACTTTAATGACTTTTTAAATGATAACCTAAACGGCAATTTAAACGGAAACTTAAGTAATAACTTCAGCAATAACTTTAGCAATAACGTTATCATCGTTGTGGTTGTTGACGATAACAATATTAACACTGCAGGAGTTGTTTAGTAATAACAGGCAGGTATCCCATATCTTTGGGACCTGCCTTTACATAGTACAGATGTTAGTTAGGGAAAGATACGGTTGTTTCTGGAATCTTACAAGATTGACTGTTAAAACAAAATAATTTGTGATACTATATATAGTAAGAAACAACCAAAGGAGAATCAGTATGGTCGAGAAAGCGGCTGCATTTGCAGCTAAGTCTCATGAGGGAACTTATCGCAAGGGAAGTAAAATTCCCTATATCGTCCATCCATTAGAAACTGCAGTCATCGTTACCGTGATGGCGGCTGATGAAGAACTTATTTGCGCCGCCCTCCTGCACGACGTGGTCGAGGATGCCGGAGTAACGGAAGAAGAGCTGAAAAAGGAATTCGGACTAAGGGTGGCCGGGCTTGTCATGGAAGAGACAGAAGATAAGACAAAGAGCTGGAAAGAGAGAAAGTGCGCGACCCTTCATCATCTGGAACATGCCTCCCTGGATTGTAAGAAGCTTGTTTTAGCGGACAAGTTAAGCAATCTTCGCTCAACGGCAAGGGATTATTATCTTTTGGGAGATGAAATATGGGAACGCTTTAATGAAAAGAATAAATCTGAGCATGCGTGGTATTACAAAGGAATCGCAGAACGGCTTTGCGGCCTTGAGACGTATCCTGCCTACCAGGAATATACCACTCTATGCAAGATGGTTTTTGGATAAGAATAATATACGGCAGGTCCTCCAGAGAATGGAGGGCCTGCCGTTTCTACATGAATCATAGGAAATCCGGAATTATAATGATTGCGCACGTTCCTGAATATTTTTATTGAAGTTAATGACCTCGTGCTCATACACTTGCTTCATCAGAGGTGAGGTAATGATAAAGTCGGCCGTTGCCTTTGTATTGGCAATGGGAATATCATAAACCTGGGCAATACGAAGGAGTGCCTTTACATCCGGATCGTGAGGCTGGGCAGTTAAAGGATCAGAGAAAAAAATCACCAGATCGATCCGTCCCTCTACGATTTTCGCACCGATCTGCTGGTCACCGCCTAAAGGACCGCTGTTGTAGCCTTTTACAGGAAGGCCTGTCTGATCGGTAATCATACGGGCTGTAGTGCCTGTCCCACAAAGCTTATGGTCTTTCAGGGTTTCGTAGTGCTCTTTACACCAGTCCATGAGCTCACGTTTCTTATTGTCGTGAGCAATCAATGCAATATTCTTTGTTTTTTCTAAAGTGAGTGTAATAAAATCGTCCTGTAACATCCGGTTCCTCCTGTGGTTAGAAATGTGTTTTTTATCTGACGAAAGCTATGCCTGATTGGGCGTAACACTCTGCAGCGAATAAGTAATGGATAAATCTTTTCTGGAATATTCTTTTTTGAAATTCTGAATGATCCTCTTTAACACATTCTCCCCGTTTTCATAGGTAGCTGTGGGAAGAAGCATTAAGTACTGGCTGACACTGTAACGGCTGAAGATATCTCCCCGCCGAAGGGAATTTCGTATGGATTCCCCAAGCTCGTCCATGGCTCTCGTCTGAACGGCTGGTTTTAACAGCTCTCCCTTTAAGTTACTGATGGTAAGAAGACATAAAAAGATAGAATCTCCGGTTCGTTCAATGGCTCTTGTTTCTAGCTGATAGATGTCCCTGAACACAGAAGGTTCGCAGCAAAAAGCACCTTTCGTGGTACCGCCCTCTAATAGTATTTCCCGAATGTTGCTTAAATCCATGGTAATACCATGTTTTTTATCGCTGATCAGCTTATAAAGCTCCTTAAACCGAAGAGAAGGAGTAATGGCAAATTCATTATAGAACATATCATTGACTCTTTGATAATGTTCCATAGCCATAAGCTGATTTCCGCTCTGGTACAGAGCGCAGATTAAATAGTAATGGCCGTCCTCGCCGTATGGGTCGATGGCAATGGCCTGCTGGCATACCTCAATCATGGTGGGATAGTCTTTTTTCTCATCCAGCATATTTAAGATACGGTTCACCAGCTTCTGATAAAGGGTATGATAATAGGTATGAATGGGAACTACCCAGGTCTCCCATTCTGATTTTGGAAGGAAATTACCCTTATACAAAGTAAAGGCTTCCATACAAAGGGACAGCCGCTGGTCAAAGGTAAGCTCTAACGCTTCCGATTGCACACACAGATCTTCAAACCGGTCCGTATCACAGACGGTAGTAAGGTGTTTGGTCCACCCATAAGCCTTGCGGTTCTGGAAAATCAGCTCTTGTGTGGGATAGCCAAGTGGCTCAAGTAGTTTCCGTACGCGGAACATGAGGGTCTTTAATGCGCCTGCGGGATTGTTGCTTCCTTCGTCCTTCCAAAACAGATCGATAAGTTCTTCCACAGGAATATCCCGCCCCCGAAAGGTAATAAGGTATTCCAAAAGACTCCAAGGTTTCTTTGCCTGGTTATTCTGATCCACAATAGCCTTATCCCCGATGGATATGGAGAATCCTCCCAGCATATTAACATAGATGACAGATTCCTGATTTTTCATAAGCATCTCCAAATGACGTTTTATTACTTAAAGTATATAGAAAAATAAGAAAAAAGTCTAGCAGAGCTTATAAAAGATTGAGATTTTTTTGGTGATACTATATAATTAAGGAAAAAATTGCAGAAGTAAGGGAGGATTTGAATGGAAAAAAGAAAGCCGCCCGTTGTTATTCTTATAATGGCCCTTGTTTTATTTGCTGCAGGCGCAAGTTTGCTTTATTCCGATTACCGGGAAAAAGACAGAGAAAAGCGTCAGTATGAAGACCTTGCCAAGCTGGCGACTGAAATAAGCAGGGAAGAATCGGAAGAGAGTACAGACAAAGCTTCAGAGGAAGCTACAGAAAGCCAGTATGTTTCTCCTATTCAGTTTGATCAGTTAAAGGCGATGAATCCGGATATCGTTGGCTGGCTAAAGATTGAAGGCACTTCCATAGACTATCCAATCCTGCAGACCGATAATAATGAAACGTATCTGGACACTGATTTTGAAGGCAAAAAGAATCCGTCTGGAGCCATATTTCTTGATTATGAAAGCGAACCTGATTTTTCAGGAAGGCATAACATATTATACGGTCATCATATGAAAAATGGATCCATGTTCAAGGACATAATTAAATACAAGGAAGAATCATTTTTTAAGGAACATCAAATAATAACGGTATACACACCAGAACGGGAATATCATCTTCGTCCCTTTACAGTCCTTTATACGGATGCAGACGGTGAGAGACGAAGAACAAAATTTGATACAGAAGAAGAGTTCCAGGGGTACGTAGAGAAGATGACAAAAAAGGGCTTCTTCTATCAAACGCCTGACGCTCCCATAGGGACGCTGTGGTCCTTTGTCACATGCAGCTATGAGCTGGCTGATGCAAGAACCATTCTATATGCCTATGAAGTGCCCCAGGTTGAAAAATAAGGTAGAGTATGATATATTACATATAATTCTGTATAAACTGCAGACTTGTAAAAAAGGAGATATGAGATGGGAAAATATTTTGGAACCGACGGCTTTCGTGGGGAAGCAAACGTCACACTGACAGTAGAGCATGCCTATAAGGTAGGACGCTTTTTAGGCTGGTACTATGGACAGAAAAATCCAGATGAAGTTTGCAGAATCGTAATAGGTAAAGATACAAGACGCAGCAGTTACATGTTTGAATACTCCCTGGTAGCAGGTCTTACAGCTTCTGGTGCAGATGCGTACCTTCTTCATGTTACGACGACCCCCAGCGTATCTTACGTGGTGAGAACCGAAGGCTTTTCCTGCGGTATCATGATTTCCGCCAGCCACAATCCTTTCTATGACAATGGCATCAAGGTCATAAATGAAAAGGGAGAGAAGCTGGAAGAGAGCGTTATCACTGAAATTGAACAGTATATTGACGGTGAGATGGGAGAAATTCCCCTGGCGACCCAGGATAAGATCGGCCGCACCGTGGACTTTGCAGCAGGCAGAAACCGTTACATCGGTTATTTAATTTCCACGGCTACCCGTTCCTTTAAAAATAAAAAAGTAGCTCTTGACTGTGCAAACGGAAGCGCGTCTGCCATTGCAAAGAATGTATTCGATGCTCTGGGAGCCGAGACACACGTCATCAGCAACGAACCAAACGGTTTAAACATCAATACCGGATGTGGTTCCACCCACATCGGCCAGCTTCAGAAATTCGTTAAGGAAGTAGGCGCTGACGTAGGCTTTGCTTATGACGGAGACGCAGACCGTTGTCTGGCTGTGGATGAGCACGGCAACATCGTAGACGGCGACGGCATCATGTATATCTGCGGAAAATACATGAAGGACCAGGGAACCTTAAAGAACAACAAGGTAGTCACCACCATTATGTCAAACTTCGGCCTTTATAAGGCATTTGAGCGGGAAGGCATTGACTATGAAAAGACCGCAGTAGGCGATAAATATGTATACGAAAATATGGTGGCAAACGGCAATTGCCTTGGCGGCGAGCAGTCCGGCCATATTATTTTCAGCAAGCACGCCACCACAGGAGATGGCATTCTTACATCCTTAAAGGTGATGGAAGTGATTTTAGAGAAAAAGGAGAGCCTTGGGAAGCTGGTCTCTGAGTTCGAGATATTCCCGCAGGTCCTTAAAAATGTCCGTGTCCACGATAAGACAGCTGCCCAGGATGATGAAGCAGTGATTGCAGAAGTAGAAAAGGTTGCAGAGCTTTTAGGAGAGAGCGGAAGAATTCTCCTTCGCCAGTCAGGCACTGAGCCAGTGGTTCGTGTTATGGTAGAAGCAGCAGACTTACACACCTGTGAGACTTATGTAGACCAGGTCATTGAAGTTATGAGACAAAAAGGTCATGTCATTTAACCTGTCATATTATGAATAAAGAAAGGCGAGCCAGTTTTTAAAAAGAAAGCTGGCCAGCCTTTTTTGTTCCTATTTTCCAGCTTTTTTCCTATGCCCATTCGTTGTAAAATGGTTGGTTTCGTGATATGATAATTTTTAAATATGAAATATTTTGGGAGATCAGAACGTTATGGATAAAAAAGATATATCAAATTTAGGAGATCAGATCCTGGATTCGGTAGAAAGTGCAATCCGTTCCATGGATTTTAAGGGACTTAATAAAACCATTTCTGATTCCGTTAACGACGCCCTTGATGAAGCCAGAAGCCAGTTGAAAAAGCACGGAGATATGGGGAGATTTTCACCCTTTGAGTCCTACCATAGTGAGTCCAGTGAACGGAAGGAATCCTATGCCAGTCAGAAGATGGGTCAGGAATCAGAACCAGGCTACCAGGCGTTTCAAACCAGCAGAAAAAGGGATAGGAAAGCTTCCAAAGGACAAGCCATTTTTCCTCGGGAAGAAGGAATTAAGATAAATAACAGCAGCCGTGTGGCAGGGATACTCTTTACGGTGTTTGGAAGCATTGGTCTTTCACTCATTACCGTTGTTCTTCTTGTGACCTGGATTATCGCCATGATTGCAAAGCCGGATATCTGGCTCATGTTAGGCTCTACTCTGGTACTCGCTTCCTTTGGCACCTTTTTTGGCTTTATGCTAAAGGGTGGAATTGATATGGGAAGCCGTCTGAAACGTGGAAAGCTTTATGCCAAACAGGCCGGAAGAAAGATGTACTGCACCATTGAGGAGCTGGCGGCTCTCATTGGCAAATCAAAGGAGTTTGTCCGTAAGGATGTACAGAAAATGATTGAGCATAACATATTCTCCCATGCCTATCTGGATGAGCAGAAAACCTGTCTTATGCTAAGTGAGGATACCTACAAACAGTATCTGGAATGTCAAAAGGCTTTAAAGGAAAGAAACGAAAAAGAATCAGAAGAAGCTTTAGAAACCAAGAAAAAAGAGGAAACACAGAAGTTCTCCAAAGAATTTGAAGAGATGATGGAGGCTGGACGTAATTATTTGAGAATGCTTAAAGAAGCCAATGATGCTATCCCAGGAGAGGTCATATCCAATAAGCTTTCGGACCTTGAGGATGTTATAAGGCGGATTTTTGATACCGTATCAAAGCACCCGGAACAGGGGAAAGAGATGGAACGCTTTATGGATTACTATCTTCCCACCACAGTAAAGCTTGTAAATGCCTATCGGGATTTTGACAGTGCAGGATCCAGAGGAGAGAATGTAAACTCCGCAAAAGCAGAGATTGAAACCACTCTGGATACCATTCAAAAGGCTTTTGAGCGGCTTTTAGATGACCTATATGAGGATGCGGTCCTTGATGTTACCACGGACGCATCTGTGCTGCAGACCATGTTAAAAAAGGATGGATTTGCAGAAAGTGATTTCGCAGGAGGAAAGAAAAGATGAGCAAAGAGATTGATGAGATGTTAAAAGAAGCACCAGAACTGACCCTGACTCCATTTTCCGATGCTGTGATAGAAAACACCGGAAAAAAGGATGAGCTTATAAATATGACAAAAGAGCAGGAATCTCTCCCCGAAGCAAATTTATCCCCGGAAGAAGAAAAGCTGGTGGCAGACTTTGCAGAAAAGATAGACCTTTTAAATTCCAACCTGGTACTCCAGTACGGCGCCAATGCCCAGAAGAAGATCGCTGATTTCTCAGAGACTGCCCTGGAAAATGTGAAGTCAAAAGACTTGGGCGAAGTAGGCCAGATGCTTACGGATGTAGTGGTGGAGTTAAAAGGCTTTGAAACTGCGGAAGAGGAAAAAGGCTTCTTTGGTTTCTTTAAAAAGAGTGCCAACCGTCTGGATGCCATGAAATCAAAGTATGCCAAGGCAGAGTCTAATGTAAATCAGATCTGCAAGGTATTAGAAAACCATCAAATCCAGCTTTTAAAGGATATTGCATTACTGGATAAGATGTATGACTTAAATACCACATATTTTAAGGAACTGACCATGTATATCCTGGCGGGAAAAAGAAAGCTGAAAAAGGCACAGCAGACAGAGCTTCCCCTGCTTCTTGATAAAGCAGCGAAAAGCGGTCTGCCTGAGGATGCCCAGGCCGCCAATGATATGGCATCCATGTTAAACCGTTTTGAAAAGAAGATACATGATCTTGAACTGACCCGTATGATATCCATTCAGATGGCACCTCAGATCCGTCTGGTTCAAAATAATGATACCCTGATGACAGAGAAGATTCAGTCCACGCTGGTCAATACCATTCCTCTCTGGAAGAGTCAGATGGTACTTGCCATCGGCATCAACCATTCCGAACAGGCAGCCAGAGCTCAGAGAGAGGTCACAGACATGACCAATGAGCTCCTTCGAAAGAATGCAGAGGTATTAAAGACCGCGACCATAGAGACCGCCAAGGAATCTGAGCGGGGCATTGTTGATGTTGAGACCCTTAAGAAAACAAATGAATCCCTGATCTCAACCCTTGATGAGGTAGTGCGCATTCAGGCAGAGGGAAGACAAAAGCGTATGGATGCGGAAGCAGAGCTTGCCCGTATGGAAGGGGAACTCAAAAACAAATTATTACAGCTAAGTAAATAAATGATAGAAAAAAGGCTTGCAGCAGAAAAATTATTTTCTGGTTGTAAGCCTTCTTTACTCATGCTATAATAACATAACACTTTACCGTGACGCATTGTCAGAGCACGGATGTGATTTTAATGAAAAGGAATGATGAAGATGGGGTTAGACCTATAAAAACCACGTTGTTCATTGTCAAAAAGTACAGCGTGATTTATCGACTCCAAAGCCTGTCATAGTGTTTGCATGAGAATCGAAACAGCTATTTATGGCAGAATCCGGTTTATCCGGAACAGACAGACAAGTGAAAGATTATGGAGGAGATAAGACATGTTGAATTATGAAAGATATAAACGAGTACCGGTTATGAACTACCCGGAAAGACAATGGCCCGGCAACGAGATTAAGAAGGCACCAATCTGGTGCAGCGTGGATTTAAGAGATGGAAATCAGGCTCTGACTGAGCCAATGGTAGTCGAAGAAAAGATTGAGATGTTTCAGCTTCTTATTAAGCTGGGCTTTAAGGAAATCGAGGTCGGTTTTCCGGCAGCGTCCCAGATTGAGTTTGACTTTTTAAGACAGCTTGTGGAACGGAAGTTAATTCCGGATGATGTGGTGGTTCAGGTCCTTGTTCAGTGCAGAGAGCATTTGGTTAAGAGAACCTTTGAAGCCTTAAAGGGCGTAAAAAAGGCAATCGTTCATATTTATAACTCCACCTCAACCCTTCAGCGTGATGTGGTATTTAAAAAGAATATGGATGAGATTAAGGCCATAGCTGTCCAGGGCGCGGAATGGGTGAAGCAGTACATGAAGGACTTTGACGGAGAAGTGGTACTGGAATATTCTCCTGAAAGCTTTACCGGAACGGAGCTGGAATTTGCACTTGATATCTGCAATGCAGTCCAGGAAACCTGGGGAGCTACTCCTGATAAGAAAATTATCTTTAATCTTCCATCTACCGTAGAGATGACGACACCCAATGTCTATGCGGATCAGATTGAATGGATGAATGGACGCTTTAAAAATCGTGAAAGCATTATCTTAAGCGTACATCCCCATAATGACCGTGGAACCGGAGTTGCAGCTGCAGAGCTTGCCATTCTTGCCGGAGCTGACAGAGTGGAAGGCACACTGTTTGGCAATGGAGAGAGAACCGGAAATCTTGATATATTAACGGTAGCTTATAATTTATTCTCCCAGGGAATCAATCCGGAACTTCATCTTGAAAATATCCGTGAGATTTCCGAGGTATACGAGCGTTGCACCAAGATGGAGGTAGCGCCAAGACACCCATACGCAGGAAAGCTCGTTTTCACCGCATTTTCCGGTTCCCATCAGGATGCCATCAACAAAGGCATGCAGGCCATGCGGGAAAGAGAAAATGCTTACTGGGAGGTTCCTTATCTGCCCATCGATCCTGCCGATATCGGAAGACAGTATGAGCCTGTGGTCCGCATCAACAGCCAGTCCGGAAAGGGTGGCGTGGCCTTTGTTATGGACACCTTCTATGGCTTCAAGCTTCCAAAAGGTATGCACAAGGAATTTGCCGATGTCATTCAGGCTATTTCCGAAAAGCAGGGTGAGGTGGCTCCAGAGCAGATTCTTGATGAGTTTAACAGCAACTACGTGGATAGAAAAGAACCCATTCACTTCCTTAAGGCCCAGATCACAGAGGCAGAGGAGGATGTGGAATTCTCCACCTTCGCAAGAGTCCGCTACATGGATCACGGCGTAGAAAAGGTATTCGAGGGAGTCGGTAACGGTCCTATCGATGCGGTTCAAAAAGGCCTTGAGAAAGAGCTTGATATTGAAATCCGTGTACTTGATTACAACGAGCACGCTCTTGCTTCCGGTTCCGGCGCAAAGGCTGCTTCCTATATCCACTTGCTGGATGTGCGCTCCGGAAAGACGACTTACGGCGTAGGAATCAGTTCCAACATTACCAGATCCTCTATCCGAGGCATTTTCAGTGCAGTAAACCGGTTATTCTATTAATAGAAAGACGGGGCCAGCTTAAGACGCGGCCCCGTCTTTTTGCAATGTAACGAAATATTTATAGGAGGAAAAATAAATGGAGCTGATCATAGACCTTAAAAACTATGAACCAGGTGATACCGTATCTAGGAGAACCGCAGCAAGAGGGATTATAAGACGAGGAGAAAACTATCTTCTGATTTTCAGCAGGTACGGTGATTATAAATTTCCAGGCGGTGGAATGGAAGATGGAGAATCTTTAGAAGAAACCCTGATCCGGGAAGTAAAAGAAGAGACTGGCTACCAGGTAATCAAAGAGTCCATAAGTAAATATGGCCAGGTATTGGAACGGAGAAAGGGAGAAGGGAATTCAATCCTTGAGATGGATTCCCACTACTATGTATGTGAAATAAGAGAGGAAGCCGGGGAAAGAAACTTAGATGAATATGAGAAGGAATATAATTATCAGATTGTCTGGATTCCGTTAAAAGAGGCTTTCGAAAATAATAACCGTATCATAGGAAAGAAAGAATGTCCCTGGGCAGCCAGAGAGGCAAAGGTAATGGAGCTTATGATAGAAAAGGATTCATGACCATGTATCAAGGCAAGAGGAATTTACATTTCCTAAGGACTTTAGTATAATAAGAGCAGTTTATAAAAGACAGGAGAACGGAAACTATGAAAAAGTATGATTACGTATTGGTGGGAAGCGGACTGTATTCCGGTGTGTTTGCCTATCTGGCCCGTAAAAAGGGGAAGAAATGTCTTGTGGTAGAGAAGCGCAGCCATATGGGCGGAAATATCTATTGCGAGGAAAAGGATGGAATTAACGTGCACACCTATGGTGCCCACATTTTCCATACCAGTAACAAAGAGGTTTGGAAATTCGTGAATGAGCTTGTGGAATTCAACCGCTATACCAACAGCCCGGTAGCCAATTTCAAAGGGGAAATCTATAACATGCCCTTTAATATGAATACCTTCAGCAAGATGTGGAACGTGGCCACACCGGCAGAAGCAAAGGCTAAAATCGAGGAACAAAAGGCATCTGTAACAGGAGAACCAAAGAATTTAGAGGAGCAGGCCATCAGCTTAGTAGGAACGGATATTTATGAGAAGCTGGTAAAAGGGTATACGGAAAAGCAGTGGGGAAGAGACTGCAAAGAACTGCCGGCGTTTATCATTAAGAGGCTTCCCGTTCGTTTTACCTATGATAATAATTACTTTAACGACTTATATCAGGGAATTCCAATGGGTGGATACAATGTTATCATTGAAAAGCTGTTTGAAGGCTGTGATATGGAATTTAATGTAGATTATCTGGAGAATCGGGAGCATTATGACAGCCTTGGTGAAAAGACAGTATATACAGGTATGATCGATGCCTTCTATCACTACCAGCTTGGAAAGCTGGAATACCGGAGTCTTAAATTTGAGACGGAAACTCTTGATATGGACAACTATCAGGGCGTTGCTGTTGTAAATTATACAGACCGGGAGACACCTTATACAAGAATCATTGAGCATAAGCATTTTGAGTTCGGTACCCAGCCAAAGACAGTGATTACCAGAGAGTATTCCGTAGCTTGGGAGGAAGGTATGGAGCCTTATTATCCGGTCAATGACGAGAGAAACCAGGAGCTTTATAAGCAGTACGCCTCCCTGGCAGAAAAAGAATCCGGTGTTATATTTGGCGGCCGATTAGGTGAGTACAAATATTATGACATGGACAAGGTCATTGAATCTGCCATGAAAGTAGCGAAGCAGGAGCTTTCATAGTCCTTAAATCCCAGGCTGTTTACATTTCCTATGAGATATAGTACAATACAACGGAACTAAAGGTACGGATCAGTACAGGACGGAGGGATTTTCATGAATGTTGTATACGCTTCTAATGACGGCTATGCCAGACATCTCGGGGTATCCCTTTACTCTCTTTTGGATCATAACAAAGAGGCGGAAGAAATCCAGATTTATATTTTATCCATGGGTTTATCCGAAGAGAGTAAAAAACGTCTTCTTTCCATTGGCAGTCAATTTAATCGTCATGTTACAGTATTAGAGCTAGGTGACTTAAAAGAGCGTTTTCCCTATGATGTGGATACCGGTGGCTTTGATTTAAGCATCATGGCCCGCTTATTTGTGGGAGAGATGCTGCCGGAAACGGCTGAAAGAGTGCTTTATTTGGACTGCGATACCGTGGTGTGCGCTTCCTTAAAACGGCTGTGGGAAAGCAATCTTGATTCTAATATGGTGGGGGCTGTTATGGAACCCACCATATATTCATCGGTAAAAGAAAAAATTGGTCTTTTACCAGAAGACCCTTACTTTAATTCCGGAGTTCTTCTAATTGATATGAAACGGTGGCGCGGGGAACATGCCCAAAAGCTTTTGATGGATTTTTATTCCTCCAAGGGAGGAAAACTCTTTGCCGGAGACCAGGATACCATCAATGGTGCGTTTAAAGGAAGGATAAAACCTTTGCCTCCCCGTTATAATTTCTTTACCAACTACCGGTATTTCCACTACAGCCATTTAACAAGGCTTTCCCCGGTGTATAAAACGATACCGGAAAAGTCCTTCAAAGAGGCGAAAAAGCACCCCGTAATCCTTCATTTTATGGGAGATGAGAGGCCATGGAAGCAGTGGAATTTAAATCATTACCGGAACGTATACGACCATTATCTCTCCCTCACTCCCTGGGCAGGAGCGCCAAAGGAAAAGGGAAGCCGCTTTTACATGGTGCTATACCATCTGATGGATTATGCCACCTTTTTATGTCCGCCCATTCGTGACTTAATCAGCCGCCGCTTTGGTATGCAGGTGATTAATTCCAGAAAGGGTTCATAGAGGAACGGATATGAATATTAGCTGTATTATTCTAAATTATAACGATGCCGTGACCACCAGGAGTCTGGTAACTGCCATAAAGGATTATCAATGCCTCGATTCCATTGTCATAGTGGACAATCATTCCACGGATGATTCCCTGACCACATTAAAGGAGCTTCAAGGGGAAAAGGTCCAACTTTTAACGTCTCCTTCCAATGGGGGCTATGGAAGCGGCAACAACATTGGAATCCGGTATGCCTATGACACCCTTAGTGCGACCCATGTATTAATCGCTAATCCCGATGTTAAGGTATCGGAAGCCTGTGTCGTAGCCATGGCGGAAGCCTTTGAAAAGTTAGAAAATCTGGCAATCGCCGCAGCCGTTACCAAAGACCGGACAGGCAGTGTGGCGTTATCCAGCTGGAGGCTCAATGGATTGTTATTAGACCTACTTGATACAGGACTGATCACAAGGCGTTTGTTTGCCCGTTTTCTCAATGACAGACCGGAGATAAAGGGGAAAGATGGATTCGTATTTGTGGATGCAGTTCTTGGCTCCTTATTTCTTGCTGATGCAAAGGCACTTATGGAATGTGGACTTTACGATGAGAAGGTATTCCTTTATTATGAAGAAAAGATACTTGGGTATAAGCTGAAAGAAAAAGGCTATCGGACAGCCCTTCTTCTTGATGAATCTTATGTTCATCTTCATTCTGTATCCATTAATAAAAGCGTGGCATCTATTTTAAAGAAGCAGGCGATTCTTCATGAAAGCAAGCTTCATTATTATAAGACTTATCTAAAGATCAATCCGCTGGAAGAGATGCTTGTTCGTGCCTTCCTTGGCTTTTTGATGGTGGAGATCTGGTTTTTAACAAAAATCGTGGGACTGTCCTGGTAGGGAGTCCCTTCTTTTGGGGAAAGGAGGCTTAAGCCATGGTAACGATTCTTCTGGCGACCTATAATGGGGAGGCCTACTTAAGGCAGCAGCTTGACTCCTTATTAAATCAGACCCACAAAGAGCTGGTTATCCTGATTTCAGACGATCTTTCTTCTGACAGAACTCCTGGAATTATAAAGGAATATGAGAAAAAATATCCGGACCGAATCAAGTGCCTAAAAAATATTAAGGCTTCCGGAAGTCCTCAAAACAACTTTTTTCGCCTCTTAAGCAGTGCGGATGACGATTATATCATGCTCTGTGACCAGGATGATATCTGGCTCCCTCATAAGGTGGAAGTGACATTAAAAGAAATGAAGCAAATGGAACGGAAATGGGGAAATGAACTCCCCCTTTTAGTTCATGGAGATTTATCCGTGACCGATGAGGAGGGAACCATTCGTCAAAAGTCCATGGCAAAATTCCAGAACATAGCGATTCATGACAATCGGTTCACTCATTATCTGGTAGAGAATAACATTACCGGAAACACGGTTATGATAAACCGAAGCTTTCTTTCCTATTTCACCTACATACCAAAGCAGTGCATGATGCATGACTGGTGGCTGGGGCTTTTGGCAAGCTGTTTCGGGAAAATATCCTATATTGACAAGCCGCTCCTTCTCTACCGGCAGCATGGAGGCAATCAGGTAGGTTCCAGAGGCCAGATGGAGCAGTATGTAAGCCGATTGACCCAAAAGGAACGGGTAAAGGAAGAGTACCGGAAGATGTTCGCCCAGGCCAGATCCTTTCTAAAACAGTACGGCCAGGAGATGGACAGAGAGAATCGGGAAGCCCTGGAACAATTTGTCGCCCTTCCAGACAAGAGCCGGTTGCAAAAGGTAAGGATTATCTGGAAATATAAATTTTATAAAAGCACCATCATAAGGACGTTTGGCCAGATGCTTTCCATCTGACCCCCTTTATGGCAATGGAAAACGGAGGAAATGGAACGTATGATACCGGAAGAAAAAGATATATTAGTGACGAAGGCATCCATGCCTTCCTATGAGGAATTCATAGAGGAGATAAAGCCCATCTGGGAGACAGCCTGGATGACCAACATGGGAGAATTTCATGACCGCTTAAAGGAGCAGTTAAAGGCTTGTTTAAAGGCGAAGAACCTTCTTTTGTTCGTCAATGGACATATGGCCCTGGAGATGGCGCTCCAGGCCATGAATCTTTCCGGAGAAGTGATTACCACTCCTTTTTCCTTTGCTTCCACCACCCATGCCATCATTAGAAATAATCTGACTCCTGTGTTCTGCGACATCAAGGAAGACGATTACACCATAGATGCAGACCGGATCGAGGAACTTATCACCGATAAGACAACCGCCATTCTTCCGGTACATGTATACGGCAATGTCTGTGATGTGGAAAAGATAGAAAGAATTGCAAAAAAACATAACTTAAAGGTCATATACGATGCAGCCCATGCCTTTGGCGTAGAGGTAAATGGAAGAGGAATCGGTACCTTTGGAGACGCCTCCATGTTCAGCTTCCATGCTACCAAGGTGTTTAATACCATTGAAGGCGGCGCGGTAACATTTCAGGACCCTTCTCTGGAAGTTCTTTTAAACTATCTAAAGAACTTTGGTATCACAGGCAAGGAATCCGTGGAATACGTGGGCGGCAATGCCAAAATGAATGAATTTCAGGCAGTCATGGGTATCTGCAACTTAAGGCATGTGGAAGAGAATATAGAAAAACGCAGACTTGTAACAGAACATTATAAGAAACGTTTGTCCGGGATTCCAGGCATTCGTCTTAATCAGGAAAAAGAAGGCATATTGCCAAACTACGCCTATTTCCCGGTTGCCTTTGACGGCTTTTCCATGACAAGGAATGAGGTATATGAGCTTTTGGCCTCTCATCATATATTTGCAAGAAAATATTTCTACCCTCTTATTACTGATTTCGACTGCTACCGGGAACAGTTTCAGGGAGTCAGTCTGCCATATGCGAAAAAAGCAGCTGACAGCGTACTCACACTTCCTTTGTATGCGGACTTATCTATCAGTGATGCAGACCGTATCTGTGATATTATTTTGGATGCAAAACCAAAGGGGAGGCTATGATGAAGACAGCACTGGTAACCGCAATCGGTTCATTTTCTGCGGATATAGTAATCAAGAATTTAAAAAAGAACGGAATCCGTGTCATTGGCTGTGATATTTATCCCTCCGAATGGATCGCAGACGCAGGCAATACAGACGCATTTTTTCAGGTACCATATGCAACGGAAGAGCCCCGCTACGTGGAACGGCTGCTTTCTATTTGTGACCAGGAACAGGTGGATGCCATCATCATCTTAACCGATGTGGAGGCCGATGTTTGGAACCGCCACAGAGAGGAATTAAAGGCTCATTCCATAACCCTTTGCCTTTCTGGGGAAGAAACTATGCTCTTATGCAGGGACAAGCGGAAGATGAGTTCTTTTCTTTCCAAAAAGGGACTGGGAAATCCCATTGAAACCGTGGATCTTTTAGAAGCTGATATTAATTCCATTTCTTACCCAGCCGTTGTAAAGCCATATAACGGAAGGAGCAGCCAGGGACTTCACTACATTTCTTCTCTTGAGGAAATGAAAAGCTTTCTTACCTTTCAGGAAGCCGGAGAATTTGTGGTGCAGCCCTATTATAAAGGAAGTATCATTACCATTGATGTGGTACGTCAGGAAGAAACCGGAGAATGTGCAGTCATCTGCCGAAAAGAGCTTCTGCGGACAGGCAATGGTGCCGGAACTTCCGTGCTTGTATTTACCAATAAGGAATTAGAAGCCATGTGCAGGGAAATAGCAGAGGCGATTAACATAAATGGCTGCGTGAATTTTGAATTCATTGAGGGGGAAGACGGTATTTACCGAATGCTGGAGTGCAACCCCCGTTTTTCCGGCGGTGTGGAATTTTCCTGTCTCGCCGGATATGACTGTGTTTCCAATCACATCAGGTGCTTTACCGGAGAGAAGATAGAACCATTTCATGGAATCACGGACATGTATATAGCCAGGAAATATGAGGAATACATTACAAAAATTCTGGGGAAAGAAGGCGAGAGAGAATGAGTGGAAATTCTGATTCCAACATCATGGTCAGTGTAAACTGTGTGACATTTAACCACAAGAATTATATCCGTCAGGCCCTGGACAGCTTTCTGATGCAGAAAACAAACTTTGAATTTGAAATACTGGTACACGATGATGCCTCCACCGATGGCACGGGAGAGATTCTGAGAGAATACGAAAAGAAATATCCGGGAAAGGTACTGCCTCTCATTCAGACGGAGAACCAGTATTCCCAGGGCATAGACAACATCAGCGGTGCCTTTAATTTTCCCAGGGCAAGAGGTAAATATATCTTTATGTGCGACGGAGATGATTACTGGGTCTCACCGGATAAGATGCAAAAGCAGGTAGATTATATGGAAGCCCACCCGGAATGCACACTTTGCATTCACAGCGCCAAAATAGACCTGGTGGGAAAAGCGGTGACAGAGGGACAAATGCGGCCTTATTGTGGAAACAAGGTCCTCTCCCCAGAGGATATTGTGGATAAGTCTTCTGGCTACGCCATGTCCTCTATGGCATTTCCAAGCCGTATTGTAAAGAAGCTTCCCGATTATTACGTGGAATGTCCCGTTGGAGATACCCCCATTCAGATGATTGCGGCAAGCGAGGGATACGGCTATTACTTTGACGAGCCAATGAGCGCCTACCGGGTAGGTGTTGCCGGTTCCTGGACGGTGGAAGGTAAAAGCGGAGATTACGAGAAGAAGCAGAGAGTCTATTACGAGCGGATGAAAAAGGTCTATGACCTTTACGATGCAGCAACCGGAGGACGGCTCCGGGAAGCGATTCGAAGTGCCGAAAAGAGAACGTATTATCATACCATGGTCAATACCAGACAGTTTAAGGAAATCTTGAATCCAGAGTATCGAAAGTACTATAAGGAACTCACCAGCCGAACCAGGTTCTTTATCCAACTGGAACACAGGTATCCGGGAGTGTACGGATTTTTAAGAAAGAAATATCATGGATAGTATACAAAAAAGGGGTGCTGCAAAACTAACTTACGCTAGTTTTGTAGCACCCCCTTATGTAGGTAAATTACAATTGAATTAATGAGCAATATTAGGATCAGTAGGATCCCAGGTCTGTGATTCCGGTATGATTTGTTCGATTGCAGGGCGCTCATAAGGTCCTGGTACCGGAGAATTATAAATGGTAACGGTTGTTCCAAGAGCACAGTGGTCATAAACCCACTTGGCATCACCTGATAAGAGACGGATACATCCTGCTGACTCAGCAATGCTTAGATAATTATAAGTACTGGAATCAAGTGTCATTCCGTTAGGCTTGCTGTAGAGAATGGAATGAATTAAGAATCCTTTCCAGATGCGGGTCGCATACTGGGTAAAAATTCCGTGATTCATATCCCGCCAGCGGTATTTGGCCGGAGTCTGGAAGGTTCCAAGGGGAGTATCCGGTCCGGTTGAGGTAAGGAAGGATTTGACTGGAATGATAAATCCCCGTTCTCCGTCCTTTGCAAATACGGTCATGGTGTTCATCTGCTTATTGATGCTGATTAAAAATGGTCCCTTTGCACCCATAACCGGCTCTAAGTCATTTAACATCCTGCCAGTCTCATCAAAATAATATTTAAAGCCGTCTATGTACTGCCATCCTGTTACCGGATTGGAATCAACGAAATAATACCGTTCATTGCCTGACCATGCCCAGCCGGTAAAGGCAGAGCCGTCTCCGTTTACATAACGAAGGGCACCATCAACCTGCTGAATTCCATCTGGCACAGCAGAGATCAGCGGCTTTTCTGTAGAGTAGGGGAATGCAGAATTTTTGGCGTAGAAAGCCATTCGAAAGCCTGTAATATAGTGGCCTGTCCCCATGGTTCCTGTAGCAGTTCCGTTCTTCGCCCAGCCCATAGTAGTACCATCCTCTAATTTGGCGGTATAATAAATATCAAACTGGTTGTTTACATAACCGGAAAAGCGCATCTGAATGGCTTCGATATTAACATCATTGGCATAGTTCGTCGTCTGCTGTCCGTTTAAGACCCAGGGAGACCAGCCTGTGCTTGATGTATATGTCCGGTAAAGTACATTGCCTACGATATTTGTGAGAAATGTGGATAATCCATGGAATCCTTCCCCATTGTTTGTGATCCAGGCATCGTTTACGAAAGGCTGGGACCAATTGCTGTCGCCTGTCATAACGGTTGTCTGGAGACGGGGGAAATTAGCCTTTAAGGCTTCCTGTGCAGCTTTCGCGGCGGCGTCTTCCACGCCATCTTCACCGTTTCCCTCTGCTTCTTTTCCGATGTCTATGCCGGCATTTGCCAAAGCGTTTTCCGCTTCCTCTGTAACTTTGCTGCCTTGATCTTTGGTCTCAGTCTGACTGTCATTCTGACTTATTGGGATGCCATTCTTAAATCCCGGTCCACGTGCTTCGTCTGCCCATGCATTAGAAGCATGTCCCGAAACCAGAACAGCCGTCAGGCAAAATGCTGCCAGACCGTATGTCAGTTTACGCATCATGAAAAACCTCCTGAATTCTAGTAAATTGAGTATATTCCCTCATAGTTTATCATGATTGGGGTCAAAATGCTAGAGACGATTTACAATTAATGGGTAATATAGTACAATAAGGCGGAATTGTTAATTGGTAAAACGAGGAGAAAAACCAGTATGTATGAGGAAAATATAAAAAATAAAGTCCTTTCCGGTTTGTTTTGGAAAGTGATGGAAAATGGAGGAACTCAAGGTATTCAGTTCCTGGTATCAATACTGCTGGCCAGGCTTTTAACACCGGCAGAGTCCGGAGAAGTCATGCTCATCATGATATTTATTACCATTGGAAATGTATTCGTTCAAAGTGGTTTCAATACATCCCTGATACAAAAGCAAAAGGTGGACGAGGAGGATTATTCCTCTGCCTTCTATATCAGTGCAGGAATTGCAGCTGCTTTGTATCTCATTTTGTTCTTTTCGGCCCCGGCCATTGCCTCATTTTATGGACAGCCCCTATTCCGTCCGGTCCTTCGAACCCTTGCTGTTACCTTGTTTTTTGGTGCAGTAACTTCCGTTCAGTCTGCGGCAATTGCAAGAACCATGGAGTTTCGTAAGCTTTGCATTGCCAGTATTGTGGCTGCTCTTGGCTCTGGAGTGATAGGAGTTACTATGGCATTTTTAGGCTATGGAGTCTGGGCTCTTGCTATGCAGCAGTTTTTTTACAGCTTTTTCTTAATGGCAGCTCTTTCCGTTCTTGTAAAATGGCGCCCCAGACTTTTGTTTTCCGTGGAAAAAGCCAAGGAGCTGTTTTCCTACGGCTGGAAAATCCTGTGTTCCGGTCTTATTGATACGGTATTTACCAATGTCTATGGATTAGTCATTGGAAAAGTATATAATTCCGCCATGATGGGGCAATACTCAAGGGGAAACCAGTTCCCTTCCCTTATTGCCAATAACCTGGGAGCTGCTATCCAGTCGGTCATGCTTCCTGCTTTTTCTGCCTTTCAGGATGACAGGGAACGGGTGAAAGGCATGGTCCGCAGATCCATCGTCACAAGCTCATATCTTGTGTTTCCTATGATGGCAGGCCTAATGGCAGTGGCAGAACCCATGGTGAAGCTGCTCCTTACCGATCAGTATCTCCCCTGCGTCCCGATGCTCCGGCTGCTTTGCATCGCCTATGCCACCTGGCCCCTTCATGTAGCTAACTTACAGGCCATTAACGCACTGGGAAGAAGTGAGATATTTTTAAAGCTGGAGATCATTAAAAAGGCAGTCAGTGTTGTCGCCCTTATTATCAGCATTCCCTTAGGAATCTACACCATGGTGGCTCTTCGTGCGGTAACCGACTTTATCTGTACCTTTATCAATGCCCACCCCAATAAAAAGCTGTTAAATTACAGCTTTTACGAGCAATGGAAGGACGTGATGCCTTCCCTTATTATCTCGGCAGTCATGGGTCTTGTTGTATACGGCGTACAGTATTTAATAGAAGGAACGCTTCTCACTCTGGTGGTACAGATTCTGGTAGGAGTTGTTGTTTACGCAGGCCTTTCCTGGCTGTTCCGTCTGGAAGCATTTTTGTACCTTTGCAAAACAGCAGGAATTGGAAAAGAATCGTAATATAGGGGTTACGGTTTACATTTAAAGTCTGTTATTGTAGAATAAAGGGAACGGTAAGGAAATCAGAGGAATATATATGGAACGAAAAAATGTGGCCTGGAACATGATTGGAAGCTTTATTTATGCTGGCTCCAGCATGCTTCTTACGGCCCTTGTCAATCATATTATAGGCACGGATCAGGGAGGAATCTTTGGTTTTGCCTTCAGCACATTTGGGCAGCAGATGTTTCTGGTGGCCTATTTTGGCATGAGACCCATTCAGAGTACGGACGTTTCCGGGAATTACACCTTCTCGGAATACCGGAGAGCCAGATATCTATCCTGTGTGGCAGCGGTCATTTTGGGAATCGGTTATATCGTCTGGAAGCTTTTTGTAGCCTCTCCGGATTATACCCTGGAAAAATGTCTGGTGGTATTTTTAATGGTGCTTTATAAAGTGCTGGACGGCTTTGCAGATGTATATGAATCTGAATTTCAAAGAGTGGGGCGTCTCTATCGTACGGGACAGGCTATGACGTACCGAACTCTTTTATCTGTGTTCTGCTTTTTGACCACACTTATTATAACAAAAAATCTTGTGTTATCCAGCGGTGTCGCGGTGATTTCACAGGGAGCTGGAATCCTGATCTTTGACAAGGGTATGGCAGGAAATATGCCTGAAATTGCCCTTCATAGGAGAGAAGGCAAGGAGTGGGAGATCCTTAAGGAAGGATTTCTGCTTTTTCTTTCCGTATTTCTCGACGGGCTTATCTTTGCTATGGCAAAGTATGCGGTAGATGCCCAGATGACTTCCATTGATAACGCCATTTTTGTGGCTATTTTTATGCCCACTTCTGTAATCAATCTTGCGGCCAATTTCGTGATTCGGCCGTTCCTTACTAAGCTGTCCTACCTTTGGGAAGAGAGAAGTTATCATGGCTTTGTCAGGGAAATCAGTAAGCTATCCGGCGTGATTTTAGTTCTTACAGTAATCGCCCTCATAGGTGCCTGGGCCATTGGAGTTCCGGTACTTGGTGCAATCTATAATGTAGACTTAAATCCATATCTTTGGGGCTTACTTGCCATTGTTTTTGGCGGTGGTCTGTTTGCATTGATGAACTTATTCTATTATGTCCTTGTAATTATGAAGCAGCAGAAGCGGATCTTTTTTGGCTATGTTCCAGTCTGTATTTTGTCATATTTCCTTTCCTTTTCCCTGGTGAAAGCGGGAGGAATTAACGGAGGAGCGTTCTCCTATCTGCTTTCCATGCTGCTCCTCATGCTCTGCTTTATGGGACAGGCAGCTTACGTACTGATAAAGGAAAAGAAAGGGTTATTAAAATGACGGATAAAGTTTTGGTAGTAATACCTGCTTATAATGAAGCTTTGAATATCGAGCGCGTCGTAGGAGGCGTTATTGAAAACTATCCCATGTTCGATTACGTGATCATCAATGACGGCTCCACGGACAATACGGCAGAAATATGCCGGAAGCATAACTGGCGGATCATCGACCTTCCGGTGAACCTTGGGCTCGCTGGTGCATTCCAGACAGGTCTTAAATATGCCCACCGCCATGGCTACCGATATGCCATACAGTTTGACGGAGACGGACAGCACCGGCCAGAGTATATCCTTCCCATGAAGGAAAAAATGAATGAGGGCTACGATATTGTCATCGGTTCCCGGTATGTATCAGAAAGGAAACCTCATTCCCTGCGTATGTTTGGAAGCCGTCTCTTAAGCGGTGCCATCTGGTTCACCACAGGAGTTCTGGTCAAAGACCCCACTTCCGGAATGCGTATGTTCAGCCATAAGATGATCAAGGAATTTGCTGATGGCTTAAATTATGGCCCGGAGCCGGATACCATCTCTTATCTGATCCGTCATGGTGCCAAGGTAGCTGAAATTCCTGTGGTGATGGATGAGAGAATTCTTGGCGAAAGCTACTTAAATCCACTGAATGCGGCACGGTATATGGGGAAAATGCTTTTCTCCATTTTACTGGTTCAAAGCTTCCGTATCAGGGACAGAAGATAAAAGGGGGAGTTGTCAATGACATTTATACTTCGATGCGTACTGATATGCGTGTCCATTCTGCTGACATGTTACTTGCTCAGAAGGATACGCCATTCTAAAATGAAAATCGAGGATTCTATTTTCTGGGTAATGTTTGCACTCTTACTGGTGGTATTCAGCCTGTTTCCAAGGCTGGCGGATTTCATTTCAGGTATGGTGGGAACGTATTCCACAGCAAACTTTATCTTTACCTTTATGATTTTTATTTTGCTTTTAAAGGTATTCTTCCAATCCGTAAAAATCTCACAATTGGAACGGCGGGTGACAGAGCTCATTCAGGCTTTTGCCCTGGACAGGGAAGAAGATAAGGAAAAGGAGGAGACAAAACGTGAATCTAACTGGGAATAAAAAAGGCCTGGCACTGACGGCAGGAAGTATCCTGGTTCTCGCATTTCTTTTCCTGCTGCCCTATCATAAAACCATTATCGGCATTCCGTCCCCGGAATTTGAGTCTGTCCGGCGATTTTACTGGTGGCTCATACTGGCAGGTTGTGGATTTCTTTTCTGTTTGGGAGCAGTTTTGTGGATAAGTAAAAAGCTGTATCAATGGATGTATCCGGTGGTTATCCTGATTTTAGGAGTATTTTACTTAATCGCCCTTCCGCCATTTACTGCCCCGGATGAAGCGGCACATTTCATCAGCTCTTACCGCTTATCCAGCCAGATCATGGGAAAGCAGGCAGTAGCAGATAAGGATTATTTATCCCAGGCCACGAAAGAGGAAAAAGACCGGATCAGCCGTGGCGCTAATGTTTTAGTTCGGAGTGGAGACGATGTCAATGGCTTTGAATCAGAGCCGGAGCAGTTTTCCTATAATATGATGATCACTCAGTTATTTTCAAAGGATAACAGCCAGGGAGTAACCGTCCGCAGTGAGATTCCTGTCAATACCTCACCCGTTATATATCTTCCTCAGGCTATTGGAATTGCCCTTGCAAGAGTATTCCATATGGGATACGTACCCATGGTCATGCTGGGACGGTTCTTTAATCTCCTTGCATTTACTGCCATGTCCTATCTGGCATTTCGGGTCATGCCCTTTAAAAAAGAGGTAATTATGGCTGTATCCGCTTTGCCCATGACTCTTCATCTGGCGGCTTCTTATTCCTATGACAGTGGATTTATTGGCCTTTCCCTGATGTTTATTGCCTGGTGCTTTTATCTTGCCTTTGAGAAAAAAGAGGTGACCATAAAAGATACCGTCATCCTGGGCCTGCTGTTAATTCTATTAGAGCCGGGTAAAATCGTGTATCTTCCTCTGGCAGGTATTTGCCTTTTTATTCCAACTGCAAAATTCCAGTCAAAGAAACGGTACTGGATTTCCTTTGCCTGCGTCCTGGGAGCTATGCTCCTTGCGGTATATTTGGTAAACCATCTGGTTCTTGGCATATGGGCCACTCAGACGGAAAGCTATGTTGGCTGGAGTGAGGCAGCAGGCTATACCGTATCTGATGTAATAAACAAGCCATATGATATTGTCATGATTTATTATAATACCTTTGTGACCCAGCTTGATTATTATCTGGTGACAATGCTGGGCGGCTTTTTAGGAAATTTAGATCCCAATCTTACGGTACCTCCATTTTGCCTGCTGCTGTTGTGCTATGGGCTTTTCATCAGTGTGGTGAGAAGAGAAGGAGAAGTGGTTCCTTTTCAGAGATGGCAGAAATGGTTTACTCTTTTGCTGGTATTTTTAAGCGCTTGTCTCATTTTGGCTTCCATGCTTCTTGGCTATACTCCAAGAGAAATGACTTACATCACCGGAGTTCAGGGGCGCTATTTTATCCCCCTGCTTCCTCTGGTTTTACTGACCATATTTGATAAACGGCTGGTTCTGACCGTTGATTTAAGAAAAAGTGCCTGGTTCCTGCAATGCTTTGTCAGCATTTACGCCCTGATACGCATCTGCTCCACGGCATGTCTGCGCTATTGACAGGAAGGTAGGAAATGGGAATGGAAGAAAAACAAACAGAGAAAAAGACCGTAGACGTAATCATTCCGGTTTATAAGCCAGACGATACCTTAAGACGTTTGCTGGAGAGACTGGCCGTACAGAACTATCCCATTCGCCGCATCATTGCAGTGAATACGGAAAAGTCTTATTGGAAGGACCATGTCTATGATCATATAGAAAACCTGGAAGTCCACCATGTGACAAAAGAAGAATTTGACCACGGCGGAACGAGAAACCAGGGAGCCGGGTACTCAAAAGCTGATATTATGGTCTTTATGACCGATGACGCAGTCCCTGCGGATAAAAACCTGATCGGTGCTCTGGTAAATGCATTTGACCAGGAAGGAAAGAATGGGGAAAAGGTAGTGATGGCCTATGGAAGACAGCTTCCCAATCAAGATTGCGGTCTGGTAGAGCAGTATACCCGGTCCTTTAATTACCCGGAAAACAGCAGAGTAAAGACAAGGGAAGATTTGCAGGGGCTTGGAATCAAGACCTTCTTTGCTTCCAATGTGTGCTGTGCCTATGACAGAGAAGCCTTTTTAGAAGCTGGTGGATTCACCAGTCGCACTATTTTTAATGAAGACATGATTTATGCCGGAAATGCAATCAGATACCGGGGACAGGCCGTAGCTTATGCGGCAGAGGCAAAGGTGTATCATTCTCATAATTACGGATGCATGGAACAATTTAGAAGAAACTTTGACTTAGCCGTGTCCCAGGCGGACCACCCGGAAGTATTTGAAGGAATCCGGTCGGAAAGTGAAGGAATCCGTCTTGTAAAGAAGACTATAGCGTGGCTGGTGAGTGAGAAAAAGATCTGGCTGGTTCCAGGAGTGATTGTAAAGAGCGGATTTAAGTATATGGGGTACCTTGCGGGGAAGCGGTATCGCTCGCTTCCAACCTGGCTGATTTTAAGATTTACCATGAATCAGTCTTATTGGAAAAAGGAACCTGGATTTCAAGGGAAAATGTAACTATAAGGCAGTCTGGTTGTGGACGAGAGTTCATGGGCCGGGCTGCCTTTTTTTGATTATTGGGTTGTGAAAAGTCTGGAAAACAATTATAATTAGCTAAACGTATATAGTGTTAATTTACTAATAGGAGATGATGAGATATTGAGAAGTCATAAAATCAATAGTGAAGCATTATTTGCATTGGGTTCTGTATGCTGTTTATTGGTTATGAGTTATTATGAAACAGTAATCTATTATCGTAATATAAATATTTTCCTGGATACAGTTTATAGTTTTATGGTAATTCCTCTATTCTACTTTTTAATATCTGCTTGCATTGTGACTATCTTTATTAAACTATCTGACATTAAAATTTCCAACATAATAAAAAGGTTTTTTGGATTTATAAATATAATTCTTTTATTGGTTTATATTGTTTTTCTTGTTTTGAAACTTGTGGGTTATATCAGCATTGGAATGATACCCTTTGTCTCACTGTATTGGATTATTTTTATTATTATGGGAGTGATCTTTGCTGTGTGTGCTACTACAGATAAAGAATCAGGCATTCAAACAGACCAAAGTCTCAATTTGAAAGGTTAAAACGTTTATATTTTACAATGGGATAAATTCCGTTATATATAAGCAATTTTTATCAAGAATCTGAAGAATAAATATTATTAAACAATACATAAGAGGTGCGCCCAATATGACAGTAAAAGAAATAAAGGAAGAGCTTGCAAAAAAGGCTGTTATTTTTGAGACAGGAGGAAAAAGACCAACCAGAGAGTTACTAGAAAGCTGGATTGGAAGTGTTTGCTGGCAGCATGAAGGTGAGGACATTCCTAAAGATAAAAGCGGAAATAACATGGCTCCTGTCGCAACAATATTCTTAAAAGATTTACCCTTTGTCCCGATAGAATTAACTGGAATCGAGCTTGTCACAGTATTCATGTCAAAAGACGTTTGGGATAACCTTAAATCAGATGATTTGAGTCCATGGTTCTGCATCCGTACCTATCCTTCCTTAGAGCAATTAGTCCCGTGTGAGTACCAAACTGATATGATAAAGCCTTTTCCACTAATCCCTCAATTAATAGAAAATGATTATCCCTGTTGGGACGGAGGGGGAATTTCAGAAGAAATGGAAGATATAATCCTCCAATTAGAAACAACAGAAGGAATCGATTATTTTGATGATATATGTGAAGAAATATATTCCCAGCACAAGGTTGGTGGCTATCCTGCTTTTTGCCAATCTGGTTTTAGTTTTGGAGATGGATATGAATTTGTTATGCAAATCTCGTCCGATGTAAAAGCCCTATTTAATATTGTAGATAGTGGAAAAATCTATTTCTTCTACAATCCTCAAATATCTGATTGGAAAGTATATTGTGATTTCTATTAATGCGATATAAAATCCTCTGATACGGAATGAATCAATTCCATTATAAACATAAACATATGTACTACATAAACAGGATAAAGCGCGGAATGACCGTGCTTTTCTCATTACATAGAAATAACATCACCAGTAAAGTTGTTCTAATCCATAATACCTATCATCACACCCATGACAAAAAAATGCTACTCCCCCGCAAGATTCTCCTGCTTACGTTTTCCACCCCAATTTAGTATAATAAAAACAGCATAAATTGAGACAAGAGGATACCCATGGATAAAAGAAAAAAAAGCCTGCTTTTGTTAGTATTTGCCGGATTACTCGTTATCGTATTCTTAACGAGGCTGACCTCCTCCTTCTACGGATACGTCCTGAAAAAAACAGGACTGGAGCATGGAGAAAAGAATTCGGCTTATGAATATCATTATGTCATGATCATAGATAATCTGGATTCCCAGTTCTGGAACGACGTATACAAAAGTGTAAAGGAAGAGGCGGCTCTTCACGATGCCTATGTAGAGCTAAAGGGAAAGGACCAGTCCTCGGAATATACCACAGTTGATTTTATGGATATGAGCATAGCAGCAAAAGTAGACGGAATCTTACTGGAATTCACAGGGGAATCCCGTCTGGAGGATAAGATCAACGAGGCAGCAGCCAGAGGAATCCCAGTGGTAACCATGTTAAACGATGCCCCCACATCAAACAGACAAAGCTTTGTGGGAATCAATTCCTATCAGCTGGGACAGGAATATGGAAACCAGATCATAAAAATACTTCCAAAAGAGTCCAGGAAGATGAGAGTCATGATGTTTCTCCATGACAATTCCTCCGACAGCAGCCAATCCCAGATATTCAACCAGATCAATAACCGTTTGGTTACTTCCAGTGATACCGCAAACCCCATCGTAGTAGAGGAAATCAAGGTTCCATCAGGACGAGCCTTTGAATCAGAAGAAATCGTCCGCAATCTCTTCCAGAACGATCAAGGCCCGCCTGACATCATTATCTGCATGGATGAGGTGGATACAGAAGCTGTATATCAGGCCGTGATTGATTACAACAGTGTGGGAAAGACCCAGGTGATTGGCTATTATAAATCAAAGGCCACCCTGGATGCCGTTTTAAAAGGGACAATGGCCATGTCGCTTTACATAGACACCAGACAGATGGGAATATACAGTGTACAAGCCTTAACAGAGTCCATACATGATGGAAGGACCAATTCCTTTAACAGCGTGGACCTAGAGTTTATATCAAAGGAAAATGCCCTAAGTTTCGTAAATGACCAGTGGAGCAGCCATGAAAAATAAGTTAATCCATGTATGGGAAAATATCCCCATCACCCGAAAACTGTTTTTAGAAATCGCCGTAACGGCTGTCGTGCTCTTTTCCAGCAACCTGTTTATCTATGCCCAGATCAACCAGATGGTGGAACGGATGAACTCTGTCTATATGAGCAATGTAAACCTAAACGAGTTATCAGACAGCCTTTCCAATGTACAAAATTATATGTACCGTTACCTTCAGGTAAAGGATTCCGAATCCCTGACCAATTATTACCGAGCCGAGCAGGATTTAAGAATGCTGCTGGAAGGGCTTAACGTATCGGTCACCGATAATCAGATCCAGATACTGGAAAAGAACATCAGGAACATGTCAGACAGCTATCTGGCCATAACCGATGAAACCGTCCAGGCAAAGCGGGGCCAAAATGTAGAGAAATATAAGGTTTCCTATGAATCCGCCTTAAAACTTTACCGTTTTATCGGCAACGACGTCTCCGTCTTAAACAGCCTTCAATTTAAAAATAACTCAGCCAGCTACCAGACCCTGCAGGCAGCCCTCCAGTATCTGGAGGTCATAAGCTCCATCATTCTAGTCATAGTCATGATCACCAGCATCACCGTCATGATGATGATTACAAAGGATATGGTAACACCTTTAATTAACTTAGCCCACACGGCAAAGCTGGTGGGTGAAGGCAATTTTAATGTAAAGGTACCATCGGTTCAGGCAGGAGATGAGCTTGGAATCGTAACCGGAACCTTTAATCAGATGGTAGAAAGTCTGGATGAATACGTTCAGAAAATTAAAGAAAGTGCGGAAAAAGAACAGGAGATGAAGGAACGAGAGCTTCTAATGGAGAACCATTTAAAAGAGGCTCAGCTAAAATACCTCCAGTCTCAGATCAATCCTCATTTTCTCTTTAACTCCTTAAATGCGGGAGTTCAGCTTGCCATGATGGAGGATGCGGAAAAAACCTCTGTATTCATGGAAAAGATGGCGGACTTTTTCCGTTATAACGTAAAAAAAGGTTCCGAGGATGCCACCATTTTAGAAGAGGTGGAGACCGTGGAGAACTATATCTATATCTTAAATGTACGATTTGCAGGAGATATCCAGTACAGCTCCTCCATTAATGAAGGAGCGTTAAACATTACCATTCCCAGCATGACCCTGCAGCCACTGGTTGAAAATGCTGTGACCCACGGAATCCGAAACATTGAATGGCCTGGGAAAATCCATCTGTCTGTAGAAGACAGGGAAGATGAGATTGAGATTCGCATTGAAGACAATGGGAAGGGAATCGATGAAGAAACGTTAGAAAGAATACGAGCCGGGCGTCAGAACGGCGATAAAAAGGAATCCACCGGAATTGGTATTTACAATGTCATTTCCAGATTAAGACTGTATTACAACTATGACGACATTTTCCACATCTTTAGCGAAGGAGAGGACAAGGGCACCACGATAGTCTTAAGGATTCCTAAAAGAGGAGGGGTTTCATATGTTTCGGATATTGGTGGCGGATGACGAAGGAATCATGCTGGAAGCAATAAAAAACATCATACAGTCCAATTTCGGAAGTGATTGCGAAATCGTCTGTGTTAAGACAGGAAGGGCGGTCATCGAGCAGGCTGGCTTCTTTCGGCCGGATATCGCCTTTGTGGACATTCAGATGCCAGGCTTAAGCGGCATCCAGGCTATCAAGGAGGTCAGAAAGTTCAATCCTTCCATCGTCTTTATCATCATGACAGCCTTTGATAAATTCTCTTATGCCCAGGAGGCGGTAAATCTGGGGGTCATGGAATTTATTATGAAGCCGGTGAATAAAAAGAAGATTTTAGAGACCTGCGTAAAGGCCATGCACCAGGTGGAAGAAGCAAGACAGAAGTTAAGTGACGATCTTAAAATCAGAGAGAAGCTGGAAATCGTAATACCCATGATAGAAAGCGGCTTTATCTATAACGTTCTTCAGGATGACTCAGACATTTTAAATAACGGGTATGCGGAAATGCTGGATATCCAGACCTCCTATGGATTTATGATGGTTCTGGAATTTGGGGACAGCATTGAAAGCGGTACCATGACAAACGCCATTGGGGTGGGCGTCCGTGTCAGCAAATATTATGCCATGATCCGGGAGATTCTTAAGGATTATTTTGATTGTGTTATCGGCCCGGTGATGGGAAACCGTCTTGTCCTGTTCCTGACCTTTGAAGAAGAAAAGATGCGCTACGAGGAACGAGTGGAGATCATCACCAGAACGAGAAATATGATTCATAAGCTGGAAAACAGCGCAGACATCAAATGCAGGGGCGGCATTGGCTCTGTAAAGCCATTGACCGCAATCCGGGATTCTTATAAAGAAGCTTTAAAATCATTGAGAGAAAGTGACAGCCACGTGGTGCATATCACAGACATTCCAAACGTGGCAGATTACGACGGAGAATATCCCCTGGAGCTTGAACATATGTATTTGCAGCGAGGGGCGAAAGGGGACCGGGAAGGAGCCTTATCCTGTGCCAATGAATTCTTTGACTGGATGCTGGTACATAACAACAATAACCGATCCAACATTGAAGTAAAGATATTAGAACTGATTATGAGGCTTGAAAAAATGGCCTTTGAAGGCGGCAATCTCAGGTATGGCTTCCGTTACCGGGAGAATTACTTAAGCGAATTAAGAGAAGCCGCAGATACCGAGAGCCTGAGGCTGTGGTTCCAGGAAAAGACAAGGGACATTTGCGACTGCATCAGTACAGCCAGGGACAGGGAATATGAAAATGTGGTTTCCAGGGTAAAAGCATATATCAATGAGAATTACGCAAAAAATATTTCACTTGATGATGTATCCAGAATGGTGGATATCAGTCCATATTATTTCAGTAAATTGTTTAAACAGGAGGTGGGAGAAAATTTTATTGAATATGTAACAGGAGTCAGGATGAAGCATGCGAGACATCTTTTGGAGGATCCCAAGTACAGCATCAAGGAGGTGTGTGTAATGTCCGGCTATGGCGACCCTAACTATTTCAGCCGTATTTTCAAGAAATACGAAGGGATGACGCCGAGTGAATACAGGGAGAGGTAAAGGTTATGAAAATGTGGAGAGGGAAATGGTTACTGATGATTATGCTCTGCTGCGTTTTTATGGTTGGCTGCAGAGATGCTGTTGCAGAGATGGACAAAGGAACCGGACAGGAAGAAAGTGAAAGGCCCGTAACAATCGGTCTCAGCATAGATTCCTTCGTCATCGAACGATGGATCAGAGACCGGGATGTGTTTGTATCTACGGCAAAAGACTTAGGGGCGGAAGTAAATGTTCAGAATGCAAATGGGGATGTAAATGAACAGATTGAACAAATCAAATATTTCATCAAAAAACAGATGGACGTCATTGTGGTAGTAGCGGGGGACAGTGAAGCTCTTTCTGATGTGATGAAAAAAGCAAAGGATGCGGGGATTAAAACCGTCAGCTACGACCGCCTGATAAAAAATGCAGGCGCAGATATGTACATATCTTTTAATAATGAAGAGGTGGGGCGGCTGATGGCAGAAAGCCTGAATCAGAATATTCCAGAGGGAGGGAAAATATTCATGATACAGGGACCTGAGACAGACAATAACGTACGCTTAATCCGTGATGGTTTTGATTCGAAAATCAACAATAACCTTCAAGTCGTATATGAAAACAATTGTGATGGCTGGCTGGCAGAAAATGCCTATACCCATGCAAAAGAAGCCCTGGAGGCTCACCCCGATGTAAAGGGGATCATGTGCGGCAATGACGATCTGGCCACCCAGGTATTTCGGGCTCTTTCCGAGGACCGTCTGGCTGGCAAGGTATATCTGGTAGGTCAGGATGGGGATTTAATGGCATGTCAGAGAATTATGGAGGGAACCCAGACCATGACCGCATTTAAGTATGTGGAAGAGGAAGCCAGGCTTGGGGCAGAATATGCCGTAAAGCTTGGAAAGGGAGAGCCTTTAGATGGGGTTAATAAAACCATTTACGACGGCACCTATGAGGTCCCTTATCTGGAACTGAAGCCGGTAGCAGTGAATAAGGAAAATATGGATTCTGTCATCATTAAGGGCGGATTCCATTCCAAAGAGGATGTCTACTTAAATGTAAAACAGTAGTACCAATAAACAGCATAGCATTTTTTTGAAACGAAAAAGTCCTGGGGGGTCAGGGCTTTTTTTATGTGGATGAATGAGTGCTAATGGTTCACAAACATATCCAGATAGGTTGGTGATAAGATAAAACTACAAATAAAGTATTGGAGGAGGAACAAAGAACCATGAAAAGAAAACTTTTAGCAGTTGCAATGACTCTTGCCCTTGCTGCTACTACCTTAGCAGGCTGTGGAAGCAAAACAAGCTCTGTATCCGAGAGCAAAGAGACTCAGGCAGCGACAACGGCAGCAGAGACGACAAAAGCAGCAGAGAGCAAAGCAGAAGAAACAAAGGCCGGAAAAGCCGATGGTGTTTTAATCGGTGTTGCTATGCCGACCAAGGATCTTCAGCGGTGGAACCAGGACGGAACCAACATGAAAAAAGAGCTGGAAGATGCCGGTTATAAGGTTGACCTTCAGTTCGCAAGCAATGACGTTCAGACCCAGGTATCCCAGATCGAAAATATGATCTCAAACGGCTGCCAGCTCCTGGTTATTGCTTCTATTGATGGAAGCTCCTTAGGTGAGCCTCTGGCTCAGGCAAAGTCAATGGGCATTCCGGTCATTGCCTATGACCGTCTGATCATGAACTCCGATGCCGTAACCTATTACGCAACCTTTGATAACTATAAAGTAGGCCAGAAGCAGGGTGAGTATCTGGTAGAAGCATTAGGACTTGAAAAAGCAACAGATTCTAAGAACATTGAGCTGTTCACCGGTGACCCGGCAGACAACAACTGTAAGTTCTTCTTCGGAGGAGCTATGGATGTCCTTAAGAAATACATCGACAATGGCAAGCTGACTGTAAAATCCGGCCAGACCGCATTTGAGCAGGTTGCTACTGCTAACTGGGATTCTGAAAAAGCTCAGAACCGTATGGATACCATTATCGCAGGAAACTACTCTGACGGAACCGTACTTGATGCAGTTCTTTGCTCCAACGACTCAACCGCTCTTGGTGTAGAAAATGCGCTTGCATCCTCCTATACCGGAAAATATCCGATTATCACTGGTCAGGACTGTGACATCGCCAATGTAAAGAACATGATTCAGGGCAAGCAGGCCATGAGCGTATTTAAAGATACCCGTACTCTTGCTTCCCAGGTTGTTAAGATGGTAGATTCCATCATTAAGGGTGGAGAAGCAGAAATCAACGATACCAAGTCTTATGACAACGGAACCGGAATTATCCCGACCTATCTTTGTGATCCTGTGGTTGTAACCTTAGATAACTATAAAGATATGTTAATTACATCCGGATACTACAAAGAAGATCAGCTGAAATAAAATGATTTCCTTAAGGGGCGGCTTCTGCCAAGCGGGAGACGCCCTTTCATGATAATGGGAAGGGAGGGTTAATCTTGGCTAAAATACTGCTAGAAATGAAAAACATAACAAAGACATTTCCTGGTGTTAAGGTATTAAGTGATGTGAACCTCCAGGTGGAGGAAGGCGAAATTCACGCCCTGGTGGGCGAAAACGGAGCAGGAAAGTCAACTCTCATGAACGTGTTAAGCGGGATATACTCATATGGGTCCTATGAGGGGGACATCATCTACGACGGACAAATCTGTGAATTTCACGACATCAGTGACAGCGAGCACAAAGGCATTGTCATCATCCATCAGGAGCTTGCAATGGTTCCATATATGACAATTGCAGAAAACATGTATCTTGGAAATGAAAAGGGAAAAAAATATGCCATCGACTGGAATGAAACCTATGGAGAGGCAGACAAATACTTAAAGACTGTGGGTCTTACAGAATCCTCCCATACATTAATTAAGGATATCAGCGTAGGAAAGCAGCAGTTAGTAGAGATTGCAAAAGCATTAGCCAAGCGGGCAAGGCTGTTGATTCTTGATGAGCCAACCGCATCACTGAACGAAGACGATTCAAAAGCTCTTCTGGAGCTTTTATTAAAATTCAAAAAAGAGGGAATGACCTCCATCATCATTTCCCACAAATTGAATGAGATAGCCTATGTGGCAGATAAGATAACCATTCTTAGAGATGGTCAGACCATAGAGACTCTGGACCGGAAGGTAGATAACATCTCTGAGGACCGTATCATCAAAGGAATGGTAGGCCGGGAGCTTGTAGACCGCTTCCCGAAACGCCACGATGTGACCATTGGAGAAATGGCCATGGAGGTGGAGAACTGGAATGCTTACCATCCCCTCTATTCCGACCGGAAGGTAGTAAGTGACGTGTCCTTTCATGTAAGAAAAGGAGAAGTCCTTGGAATCTGCGGCCTGATGGGAGCAGGAAGAACTGAGCTTGCCATGAGTATCTTTGGCAAAAGCTATGGCGCCAATATTTCGGGCACCGTTCGCATTCATGGGGAAGAGGTGAACTTATCCTCGGTAAAGGACGCCATAAAACATAAGCTTGCCTATGTAACAGAAGACCGGAAAGGCAATGGGCTCATTCTTGGAAATCCCATTAAAATCAATACCACCTTGTCTAATTTAAAGGCCATCAGCCACCGGACCATCATAGATAAAGACAAAGAGTTTGGTGTGGCCCAGGAATACCGGGATAAATTAAAGACGAAATGCTCCTCCGTGGAACAAAACGTAGGAAATCTAAGCGGTGGGAACCAGCAGAAGGTGCTGCTTGCCAAATGGATGTTTGCAGAGCCGGATATTCTTATCTTAGATGAACCTACCAGGGGAATCGACGTAGGTGCCAAATATGAAATCTACTGCATCATCAACCGCCTGGCAGCAGAAGGAAAATCAGTGATTATGATCTCCTCCGAGCTTCCGGAAGTCCTTGGAATGTCTGACCGCATTTATATAATGAATGAAGGCAAGATGGTAGGAGAAATCGATGCAGAAGAGGCAACTCAGGAAAAAATCATGGCCTGTATTTTAAAATCAGATAAATACTCTGATGGGACAGCACCAGCCCCCTTAGAACGGGCAGAGCAGCAGAAGGGAGAGTAAGCAATGAAGAATAAGATTAAATTATCTGAGGGATTAAAAAAATATACCATGATAATCGTTCTTTTAGTAGTGGTCATTCTATTTACAGTCAATACAGGCGGGAAAATGCTTCTGCCCCAGAATGTAAATAACTTAATCGCACAGAACGCCTATGTATTTATTCTTGCTACCGGTATGCTGTTTTGTATTCTCACCGGAGGCAATATCGATTTATCCGTAGGTTCCCTGGTCTGCTTTATTGGAGCCGTTGGGGGAACCATGATGATCACCTTTGGCATCAACCCCTATCTGACCTTACTTGCAATGGCTATCATCGGAATTTTAGCCGGTGCATGGCAGGGCTTCTGGATTGCCTATGTAAGAATTCCTCCATTTATCGTAACCCTGGCCGGAATGCTCATGTTCCGTGGTTTGTCTAACGTGGTTCTTCAGGGAATGACCTTATCTCCAATCCCGGATCCATTTCTATCCCTGTTTAATTCCTATGTCCCGGATATCTTTGGAATGGAAGGCTTTAACCTGACCTGCTTTTTAATTGGAGTGATCGCCTGCCTGGTCTTTATCGTTCTGGAGCTTCTAAGCCGCAGAAGAAGACAACAAAAAGGCTACCATGTAGATCCCTTATTTGGAACCATTGTAAAGCTGTCACTCATCAGCCTTGTCATTCTTGCCTTTATGTATAAGCTGGCAAAATACAAAGGCATTCCAAACGCTCTTATCTGGGTCGCAGTCATCATCGGAATTTACAGCTACATTTCCTCTAAAACAACCACTGGCCGTTATTTCTATGCCGTAGGAGGCAATGAAAAGGCCACAAGATTATCTGGTATTGATACCAATAAAGTTTATTTCCTTGCGTATTTAAACATGGGCCTTTTAGCAGCCGTAGCAGGCATGGTAACCGTAGCCCGTCTTAATTCCGCAAACCCAACCGCAGGAAACAACTACGAGATGGACGCTATTGGTGCCTGCTTTATCGGAGGCGCCTCTGCCTATGGCGGTACCGGAACCGTACCAGGCGTTATTGTAGGTGCTACGCTTATGGGTGTATTAAACCTTGGAATGAGCATTATGGGAGTAGACCAGAACCTCCAGAAAGTAGTTAAGGGAGCGGTACTAATGGCAGCAGTTATCTTTGATGTAGTGAGCAAGAGAAAATCATTCATCGCCAAACAGTAATGCTATCATGAAAAAGAATACAGGTTCTTCTTGCATCTACAAATTGTTTTTGCAAATTTCTGGAATATTTAAGACTGATTTAAGCAGTCTGTGGTAAAATTTCAGGCAACATAAAACATTCCGGCGGCGCCTTTAGGCGCTCCGGACCATAGAATGCAGGAGGGATCTGATATGTTTCAATACAAAAAAGTAATAGCCATAGTAAGCACTGCAATATTTATGGCAGCATTCCCGCTTTCCTCAATCGCAGCCACTCAAACCAAAATAAGCAGCGTTTCCCTGGATATTGATTCGGATATAGAAGCAGGAAGCAGTAGCAGTGATGTAACCGTCACAACCAGTTCCAGTAAATATAGCGTGGAAGAAGCAACGGTGACAAACACGCCAAATGATGATTGGGAAGATGGAGATAAGCCAAAGCTTAAGGTGTATGTAGAGGCAGATGACGATTATTATTTTGCCAGCGGGTTCTCAAAGAGCAGCGTGAGTATCAGCGGTTCAGACGGTACCATTATCTCAGTAAGCAGAAGCAGCTCCTCAGAACTCATAGTCTATATTACCCTTGATGCATTAGATGATGATAGCAGCAGTAGCTATGATCTGGACGTCAGTGATCTGACCTGGGATGAATCAAACGGAGAAGCAAGCTGGGAAGAGGTTGAGGATGCCAATAAATACGAAGTAAGACTCTATCGGGGAAGCACCGCTGTTACCTCTGTATTCACCACAACTGGTTCCAGCTATAATTTCTCCAGCTATTTTACTTCCAGCGGCTATTATACATTCAAGGTAAGAGGTGTCTATAATTCTTCTAACAAGGGGAGCTGGGAAACCTCCGATTCCTGGTATTTGTCCTCAACGGAAGCAGAAGAGATAAAATCAAACAGTTCCGGTACCTCCGGCAGCTCAGACAGTTCTTCCGGTCCAGGAACGACTCAAGGTACCGGCGCATGGTTAAAAGATAACAATGGCTGGTGGTATTGCAACGCCGATAAAAGCTATACCGTAAGCAACTGGCAGTCCATTGACGGAAGATGGTACTATTTTAATGAGTACGGATACATGGTAACCGGCTGGGTATCCTGGAATTCCAAATGGTATTACTGTGGGGCTGACGGCGCGATGTATTCAAGTGCAACCACTCCAGACGGATATCTGGTGGGAAGCGATGGTGCCTGGACCGGCGCATAAGTAAGTCAGTACACTGTATGACAAATTGGATAAGGGTTAAAGGATAAAGCATAATGTGTGCCGCTTGGCTGATGAACCGTCAGTCAGGCGGCATTTTTGACACCAGAGGGGAAAAACAGGTCCTGAATGGGGCCGAAACCAATAAATATTTTGCTATATATGGAAATCTGAGCTGAGTTGTGGTAGAATGCTACAAGTAAAAGAATGTTTTAAATGATAAAGGAGCATAAATTATGGGAAAGATAAAAGTATCAGAGTGCGGAATAGAAGGACTTTATGTCATTGAGCCAACAGTATTTCCAGATTCCAGAGGCTATTTTGTAGAGACCTATAATCAGAACGATTTTAAAGAAGCAGGCCTTACCATGAATTTCGTACAGGATAATCAGTCCATGTCAGTAAAGGGCGTTCTTCGTGGTCTTCATTTCCAGAAGGAATTTCCACAGGGAAAGCTGGTGCGCGTAATCAAGGGCAAAGTATTTGATGTGGCAGTAGATCTTCGTTCCACTTCCGAAACCTATGGAAAATGGTTCGGCGTTGAGCTGACAGCAGAAAACAAAAAGCAGTTCTATATTCCGGAAGGCTTTGCCCATGGATTCCTGGTTCTGTCTGATGAAGCAGAATTTGCTTATAAATGCACTGATTTCTATCATCCTGGTGATGAGGGCGGTCTTCTTTGGAGTGATCCGGAAATCGGAATCCAGTGGCCGATTGAAGAAGGTATGGAGCTGATCATTTCTGAAAAGGATCAGAAGTGGGGCAGCATTAAGGATACCTTTAAATTTTAGTGAGAGGAGAAAACCATGAATTATCTGGTTTCCTTGTTAAAAGAAATTATAACAAAAAGAAAGCTAATCCTGGAGCTGTCAAAAGCAGATTTTAAGAAACGATTCGTAGGTTCCTACTTTGGAATTGCCTGGATGTTCTTACAGCCTATGGCGACGGTACTGGTCTACTTTTTTGTATTCCAGATGGGATTTAAAAGTGTACCGCCGGTGCCCAATTACCCATATGTACTGTGGCTGATCCCAGGCATTGTACCCTGGTTCTTTTTCAGTGAGGTATTAAACCTTGGAACCGGGTGCCTGCAGGAATATAATTATCTGGTGAAAAAGGTGGTTTTCCGTGTGGAAATTCTTCCGGTCATCAAACTGATTTCCTGCCTTATGGTACATGGAATCTTTGCTCTTATCATGATCGTAGTATTCTTTTGCTATGGTGTGTTTCCAAAAGCAAGCTGGATTCAAATCGTTTATTATTCCTTTGCAAGCTCTATGTTTTCCCTTGCAATTGCTTATTTTACAAGTGCCATTCAGGTTTTCTTCAAGGACATGGCACAGATCATCGGCATTTGCCTACAGTTTGGCATGTGGATGGTTCCTATCATGTGGGCACCGGAAATGTTTAAGAATTTTCCTTCCTGGCTGCCGACCTTGCTTAAATTAAATCCTTTCTATTACATTGTTGCAGGATACAGAGACAGCATGCTGTCTGGTAACTGGCTGGTAGAAAGACCCACCCTTGGACTTTATTTTTGGACCGTGACAATCGTGATCATGCTCCTTGGGTTAAAAGTATTTAAAAAGCTGCGTCCTCATTTTTCAGATGTGTTGTGACAAGCTTAGTATGGAGGATTCAATGTCCGTAGAATCGAACAATCATGCAATATCAGTTAATAACGTAACAAAAATATATAAGCTATACGAAAAGCCCATCGACCGCTTAAAGGAAGCCATGAGCCCGACCCATAAAAACTATCATCGGGATTTCTATGCCTTAAACGGCATTTCTTTTGATGTGAAAAAAGGACAAACCGTGGGTATCATCGGAACCAATGGTTCGGGAAAATCCACTATTTTAAAGATCATTACAGGTGTCCTGACCCCTACCGCCGGAACTCTGGAGGTAAATGGCGTTATCTCAGCCTTACTGGAGTTAGGCGCAGGCTTTAACATGGATTATACCGGCATCGAAAACATCTATATGAACGGAACCATGATGGGATTCTCCAGAAAAGAGATGGATGACAAGCTTAAGGATATCCTGGATTTTGCAGATATCGGAGATTTTGTATACCAGCCTGTAAAAACATATTCCAGCGGTATGTTCGTCCGTCTTGCCTTCGCACTTGCCATCAATGTAGAGCCGGAGATACTGATCGTCGATGAAGCCCTTTCCGTAGGAGACGTATTCTTCCAGGCAAAATGCTACCGCCGTATGGAAGAAATCCGCCAGAATGGAACCACCATTTTAATGGTTACACATGATATGGGTGCCATTATAAAATATTGTGACCAGGTCGTAGTATTAAACAAGGGTAACTTCATTGCTCAGGGCGAGCCAGGAAAAATGGTAGATTTATATAAGAAAATCTTAGCCAATCAGATGGATGATTTGTCTTTGGAACTGGCAGAAATAAGGAGCGGAGAGTTAAATGACTTCTCCGGGGAACATGTGAAATCCAGAAAAGAAGCAAATGCAGCCCAGGAAGGCTTTATGAAGGATAAGCTGACCGTGAATCCAAACCGTACCGAATACGGAGATAAGAAGGCTGAAATCGTAGATTTCGGTCTCCTTGATGAGCGGGGAAATGTTTCCAATCTTCTTTTAAAGGGTGAGTATTTCACGATCAAAGAGAGAATCCATTTCCACGGAGACATCGAAGCTCCTATTTTTACTTACACCATAAAGGACAAACGGGGAGCCGATTTGACCGGCACCAATACCATGTATGAAGCTTCAGACGTTGAGTCGGTGAAAAACGGCGATGAATATGAGGTGGAATTCAAACAGAAAATGACCCTTCAAGGAGGGGAATATCTGCTTTCCATGAGCTGTACCGGATTTGAAAACGGAGAACATGTTGTTTACCACCGTCTGTATGATATTGTTAACATAACGGTTATTTCCAACAAGAATACAGTGGGTATCTATGATATGGAACCGGAAGTAAGTCTTATGCTGCATCGGGACAGAGTGTGAGGAGGAAGCATCAATGAACGATTTAAGCCCTGAAATCAGAAATCTGTATGTAAAATATCAGGGAGACACAAAAGCGATTCTAAAAGATAATCCCAACCTGGATTATATGTATGCCCTTTCCGACATCAGAGAAAATCTGCTGGAATGGTACCAGTTTGAAGAAAACGCCTCCCTCCTGCAGATCGGTTCCGATTACGGCGCTCTTACCGGCCTATACAGCCGCAGAGTAAAAGAGGTGACTGTCTTAGAATCCAATCAGAACAATTTATCCTTTAACCGCCTTCGCCACCAGAAACGGGACAACATCAAATACGTTACCGGAAGCCTTGATACCTATACCGAAGAGCAATTCGATTATGTGGTCATGGTTGGTTCTTTAGAAGAGCCTTATCAGGAACAGATCGGGAAGGCAAAGGCACTTCTAAAGCCAGAAGGAAAACTGATTCTTTCCCTGTGCAACCGCTTGGGCTTAAAGTATCAGGCAGGAGCTGTCTCCGATCAAACAAAACTTTCCAGACAGGAGCTTTTAGAACTGTTATGTGGAGAGGAAAAATGCCAGGGAAACGTAGAATTCTATTATCCCATGCCGGATTATAAGCTTCCTGTTACCATATATTCCGATTCTTATCTTCCCTCCAAGGGAGATTTGACCCATGCTATTTTAGCTTACGATTATCCCAAATATCTGCGTTTTGATTTAGGAAAGATGTTTGATGAAGTTTGCGAGGGAAAACAGTTTCAGACATTTGCCAATTCATTTTTAACCATTTGGAGCCGCCATGAAGAAGATTAACTTTGTAAAATACAATAAAACCCGCAGGGACGCCTTTCAGATCCGCACCAGTCTGGTGGAGGAAGGCGGAGTTCCCTATGTGGAAAAATCAGCCCTGACTCCGGAAGGCACCGCTCATATCCGGTCCCTGGGCGACAAATATAAGAGTCTTATGGAGCAGAACCAGAGGTTAAAGGTGGCAGAGGTCTCTGTAAGCCCTGATGGACGGACCGCCCGGTTTGAATTCTTAAAGGGAGAGACCTTATCTGAAATTTTGGGCAGAGAGATCAAGGACGGGAAGGTTTCTGTCTCTAAGATGGAAGACGCCATTTCCATGATCTTAAGCGTAAAGGAAGATTGCATGCTTCCATTTCACTTAACTCCTGAATTTAAGGAGGTCTTTGGTGACTTATCCCAGGCCGATGAGAAAATCAAAAAAGACTGGACCTTCCAGGCATCGAATATAGACTGTCTCTTTGAGAATATTATGTTAACTGAAAATGGTCCTTATTGTCTCGATTATGAATGGGTATTTACCTTCCCGGTTCCAGTTAACTTCATTAAATTCCGGGTACTCTATTATTTCTATGAGCAGTATAAAAGCATCCTGACCTACGATTCCATGGAAGCATTTTTAGAGGAATTCGGAGTAGATGGGGATCGTCTGTCTCTCTATCAGGAGATGGAACGCAGCTTCCAGGAATACGTCCATGGAGAAAATCAGCAGATTTATCTGGTAAACTACATGCATGAGACCCATGCCATTCCAGATGATATGTTTCAAGTATCCCAGATCATTGATGATACCAAAGAGCAGATTTCCCAGATGGAGATGGAGCTTCATGAAAAAGATGTGACCATCACAAAGCAGCAGGAAGTAAAGCGTCTGACGGATAACCACGTGACCAATCAGGATATGATCATCACCACCCTTCGTAAAGACTGTGAAAACATGGAAGAGATCATCAACCGTTTAAGACGTCACGAGGCTTTGTTCTACCGGGTAGGAAGAAGGTTAAAACGCCTCTTTAACGAGAAATTCCCAGAAGGTACAAGAAAGCGAAAGCTGCTTTATTATACGAAAAATGCACTGCTTCATCCCATAAAATCCATCCGCCTTTATACCACAGAGGAAGGCAGGAATGTAATAGAAGGAGATATGAAGATCGGGGAGGCTTACAGAAAGCATGGAAAGCTGCGTTTCGTAAAAGAAGGCCATCCCATGGTTTCAATCATCATCCCGGTTTACAACCAGATTCATTATACCTACGCTTGTCTTGCCTCTATTTTGGAGCATACAAAAGATGTGGTATATGAGGTAATCATTGCAGACGATGTTTCCACCGATGCCACCTCAGAGCTTACTAAATTTACAGAAAATGTAGTGATCTGCAGAAATGAAACAAACCAGGGCTTTTTAAAGAACTGCAACCAGGCAGCTAAGGCCGCCAGGGGAAAATATGTCATGTTCTTAAACAATGACACCCAGGTGACAGAAGGCTGGCTGTCTAGTCTTGTGAACTTAATCGAATCCGACTCCACCATTGGTATGGTAGGCTCTAAGCTGGTCTATCCAGACGGACGCCTTCAGGAAGCCGGAGGGATTCTCTGGAGTGACGGCTCCGGCTGGAATTACGGACGTTTGGACGATCCGGAAAAGCCGGAATACAATTATGTAAAAGACGTGGACTATATTTCAGGTGCAGCCATTTTACTTTCCAATGAGCTTTGGAAACGGATCGGCGGCTTTGATGAACGATTTGCCCCTGCCTACTGCGAGGATTCCGATTTGGCCTTTGAAGTAAGAAAAGCAGGACTGAGGGCGGTATATCAGCCTCTTTCCAAGGTCATTCACTTTGAAGGTATCTCAAACGGCACCGATGTCAATGGTACCGGCCTAAAGCGGTATCAGGTAGAAAACAGCCGAAAGCTTCAGGAAAAATGGGCAGAAGAATTTAAAAAGCAATGTGAAAATGACGGAAACCCAGACCCCTTCCGCGCGAGAGAGCGAAGCCAGAATAAGGACATCATTCTCGTGGTAGATCATTATGTCCCCACCTATGATAAGGATGCCGGCTCCAAGACCACCTTCCAGTATCTTCAGATGTTTGTGGAAAAAGGTTACGTGGTAAAATTCCTTGGGGATAACTTCCTTCATGAAGAACCTTATTCCACCGTTTTACAGCAGATGGGAATCGAGATTCTTTATGGCCCTGAATACCAGGCAGGAATCTGGAACTGGTTAAAAGACCATAGCGATGATATTAAGGTGGCTTATTTAAACCGTCCTCATATCGCAGCCAAATATATCGACTTTATTAAAAACAAAACTAACATAAAGGTAATCTACTACGGCCATGACCTCCATTTCTTACGAGAAGGAAGAGAGTACGAGCTGACAGGAGATCCGGAAAAGAGGGAGTCCTCGGAGTACTGGAAATCCATGGAGCTGCGCCTCATGAGAAAGGCATCTGTTTCCTATTATCCTTCCTATGTAGAACGGGAAGCCATTCATGAAATAGAGCCCTCCATTCATGTAAAGGCCATCGTCGCTTACGTATTTGAATCATTTTTAAGCCGCATTCCCGATGATTTTTCCAAGCGGGAAGGACTGCTGTTTGTAGGAGGCTTTGCCCATCCGCCGAACATTGACGCAGTCCTATGGTTTGCCAATGATATATTCCCACTAATCCGTCAGGTACTTCCGGTGAATTTCTACATCGTAGGTTCCAAGGTAACGGACGAGATTAAGGCCCTGGAGCAGCCGGGGAATGGAATCATAGTCAAAGGCTTTGTATCTGATGAAGAGCTTTCCAGGCTGTATGCTTCCTGCCGTGTGGTAGTAGTTCCCCTCCGTTATGGAGCTGGCGTAAAAGGAAAAGTCATTGAAGCCCTTTATCATGGATCCCCTATCGTAACGACCTCCATCGGAGCAGAAGGAATCCCTGATGCAGAGAAGGTTATGGCTGTTACCGATGATCCTCAGGGCTTTGCTCAGGAGGTAGTTTCCATGTATCAGGATACAGAACGCTGCAAACAAATCTGTGAAGAAACCCAGAATTACATCCGCAGATATCACAGTATTGATGCAGCCTGGAGCGTGGTTGGGGAAGATTTCTAAGGCCTGTTAAAATCGGGATAAGAGACTGGACCGCAAAAAAGGTGGCTGAGCCTTTTTGCGGACGGTCTTTTCCAGCTTAATGGGAATTATAGTGGATTGTTCCAAAGGAATTATGATATAATAAGAATGTTTCGACGTTAGAACTAATGATGAGTATAACAGGAGGAATCCGGTATGCAGGCAGTATTGCTGGCAGGCGGTCTTGGTACACGGCTCCGTTCCGTGGTAAATGACAGGCCAAAGCCAATGGCACTGATTGAAGGCAAGCCCTTCATGGAATATGTGGTATTGGAGCTTAAAAAGCATGGAGTCAAAGAGATTATATTTGCCGTAGGCTATAAAGGTTCTATGGTTGAGGAATATTTTGAAGACGGCGCAAGATGGGGAATTAAGGTTTCCTACGCCTATGAAGAAGAGCTTTTAGGCACAGCCGGAGCGATTAAGAATGCTGGGCGCCTCGTGACCGACGACCGGTTTCTGGCACTGAATGCAGATACCTTCTATCAGATTGATTATGAAAGACTGACTGCCTTAAGTGAGGAGCGGGATCTTCATATGGCTCTGGTATTGCGGGAAGTACCTGACGTATCCCGGTATGGACAGGCCCTTTTGGAAGATGGCTGGTTAAAATCCTTTGACGAGAAAACAGAAGAATCCGTAAGAGGAACCATCAACGGAGGCGTTTATTACCTTCGCCGTTCCCTTCTTGAGGAAATTCCGGAAGGAAAGGTATCCTTAGAACATGATATGATTCCCAAGTGGCTGTCAGAGGGAAAGAAGCTTGGCGGCTTTGTCAATGACGGCTACTTTATTGATATTGGAGTCCCAGAAGATTATTACCGGTTTGATGAAGACGTAAGGAAAGGAACGGTGACCATATGATTATCAGAGGACGTGCGCCCCTTCGTGTAAGTTTTGGAGGAGGCGGAACCGATGTGGCCCCCTTCTGTGTGGAACAGGGAGGAGCTATTATTGGAAGTACCATTAATAAGTACGCCTATTGCTCCATAGTCCCAAGAGAAGACGACCAGATCATCGTCCATTCCCTGGACTTTGACATGACGGTTAAATACAACACCAATGAAAACTATGTCTACGATGGCAGACTTGACCTTGTAACGGCAGCCTTAAAAGCCATGGACATCAAGCAGGGCTGTGAAGTTTATTTACAGTGCGATGCACCTCCAGGCTCAGGTCTTGGAACCTCTTCTACCGTTATGGTAGCACTTCTGACCGCCATGGCTAAATGGAAGGGAATTGAGCTGGACAGCTATGCCATGGCTGATTTAGCCTATAAGGTGGAACGAGAGGATTTAAAGATCGACGGAGGCTATCAGGATCAGTATGCAGCCACCTTCGGCGGCTTTAACTTTATTGAATTCCACGGCCGTAACAACGTAGTGGTAAATCCCCTTCGAATCAAAAAGGAGATTATTCACGAGCTACAGTATAACCTTCTTTTATGCTATACCGGCAATATCCACGTATCCGCCAACATCATAAAAGACCAGGTATCCAACTATGAAAAGAAAGATCCCTTTGATGCTATGTGTGAGGTAAAAGCCCTTGCCTATGCCATGAAAGATGAGCTGTTAAAGGGAAATTTATATAGCTTTGGAAAGCTTCTAGATTACGGCTGGAAAAGCAAAAAACGTATGAGCACCAAGATCACTACTCCTCATATCGACGAGCTTTACGAGGAGGCCTTAAAAGCAGGCGCCCTTGGCGGAAAGCTTTTAGGTGCAGGCGGTGGTGGTTTCCTATTGGTATACTGCCCTTATAACGTGCGCCACAAAGTTGCAGCCCGCATGGAAGCCGCAGGCGGACAGCTCACAGACTGGAACTTTGAATTAAGAGGAGCCCAGGCGTGGATCACCGATGAAGCACGTTGGGACTATTCTGATATCCGGGTGAAGATACCGGGCGGAGAATATAAATTTAACCTGTAAGAACACGGCACCAGGAGAATCAGAACATTATGGATAAAATCGTATTTTTAGACCGGGACGGAACCATCAACAAAGAAGTAGACTACTTATACCGCCCCGAAGACCTCGTAATATTACCTGAAGTAACAGGAGCTCTAAGACGTCTGAAAGAACATGGCTTTCGCCTTGTGGTGGTCACCAATCAGGCAGGCGTTGCAAGAGGATATTATAAGGAAGAAGATGTCAAGATCCTTCATGAAGCATTAAATCGGCATCTGTCGGAGGAAGGTGCTGAAATAGACCAATTTTTCTACTGCCCCCATCACCCGGTACATGGAATTTCGGAGTATAAAACGGAGTGCCATTGCCGTAAACCAGAAACAGGAATGTTTGAAATGGCAGAAGCATATTTCCAAGTGGACAAGGCCCATTCCTATATGATCGGTGATAAGCTTTTGGACACAGAAGCCGGCAAACGGTATGGCGTAAGTTCCATCTTAGTTGGAACCGGATACGGAAAAGATATCTATGACTCCATGAAAGAGGAAGAGAGATCAGCGGCATTTGCTTCTTACGCCCCTTCCATGAAGGAAGCAGCTGATTTTATACTCACCAGAGAAGGAGGAAAATAACATGGAACCCATGAAATACTTAGAAGAGCTGATGGAACGCTACCCTTCTCTTTCCTGTATCAAGGAAGAGATTAAAAATGCCTATGAGATTCTTGAAGCCTGTTATGAAAATGGCGGTAAGCTTCTCATCGCAGGAAATGGCGGAAGCTGTGCCGATGCAGAACATATCGTTGGAGAACTGATGAAAGGCTTTGTAAAACGCCGCAGCGTATCTCCTGAGTTTCAAGAGACACTGAAAGAAATAGACCCAGAACTGGGAAGCGCCCTGGCTGAAAAGCTTCAGGGAGGACTTCCAGCTATTGCACTGACCGGTCACCCTGGCCTTTCCACCGCCTTTTTAAATGATGTGGATGGAGAGATGATATTTGCCCAGCAGACCTATGGATATGGAAAAAAGGGAGATGTACTCCTTGGTATTTCCACCTCAGGCAATTCAAAAAATGTAATGTACGCCATGACAGCCGCCAGGGCACTAGGCATGAAGACCATAGGACTTACGGGAAAAGACGGAGGCCAGTTAAAAAAGACAGCCGACGTTTCCATTGTAGTACCTGAGTCAGAGACATTTAAAATTCAGGAGCTTCACCTTCCTGTTTATCACGCACTGTGCCTGATGCTGGAAGAGCGGTTCTTTTAAACGGGTTCGCCCAAAACACAGGAGGATGAGATGAAAGACAGACAATGGATAGGCAAGGAAGCCGCATGGAAAGATGAAATCATAGCAGCCGTACTTTTGCTGGCCTTTGCTTTCTTCATTAACAGGGGCATTGAAATAAAAGGACTTTACATGGATGACCTCTATCTGTGGTCCTGCTACGGAGAACAATCCTTTAGGGAGTATGTCTTCCCATTAGGAAGCACCCGGTTCCGTTTCGTATTTAATCTGATTTCATGGCTGGAGCTTATGATCGCAGGTAATCATATTGGCTGGTTTGTACCAATCAATATACTGGTCAATGTCTGTATCGCCTATACGGTATACCGCTTTGGAAAACGCTTATCCGGAAGGTGGACCATGGGATTTTTAACAGGTATCCTGTATCTCTTATCCCGTATGTCCTACTATCAGATCAGCCAGGTATACGGCTTAATGGAAACTCTCGCTCTCTGGGCAGCCATTGGAATCCTTTACTGCCTGTATCGTTATATCACAGAGGAACCTGCAAAAAAAGCCCTCATTCCTTGTTCCGTGGCTCTTTACTTTGCCATCTGCTTTATCCATGAACGGTATATGGTTCTTCTGCCTCTTTTCTACGTTGCGTTTCTGATGAAAAAAGAGAGAAAGCTAGTCCCCTGGATATCCACCACTCTGGCATTTGCAGCGGTTCAGGCGATTCGCTTTTTCACCATCGGCAGCATTTCTCCGGCAGGAACCGGAGGAACTACAGTCGCAGAAACCTTTAAAATAACCGGTGTTTTAAAATATGCCGTGAGCCAGATTCTTTATATCTTTGGAATCAATGCAGGCCCGGAGCATCTAAGCGGATTAAGCTGGGACGCATCACCTGCCTGGATTCGGGTCCTTGTCATGGTTTCCGGCCTTATGCTGGCAATTATGACCCTTATATTTCTTGCCGTAGTAATCAAAGAAAAAAAGGACCGCAAAATCAGGTTAAAAGTCATTGGTCTGTTCCTTCTCTTTATTGCCTTGTGCATCGGTTCCTCCAGCGTCACCATACGTGTGGAAACCCGCTGGATTTATGTCTCCATGACAGCCGCCTGGCTGTTTGCCGCCTATATGTGCGGGGTGACGGTGCCGAAAAAAGAGCTGAATGCAAATCTTTCCAAACCTCTGTTATACTGCGGCCTGTTTGTTCTTTACGGCCTGATTATGTTCCCGGTGGAAAGCTTTTACCGCGGAAAATACGATAATCTCTACTATTGGTCCAATCAGCTCCGCTACAATTCCCTGGCAGAGGAGACCTACGGAAACTATAAGGAAAAGCTTTTCGGTAAGAAAATATATATCATTGGCAATACTTATAAAATGAGTGATTTTACCGCCCGTACCTTTTTTAAGACCTTTGATAAGAAACGGACAGCAGAAGGCACGGAAGTGACATTCATCGATTCCATGGGATCCATTGGACTCATCACTCCCAATATGCTCATATTAAGGGAGGACCCAGCCCATAATGCGTTCCAGGATATCACGGATTTCGTTCGTAACTTAAAGTTTGAGAGAGTGTACGGCTGCTATGAAGACGGCTGGCTTGATGAGAATGCCAAGGCCCGTATCATGGCAGGAAATGAAGGAAAGATTACCTTTAAATTCTATTATCCCGGAGTGATTACCGGCATGGAACACATCATTATTACCGTCAACGGAAGCGAACAGAGAGTCATTCCAATCGATGCCAGTACCGTAACGGCTGAATTTGATGTAGCCCCTTCCCAGGTGTCCGAGTTTACCTTTGAAAGCAACTTTTTCTATGATGCAGCAACGGAGCAAAGAGGGGAAGACCGTCTGTCCGTGGTAGCGGATATCACAGCAAACTAAGGGTAAGGTGAAGCATGAAACGTAAATATCTGTATTATCTCTTACCCCTCTTAGGAACGGTATTCGGTCTCTGGTATATCTTTTCCGCTACCTGCGACGGAATCTATTCCGATTATGTCCGCCTGGTAAACAGCTACCTGCCAGATGTATGGAACCCAGCCAAGTTTTTTGTTCCTGATATCCTGACCAGGGTACCGGCCAATTATCTTGGAAGAATTATAAATATCTATTTATTTGGCTACAACACCATGTTTGACCGTGTCCTGGGTGTACTTGCTTTAGGATTATCCGGAGGTGTAATTGCCACCTACTGCCTGAGAAAAAAGATACCATTCCTTTGGTTTTCCCTTCTTATGGTGGTCCTTTTCAGTCTGAATAAATGGGAAATGCTGACCAATGGAAGTGGTTGGACCCATTTTTTATCCTTTGTATGCTTCTATTATCACTATGAGATTTTAGACCGTGTATGGAGCGGAGAGGAAAAACCTCATGACAAGCTAAAGCTTTTATTACTGCCATTTGCCACCACTCTTTTAGTGGCAGGCCCATACTGTGCAATCTATTCCGTAACCGTAATATTAGCCTGCGGCGTACTATTCCTCTTAAAAAAGGGAAGAGGGAAATTGGATTACTGCTTGTATGGAGTAAGCGCCTTCCTTTCCCTGGGCTTGTATCTTTGGAGTAACTCCTATGCAATCGAGGATCATGCAGCCCCTGCTACAGGATCCATACTGGAACAGCTAAAAGTAACCCCAGGCTTTTTTGTTCGGTTCTTTGTAAAGTCATTTTCCTCCATGGTAATAGGAGGGGAGAGGGCAGAAAAGATTTTTCATACAAATCTCCCGTTCCTGATCCTGGGATTCTTTGTTATAGCCCTGTATCTTATAGCCCTCTGGTGGAACCTAAAATATCGCCTCTATGAGAAAACCATATTTCCACTGATCCTCATTGTATCAGGAGGATTAAACCATGTACTAATTGTCATCTCCAGATGGATCTTTCTTCAGGAAAATTACGGGATAAGCTCCAGGTATGCTCTGCAGTTTCAGACTGGCATTCTGGGAATTCTGCTTACCTTCTGCCTGGTTGTTCAAAGCAGAAAAAGAAGGCCTGAAAAGTTTGTCCGCCTCGTGGGAGCTGTTGCCGCTGCGGTATTTCTCATGGGTAATATCTACACCACTTACTACGAAATAAAAAAAGCACCCAACCGTTTGGAAATATATGAAAAAAGGGTAGAACTGGCACTTGATTTTGAAAATCTGTCAGACGATGAGCTTCGGGATAAATTTGAATATAGAAAAAACCGCGAGGACAGCGGTGCCAAGGTGCGCAGCGCACTTACTATTCTAAAGGAAAATGGTTACAGCATATTCCATTCCCGTGAATCATTGAAAAATTAACAACGCAGCCCTTCCTATTGGGAGTATGAAGGTACCTGCTTGAGGAGCATAAATTATGGAAAAAACACTATCGGTCGTAGTCTCATGCTATAACGAAGAACTGGCTCTCGACCAGTTCTATAAAGAGACAGCAGGCATTCTAAAGAGTCTTGACTGGGATTACGAACTCATATTTGTCAACGACGGAAGCCAGGATAGCACCATGGAGGTGCTGACCAAGCTGTCAGAAGGAGACAAAAAAGTAAAAGTCATCAGCTTCTCCCGAAACTTCGGCCATGAAGCAGCTATGATTGCCGGACTGGATTACAGTAAAGGGGACGGTATCGTCTGCATGGATGCAGACTTGCAGCACCCACCGGAATATCTGCCTGAAATTGTAAAGAAGTTATCGGAGGGGTATGATGTCATCAATATGGTTCGTACCAAGAATGAATCAGCAGGCTGGTTTAAAAATCTTGCCTCATCTGCCTTTTACCATCTCATTAACGTCCTTTCTGACGTTAAATTTGAGCCAAATGCCTCAGACTTCTTCGCCATATCGAAGAAGGCTGGAAAGGTCTTAAAGGACAATTACAGAGAAAAGGTACGCTTCTTAAGAGGCTATGTTCAAAATATTGGTTTTCGCAAAACTACGATTGAATACGAAGCCAGAGTGAGAGTAGCAGGAGAGAGTAAGTACAGCATCAAAAAGCTGATCGCATTTTCTTTGAATACCATTATGTGTTTTTCCAACCTTCCTCTTAAGCTTGGCATTTACGCCGGCTGCGGTGCTGGAGTCCTGGGTCTGGCTATGATGATCTACACCATATGGAGCTGGGCCAGAGTGGGAACTCCCAATGGATATGCAACTACCATTGTACTGATCTGCTTTATGTTCGCGGTTCTTTTTCTAATTGTAGGCGTTATTGGAAATTATATTGCAATCCTCTTTGCGGAGTTAAAGGATAGGCCCATATATATTGTGGGAGAGACGAAGAATGTGGAAGAGTAGATATCCGATCTCTGTTGTTATTTTATGCGGGTTATAGGATATTTTTAGAAATCACTTGAATTTGGAAACAGAATTGATTATAATTAATATATAAAGAGGAACAACCACCTCATACAAGAGGTTGGCCTATATTAAATGGACAGAATCGCCACCTGATACCGGTCAAAGTATACAAGGGTGGTTTTTCTGTACCCATTTTTGGGTTTAAAGAAAAACTTTACTTACGATTATTATAAATAAAGGTAAGCAATGCAATGATGAACATGCCAAAAGCCATAAGGTCTTTAAAGTCAAAATCCATCTGCATCACCTCCCATCTTATGTAAAATGGAAGGCCACCTCCTTGTATTAACATGATTGTTCCATATGAATATTTTACCATAAGAACTAGTGTTCTTCAAATGTAAAGTTAAAAATATACAATTATCTTTTGTTATAGGTGAAATATAGCATACAAGCATTGAATTTTGTTACTGATGGATTTGTTTGAAACTATCAGCTGGGCAAGTAGAGTGAAAATATTGTTATAAAAAATACGTCTTAATCGGTGGTTAGCTACAGTTTAATATGCTGCGGTAGCATATCAGACTTAGAACCCCGTCTCAAGACGTATTTTTGTCATCTATATGATATTATTGTATAGAATTCTGTCATAAATTTATGTTGTGACATCCTCTTAGTCGAAAGTGTGTCAGCAACCCTTAATCATACTAATAGATTATTTAGACAACCCAACACCAGGACCAACCTCTTTGGAAGGACCCTGAGCAGGAGCAGTAGTCTCAGCCGGTGGAGTCTGAGTGCTTCCATCCCCTGGCTGATTCGTCTGTGCCTGGGATTCCTGAGTAGGGGTTCCCTGAGTCTCCTGAGGCGTTACCGTACAAACACCATTGGAATCTACCGTGTAGGAAACACCATTAACATTAATGTTCGTAGAAACCGCCATCTTACCATCAGAAGGATTCAGATAATACTGTTTCCCATTAATCTGTGCCATACCGGTTGCCATGCCGCCGCCTTCATTGAAATAGTACCACGCGCCATCAATCTGTCTCCAGCCAACGGTCATTTTACCAGAAGAGGTGCTTAAGTAATACTTAGTGCCCCTGTCATCCAGCCAGCCAGTCTGCATTTTTCCTTCTTTGGACAGATAATACCAGGTATTGTCCACATTCGTCCATCCTGATGCCATGCTTCCGCCCTGATTAAAATAGTACCAGGTGTCATCAAGCTTTGACCAGCCAGTAGTAACTGCACCGCTGTCACCAAGGAAGTACTTAGAATCACCTTCTGTGAACCAGCCAGTAGCCATCACTCCGTCATTGTTCAAATGATACCGCTTTCCGTTAATATCCTTCCAGCCGGTAGACATTACGCCATCGTCCTGAAGATGATACCATTTACCGTCCAGGTTCTTCCAACCAGTGACCATTTGACCAGAGGAATCATTTAAATAATATTTCTTTCCATCAATGGTAGACCAGCCGGATGCCATGGTACCGTCATTATTTAAATAATAGCGGGATCCATTATCCGTCAGCCACCCAGTATTCATAGCACCGCTTCCGTTAAAGAAATACCAACGGTCAGAAAGCTGTTTCCAGCCAGTGTTCATACGTCCATTGCTTTCATCAAGGTAATATTTCTGGCCATCCTTTTCCAGCCATCCGGTGGATGCCAGGCCCTCTCCATTCATATAGAACCAGCCAGTTCCATCGTTGATCCAGCTGTCCTTTTGAACCGCATAATTCTGATAGTAGTAGGTCTTGCCGCCAATGGTTCTCCAGAGATTTCCAGGAAGCTTTGGAGTCAGATCCTTGTAAAGAAAATCAATGTCAACATTGCCGTTGATGCCCTGAATCGATCCGGTACTGGTAACCTGCCACATAATAGGATCTGAATATTTGTGCTGCGCCTCATAGCGGGCAACCCAGACATCACGTTTCATTTGAGATAGATCAATCTTATTGGTCAGCCAGTAATCGTTTGCATAAACAATTGGATAATATCCGGCTTCCTGAATGCGGTCGCAGAACGCATTGATGATCTCGCTGACCTGAGTAGGAGGAAGAGAACCAAGTGTGGCACTGTCCTCTGCATCAAATGCAATGGGGAAATTAACAGGATAATCCTTGACCAGGTTAAGCACAAAATCAGCCTCTTCCCGTGCCATATCAGGAGTCGTAGCCAGAGAGTAGATATATGCACCTACTTTAATCCCAGCCGCAGAAGCTCCACGGATATTGGTATGAAAATTAGGATCAATCACGCCTTTTGACCTGGTTCCCAGCATAGCAAAGCTTACGTCATTGGCAGCCACGGCTGTCCAGTCTACGTTGCCCTGCCATCTGGAAACGTCGATACCTCTTGCAATGACCTTATCTAAAACTGTACCATCTCTCATCTGATAAGTACCATTCACCCGTTCATAACCGGCTGCTGCCCAGGAATTCATAGCAGGATAAAAACCGGTTGAAATGCCCATAAAAGCGCAAAGCGTAGCCGCTGCAAACCGAATAACTATCTTTTTGTGTCTCAAAACAAAACCTCCTTATCGCTTGTAATTCTATTATTTGGTAACTTTTTATGTAATAAAGCAAAAAAGTGGGTACCTGCGCCTTGTTGCAGATACCCACACAGATACTAAATCAAATCAATCAGCCAGGACCATTGGTAAGTCCAGGAGATAATTGGTATACGCCGCCGCTGTTGGAAGAGTTCGAGGAGCCTCCAGGTGTGTCATTGGAGGAGCTGCCCGGAGTTCCGCTTAATGTATTATTTCCGGAAGAAGTACCTCCCGGTCCGCCAGAACCAGATCCAGATGAGTTAGTCCCGCCTGGTGTTGTGTTTGAATTGCCAGGAGTGGTATCTGAAGAATTTCCGTTTGACGATGTGGAAGTCGGAGTGCCGTTATTGTTCTGGTACGCTCCGTTAGAAGCAAAGGAATAGCTTTTTCCATCAATGGTCAAAGTGGTGTTTGTTGCCATCTTTCCGGTTGAAGGATCAAGATAGTAATAAACATTAGAGAGCTGAACCCACCCAGTCATCATATGACCAGAATCATTAAAATAATACCAGGATCCTTCGATCTGTTTCCAGCCATGGGCCATCTTGCCGTTGCTTGTATCCATATAATACTTATTGGTGCCGTCACTGAGCCACCCAGTCATCATCTTGCCTAATACAGATTTAGAATCACCATTTAAATAATAATAAGAATTCTCAATCTTATTCCAGCCGGTAACCATCTTTCCGTCAGAGCCGAAATAGAACCAGTCATTTCCTACCTGTCCCCAGCCAATGACACATTTGCCATCGTCCTTAAAGTAGTACCAGCCGCCGTCCATCTCCCGCCAACCGGTAGCCATAGCTCCGTCGCCCTTCATGTAATAATAATCATTGCCTATCTTAAGCCAACCCTTAACAAGGATCCCTGTATCATCCATGAGATAATAATATTTTCCGCCATTTTGAATCCACTTGGTAGCCATGGCACCATTGGAATGAAAATAGTACCAGCTTCCGTTAATCTGCTTCCATCCAGTCGACATTAAACCAGTTGAAAGATCAAGGAAATAAAATTTGCCGTCTGATGTCTTGACCCATCCTTTATGAACAGACCCATCCTGGTCAATGTATTTCCACTGGGAACCCTCTGAGACCCAACCGGTGGCAGCCCAGGCTGTACCAGCAGGTATAAGGGAAGCGGTCCCTATAAGCCCAGCCAATAAAAAAGCCGTTGCCTTTTTTCCATATCGCATACCGTTCTCTTCCTCCTGTTCTAACATAACTATTTACACATAGTGCCATTATAGCATAGGAGCAGATAGAATACCTAAATATTTTATTACGATTTGCAGACAAATTTCCAAAAATGTCATTCTAATACAATTTTACTACATTTTTTATAGTAGTTCTTGGCGTACCGATACATGATAATCGTATATTCGCCAAACTCCTCTCCAAGAGAAGCCTTATAAATAGCCCATAGACTCCATAAAAATCCTCCAAGAGCCATATATGCATAAACCGTAAACCGTTCCTCCATGGAAGGTTTACGTTCAAAATAAATCTCAATGAGCCGATCCGTTTGCTCTTCATTATAATAGGAATAGATTGCGCACATGGCAATGTCCACTAATGGATCGCACATACCTGCATATTCCCAGTCGATCAGCCTGATATCTCCATCAGGAAGAATGAGGAAATTATCCACTACCGTATCCAGATGAGAGAGCACCTTCTCATGTCCAAGCCCGTCAAGGCGATTCAAAAGCTCCTTCATACACCCCCGTACCAGGTTATAATCATCAAATAAAATGTCACCACTCGCTTTGCAAAGCTTTTCATAAAACTCAATTCTTTCTTTAAAATCAAAGGAATGAGAGACCTTTAAACCAGACTGGTGGAATTTGCGCACAAGCTTTAAACAGCGACTGATTTCATCTTCATTTTCCGCATCTGCATTATGAGCCCCTTCATAAAATTCTGCAATCTTATATCCCGTCTCCCCGCTAAAGTAAACGATCTTTTCTGTGATTCCCAGGTCATGGGTGGCATCATAAACTTCCTTTTCCTGCTGCCTATTAATTAAGAGCTCAGTACCAGGCCCTGGAATCCGGCAGATATAATGGCGGTCCTTAATTTTAAAGAGGAATGATTTGTTGGTCATACCAGCCTTCAAACAGCGGATTTCTGTGATTTCAGATTCCGAAACCTGAAACACTTTAGAAACCAGTTCCATCGCTTCATTATCCGAGTGGCGCTGATATTTCACATCAAACCGACGAAGCTCTTCCAGGTTTTCAAACTCATAGACCTCATCCGCCTGTCTCCGGTTAATATACATCTCAATTTCTTCCTTTGCCTCTGGGAGATTCGGCAGTCGCTTTGCTGCTTCCCCGGATAGCATTTCCATATAGACATTTTCCCAGTAGAACTGCTCTGTTCCTGGAAGATGGTAGTATTCTTCCAGTACTGGTAGAAACTTACTGGAAAATGATTTAGAGAAAAAAGCAGGCCCATACATGACCCACTGGTCCTTACCTCCAACAAAAACGTTTAGAATGCGTCCTTTCTTATTATAATCAAGACACCATTCTGAAGTTTCGCCTTCCATATAAGAGGAGGAGTACCACGCACCGCCTTCATAGGCGTGGTACATGTTGTGTCTCATCCAGTTATCAGATGATAGAACATATATGTTTTTTCCGCGAAAAAGCTCTCTGGCTTGATAAATGGTGGTAAGTGTATTCTTCTTGGAGTATTCCGGATTATATAAAAGCTTGACCTGATATTTATCAATAAGGTATTCAAACTTTTCTTTCAAATATCCAACTACAATGGTAATATCAGTGATTCCTACCTCATGAAGCTGGCGGATCTGGCGTTCAATCATACGCTCACCAAACACTTCAAGGAGTCCTTTTGGTGTTTCAAAGGTCAATGGAACAAAGCGGGAACCGAAGCCGGCCGCAATGATAACAGCACCATCCACTTTATGCTTCTCCAGCAGAGCTTGTCCTTCGGGAAGAAGTTCATAAGTTTCATTTCCCTTGTTAACTTCAATCAGCTGTTTATCCAGACATTCCTTAACCAGACTATTAGCTGTTCCCAGGGAAATATGAAGTTCCTTTGCAAGCTCTCTTTGAGTCACAGCAGGATTTTCAAAAATTGAGCGGCAAACAATAACATTACGATCCATAGCATTACGCCTCCGTATATAAATAATAAGTATGATAGTATAAAATAAAATATAATAGCATGTTCAATCTTAATGCCAAATAATGATTATGTGAACATTATACCATTGAAATGGTAAAAATCAATATTACATTCATAATAAAATATCAATCTAAAAAGACGCATCCAGACCCTGCTTTCTCCCTAAACACGTGATTTGTATTGATAAAAGTACAATTGCTGATGCAAAATCCAGTTTCGTAATAATTATGTAAGAAAATGAACAGAGAAAAGTTATAGTAATTTCCCAGAATATGTATTATACTGTTCCATGTGATGGAGGAATTGATAGCTTCTTCCGGAAATGTTAATTTTATTTATATTTTGCAAAATATGCAAAAAATGTAAAAAAAGTATTGATAATTTCCATTTGAGGAAGTATAATTACCTCGTAATGCTATTAGGAATTTCAGAAAAGTATTTCAAGAAGAAAAAGGAGAGTGCATTTATTATGAGAAAGCAGACTAAATTAGTTGCTGTTTTATCAACAGCAGCACTTCTTGCTTTAGGCGCTTCCATGTCCTCTTTCGCAGCTACTGGCTGGCAGGAAGAAAATGGTACATGGGTGTACTATGACAAGAACGGCGACAAGGAAACAGAGAAGTGGGAGAAATCCGGTGACAACTGGTTCTACTTAAACGAAGATGGCGAGATGGCTACCGACGTTATCGTTGAATACAATGATAACTACTACTATGTAGATGAGAACGGTTCCATGGTTGCTAATAAGTGGGTTTCCGTTGAGAATGCTGATTATGATGGTAGTGATGATAATGAGCCAGTTAACAATTGGTACTATTTTGGTAACAATGGTAAGGCTTACAAAACTGCAAGTTCAAGCGGAACAGCTTCTTTCAAGACAATTAATGGTAAAAAGTACATCTTTGATGAAGAAGGTAAGATGTTATATGGCTGGATTAACGAATCAGGCCAGAGAGAAACTGGTGATGATGCTTGGAGAGGTGATGGCTCAACAGGCGGTCTTTACTACTGTGGCGATGAAAATGACGGAGCTCAGGCTAATGGATGGGTATTCCTTCATATCACAGATACTCAGTGGCAGGATGATGATAGTAAGGGCGTTTCCAGCAAAGATACTTTTGATGATGAAGAACAGGATCGTTGGTTCTACTTCAAGGGTAACGGCAAGAAGATGGTTGACAAAAAAGGTGAGACCATTAATGGTAAAAAGTACAGCTTTGATGAAAATGGCCGTATGAATGCTGAGTGGGTTAACTGGGATGCTACACCAACCACAGCTACTGCTACTCAGGGAACAGCAGCTTATACAAAGGGCTTCAGATATTATGGTAGCCCAGAAGATGGCGCTAGAAAAACTAAGGGTTGGTTCCAGGTTGTACCAGGTTCTTACTTAGATGAAGGCGACTTCAATGATGATTCTGAAAATTGGTATTATTCTGATAAAGATGGTAAGCTTGTAGCAGGCGAAATCAAGACAATCAGTGGAAAGAAATATGCTTTCGACAAGAGTGGTGTTATGATTGATGGATATAGATTCCTTCAGCTTGCTTCTGATAACAAAACCATCGTAGAGATTATTAAGAATGATACTTCTGCTGAGCCTGAGCATGCTCTGGTAGAAGATACCAACTATAAGTTTGATACAGTAGATGGCTTTAAGAAGCATGCTTCATCTTGGGAAAATTCAGGCTACAAGTTCTATTACTTCGGTTCAGGCGATGACGGAGCGATGAAGACTAACAAAGTAAATATCGACATTGATGGCGAATCTAATAGCTTCCTTCTTAACAAGTCTGGTAGCTATAAGGGCGCCGGTAAGACAGGTGTTGATAATAAGAAATATTATCAGTCTGGTATGTTAATGGCAGCAGATAAAGATGATAAGTATGCTGTAGTTAAAGCAACTAAAGATGGTTCTAACTACTCTCATATGGAGCTTCTTACTACTGACGAATTTATCACTGAAATGAGAGCGCTTGGAGTAGAAAACGATGTAACAAATGCTGATAAGTATTCTGAGGAATATGATGTATCAACTGCAGTTGCTGCTAATACTAATGTAGAGTATAGATTAGTTAATACAGCTGGTACTGTTCAGAAGGGCAAGAGCAAAGCAAAAGATGGTAATGATCGTTGCTACGAAGTATTAGCTAGCGGTAACATCAAGAGAGTATTTACAGAGAACTAATAAATTTATTTTTTATAAAGCTCTTTATTAAAAAGGAGTGAGATTCATATGAATCTCACTCCTTTTTTTCGACCATGCTGGGTGAATTCTTACAGGTGAAAGTCCTGAACATACCATGCGTGGTGGGAAGTACATAGCCAAAAGCAAGGGTGTCCATCGTGAGGCGGAATCTGGAGGCATACCTCTGGTCCGATGTAAAGAAATCACATATAAGGCTTTTCTCCGAGGGATAGGCTTGCAAAACAAAGTGAAGTCCAATAACTACGACTTTTGTAGGAGTAAGTAAATTGGCGGATAGGTGGAGGGAAGTGGTTCGTTCTTAACAGGGGAGGCCTCATATGTTACACCAAAGGCTTGCAGTGATATAAGAATTATATGTCAGAAGTTAGCAGAAACCTTAGTAGTGATGAAAGCCAGAAGGAGCGAATGACTGAACAATCTTATCAGTTACTAGAATCGAGATTGTGTATCATTGCAACATCAGGTGTATATAGCACTCTACTGAAAAGTATGGTAATGGCAAAGAAACCACGAGAAGAATGAAGGTAACGAACATGAAAACTGATAATCTAGCAGATACTGAGTTTGGAAAATTTGAATGAAGCATTCCTGCAAGTCAAACGCAACAAAGGTGCATATGTAGTAGACGGAATGAAAGTCGGGGATCTCGGAGAATACCTGAGAGCGAATCGCGAAGTAATCAAAGAACAGATAAGATGCAGAAAGTATAAACTACAGCCGGTAAGACGGATAGAAATACCAAAACTGGACGGAGGTATCAGGAATTTAGGCGTTCCCGCAGTAACAGACCGATTTATTCAACAGGCGATAACCCAAATGCTGATGCCGGTCTATGAGGAGCAGTGCAGTGATAGCAGTTATAGTTTCAGGCCGGTAGATGTGCAGAAATGGCAATCATCAAATGCTTTGAGATGATGAATGAAGGTTATACGTGGTTAGTAGATATAGACTTAGAAAAGTTTTTTGACAACGAAAATCACGATAAGCTAATGAACATCGTTTCTAAGACGGTTAAAGATGGAGATGTTATATCACTAATCAGAAAATATCTCGTAAGTGGAGTAATAATTAATGACTAATATAAGGAAACAATAATAGGAACACCACAAGGTGGAAATCTATCCCCATTTCTAGGTATCATTGATTAATGAACTTGATGAAGAACTCGAAGAAAGGGGCTTATTCATTGTGAGATATGCAAACAACTGTATCTATTTTGATAAAGAGTGAAAAAATGCAAACCGAGTGATGGTAAGTGTAACAAAGTTCTTGAAAGAGAAGCTGGGTTTAAGAGTTAATGTTAGCAAGAGTAAAGTGTATAGACCTAACGGAATAAACTACTTGGGTTTTGGTTTCTACTGTGATGTATTTAGTCATCAATTCAAGGCAAAACCACACCAGATATCGGTAAATAAGCTAAAGGAAAAGTTGAAACAATTGACATCAAGAAATTGGGAAGTCAGTACAACATATCGAGTTATAAAACTTAAACAGTTAATAGTAGGTTGGGTAAATTGTTTTAAAATAAGTCATATGAAAAAGCTGTGTAGAGAGCTAGATAAACATATCAGATTCTGCTTACGTAGTGTACATGGAAGCAATGGAAGAAAAGTGAAAACAAGATATAAAACCTCAGGAAACTGGGGATTAAGCACTATGAAGCAATTCGATGGGCTAATACTAGATTAGGATATGCACGTGTTGCTAATTCATCGATTCTTAGCACAACTATTTCTAACGAAAGATTAAAAAGGTTCGGTCTAGTATCACTACTAGACAAATATCAGTTTGTTCATGTTTAGTTATAAGATTGAAACGTCATATACTAGAACCGTACCAAGGTGTTGGAGAGGACGGTAGGTGAAATAATCATCTGCCTCCTACTCTATTGCACCAATGTCCAATTTCGATGCTGATCCTATTATATACTATCTCGGACATATAGAGTAAAGTGCCTGTATTACGGTACATATTTATAATAATAAATATAAACATGATTATAGAAGAGGAGTTGACTGAAGTTCTGAATCGTAAAAACTTAATAAATATATACAATTTTGTTGTTATTTCCTTTGTAATTCCAGTGTTGCCAAAAGTTAGAAAATACATGAAATTTATTTCGCATATATCCGTTATGTATGGACATGATTTTATGTTATAAGTCTCTGACATAGCAATACAATTATTGCATTACTCTTGATTCTTGAGGTAAGGCTTGGAGTCTAGTTGATAGAACTTGTTAATCATATCTAGCCCATCCTAAGCTGACGTGGTCTATTACATGTTGAAGTTTGTTACCATAGATTTACATATTTTTAAATTTCGTTTAATAATTTATATTGATTAATCTTTAGTTCTATCTGTAGTGCTTCAGAAAATTATACCAATAAATTATTGAAATCATTTATGTGCATTCTTGATAAGTGAGGCTAAAGGGGCAAAATAAAATAATGATTGCTAATGCTAATCTTAGTGTGAGGTTATAAATCTCTAATCAACGCCAGAAAATTAAATATTTACCTCAAATAAGAAGCATCAATGAATATTACGCTCGAAGTTTGCTCTTTTTTTCATAATTGGTTTTATTCTCCCTAATTATATACATATCATTTTTGGAGAGTATATAGATATTTTGTTAAAAGGGGAGATTTTAAAGATTTATTACAAAAAAAATGGAAAGTTAAAGAAATATTTTCAATATTTATCGAAAAAAAGTTATAGTTTATACAATGTAAAATTTAAAATCAACAGCTATTTGACTATATTACTTTTCGTTTAATGTAATTATATGTAAAATTATGATAATTTACATAAAAATTGTAAGAATAAATATAATGCATAAAGTTGCTTTATATTTATTGTGATGATATACTTAAATGAGAAAAAAATGTAGTAAATTAGAAAAAAATGGAAGGAACAGATATGAAGGAATTAAACATTTTAAGCCATGAAAATAATAATAACTTTAGGTTTATATCTTTTCTAATTAATGTATATGTAGTATTAATAGGCTTTGGGCTACCTTTGGTTGTTAGAGATAAATATTTTGATATTCTTATTGTTAAGTATTACTTTTTTTGTACATGTACTATTGCCATGATTATTATACTAATTGGTTGTATTGTATATAACAAAACAAAAAATGTTAACTCAGTAAAAAAGGGAATATATAAGACATTTATAAAAAGTATTACATTGGCTGATTTTTTTATATTATTATTTTATGCTATTAGTGTTATATCTACAATAACTTCAGATTATGTATATGAGTCATTCTGGGGGAATGAAGGTAGATTGACAGGTTTGTTTCTAATCACTTGGTATATAGTATCTTACTTTTGTGTTAGCAGGCTTTGGTCATTAAAAGATAAATATATTGATATTATACTTTTTGCAGGATTGTTGGTTTGTATATTTGGCATCACTGATTATTTTCAAATGGATATTCTAAATTTTAAGGCTCCGCTAATAATTGAGGAACGTAACATATTTACATCGACGATAGGTAATATAAATACTTATACAGCATATATAGGTATAATTGTTGCAATGTCAACCGTATTATACACGTTAAGTAAAAGCATTAAGCAGTCTATATTTTATTATATGTGTATGATTATAAGTTTTTTTGCAATTATTATGGGGGCTAGTGATAATGCATATCTAAGTTTAGTATCATTGTTTGTCTTACTTCCACTTTTCCTATTTAATAATAAAAACAGTCTACAAAAGTACTTGATAGTTATAGCAACTTTTCTTACCGTGGTTCAGTGTATTGATTGGATTAATACATATTTTAGCAAAAATGTAATAGGAATTAATAGCGCATTTAATATAATTATTAGTTTTAAATGGCTACATTTATTAGTAATTATTCTGTGGATCATTGTTATTGCTTTCAAGTATATCTGTTGTAAATATTTCAGAGAAGAAAAAGAATATGGTAATATTCTAAAGTACATATGGTTACTTTCTTTAACTATATTGTTAGTGATTGTTTTTTATATTATATATGATGCAAATGTCTTAGGAAATGCTTTGAAATATGGAAGTTTAAGTTCATATCTTTTATTTGATGATGATTGGGGAACCAATAGGGGTTACATATGGAGGAATGCTATAGAATGCTTTTCAGGGTTATCAACTTGGAAAAAAATCTTTGGTTATGGTCCTGAAACATTTGGCATTTTATTGTTGGCTAAAACAGCAAATAATCCATATAAGTTATTATTTGATAGCGCCCACAATGAATACATTCAATTGCTACTTACGGTCGGTTTTGCAGGACTTTTATCTTATTTGATGTTTCTGATATGTAGTATACAAAATTGCATTAAATGTAGAAGGAATAATCCTTATTTTATGGCTGTTACATTTGGTATTATTTGTTATAGCATTCAAGCAGTTGTTAATATTAATCTACCTATTACTACTCCCATATTTTGGCTTCTATTGGGTATAAGTGCTTCACAGGAAACAATTAGGTAAAAATTTAAACAGCTAAGTATAATGCTTAATAAAAATATAAGTTTTTTTAAATATAACTTGCTGACAAATATATTTTATTAAAGAAAACTTAAGTAAATAGTCTGTTATTATAATGGTATTATGATTGTACTTACAAAGTATAAGTGCTATACTATAACGATGGTATAAGTTTAGTATAATGCTGAATATATTTAAATAGGTACAGCCCACTCTAACGCAATTTTTATTAATATTAGATTTGAGGATAATTTTTATGAATAAACTTTTAGAGTACGAACATTTGATCTATGATAGAGCTCGAGGAATGAAAAAAATAAATAGAAACAAATCTAAAATTGCCTTAGTAATAAATGCGATATTTAGTTCCCGGGTGATTTTGGAGAAAAGGACTAAAAAAGAACAACTATTATTGATGTTAAAAGAAATTAAGCTTATGTGGAATGAAACTAGATATTATTATTATATTGATGAAGATTTAATACTGAGTCATAATGATAAATTATTAGGAAATATGCCGATTGATTATTCGAAATGCTCTTATTGGTCTATTGCAGATTTGCGAAAGTATCATCAATCTCTAGATAATGACAAATATGATGATTTGTTAGATGCTATAGAAATATATATTAAAAAAATTGCTGATTATATATTTACATTTCAAACTTCAAAATCCAATTATTTAGCTAATAGAATCTTGAAGATATTGACACACCGGGCTAGTGATTTAGAAGATTCCTTTCAAAGAATATTAATCTGGAACTCATTATTTCATCAGAGTGGACATACATTAATGGGATTAGGACGATTGGATAAGATATTAAACGAAATAATTAATGATAGCGTCAATAATGAAGACACGGAAGTAATTAAGGATTTTTTAATTATCTTACATAATCATTATGAATATAAAAGTCAAGAATTGCTTGGTGATACTGGGCAGCTTATTATACTTGGAGGGCTTGAGGAAAATGGTGAATATTTTTGTAATTGGTTGACGTATGAATTTATAAAAGTTGTTATAAACTTAAACCTACCTGACCCTAAGTTAATGCTAAGGGTTTGTGAAAAAACTCCTATTGACTTATTAGAATTAGCAGTTAGATGCATGATTACAGGTAATGGAAGCCCTATTATTTCTAATGACGATGTAGTTATTCCCAAAATGATAGAATTTGGGTATGCAAATGAAGATGCTTACAATTATTGTGTTTCAGCTTGTTGGGAGCCACTTGTTCCAGGAAAAACATTAGATCAAAACAACTTAATTAATATTAACTTTGTAGAACCGTTAAAAAAAACTATGGACATGGCAAAAACATTTCACTCCTATGAACAATTTTTGGATTTCTACTTAGAGCAATTAAAAGTATATTCTATGGATATAGTAAGCCAGATTGAGTCGATTAAATGGAGTGAAGACCCATTGCTCTCTATGTTTTTTACTGAATGTGTTAAAAGCAAAGTTGATATAGCATTTGGAGGTGCTAAGTATAATAATTATGGTTTATTAACTATAGGGCTGGCCTCAACTGTTAACTCATTAATAAATATAAAAAAATATGTTTTTATAAATAAAGAATTAACCATTAGTCAATTAAATGAAGCTATTAAAAATAATTATATAAATGATAATGAAATACGCAAAAGACTTATGAATATTAGGCCATATTTTGGCACTGATAATGAGGAAGTAATAGAATTGACAAATAGGATATTTAATACTGTTAAAACAGTCATAAGTGTGAAGATAAATTATCTTGGTGGAAGATATAAAGTTGGTTTGAGTTCACCCTCATATCTTACAGGTGGTAAAGAAATTGGGGCGACATGTGATGGACGAAAAGCAGGAGATGCTTTCGCCACACATATTTCGGCGTCCCAAACAACAGCATTTACAGAAATAATGTCATTTGCTTCTAAAATAGATTATGGAAATGGTGGCTTTAACGGTAACGTTGTTGATATAATTTCTACTCCTGATTTTATGAATAAGAATTTTGATAAGTTTATTATATTTTTACAAATCGCAATTAAACAAGGTTTTTTTCAAATGCAGATGAACATAGTAAGTAGCAATACGCTGATTGATGCTAAGAATAATCCTGATAAATTTCCTGATTTAATTGTCCGTGTATGGGGGTTTAGTGCATTTTTTAGTGATTTACCTGAGGAATATAAAGACATTCTTATAAAGAGAGCTCTGGAAAATGAGAGTATATATGACAGATAATAGGGGGTTACTAATTACAAATATTCAACGATTTAGCTTACATGATGGTCCAGGTATACGTACCACAGTTTTTTTAAAAGGATGTTCTTTGCACTGTCCATGGTGTTCAAATCCAGAAAATATAGAGTTTAATATAAATAAACAGGATGTAAATTTTCAAGGACAGTGGTGGGGGATTGACGATTTATATCAAGAGGTAATGAAAGATAGAATCTATTATGATACAAATGGTGGTGTTACTTTTTCTGGAGGAGAGGCGTTACTTTGGATGAAAAAGTTAGTGCCTCTTCTGGACCGTTTAAAGAAAGAAGGAATTCATCAATGTGTTGAGACTGCTTTATTTGTACCTACCTCTCTAACTAAAATTGCATTAAATTATATAGATCTTTTTTATGTAGATATTAAAATTTTAGATGAGTTATATTGTAAGAGTATCATAGGTGGTAATATAAATGAATATTTGAATAATCTAAGCATCTTATATGAGGGTAAAGCTAATATCGTTTTTCGAATTCCACTAATTAGCCCTTATACCTCGAGTAAAAAAAATGTACAAGATATTGTTAATTTAGTTAGTAGCTTTAAAAACCCACATGTAGAACTTATACTTGGACATAATTTAGCAGAAAAGAAGTACTTAGCATTAAATAAATCAATGTATTACGCACCTCCAATCTCCAATGCAGAAGTTGAGGAGATAAGACAATTTTTTTTGAATGCAGGTGTAGAAAATTTGGTTTGTAAAATATAAAGGAATTAAAAGAATGAAACCTAAAAGTATTAAAATGAATTATATATATAATACAGGATATCAGATACTGAATCTAATTGTACCATTATTAACAACCCCTTATATATCCCGTGTATTGGGGGTTGATGCAATCGGTATTTATAGTTTTACAGCCTCTATAGTATCATATTTCACTCTGTTTGCAGCTATGGGAACGGCAACTTATGGTCAAAGAGAAATATCATATTTACAAAATGATCGCAAACAAAGAACTAGAACCTTTTGGGAGATAGAACTTTTAAGTATAATAAGCACGTTCTTTGTTTTGGCTTTATACTTTATATTTATTTTAAGTAAAGGATTTTCTTTAATATATATTATTCAAAGCCTATCTATTATAGCGGTGGCCACTGATATTACATGGTTATTTGCTGGTATGGAAGAATTTGGGAGGATAGTTGTTCGTAATTTAATTACTAAATTACTAAATATTTTATTCGTGTTTCTCATGATTAGGTCAGTAGGTGATTTAAATTTATACATCTTTGGTTTGTGCTTTCTTGTATTTTTAAATACAATATCAATATGGCCTTCTTTAAAACTATATGTAGATTTGCCTGAATTCAATAAATTAAGGCCACTTCGCCACTTTAAATTTGTTATGTCATTATTTATACCTACCATTGCAATTCAAATCTATACTGTACTTGACAAGACAATGATAGGTATTTTTACGAATGAACCCTCCGAAAATGGGTATTATGAGCAGGCTTTAAAATTATCTAAAATGGCATTAACTATTGTAACATCATTAGGAACGGTTATGGTACCTCGTATTGGACATTATTACAATAAAAATGATATTGAGAATGTTAAGCTTTATTTGTATAGAGGATATAATTTTGTTTGGCTTTTAGGAATACCTTTATGTTTTGGTTTAATTGGAGTATCTGGAAATTTAGTTCCCTGGTTTTATGGAGATGGATATGATAAAGTGGTTGTACTTTTATCCATTCTTGGCTTTTTGGTTTTAGCTATTGGTATAAACAATGTTACTGGAATACAATATATGGTTCCCACAAAACGACAAAACTATTTTACTTTAAGTGTTTGCGTTGGAGCTATTATTAATTTTATGATGAATTTAATTTTAATACCGCGCTTTCAATCAGTTGGTGCATCACTTTCGTCAGTAACTGCTGAAGTAATTATAGCGACCTTGCAGCTATATATTGTAAGGAAAGAACTGTCAGCATTAGTAATTATAAAAATGTGCAAAAATTATTTGATGGCAGGTATCATAATGTATATTTTTTTGAGGATTTTATCTTTTTATTTAGTCCCATCATTAGTAAATTCTTTGATATTAGTAACGATTGGTGCTGTAGTTTATATTTTAATGTTAATTATTTTAAGAGATAAGTTTTTTATTGATAATTTTAAAAGGCTTTTAAAGAAATAAATGAAACAATAATTATAAGGTGGTTAAGGATTATGTCTCTAAAGTTAATGTATATAACAAACAAGCCAGAGGTGGCAATTATTGCGGAGAAATACGGTGTTGATAGAATTTGGGTTGACTTAGAATGGAGAGGCAAGGAAGAGCGACAGAAAGGTTTAAATACTGTTAAATCAAATCACGTAATAGAAGATGTATCTAATATTAAAAATTGTTTAAAAAGTTCAAATCTACTTGTACGAGTAAATTCAATCTATGAGGAATCACAGAGAGAAATAGATGAGGTGATTAGACGGGGGGCAGACATAGTAATGCTACCAATGTTTAGAACGATAGATGAAGTAAACCGCTTTGTATATTTGGTTAATGGTAGGGCTAAGACTATGCTCTTAGTAGAGACTATAGAAGCCAAAATGAATTTAAAAGATATTGTTAGAGTTCCGGGAGTAAATGAAATTCATATAGGTTTGAATGATTTGCATTTAGAATATAAAAAAAAGTTCATGTTCGAATTACTAGCTAATGGAATTATCGAAGAGATGTGTGCTACAATAAAGGATGCCAAAATTCCGTATGGTTTTGGTGGAATTGCTCGCTTAAATGAAGGTAAATTACCGGCAAAGTATATTATATCAGAGCATTATAGATTAGGCTCCGAATGTGCAATTCTATCAAGAGGTTTTTGTGATTCTTCTAATATGAACCTTGATCAAATTGAAGAGATATTTCGGATTGGAATTAGTGAAATTCATGAATATGAAAAATTAATTGAGTTATCGTCCAAAGAGTGTTATTCGTCTAATCAAAAATTGGTAAAGGATTTGGTTAATAATATTTTAGTGGAAATAAATGAAAGGGACAGAAAGATTAATGAAACTAGATTATAAATTTTTAAAGCAGATTGAAAAAGAATATGGAGAAACCTTTTATATTTTGGATACCGAACAATTTAAAAAAAATTACCTAGAACTAAAGGAGACTTTTGAAGAAAGGTACTCTAATTTTTGTATAGCATATTCATATAAGACAAATTATATTCCAAGGCTGTGCAAGATGGTAGATGATCTTGGAGGTTATGCAGAAGTTGTATCGGATATGGAGTATGAGTTAGCGAAGCGCATTGGTGTAGAACCTGAAAGAATCATTTTTAATGGACCTTACAAAGACCAAGATGCAGTTAGAGAATTATTACTTGCAGGTGGGACTGTTAACATTGATTCAAAGAATGAATTAAAACTGATTTGTAAAATAGCTGAAGATAATGTAGACAAAACAATTAATGTTGGAATACGCTGTAATTTTCCTATTAACGATAACTTAATCTCACGTTTTGGTATAGATACTAATACTAGTGAAATTGATGATATTATATCATCTGTAAAACATTATACCAATATTAATTTAAATGGATTACATTGTCATTTTGCGACAAGAGATTTAAATACTTGGCATACCCGAACAGAAAGAATTATAAGTTTGGTAGAGGAAAAGCTTGATATGATTCCTGAACGCATAGACTTAGGCGGTGGGTTGTATGGAAAAATGGGTGAGGAATTAAAAAGGCAATTTGATTCATATATACCATCTTACGTTGAATATGCTGAGATAGTGGCAAATGAATTTGCACAAAAGTATAGCGGTATCAAGCCTATGCTTTTTATTGAACCTGGGAGTGCATTAGTAGGAGATGTAATGAAATTCGCTACTAAGGTAGTATCTATAAAAAATATTAGAGGAAAGTATATAGCTACTTTATTAGGAAGTATTTACAATATAAATCCAACCTTGAACAAAAAAAATCCTCCCATAAATGTTTATCATAATAATGACTCCAATTTAGAATTATTTAATAATATTGATTTTGGAGGTTTTACTTGTATTGAATCAGATTATCTCTATCGTAATTATACAGGAAAATTAGCTGTTGAGGATTACATAGTATTTGATAATGTAGGGTCATATTCCATAGTATTAAAACCTCCTTTTATTTTGCCGAACTTTTCCGTCCTTGAATATGATGGAGAAGAGGTTAGGTTAATAAAGAGAAAAGAAAATTTTGATGATATATTTCATACTTATAGCTTTGAATTCAATTAAGTTTATTGTGAATTTTTATTTTTATAAGTACACTTTTTCGTAATAAAATATAGGAGTCATAAATTTATGTATAAATTTAGAAAATCAGATCTTTATTTCAAAAGGGGATTAGATATATTAATTTCAGTTACGTTATTATTATTGTTAATTCCTTTATTTATAGTAATATCGCTTTTTTTAAAGATTGATTCAAGGGGGCCCATTTTTTTTAAGCAAGCCCGCTTATCTTTAAATGGTAAAGAGTTTATGATATTAAAGTTCCGTACGATGATTGTAAATGCAGAAAAGACAGGAGCTGGTCTGTTTAATTATTCAAATGATCCTAGAGTGACAAGATTTGGTGATTTTTTAAGAAATACTAGCTTAGATGAGCTTCCTCAGCTAATTAACGTAATTAAAGGGGATATGAGTTTGGTTGGACCAAGACCTTGTGTAACATATGAATTAGGTGACTATGAAACCTTAAATAGACGATATAAGAGACGTTTTAGTGTTTTACCTGGTATAACAGGTTACGCCCAAATTAAAGGAAGAAATGAGATAACGTGGGATGAAAAGGTTAATCTAGATAATGAGTATATTGACTTATTTATAAAAAGAGGTATACTAATAGATTTATTAATTCTTGTAAAAACATTTTCTAGTGTATTTAAGAGAAATAGCATATATGAAGATAAAATATCTGGTATCATTGATGACCAAGAGTCTGCAAAAATGCAAGAAATCGAGATAATCAGAAGAGCACATCAGGAAGAATAAATCAGTAGCTAATAACGATATAGAGAGGAGTATTAATTATGGCAAAATTCACAGTCGATGAGCGTAGGGTGTGGTTAGGAGGTAAAATAGTGCCTGTAAATGAGGCTAATATTAATGTATTATCTCCTACATCACAATTTGGGTTGAACGTTTTTGAAGGAATTCGATGCTATTGGAGTGATAAGAAACAAAATCTGTATGCATTTCGTTTAAATGATCATTTAAAAAGACTTAAGAGATCACAAAAATTAATGCAGCTAGAAGATAAATATACAATAAAAGATTTGGAAGCTGCATTATTTAATACAATTATTGCTAATGAATATAGAGAAGATATCTCGGTTAGACAAACAATATTTGTAGATGGATTTGGCTCATGGGCTTCACATGGAACCATAAATATGTTTATTTCACCCATACCAAAAGCAAAATCAAATTCTGAATATAATAAAAATGGATTGAATTGTTGTGTGAGCTCTTGGCAACGTATTAATGATAATTCAATATCTCCAAGAATTAAGTGCGGTGCCAATTATATCAATAGTAGGATGGCTCAAATAGAAGCCTTAAATAATGGCTATGATACTACTATATTTCTAAACAACCGTGGAACGGTAGCAGAAGGTCCAGGGTCTTGTATATTTATAGTAAGGGACAATGTACTAATTACACCGCTTATAACAGATAGTGTTTTGGAAAGTATAACTCGTGATACAATAATAGTTATAGCGAAAGAACTGGGTTTAGCAGTTCAGGAACGGAGTATTGATAGGACGGAACTGTATTTGTGTGATGAAGCTTTTTTATGTGGTTCTGCAATGGAGATAACGCCAATCTTTTCTATTGATAAGTATCTGATAAATAATGGGGAGAAGGGCCCGATTACTGATAAAATACATAAAGAATATTTGAGAGTTGTAACTGGTGATTCACAGGAGTATTCTAAATGGCTTACTCCAATATATAGTTAATAGGTAGAATATAATGAGTTTAAATAGAAACTTTGAAAATGGTTTAGTTTCAGTTATTATTCCTGTATATAATGCGGAGCGATTTTTAAAACAATCAATAGAGTCTGTTATAAATCAAACCTATAAAAAAGTTGAAATTATAATCATTGATGATTGTTCAAAAGATAGCACACCTTTGATTATAAAGCATTATAGTGAATTATATAATAATATTTCTTACTATCGTCAAGTTAATAATCAAGGAGTTGCAGTAGCCAGAAATATTGGTCTTGACTTAGCTTGTGGACAGTATGTAGCTTTTTTGGATAGTGATGATATATGGGAACCTATAAAAATAGAAAAGCAGATTTTATTGATGGAGAGCAAACGAGCATCAATTTCTTATACAGCAATTGTAATGATCGATGAACAGGGAAATGTAATTAGAAAAAAACGAAACGTAATTAATAAGTTGGATTATAATATTTTATTGAAGAATACAGTGATTGCTACTTCATCTGTTATAGTAGATAGAAATTTTCATGGTGTATTTCACATGCCAATGCTAAGATCTGGACAAGATTATGCAACCTGGCTTTTTTTACTGAGAGGTGGTGCAGTGGCATACGGAATAAATGAGGGGCTAGTGAAGTATCGAATTACTAAAGGGTCATTATCATCTAATAAACTTAAAAGTATTAAACAAGTTTGGTCTGTTCAAGTATATCAAGAGAAAGTGAATATAATTAAAGCTTACTATAACACATTTTGGTTTATTCTTAATGCATTAAGAAAATACTTAATAAAGTGAGATTAACATGGATAAGAAAAAGTATACTTATGTAATTGTAGTTTTAACTTACAGAGACCATAGTGATTTACTTGAATTGTTTGAGAGTCTTAAAAATAAATTTAAGGATTATAAAATAATAATCGTTAATTCTTACTATGATGAATATTCTGAAACGGAAATACGACAAATTGCTATAAAAAATAACTGTGATTTTCTAAGTATAGATAACAAAGGTTATAGTTATGGAAATAACAAAGGAATAGAATATTGCAAAGCTAATTATATCTTTGATTTTTTAATTGTATCAAATCCAGATATAATAATAAGAAAAAATGATTTAGATTTTGATCTATACAAACATAATGAAGTGGTATTTGCTCCTCAAATTGTAACTCTGTCAAAAAAAAATCAAAATCCATATTGGGCAGTAAATTTTAAAGCTGCTGAGTTTTTTATTTATTATGGTTATAAACGAAAAAAAACACTAATTCTCTATTGCGGACTAGCATTAAATAAAATTATTAGAGTATTTTTTTTATTAATAATTAAAATTTTTAAAGTAAATAAAAAAAGTATTTTTGCAGCACATGGAAGTTTTATAATTTTTTCGAAAAAAGCTTTAGATAAAATTAATATAGTATATGATAATAATATGTTCTTATTTGCGGAAGAAGCCCTGTTAGCTCATAAGTTAAAACATTTAGGTATAAATACCGTATTTACAACAGATATTTTAATTCTTCATAAAGAAGATGGAAGTGTTGGAATATCTAATATTAATGAAAATAATGAACTTAGAAAATCTATTATTTACTATTACGAAAAAATGCAATCAAAAAGTGAATTAATATAAAAATAACATAGAGGAGTAGCAACATGTTCTTTATTTGTATTATTATGATAATACTTTTTAATACCATAAATAAACAATATTTAAAAACCAATTATAAGATATTAAATCCTTTGTCTATTTTTATATATGTTTGGTTTTTTGTTTTGATTGTTCATAAATTATATTTTGAAAAACAGTATTATACAAATACAGCTTATATACTTATTTTAAGTGGAATTACAGCCTTAGCCATTGGATTTTGGTTATTTGCGAAAACGAATATAGTTAATGTTAATAGATGTAGTTATGTATATAATGAAGATATAATGAAGAAGATATTGTTTATATTAACAATAATTGAGATTTTACGTCTAATATATATGTCCTATGTTGTATTTTCATTAGCTGGATCTTTTTCTATGTTTCTATCAAATAATACCTATGTAAGAAATTTGTATCTAGTTAGAGAAAGTGGACTAATAGAAAACTTCACAGAGTTTTTTTTGAATATTAATGCTATGTTAGGATATGTTACTGTTGGAATATATTCAACAATCAATAAGAAAATAAAAATAAGGTATATCTTTGTATGGAGTCTCTTGGAATTACTATATGCTATAGTAACTATGTCTAAAATGTGTTTCATAGTCTTTTTGTCAGTTTTATTTATAACATGTATGAATAATTTAATAAATATAAAAATACAAAAAAGGATATTTTTGCGATATATTCCTATTTTGGCATTGGTTATTTTTGGTTTTCTTTTAGTCATTGGTAAGCAAAGAAATTATAGTCAATTTGGTGAATCAATCATTCAAGTTGTAATCAATAAAGCATTTTTCTATTTTTCTGGTTCTGTAGAAGCTTTAGCAAAGTACATATCACTATATACTAGCGAAGTTGCACTTGGTAAAAATTCCTTTACTATATTCTATCGAGTTTTATCACGTCTAAATATCGTTAGTAATAATAGTATTCTTTCTTCACACTCGGAGTTTATAGATATTGCGCATGAAAGTACTAATGTATATACTTTTTTTAGAACATTCTATATGGATTATTCATTTGCAGGTTTTATAATTGGACCTTTTTTGATGGGAACAGTTGCAGGATTATTTTATAATCCTAAACGTACCAGTTTTTTCTGTGATGTATGTACATCGTGGATTAGCTCGGTTTTAGCATTGTCTTTTTATTCATACATGTGGGGGCAATCTATTTATATAATTATTTTACTATATGCATATTTTATAGATAAGGTATTTGGTGAAAAGTTATATTTAAAACAGGATTTTTAAATAATGTTTAAGAAAGAGATTGGGAGTATTATTGATTTTCTTTCATAGTAATTTAAATATGGCAGAGAATATATTTATTTCTTAATTACTATAGTTATATTGTTTTATTTTTAAGTTTATTATATATCTACTAAGATATGCCATCTAGTAAAAGTTTCTTAGAATGGAGTTGTAATTATGAAGAAAGATTTTAAGTTTTCAGTTGTTATTGTAACTTATAATAGATTAGAACTTTTAAAAGAGTGTCTAGAAAATGTCATAAATCAAAATAAAAAGTTTGATGAGATTATTATAATTAATAATTGTAGCACGGATGGTACTGATAAGTATCTATCTAAAATTAAAGATGATTGTGATATACTAAATATATATACCACAGAAAAAAATATTGGTGGAGCAGGAGGATTTTCACTAGGGGTAACTAAAGTTGATAATAATATGGACTATGTATTACTAATAGACGACGATGCCATGTTAGATCCTTGCTTCTTAAAGAATATATATGATGAAATTGAGGAGAGTATCTTTGCGTATTCTGGCCCGGTATTGGTTAATGGCAATGTAGATACATCTCACCGTAGAAATCTTGTAAATTCTATTCTCATGCAAAAAAAAGATGTTAAAATTGATGAATATAGTAGTTCATCCTTTCTTTATGACTTATCTACTTTTTGTGGTTTAATGGTTAGTACTGAGGTAATCCATAAAATAGGTCTGCCGCTTAAAGAGTATTTTATTTGGTATGACGATACAGAATATTCAATGAGAGTCATTAAATATACCAAAATTAAGAATGTTAACAGTGCTATAATTTATCATAAAACTACAATTGATGAAAATAAAAGATTGAATTGGAAAAGTTATTATGGATATAGAAACGCAATAGATATGGGTAAGAGGCATTCAAGATTTGCTCTTATCTATACAAGCTATAGGTATATATATCATTTGTATAGATGGATATATTATAAAGTTAAGTCATTTAGAAAATCTGAAAATCAGGCCTATTTTATATTTTGTAGTAGGCTTAACTTAGATGTCATTAAAGATTCAAAGGCACATAGATTGGGGATAAATAAATACTATTACCCAGGCAAAGTTGTTGAGTAATTATAATTCACATTAAATACTGATTAATAAATTTAAGATATCTATGTCAAGAAAGAGGTAATTAGATGAAAATTACAATAGTAGGAATTGGTTATGTTGGATTATCCAATGCAATACTTTTATCTCAACATCACGAAGTTTTAGCTTTAGATGTTGTGGAAGAAAAGGTTGATATGATAAATAGTAAAGTTTCACCGCTTATTGATGAAGATATTTCTACGTATTTAAGTAATCGAAAACTAAATTTATTTGCTACAATTGACCCTCAAATGGCTTATCAAGGTGCAGACTATGTGATAATATCAACACCTACTGATTATGATCCAGAAAGAAATTATTTTGATACATCAAGTGTAGAGATTGTTATACAGCAAGTCATGGAATATAATCCTAAAGCAACTATGGTAATTAAATCCACTGTTCCAGTTGGATTTACTGCAAATATAAGAAAGAAATATAATTTAGATAATATTATCTTTTCCCCGGAATTTTTAAGAGAGGGGAGGGCATTATATGATAATCTCTACCCTTCAAGAATCGTTATAGGCTGTCCGAGGGGGAATGCAAAATTAAAGTCCAAAGCAGAGCAATTTGCTTGTATATTGCAAGAGGGTGCCATAAAACAAAATATACCGACGTTATTTGTGGATTTAACAGAAGCAGAAGCAATAAAATTATTTTCAAATACTTACTTAGCTTTACGTATAGCTTTTTTTAATGAATTAGATACATATGCAGAAGTGAGGGGGTTAAATACTGCTCAAATAATTGAAGGTGTTGGTTTAGACCCTCGTATTGGAGGGCATTATAATAATCCATCATTTGGATATGGAGGCTACTGTTTGCCTAAAGACACAAAACAGCTATATGCCAATTATAAAGATGTACCTAATAATATAATAGGTGCTATAGTAGATTCTAATACGACAAGGAAAAATTTTATTGCCTCACAAATACTTCTCCTTAATCCAAATGTAGTGGGAATATATAGATTAACAATGAAGGCCAACTCTGATAATTTTCGCCAGTCCTCGATTCAGGGAATCATGAAACGGATTAAAGCTAAAGGTATTGATGTTATTGTATTTGAACCATCAATAAAAGAGGATTATTTTTATAATTCTAAGGTATATAAAAACTTGGATGAGTTTAAACGTATTTCAGATGTAATTGTAGTGAATCGTTATGATAATGTATTGGACGATGTAAAAGAAAAAGTTTATACTAGAGATTTGTATCAAAGAGATTAATAAATATTACTATATAAATACTGTTAAGTGTTTTAATAGAAAGTTCCATCAATTACTCTCCTTTTTGCTATTTCTTATTTTGATATTTGATTGTAATAACTGATCTAGATATTCTTAATTCTATTAATTACAGTTGAATTAAGAAGTATTTATATTAAAAAACTTGATGAGTAACATTTAGGAAACTATTATAGGAATACTGTTATTAATATATATTTATATTAGCTGATAAGATTATAAAAGGGGAAAAGTTAAATGACACATCTTAGTGATTTGAGTGCTAGACATAGAAACTTTAGAAAGATTATGTATTTAATATTCGATATATTAATAATAGTTGCCAGTTCTTTTCTAGGGGTATGGGTACGTTTCGATTTTAATATTGCGAATATACCTAATGAATATATTATGGCAATTATTAAGATAATACCTTTTTATATATTGTCTACAATATTTATTTTTTGGTTAATGCATTTATATTCTATTCTATGGTCAATGGCAGGCTTTAGAGAAAGCATATATATTTTTACTGCTTGTTTTATGGCGAGTTTAGTGCAAGTTGCCATTGTAACTATGTTACAATTAAGTCTTCCTAGGAGTTACTTTGCCATTTGTTTTGTATCTGTTATTGGATTTGAGATGTTATTGAGATTTTCTTATAGAGCATTAAAGAGCCTTGACCTACAATTAAAGGGTATTAATGACAAGAGAAGAATAATGATAGTTGGTGCAGGGAGTGCTGGAACTGCATTGCTTAAAGAGGTTCGAAATAGTCAATATACAAAAGGCAGGGTAATATGTTTCATAGATGATAGTGAATATAAGGTGGGAGAGATACTTAATGGTGTTAAAGTATATGGTAATAGAGATGCCATTCCTGATTTAGTTGAGAGATTTAATATTAATGATATCTATATAGCTATGCCTTCTGTTTCTGCTAATGAAAGGAAAGAAATAATTAAAATTTGTAAAGTAACTAGGGCTGATGTAAAGGTTCTTCCAGGTATGTATCAATTGGTTAATGGAGAAGTTTCGGTCTCGCAATTAAGAAATGTTGAAATAGAGGATCTTCTTGGCCGGGAGCAAATCAAAACTAATCTCGATGAAATTATGGGATATATAGAAGGAAAAACGATATTGGTTACAGGAGGAGGAGGTTCTATCGGTTCAGAACTTTGTAGACAAATTGTAAATCATAATCCTAAAAAATTGATCTTATTTGATGTTTATGAAAATAATATATATGATCTACAACAAGAATTAAATACAAAATATAAAGATATTGATATTGAGTATCTAATCGGATCGGTTAGAAATAGTAATAGAGTAAACTCCATCTTTGAAAAATATAAACCCAGTATAGTTTTTCATGCAGCAGCTCATAAACATGTACCTTTAATGGAGGATAGTCCTAATGAAGCAATAAAAAATAATGTATTTGGAACCTACAAGACTGCACAGGCAGCTGATCGCTTCGGAGTAGAACGTTTTGTACTTATTTCAACAGATAAGGCTGTTAATCCAACAAATATTATGGGAGCTTCTAAACGCATGTGCGAAATGATCATTCAAATGATGGCTAAACGGTCTCGCACAAGATTTGTTGCTGTAAGGTTTGGTAATGTTCTTGGATCTAATGGATCAGTAATCCCCTTATTTAAAAAACAAATTGAACAAGGTGGACCTGTGACTGTTACCCATCCTGATATAATAAGATATTTTATGACTATACCAGAAGCAGTTTCTCTTGTTTTACAAGCAGGAGCTTATGCAGAAGGAGGGGAAATTTTTGTCCTAAATATGGGAGAACCAGTTAAAATTGTTGATTTAGCTAAAAATCTTATAAAATTATCAGGTTATGAGGCAGGAGAAGATATTAAGATTGAATTTACAGGATTAAGGCCAGGTGAGAAATTATATGAAGAAATACTTATGGATGAAGAAGGATTAAGAGAGACGCCGAACAAGTCAATATACATAGGTAAGCCATTAGATTTTGACCATGATCATTTTGAAAACCAATTAAAAGAACTTTATACTATAGCTAATAGGGATTCTGATAGTATAAAAGAGGCTGTTACCTATATTGTACCAACTTATCATCTAAATAACTTAGATTTATAGAAATAATAAAGGCTAGACTAAGTTTTATAATAAAGTTTTATTTACATAAAAAGATTTGAATGATAATTATTTATAAATGCATTTGGCGTATTTTAATTACTAGGTTAAAATTATATAAGCAAAAGATCATGTAAGTTTATTAAACAAATCTAGAAATATTAATCTTTTTTATTTTTGTAGAAGGAGGAATATACGTGTATTAAGTCTAGTACACGGTATAAAAAATATGAATAATTATATAAAAGATGAGGAACTTAATTTTAAGGATCTAACATTTTTTTTCCTAAGAAAGTGGCGTTTTGTAGTGCTCTTTTCACTTGCTATATCAGTATTTGCTGGGGGGTATAAGGCTGGCAAAATATTTTTTGTTCAGAGAAATCAATCATATATTCTAGATTTGAAGGAGCAGAAACAGCAGGATCAAATTAAATATAAAAATAAAAAGTATGAATTAGAAAAAGATCTTAAAGATTTGGCAGATAGAAAAAGCTATTTAGAAAAATACAGAGATAATTCAATTCTTTTGAAAATAGATCCATATAGAAAAGGTGTTGCATCAGCAGATGTTTTTATAAAGGTACCTGAAGAGGCAGGTGTAAATTCAGTAAATGTAACTTCTGTAGACTATGCTGATGGTATCGTAAAAGCGTATGTATCTGCATTAAATACTAATGATACTCTCTTAGAATTAGCAAAACTTAAGGGAATAGATTTGACTTATTTTAGTGAGTTAATCAAGATCACTGCAGATTATGATAGTAATATGTATAATATTACTGTATCTTATATAGATCAAGAGGGAGCATATGATATTTTATTAGAATTATTAAAAAATATTAATTCTATCATTCCAATAATTGAAAAAAGCCTAGGACAACATACTGTATCTATATTAAATAAGGATTCAGGTGTTGTGATAGATCAATCATTGGCAGATTATCAAAAGCAAAGTATTAAAGATTTGGTGGATGCGACACAAAATTTGGATGTTACCAATAAAGCTCTTAATGATTTAAAAAAACCACAAGGCCCTATTGAACTATCAGTAATGTTAAGTATCAAGGAAGTATTAAAATACGGAGTAATAGGCTTTGTTGTGGGAACTTTATTAAGCATATTTGGAATATGCTTAATATTTATAAAAGGTGATAGGTTGGTTACTGATAGAGAATTAAAGGAGAAATTTGGATTAAGGTTTATAGGGGCGTTAGGCATGGATAATCATAATAAATTTTTCTGCTTTATAGATAAATGGTTGGATAAATTAGAGGGGATAGATAAGGTGTCCAAAGAGTTGTTTTATGACATAATTGCAACTAATATAAACAACTTTTCACTAAAGCCAATGTCTATATTTCTTACTGGAGATATTGAAGAAGAGATATTAAATGATATAACTAGTAAATTACAAGAAAAGATGCCTAGTGCAAAGATAGACTGTGGTATTTATATGGGAAAAAGAATTGTAACATTACAAAAAATAAATGAGTTTGATGAAGTAATATTTGTAGGTAATTGCGGTGGTTCTAGGTTTAGTAAAATCAAAAGAGATATAGAATATGTAAATGACTTGGGAAAAAGAATATTAGGTTATATAATGATATAATAATGTATAAGTTGCGTAATAAGACTTATATTTTTTAAAAATTTTGGTTATGTTTGAATTAGCTAAGTAGAGAGAGGCGCTTCAAAGTGAATCAGTAGACCGTTTCTTAGTCCTTTTAAACTTAAATAGTTGATATAAAATATTATTGTTATTTATGGGCAAGGCCATTTTTCATTGGTTCTTGTCCATTTTTGTATTATAAAAGTGCTTTTGGGGGTGTTGGGTAAAACGTAAGGTAAGTGTCTAATAAGTACGTGTATAGTGTAAGCGTCAAATATGTCGGTGTATATTTTTTTACTTTTAATTGTGAGATAATGTCTCTAATTCTAAAAGTCTTAAGGAATTTAAGTACCTTAAGGGATTGGAGATTTATCTATGGATCACTTACCCGTAGCAACTTATTCCCAGAAATTCAGCCTTTGAATTGAACGGATTGGGGAATGCAGGGCAAGCACTCAGAAAGTGTCTGATTGGTGCACCGCTCATGATGTCAGTATAAAGTCCTATTATTACTGGCTTCGCAAGATCAAGCACGAAGCGTTTGATGCAATTCCTGCTAAAAGAAAACCTAAAGTTCCAAATGTTTCTTTCCAGCCCTCTATGTTTGCTGAAGTTCCTCATACAAATGCCAATTTCAGCTCATCAACCGCTGTCATTATTAGACTTGGAAATACAACTCTGGAAATCCAGAATGGTGCGGACCAGGAAGCAATCGAAAATACCCTTCGTACCATCAGACATCTATGTTAGGCGATATTTCAATGGCAGAACATATCTTTCTTGCCTGTGGTTATACGGATATGCGCAAATCCATTGATGGTCTATCCGCCATTGTACAGCAAAACTTCAGATTTGATTCTTTTTCCAATAGCTTGTTTTTGTTCTGTGGACGCAAAGGCTTCAGCAGATTAGAAGGCTGCAGAACCAGATTTAAAAGACGTTGCCTCCTATCGCCAACGGAAGCATAAAGGGCAAAAGGAAGGACTGTTAGAGGATCTCCCTCATGAAAAGAAACTCTGCACGCTTGCGGAAGAAAACCGTTTCTGTGAGACTTGCGGCACTCCCCTTGTATCTGTTGGGGAAGAATTCGTCCGTACAGAGATTGAATTCATTCCTGCTAGCGTGCGTGTCATAGATTATTGCCGTGAGACCTTTGAATGCAGAATGTGCCGTAAAGAAGGAAAAGAATATATGGAGAAATACCCAATGCCTTATCCGGTCATCCAGCAGTCCTATGCTTCCTCCGGAGCGGTTGCATGGGTTATTCATCAAAAGTATGAGTTGGCTGTTCCTTTATACCGTCAGGAAAAGGAATGGGGAAACCTGGGAGTAGCCTTAAGCCTTGCAACAATGTCAAACTGGATCCTTAACAGTTACCGGGACTGGCTTTCGTCGGTGGTTGGTCTTCTTCATAAAAACTGTTAGAGCAGCAATACCTTCACTTCGATGAAACGCCGGTACAGGTCATGAATGAACCGGATTGAAAAAATACAATGGATTCTTATATGTGGGTGTACTGCTCTATCAAAAACTTCGGGCGACCAGTCCGCCAGTTTGTTTATCAGCCAGGGTGGAGCGGAACATATCCCCAGAAATATTTAAAGGGATGCCATGGATTCATTCATACCGATGCTTACAAAGGTTATGAAAAAGTATCCGGTATTACCCGGTGCATCTGCTGGACTCATCTGAGGAGATATCTTATTGAAGCATTTCCCAAGGAGGTCGACAGCCCGGAAGCAACCATTCCAGCCCAGGCAGTCAGATATATCAATCAGCTTTTTGAGATTGACAAAAAACTGGAAGTTCTATCCCCAGCAGGACGGAAGTAACAGCGGCTGGTACAGGAAAAGCATGTACTTGATGCTTTTTGGTCGGGAGTAAAAGAGACCTCATCGAATGTCCTTGCGAGTTCCAGACTGGGCAAAGCCTTTCAGTATGCGAATAACCTAAAAGAAGGACTGATGAATTATCTTCTTGATGGCAACTGCAGCATATCAAACAATCTGGCAGAGAATATTATCCGTCCATTTACAATTGGCTGGAAGAACTGGCTATTCTCAGAAAGTCCCAAAGGAGCAGAAGCAAGTGCGGGTATCTATACTTTAATTGAAACAGCCAAGGCCAATGGATTAAATCCATGGAAGTATATAAAGTTCATTCTCAGCGATATTCCCGGAACTTCATTACTTGAATATCCAGAATAACTGGAAGAATATATGCCATGGGATCCTATGATTCAAAAACTTTGCCGTTAACAGACAGCCTTAATTATAAACAGAGGCTGTCTGTTTTTCTATACACCAACTTATTTGATAATTACTTTTTAGAAAACTATTTATAATAAATTACAAGAAATAAATAAAAAATGCATATAAAGAACATTCTGATTAAGTCTCACTTAAAAATCCTGTAAAATTTCACCAGTATTTCTCTGGCCCTCGTAATTAATTACATGTAAAATGCCCTAATGTACTGATAAAATAATATGTGACCAGAAAGGAGGCAATTAATATATACAGATAAATTGCAGGAGAAGGGATTATATACTCTCTGAAATCTAAAAGTCCACTAACACATAGATTATCCTGTAATAAATTTTGCAACAAGCTCATTTATAAAAACATAACACAAAGCTAAATGAATCAAAAATAGTACAAAACCTTGACTTGTACAACACAAACCATCAAATCACAAAAAATGAGCTCAAATCCAATTTATCAAATCAACATTGGGGAGGAACGAAAATTGGGAATTAAAAAATTAGCCCGGAAGTCCATCTGCCTGCTACTCAGCACCGGAATGGTAGCAACTGGCTTCCCGGGAACCGGATTACTGGAAGGATATGCAGCCCAGTATACAATTCAGGCAGGAGAGATACCCACCAAGGCATCTTCCATCGAACAACTGCCCTCCATTGTAAACTGTGTAGCAGAAGGGGCATCCATCCAAACTCCTAAGGAAATCACCTGGGAGATCAACAACAACGGATCCTTTAACAACGCAGGAAGCACAGTAAATGTAACCGGCACCATAAAAGAGAATGGACAACAGGAGAAGGCATCCATTCTAGCAGTGCCTGAGCAAGTAATATATCTGGTGGATTCCAACATACCATCACCAGATTCCTCAGCAGATTACAAACGCTTCAAAGAAAATGGAAACACATCAACCCTAAAAAACACAGTCCCCGACCAGGCTTACACCGCCGGTTCCTGGGGATACACCAGCGTACTTAACACAGACATGTCTGCCAAGGGTGAATACACCCCCCTAAAAGACACCAAAGGAAAAACCGGTTATTACGCCAAAGCAGGCAAAGCAATCACCTACAAGCTCCCTCTAGACCCGGGAACCTATCTTGTATCCGGAGAATTTGCCGAATGGTGGTCAATGCAGCGATCGGTAGACATGAAAGTCACCTACAAAGATAAAGACGGCCAAACGAAAACCGATCTCCTTGACACTGCCGAATTAGGAAACGGCAGAAACATAGACACAGCCCAAGGCAGCTTCACCATAACATCCAGCCAGGAAGTCACCTTATCCTTTCAAAAAAGCTCTACAAGCACCCAGGAAGCCGTTCTTTCCGGCTTCACCATCATCAAAACAGATAAGGACCTTCCAATAGACAGCCACATCCCAGTCACCCTGGACGGAACCCAAATCGATAAAGCCAACACCTTCGGCGGCTTCGGTTCCGTAACCTGCAATAACACCTCCAGACTCTTAATGGACTACAAAGCCCTCCACGAAGATAAATACTGGGAAATGATGACTCTCCTTTTTGACAAAGAAAAAGGCGCCGGCTTAAACCATGTAAAAATAGAAATGGGTGCCGACGTAAACTCATCCTCAGGAACCGAACCAGCCACCATGCGTTCCCCTGACGAGTCTCCCAATGTAAAACGTGGCGCTGGCTTTGTGTTTGCCGCCGACGCAAAAACCATCAACCCCGACATCTCAGTAGAAATACTACGATGGGGAGAGCCAAGATGGACACAAGAAGGCATTGGATACGAAGAGTATGACAAGCCAAAATATGAAGCCAGATACCAGTGGTACCGCAAAACCATTGATGCGGTATACGAAACCTACGGCTATAAAATCACAGAAGTAAGTCCGGGACAAAATGAAAGAAGAAAAGATTATCCCGACGATTTTGCCTGGATTAAATATTGTGCTAAGCGGTTTAACGAAGATGGTGCTAACGGAGTCGGAGCCTTCGATTACAGGGAAATAAAAATCGTAGCGGCCGATTTATACCGTGGCATGAGTACGACCGTAGATTATCTGATGAAAGATGCAGAGCTAAGAGACTTGGTAGATGTCATATCCGATCACTATCAGATCTGGATGGGAAGCCCAGACTTAACGAAGCTAAACCAGGAATACGGAAAAGAGGTCTGGTATGGCGAGTCTACAGCTCCTATGATCAATGCTTATTACAGAGCCAACGTAGATCCCGCCCGGGGAGGCGTGGGCGGTTCTGCAAGCATTGCAGCTATGGCAGAGCGCTTTATATCAGCCTATGCCTATAAAAATAGCAGCGGCTACACCAGTCACATGACAGAGCTTTTATTCCAGCCTGCCATTGGAGCCTTTTATGAGGGAAGTGCTTATAGTCCTAAGCAGTTGATTGGAGCCTTTGACCCATGGTCCGGCCATTACGAAGCAGATGGAGGAATCCAGATGGTTCAGCATTTCATGCAATTTGCAGAAAGTGACTGGAACTACTTACCGGAAGCCTGCTATAGCGACGGTACAACTGGAGACGGTGACATTACGGTAGATACATCAACAGATACCCGTCTGGCAGTAAAGGATCCAGAAACCGATGATTACTCCGTAATGTTTGCCAACAATACAGCCAAAGAAAGAAAATACCGCATCAAGCTGAAAAACCTAAAAACATTTTCCCAGCCCTATAATGTATGGGAAACAAGAGGACCAGATACAGGAGAAGCCTTTGACGCCAACTGGTTCCAGAACGTAACAAAAGAAGCTGCTCCAGTGGACAATGGAGACGGAACCTCTACCATTGAAGTAACCGTAAAGCCCTACTCCGTCATGACCTTAACAAGTCTCCTTGACCGTGGCACTGTCTATGAAAGCGGCCAGAATGACTCCGGAGTAGAACGAACCGTATTAAGCCTTCCTTACCGGGATAACTTTGATTATGAAGATTCCTTTGTAGAGGAAAGGGGAGGGACTCCCTTATTTACCACAGATATTGAAGGCGCTTTTGAGGTCACAAAATCAGACGATACCGGATATGTTTTAACCCAGAGAATCAATGGGGATAACCGTCCCTACAATTGGAATCCATGGGGAAGCGGAAGCGATGAAAGCAGTCAGACCACCAATATTCCTTGGACTGTTATGGGAGATCACCGATGGGCCAACTATACCGCAGGAATTGACGTAAAGCTGGACACCAAAGGAAATGGCTACGGAGATAATTTTGCAGTCCTGGGTGTTCGAGAGGTGGTACACTCAAGCGGAGCTCCCTATCGTGCTAAAATTTATGACAGCGGTAAATGGGAACTGCTAAAATACAACACTGTGAAAAAGTCAGGGAAAATAGAAAACTTCGATGCCGCCATATGGCATAAGCTGCAGCTGAAAGCGGACGAAAATGTTCTTACCATGTATCTCGATGGGGAAGAAGCCGGAAGCTTTACCGACACATCAAGTCCGGTCATGACTGGAAGAATCACTTTAATGAGCGGCTTCTGGAATACCAGCTTTGATCAGCTTGAAGTAATGCCAGTGGAAGGAAAAACAGCATTTGCCTCAGCCAAGCTTGACGACACCTCTTCCCTTATTACCTGGAATGGAAATGTAACCCACAACATTGGTCAGGGATTTGCCTATTATAATAGAAGCTTCACATCAATGCCAGCAGGCAGCAGCATGGAGTTTGAGATCCCTAATGGTATTGGATTTGATCTATTTGGCAATTCGGGTGCTTCGTCAATTGAAGTAACAATCGATGGGAAAGTAGCGGAAACAGCGGCAACCAATGCAGCTGGAGACAGGGAAACTTCTTATTGGAGAGAAGATCTTGAAAATAAGCCCCATACGGTTAACATCAAGGTGACTCAGGGAACCTTAAAGGTCGACGGAATCAATCTGCTGACGGAACCATTTGATGTAGAAATCCCGGTTCGCACCCAGGAGCTGACAGAGCTTACCACCTACATAAAGAATTACACCTTTGATCCAGAAAAATATCCACAATCTTTGCTGGAGCAGCTTGAGAATGCCCTTTTGAATGCGGAAGAGACTATCGATCAACCACAGGATCAAAAAACAGTTGATAAAAGCAGGATAAGACTTAGAAATGCATTTTTAAGTGTAGTACCATCTGACACAGTCATATCCGTGAAAGATCTGCCAGAATCTATTTCTGTCATTCAGAACAGTACACCTGAACTCCCGGAAATGGTTACCGTTGTCAATGCAGCAGGAGAAGAAACGCAGAAAGAGATTGAATGGATCATTAACGAAAAAGAGTTTGAAGCCTTATGGAACACAGTAACCATAACGGGTAAAATCAAAAATACGACCTTAAAAACAAGTATTAAGGCTGTCGTAATCCCTTATGGCCTTGATTGGTTTATTGACAGCGGCGTGGAACATGTAACAGACAGCAGCGGAGAAGCTGGTCACTCAGCCTTTTATGATCTGGTCGCCGAATCGGTACCTCTTAAAAACCAGGCTGCAGATAAGAGATATGAAGAAGGCTCCTGGGGCTATGTTCCAGATGGGAATATCTCCATAAAGAGCAGTGACAGTGTTTCCTATGGGACCGGTATTTATGAATCAGGGCTATTTGTAGATAATTTTAAGGACACAGATATCGTATATAAACTCCCTATGGATGCCGGAAAGTACCGGTTCATGGTAGGAGCCCAGGCGTATTGGAGCGAAACTCATTCCAGTGCCATCTCTATAAGATATCAGACGGAAAATGGAGAATGGAAAACAACAGAACTCGGAACCTCCACAGTAAGCGCCTCCACTGGAAATGTTTCATTTACTAAATCCCTTGAAATTCCAACAAGCGGAGTCGTAGAGGTGAGGATTAAAAAGGCAGATACCAAGATTCATCTGCTCAGCTGGCTGGCCGTTTCAAAGGAGGCCGGAGTAGAAATGCCTTCTGCTGTGGTAACCTCTAAAGACACATTGCCGGAATTACCGGAAACAGTTCTGGTAGACGGAGAAGAAAGGAGTGTTACATGGAAATATCCAAACAAGGAAGCCTTTAGCACCTTGTGGAGCACCGTAACAATCAAAGGTGTGGTTGATAGTCTAAAGATTCCGATATCTATGACCGTAGAGGTAGTTCCAAAGAATCTTGTCTACTTCGTGGATTCAGGGGCTGATTCCCTGGAGGAATCCCCTTATTACACCATGGTAAAGGATGCCGTAGGCATTGAGAATGAAGTGCCTGATAAGCAGTATGAAGAAGGCTCCTGGGGATATACGGATCCAAATGCTCTTGGTGGTTCAATGGGATCTGGCAGCGGCAGCAGGAGTAAGACCGGATGGTGGGCGAAATCTGGAAAAGAAATCGTATACCGATTGCCATTAAAAGCAGGAAGATATCAGTTTAGCAGCGGTTTTTATGAATGGTGGAATGTCAATCGTCCGATGGAAACCTATGTGGTTTACCAGGACCAAAGCGGCCAGGAAATGACACAGACATTGGGATCCGTAACTATTTCTAAGGCAGAGGAGACCATTTTAAATTCAAAAGCAGTCATTGAACTAACTAAAGATCAGACCATCGAATTTCATGTGAAGAAAACGGGAAGCAGTGATCCGGTAATCAGCTGGCTGGCCGCCTATGAGGAAAAGGAAGATGCACCGGAAGAAACTCCTTACCATACCACCGGAATCAAAGTAACAAGAAAGCCGGATAAAACAGAATACCAGGTAAGCCAGACTCTTGATCAGGCTGGAATGGAGGTACGCCGCTATGAGAAGGCAACTCCAAGCAATGCAGTAAGAGAAACCGTTATGAACGATACTCAGTATGAAGTGGAATATGATTTCTCAAAGCCAGGCAAGGCTGATGTGATGGTTACCTATAGTGAATGGGATGAAAACGGGGAGGATAGAACCTTTACGGATTCCTTTAAGGTCACAGTAAAAGAGGAAATCATAGAAGAAGAATATTACACGACTAAAATACAGGTGACCAAAAAGCCGAGGAAAACAGTTTACACCGTGGGAGAGGAGCTGGATACCGGCGGCCTTGAAGTGACAGAATATCGGAAGGCAAGCCCCTCCAATGCGGTGAGAAAGAATCTTCTTACAGAAGATGAATACGATCTGATTTATGATTTTTCATCAGCGGGCAATCAGAACGTGAAAGTCATTTATTATGGACTGGACAAACGAGGGGAAGAAAAGCGGTTTACCGATCTTTTCACGGTCCGTGTCATGAATGTATATAAAAATGAGGACTCAGATGATGACAGTCATGATATCGTTACACCAGGCTATAAAAATCCAAAAGATGATAATCGCGCAGAAGGTACTTGGGTGGAAGATGAGAACGGCTGGAAGCTGATTGCAAAGGACGGAAGCCAGCCGATAAACCGGTGGGCAATCGTCAGCTGGAACGGAACAGACAGTTGGTATTTCTTTGACCCTAAAGGCTATATCATAACAGGCTGGTTCCAGCATGAGGGTATTGTCTATTATCTAAACCCTAATACTGGTACCAATAAAGGGAGAATGATGACCGGATGGCAGGAAATCAGCGGCAAATGGTATTATTTCCAAGAAAAGTCAGATGGGAAAATGGGATCCATGCTAATTAACACCGTTACGCCTGATGGCTATAAAACAGGAGCTGATGGAGCCTGGATCCGTTAAACCTCCAAAAGATATCGAATGAGAGCAGATAAAATTATTACCCAATTTGCTTGTGCATCAGTAAATCTACCAGTAAGCGTATGTTATAATGTGAACATGCAGAAGCTGTCAATATGCGCCCTGTCAAATGAAAGAATCAGCTGCATGAAAATTTCACAGGATAAAAGCTTAAATTCGTAATATTCAACCTCCAAATAGGACGTAATAATTTTAGTCCTGTTTGGAGGTGTTTTCATGTGATTCATAGAATATTATAAAATTCTGAATAAAAAGGTTTACGTATAATAGGGTTCCGGTTTATGTCAGGTGCTACTTTCCCGGCATATTTTGTTCATCTTAATTCTCCCAACAGAAATTTCTGGCAAATGGGGATTGTTTGAGGTCTTCAAATCCTGTATAATAGACTTTGCAGGTGTTTCATCTATTATCACTTTCTTCAAACAGCTCATGAAAAAACAGCAAATCATCATTAAAAAATTATATTCTACTCAATAAATTGACTCCCTTAAAATTGACCTTATTGTTTTATATTCATCATAAAAAAATATATAATTTTAATTAAATAAACAGTTAAAACAATAGAAAAATTTCATGTCGTTTATTGTTAGTTACACACTTCTTATCCAGTTAAATTCGATTCATAGTTGTGTCCACACTTAAAAGTTGCTATACTTAAAATTATATATAAGCATACAGAATAATTAGAAAAAAACCAATGGGTAATCTTATAAATGCATACGTAATATCTAACTAGAGAGTCATTAAATACTTATACAAAAATATCATACAAAACTCAGGATACTACCAACCCCATTTGCAAGAGGTAATTGATACAATCTAACAAAAATGTACCTCTACAATCAATAAGATAGTGGCATATGGTAAATGCCTAAGATCGATACAGATAGCTCCTAAGTGCTGAACTACAACAAAAAGAGCTCTCATCCATGACAAAACAATACCAAAATCCTAATCTTCAAACCGGTATCTCCAAGGATAGATATGCCTCATAACACCCATTCAAAGGTTTGCGGTTTAAGACCTTTTAAGGCGTAAATGTGGAAGTAATGATATGCCTCAATTATAGTTAAAATCTTATCAAGTTTAATTAAATACAAAATAGTCTCATATAGTTCGAAAAAAGCAAAATTTGCTACATAATTTATCGACAATAATATAACAATCCCAAAAGCATATCTTGTGTATCACCTTTGCACCATCAATACATATAGTACTTTGACTACTTTTACATCAAAAAATATAATAATTTATACAAAATAAACAAATTCGTGTCGAATTTTGCGATTAATTTCGCTTTTCAAACTGTATGAAACAGCTTATAGTGGTTACTAGAAAAGCAGAAAAAAAGGAGGGTTTTCTATATGACAGACGCTGAGAAGCTGCGGATTATAGAGCTTGAGAATGAAAGGTTAACGGAAGAGAATATGAAGCTCCATAGAGTGATTGAACGGTTGAATCAAACCCTCAACAGATTACTCGGTCGGTACATAAGCGTTGATAAGATTGCCTGACAGGGGATAGTCAGGGGAGTGCCGGGCACTCCCGGGAGTATCCCTGTCAGGGGTCTATCCCTTGATCCGGGTTTATTTTGTCGTCTGGAACCATTCCTTTGTTTTTGCGAACGAGTTCCCATATTGTCTGATGCATCCATTCGATGGTTTGATTCAGTTTTTCGTTCTCTATCTCTAATTCAGTAATGCGGTCTCCCATACGGGCGATAACTTCCCGACTGTTATTTTCCTTGTGTGGCGCCAAGAGGCGTTGGACATAAGGAGAAGAGGAATCAATTATATGTTGGGAAAGCAACTCATCCCTATCTTCGCAGGAAAGATCCATAAAGGCCTGGTAGCTGATAGATAGCGGAGCCATCTGGACCCTGCATTTAGGGCAAACCGCATTGCGCTGAAGCTGATAATATCCATAGTAACCGCATTTACAACAGTAGTACACGGACAATTCTCTCATTAGTCTCCTCCTTTTTTCTTGATTTATAGTAAAGACAGTCTACTTCTATAATATATAACGTATTTTAAAGGAAAATGTAACGCCAAATTCATCAAAATTAATAATTATTATAGAAAAGGCACAAAAAGAGCCCGCAACGCATAGCGCGTGCGGGCTTCTTTCATTTGAACGGATGAATCTTTTGTAATTTATTTTTAATGATTATCTTACTGAATGATACCGTTTGTGTTGACAACAAATACTTTTTCGTTGGCATCCTTGTAATCTCTGTATCCTGCACCAAGCTCTGGTTTAACGATAGACTTGGAAGTAGAAGATGCGGTCTGAAGAACTCCGCTTGTGTTTACAAGGTAATTTACGCCGTTAAGAGAAACAGGAGCGACTCTTAAATCAGTAGATGCTTCTTTTCTTAAACCGTATTCATACACTGTATTATCGAGGATTCCGGTATAACCCTGTCCCTTTTTGGAACCTGAGGTATAGAAGTACCAGATCTCGTTCTCATCTAAAGTTTCGTTAAAAATTGTCTGCTTGCCTGTATCCATAGTACCGTTAGAGGAGAAGTGGAAGTTTGCAACATTTCCGTCTTCTAAAGTAACGACTTTAAGACCAGTCTGCATTTCACCTTTTGTATTAAATCCATATTTCTGAGAGTTAATGTTAAATAACGCGATTCCCTTTTTTGCAAAGTATGGAGCGCCATCTTTAAAGAAGAACCAATGAGTCTCGTCTTCTACGCTAACACCTGTGATACCTTCGATTTCTCTCCAGCCATCAACTCTTGTTCCGTTGTCAGGATCATAGTACTGGTACCCTGCAGCAGATCCAGCGTTGTCAGTTGTATTTTCGGCCGCTTCAGATGGGGTTGCATTAACCGGAAGCTTGTACCAACCAGTCTGCATTTCTCCATTTACGAACGTATAGTAAGAACCGTTGATCTTCTTATCAACCTGATCTTTTACCATAACGCCGTCTTTATCAAAGTAGTACCAGGAGAGAGGCTTCTCAGAATCCTCTTTTACGCTGTCAAGCTCAAACCAACCGGTTTTCTTGGCACCGTCATTTTCATCACCAAGATAGAAGGTAGAGCCTTCGATCTCAACTTTACCAGTGAGCATCTGACCCTGTTCGTCAAAGTAATACCACTGATCGTTAATTTTCTGCCATTTGGATACAACAGCCTTGCCGTCTTTTCCGTAATAATGCCAGAAAACTTCTGGTGCGTCAGGGGAGTCCCAGTAGTTGTCATTCTGAACAGAATTCCAATAGTTGGTTACTCTCTTTCCGCTGTCGTCTACATAATATTCATCGACTTCCTGACCTTTTGCAATTTCGCCATTCTCGTCTAAGTAATACCAATCCTCACCGTATTTCTTCCAGGAATCGGTCGCATAGTAGTCGCCCTCTTCATAGAATTTCCAGGAACCGTTCTCTTCTACCCAGCCATTTGCCTTCGCGAAAGCAGTGGTGGCGTTGCTTAAAATACCCAGCTCTGGAGCTGCGGCAGCTATAACACCGGCAGCGGATAATACAGCCATCAATTTTAAGTGCTTTTTCATAAATATGTTCTCTCCTTTTTTGCAATAAGTTATATCGTGGCCGAAAATCCATAGTTGCATTACTCTGCGATTATAACCTATTTAAAAGTCTCAAAGATAGTGAGGTTTCATGGCAGATATGGAAGGAGATAACATAATAAGAAAAAACATGAGAAAGTGTAGGGGTTTCCCGTGGATCCCAAGGTTTAAGAAAGTAAGAAAACTTTAATAGGAAAATAAAGGTTGGTGTGGTATAATCACAGACAGATAAAAACATTCCTTCAAAAAGGAGCGAAGAAACATGAGAATGAAAGTATCCAACTATATTTCCCAGAAGCTTTTCGAGTCAGGGATCACCCAGGTATTTACCGTGACAGGCGGAGGTGCCATGCATTTAAATGATGCTCTTGGGCATCAGGAAGGGTTAAGATGTCTCTATAATCACCACGAGCAGGCGTGTGCCATAGCAGCAGAAGCGTATACAAGAATCCATAATGAGCTTGCTGCTGTCTGTGTAACTACGGGTCCCGGGGGGACCAACGCCATTACCGGTGTGCTTGGAGGCTGGCTGGATTCCATTCCAATGTTGATTTTGTCCGGTCAGGTTCGTTTTGACACCACAGCCAGATGGTCTGGGGTTGACATTCGTGCCATGGGAGACCAGGAATTTGATATTGTAAAGGCCGTGGACTGTATGACCAAATACAGTGAGATGGTCATTGACCCAATGAGAATCCGGTATTGCCTGGAAAAAGCCATTTATCTGGCCTGCTCCGGCCGTCCGGGACCTGCCTGGCTTGACATTCCACTAAATGTCCAGGGAGCGTATATTGAGACAGAGGAACTGGCAGGATTTTCTCCGGAAGATTATGAACGTGGCGGAGACGGCTGGCTGACGAAAACTAGTGCTAAGATAAAGGAAGATGAGGCAGGACAAGGAGAAAAACGCCAGACCCTTCCAGAGTCTGTGACAAGGGAAATAGCAAAGGAAATCCTTGAAAGGATTAAGAACGCGACACGTCCAGTCATCAATGCGGGTAATGGGATACGCATTGGACAGGCCCATGAAGCATTTCTTCGTGTGGTAGAAAAACTTGGAGTTCCGGTGGTAACAGGCTGGAACAGCCAGGACTGCATCTGGGATACCCATCCCCTTTATACAGGACGAGGCGGCGGAATGGGAGACAGGGCCGGTAATTTTGCCATTCAAAACAGCGATCTTTTATTGTCCCTTGGCAGCCGCTTAAGCATTCGTCAGGTGGGCTATAATTATAAAACATGGGCAAGAGAAGCCTTTGTAATTGTCAATGATATTGATCAGGAAGAACTGAAAAAGCCGTCGGTTCATTCCGATATGCGGGTTCATGCTGATGTAAAAGAGTTACTCAGGGCTTTGGAAGAGGTTCTTGACCTGGAATATAAGGCGACTGAGGAAAGTCCTCTGTTTTCAGGCGGCAAAGGAATTCAGGATATGACCTGGAATGAGACCTGTCGCATGTGGAAGGAAAAGTATCCCGTTGTCCTTCCAAAGCATTTAAAACAGGACGAGCATGAGCTTACCAATGTATATGCGCTCATCAGGGAGCTGGGAGAAAGGCTTAAGGAAGACCAGATCACAGTGGTAGGAAACGGATCTGCCTGTGTGGTGGGAGGACATGCCTGCATCATCAAAAAGGGCCAGAGATTTATTACCAACTCAGCCGTGGCGTCCATGGGCTATGATCTTCCGGCGGCCATTGGTGCCTGCATGGCAGATTCCTCCGAAGATATTATCCTGATCACCGGTGACGGAAGTATCCAGATGAATATTCAGGAACTGCAGACCATTATCCATCACAAGATGCCGATTAAGATATTCCTTATTAATAACGGAGGATACCATTCCATCCGTCAGACCCAGAAGAATTTCTTTGGAGAGCCGTTGGTAGGCGTTGGTGATGACAGCAGGGATTTAAGCTTCCCTGAGATGGAGAAGTTATCCGCTGCCTATGGTTATCCCTATGTATCCATTCACCATAACAGTGAGTTAGGTGAAACGCTTTCTAGAGTTCTTTCCATGGACGGACCAGTCATTTGTGAGATATTTGTAAGCAGGGAACAGAATTTTGAACCAAAGTCTTCGGCAAAACGGCTTCCAGATGGAACCATGGTTTCTCCTCCCCTTGAGGATTTATCTCCATTTCTTTCTGAGGAAGAGATGGAAGAGAACATGATTATCCCAAGACTTACGGATTAAAGCTTTGACATTAAATTAAGGTATGGAGGAAGCACCTTGAATGCAGTTGTAACAGGAGCCACCAGCTTTTTAGGAAGAGCGTTGGTGGATCAGTTATTGGAAGACGGAAATAAAGTGTACGCAGTTGTCCGTCCGGGCTCTAAGAACAGAAGCAGTCTGAAAGAAGACCGGAACGGGCTTATCATAATAGAACGTAATTTAGAGGAGCTTCATGAACTGAATCAGGCCATTGATGAAGAATGCCAGGCATTTTATCATTTTGGCTGGGATGGTTCAGGAAGTGAAAACCGGTTAAAGGGAGAGGTCCAGCAGAAGAATGTGGATGACTCCCTGAAGGCTTTAGAAGGAGCCAGACGCTTAGGCTGCCGCCGATTTCTTTTCAGCGGCTCCCAGGCAGAGTATGGAATCCATCAGGATGCCATGACTGAAGAAACGGAGTGCAGACCAGTATCCGAATACGGAAAGGCAAAGCTTCAGTTTTTAAATCGGGCAATGGAGCAGACGGAAGGCTGGAGGCAGCAGGGAATTGCTGATATGGAATATATCCATGCCAGAATCTTCAGCGTTTACGGTCCTGGGGATCACCCCTGGTCTCTGGTGGAAAGCTGTATCCGGACATTTTCCCGCGGGGAATATATATCATTGGGGGAATGCACCCAAATGTGGAATTTCTTATATCTGGACGATTGCATCCGGGCGCTGAAACTTTTAATGGAACAGGAAAAAGGATCGGCTTCCGGAATTTATAATGTGGCAGGACCAGAGGAAGAGAACAGACAGCTAAGAGAGTATATCCGAACCATGTATGAGGTGTTAGGCTCTCACGGAAGCTACAGCTACGGAAGAAGAAAGCCCAATGCAGAAGGTCCCGCAAATCTCATTCCCGATATTAAGAAACTCATAGGGGCTACTGGTTTTAAGCCTTATGTCAACTTCCGGGAAGGGATTTTAAAGACCCATGAAGAGGAAAAATATTGACAGGAAGGGATTTTTATGGTATGAGAGATAAGATTTGTATTGTGTGCGGCAGCCCTTTGACAGAAGAGCCCCTGATGGTTCTGGAGGGAATGCCAGCTTCTGCTCAGGACATACCTTCAAAGGAAGAGCTTATGGAGGAGAAGGGAATATCTCTTAACCTTTGTAAGTGTAGTAGCTGCGGTCTGGTTCAGTTTGACTGCCAGCCTGTGAAATATTATAAGGACGTAATCCGGTCTGGCGGCTACAGCACCACCATGGTGAATTTAAGAACCCGTCAGTATCGTCATTTAATAGAAACCTATCATCTGGAAGGTAAGAAGCTGATTGAAGCAGGATGCGGTCAGGGAGAATTTCTTTCCGTGCTGTCAAACTTCCCGGTTGAGGCTTATGGCATAGAAAACAGGGAACCTCTTGTGGCCATGGCAAAGGAAAAGGGCTTAAATGTCTGGAAGCAGTTTGCTAAAGAAGGAGAGATTCTTGCTCCTGGTGATGGAAGTGTAAAGGGTCCCTATGACGGATTCCTCTCCTTTAATTTTTTAGAGCATCAGCCGAATCCGATTTCCATGCTCCGCTGTCTGGCGGATAATTTACAGGAAGAGGGCATTGGATTAATTACGGTGCCAAGCCTAGAATACATTCTGGAGTATGACGGCTATTATGAGCTGATCCGGGATCATCTGGCTTATTATACCTTTGATACCCTTCGCTATACTGTGGAGGAGGCAGGGTTTGAAGTTCTGGAAGAAGAGATAATCAACCGGGATACCCTTTCTGTCATTGTGAGAAAGAAAAAGCAGCCAGCGAAAAGAGAAGATGATAAGAAGGCTGTCAAGATAGACGTATCAGGGCTCATAAAAAGCCAGGATACCATCGGCAGTGAGATGGATCAGCTTATTAAGGAGCTGGAGGCAGGCGGAAAACGTCTTGCAGTCTGGGGAGCCAGCCATCAGGGCTTTACACTGGCTTCTACCACGAAAATCGGAGCATTTGCAGAGTATATGATAGACTCGGCTCCCTTTAAGCAGGGAAAATATGCACCAGCCTCTCATCTTCCCATTGTGCCGTCAGAGCATTTTATGACTGACCCTGTGGATGCCATATTAATCGTGGCACCTGGCTATACGGAGGAGATTGCAGGTATTATAAAGGAAAAATTTGGACGGGATGTGGAAATACTGGCATTGAAATCCAATCATCTGGAAAGGATATAAGTATAACCTATGAAAGCTTTTGTTTTAATCGAACCGGGAAAAGTAGGCTGGTATGATGCACCGGAACCAACCCTCACTCCTTATGGAGCCATTTTGCGCCCCATCGCAGTCACCCCATGCTCTTCGGATGTTCACACCGTATATGGGGGAGGCTCAAGAAAGGCGCCTAATTTAATTCTTGGTCATGAATGCGTTGCCGAGGTTTTAGAGGTAGGAGAGCTGGTCGTTGATTTTAAGCCAGGGGATGTGGTTGCGGTTCCTGCCATTACTCCGGACTGGCGGGCAGCTGGCATTCAGGAAGGGAATTATAAGCATGCTTCCGCGCCTTTCTCCGGTCATCAGCTGGGACGTTCCATGCCAGGAGTCTTTGCAGAAAAGTTCCTGATTCCAGATGCGGATACTACACTGGCTAAAATACCGGAAGGTGTTTCCCTGGAGCAGGCCCTGATGTGTGTGGATGTAGTGACCACAGGCTTTACCGGGGCAGAATTTGCAGACATCAAGATCGGTGATACCGTTGTGGTCATGGGAATCGGGCCCATTGGTCTAATGGCAGTGGAAGGAGCCCGTCACTTAGGGGCAGCCAGAATTATTGCCGTTGGAAGCAGACCCGTATGCGTAGAGCTTGCTAAGGAATTCGGAGCCACAGAGGTGTTAAGCTACCGGGACGGTGATATTGTAGATCAGGTCTTGGAACGGACAAACGGTCTTGGGGCAGATGGAGTGATTCTCTGCGGAGGCGGAGACGAGGTATTTACCCAGGCAGTTGATATGGCAAGATACGGCATCGGAACCATCTCCAATGTAAATTATTACGGGGGAACGGGAAGCCTTGCATTTCCTAAATTTTCAGGCGGCCGGGGTATGGCAGGAAAAACCATTCATACCGAGCTTGCAAAGGGCGGAAGAAACCGGATCGAACGGCTTTTAAAGATGATTCAGTACGGAAGAATCAATCCGGAGAAGCTGGTAACTCACAAGCTTTACGGCTTAAGCGAGGTGGAAACAGCCCTTCAGATGATGAAGGATAAGCCCCGGGATTTAATAAAAGCAATGGTTCAGATAGATTGGAAGTGAACGTATGAAAACAATTAGCATCGTAGTTCCCTGCTACAACGAAGAAGAAAATGTAGAGGCCCTATATCAGGCAATCACCGGTACCTTCCAAAAGGAACTTCCGGAATATTGCTACGAGATTATATTTATAGACAATGATTCCAAGGACAGGACAAGAGATATCGTGCGTTCCCTCTGTAAGGCGGATCAGGGAGTAAAGGGCATTTTCAATGCCAAGAACTTTGGTCAGTTCAATTCCCCCTATTACGCCATGCTCCAGTCCACCGGAGATGCCACCATCCTTATGGCGGCTGATTTCCAGGATCCCGTGGAGATGATTCCAAAGTACGTGAAGGAATGGGAGAGCGGTTATAAAATAGTCATTGGAATCAAGAAATCCAGCAAAGAAAATAAGATCATGTACTGGCTTCGAAGCTGTTATTATAAATGCATCAAAAAGCTTTCCGATGTGGAGCAGATTGAGCATTTTACCGGCTTCGGCCTTTATGATGCCAAATTCATCAAAGTAATGCGGGAACTGGACGATCCCACCCCATTTCTTCGTGGAATCGTGGCAGAGCTTGGATTCCGGAGAAAAGAAGTTCCCTATGAGCAGCCAAAGAGACGGGCTGGAAAAACCAGCAATAACTTTTACCGCCTGTATGATGCAGCCATGTTAAGCATTACGTCCTACACAAAGGTGGGACTGCGGATCGCTACTATTTTCGGAAGCATCTGCTGCTTTGCAAGCATGCTGGTAGCTTTAATTTATCTGGTTTTAAAGCTGATTTATTGGGATCGTTTCCCTGCCGGCACGGCACCACTTTTGATCGGCATGTTCTTTCTTGGGTCCGTTCAGATATTTTTTATCGGTCTGGTGGGAGAATACATTCTCACCATGAACGCCCGTATTATGAAGCGCCCTCTTGTCATAGAAGAAGAGAGAATTAATTTTACATCCGGAAAAGAATATGGCCCGGAGGAGGATATGCTTTTGACAGCAGCCTCTATGGAGGATGGTAACAGAGATGAAATATAAGATAGACGTAGCAAGAATCCGTGAAAATTCCATTGTATTAAATGGTTGGGTAATCGGAAAAAATCCTGGTTCCAAGGTGGAAGTAAAGGTATTTGACGGTCAGGATCAGGAGATGGAATTTAAATATGTCCCAGTCCGCAGAGATGATGTGAGCCAGATTTATTTTAAGAATGTAGTTTCAGAGGATCTTGGTTTTGACATACGCATTCCTTATGTAAGAGAAGACAACGAGGACCGGATTCTTCAGATTGCATGCGATGGTAAAACCGTCCGGGTAAAGCTGAATACCCAGATCATTGAAAAGCAGAACAGCTCTGCCCATAAAAAATCCATGAAGCTAAAGAGCATGATGAATGCCCAGACCTTCCAGTCTGCGGCCGATTTCTTAAAGGAAAATGGGTTAAAAGCATTCCTGATTAAATCAAGACACAAGCTTCAGGGCATTGACAGCGATTATGATTATCCGGAGTGGTACGAGCTGACAAAACCAACGGAAGAAGAGCTGAATGCACAGAGAAAATTTATTTTTGATTATACTCCAAAGATGTCCGTGGTCATACCTGCCTATAAGACACCAGAGCGCTTTTTAGCTGCCATGCTTGATTCTCTTTTAGCACAGACCTATGATAACTGGGAAGTTTGTGTAGCGGACGGAAGTCCCAGGGGAGAAAGTGCAGAGCGGGTCTTAAAACGCTACGCCATGAAAGATGAAAGAATCCGATATGTGATAATTGGAGAGAATAAAGGTATCTCAGGAAATACAAACGCAGCTATTGAGATGGCTACGGGAGATTTTATTGTATTGGCCGATCACGATGATACCATGGCTCCTGATGCCTTGTTTGAATGTGTAAAAGCAATCAATTCCGACCCTGAAATCGACGTGGTCTATACGGACGAAGATAAGCTGGATATCGATGGAGGAGAATTATTTGAGCCTCACTTTAAGCCAGACTTTAATCCGGACCTTTTGACCAGCGTTAATTATATCTGTCATTTATTCGTAGTGAACCATGAGCTTCTATTAGAAGTAGGAGGCTTCCGGGAAGAATACGATGGCGCTCAGGACTATGACTTTATCCTTCGCTGTACGGAAAAAGCAAGAAAGATCTATCACGTACCAAAGGCTCTTTATCACTGGCGCTGTCATCAAAACTCCACAGCCAGCAACCCGGAGAGTAAGCTTTATGCCTTTGAAGCGGGAGCAAGAGCGGTGAAAGCTCATTATGACCGGATTGGTGTGAAGGCAGTTTCCGTTGAAAAAGGCATTGATTACGGTATTTATCATTCCACCTTTGAAATCACGGGAGATCCACTTGTTTCTGTTATTATCCCCAACAAGGATCATTCTCAGGATCTGGATCTTTGCATGCGCTCCATCATTGAAAAGTCTACCTATAAGAATCTTGAATTTATTGTGGTGGAGAATAACAGCGCAGATTCTGCTACCTTTGACTACTATGAGAAGATTCAAAAAGAATTTGATTTTGTCCATGTAGTGAAATGGGAACGGGAGTTTAATTATTCTGCCATCAATAACTTTGGTGTCACCTTTGCCAAAGGAGAATATCTTCTGTTTTTAAATAACGATACCGAAATCATTAATCCAGACAGCATTACCGAAATGCTTGGATTCTGTCAGAGAGATGAGGTAGGAATCGTAGGTGTCAGACTCCTTTATTCCGATGATACCATTCAGCACGCTGGAGTTGTGGTTGGTTTTGGAGGAATTGCAGGTCATACCTTTATCGGCCTTCATAAGTCAGAAAGCAGCTATTTTAACCAGGCCATGTGCGCCAGAAATTACAGTGCGGTAACAGCAGCCTGTATGATGAGCAAACGGTCCCTGTTTGATCAGGTAGGAGGTTTTTCCGAGGACCTGGCCGTTGCCTTTAATGACATTGATTACTGCATGAAGATCCGCTCTTTGGATAAACTGGTGGTTTATGCCCCATACGCCCTCTTTTATCATTACGAATCTAAGTCCAGAGGACTTGAGGACACACCGGAAAAGGTAGCCCGTTTTAACCGGGAAATCAAGAAATTCTCTGATAAATGGCCGGATATTTTAAGAGACGGAGATCCTTACTACAATCCGAATCTGACCCTGCGCAAATCTAATTTTGCCCTTCGCGACCTGCGGAAGGAAAAAATCGGAGAGCCCTATCAACTTGAGGTATGAGATGCTAAAAAAAGTAACCATCATTATTCCAAATTATAATGGTCTTAAATTTATGGAACCGTGTATGAAAGCGCTGGAAACTCAAAGTGATAAAAACTTTGAGCTTCTTGTGGTGGATAACGGTTCCACAGACGGCAGTGTGGAATGGCTGAAGGAACGTAATATTCCATCAATATTCTTAAAGGAAAATACTGGATTTTCCGGAGCTGTGAATGTAGGAATTAAGGAGTCAAAAACTCCGTATGTGATTCTTCTTAACAATGATACAGAGCCGGAACCGGATTATGTAAGGGAGCTGGTACGCACCATGGACAGCTCCAAAAAGATATTTTCCGCAAGCAGTAAGATGATCCAGCTTTATCATAAGGACCTTATGGATGATGCGGGAGATATGTACAGCGTCCTTGGCTGGGCCTATCAAAGAGGAGTGGGACAAAGCATTAAGGGATATAAAAAGCCCCGGAATGTATTTGCCGCCTGCGCCGGAGCTGCCATCTACCGAAGAGAGGTATTTGACGAGATCGGTGGTTTTGATGAAGCTCATTTTGCTTATCTGGAAGACATTGACGTGGGATACCGGGCGAAGATATACGGCTATGATAATGTTTACTGCCCCAGTGCAGTGGTCTATCACGTAGGCAGCGGCACCAGCGGTTCCAAGTATAATTCCTTTAAGGTAAAACTGGCTGCCAGAAATAATATTTATTTAAATTATAAGAATATGCCGTTTTTACAGCTTCTTATGAATCTCTTTCCTATTATTATTGGAATATGTGTGAAATACATGTTTTTCAAGAAAATTGGATTTGAATCCGACTATGTGGAAGGCTTAAAGGAAGGTCTTAAAACTGCCCATACCACAAAAAAAGTAAGGTTTCAGATGTCCCGGCTTAAGAACTACGTTAAAATCGAAGGTGAGCTGATTTTTGGCACTTTCCTGTATGTTTGGGAATTTTTAAGAAGAAAACTAAAAATTGACAGGTCTTATTAAGAAATTTTTTATAGCACTATAAGAACATATCATGTATAATAAACGGGAAATTATCATGGAGAAGTATGGTGCAATGCACGATTGGAAGGTTTGCTGCTATGATAAAGGATAATCAGAAAAAATTTAATGGATTTCATGTAGTACTGGATGGGCTGGTCATCATCCTTTCCTATGTTATTGCCTGGCTCTTTCTTTTGCTTGGCAACCGGTTGTTCAGCCCGGATAAGCAGGTGTTGGCACCACAGTACTATTTTGCAGCACTTATAGTAATATTGCCCACCTATCTTTTGCTTTACGGAGTCTTTCAGCTTTATGCTCCCAAAAGAGTACAGGAGAGCCGGTATGAATTTGCCAATATATTAAAGGCTAATGTACTGGGAGTGCTCATCTTTATATTAATCCTGTTTCTGATTAAGAAGAATCCATTTTTCCGTGAGTTTTCCACAAGGATGGTATTTTACTTCTTTGCCATCAACATTATACTGGAGACCATCGAGCGGAATTCGATTCGAAGCATACTGCGTTCCATGCGCTCCAAGGGCTATAACCAGAAACACATTCTTTTAATCGGCTACAGCCGTGCGGCAGAAGGCTTTATTGACCGGGTGCGTTTAAACCCGGAATGGGGATATCAGGTCAAAGGAATTCTGGACAATAAAAAAGAATGGGGAACCGGATACAAAGGCATTAATGTGATAGGAAAGATTAAGGATTTAGATGAGATTCTGGCCTTAAACTCTCTTGATGAAATTGCAATCACTTTAAGTATCAGCGAATATGCCAACTTAGAAAAAATAGTGGCTTCCTGTGAAAAGTCAGGAGTCCATACAAAATTTATCCCCGATTATAACAACATGATCCCAACAAGACCTTTTATTGAGGACTTACAGGGACTTCCAGTGGTCAATATCCGAAGAGTTCCTCTTACGGATACGGTGAATGCGCTGGCAAAACGAGCCGTAGATATTGTAGGTGCAGCGGTTGCACTGATCCTGTTTTCCCCTGTTATGCTTCTGACTGTGGTCCTGATTAAGCTGACAGCTCCAGGTCCGCTCATTTATAAACAGGAGCGGGTGGGATTACACAACCGGCCATTTCATATGTATAAGTTCCGTTCTATGGTGGTCCAGGCCCCGTCTGAGGAAAAAGCCAAATGGACAACCCCTCATGATTCCAGGGTGACCCCTGTGGGCCGGTTCATAAGAAAGACAAGCATAGATGAGATGCCCCAGTTCATCAACGTTCTTCGGGGCGATATGAGTTTAGTCGGCCCAAGGCCGGAGAGACCTTTGTTTGTTGAGAAATTTAAAGAAGAGATTCCAAGATATATGATCAAGCATCAGGTACGCCCCGGAATTACCGGCTGGGCGCAGGTCAATGGATTAAGGGGAGATACTTCCATTACCAAGAGAATTGAGCATGATTTATACTATATCGAAAACTGGACCCTTGGATTTGATTTTAAAATCCTGTTTTTGACTATGTTCAAAGGGTTTATTAATAAAAATGCGTACTGATATAGGATACGACACGATTAGGATGAGGTTAATTAGATGAAAAATGAATTTGATGATGAGTTAAACCGTGAGAATAAGAAAAGGGCAAGACGCGGTTACGATTCAAAACCAGATCCGTCCGATAGAGATTACTACCTGGATGACGATTACGAAGATTTTGAAGACCGCCAAAGCCGCGGTGCCTATCATACGAATAACAGGGAAAACGGAGGCAGCCAGCCAACTCGCCGGGCACAGTCATCATCAGAGACAGGTTCCACAGGCCAGAACCCATCCCGTCAGAGACAATCCTCTGGAGGTACTCAGGGAAACAGCCAGTCACCGTCCCGTGGACAGATCGTCATCGGTGACGGCGGCACCAGACAGCAGTCCAGAGCGCCAAGACAGGAAAAACCGACCGCTTCCAGCCGTGCAGCAGGAGCCACCGGAAAGAAACGAAAGATCAGACGAATCATCATTATGGCGATTGCAGAGATCTTTACTCTGGCCCTTATTTTTTCCTATGCTTATGTGGCAAGAATCATGGGCTCCATTCAGCGTCCCGATAACTTTGATAAGGACCAGGTCCGGAATGAAGAGATGTCCCAAGAGCAGAAGAAGCACATGACCGGGTACCGTACCATTGCGGTTTTCGGTGTGGACAGCCGTGACGGTAACGTAAACAAGGGAACCAATGCTGACGTTATTATGATATGCAACATCAACCGTGACACAGGAGAGATACGACTGGTTTCGGTATTTAGAGATACATATCTGAATATAAACGAAGGCACTACCTATAATAAGATTAATGCCGCTTATGCCAACGGAGGCGCTTCCCAGGCCCTGGCAGCCTTAAATAAAAACCTTGATCTGGATATACAGGAGTATGTAACCTTTAACTGGAAATCAGTTGCCGACGGCATTAATATGCTGGGAGGCGTTGATATCGATATTACAAAGGCAGAATTCAAATATATTAACTCCTTTATTACAGAGACCGTTCAAAAAACAGGAATACCTTCCGTTCATTTAAAATCAGCAGGTTTAAACCATTTAGATGGTGTTCAGGCCGTTGCTTACGCCAGACTTAGAAAGATGGATACAGATTATGCCAGAACAGAACGCCAGCGTCTGGTCATTCAAAAATCATTTGAAAAAGCAAAAAAAGCAGATTTAGGCCTGTTGAACCGGATTCTTTTAATGGAAGTAGAGCAGGTAGGAACGAACCTGACCTTCGGTGATTTTACTGAGCTCTTATTAGATATTGGAAAATATCACATCGGTGAGACCGGCGGTTTCCCATTCACCCGCGGCGATATGAAGATGGGCAAAAAGGGCGATTGCGTCATTCCACAGACCCTGGTTACCAATGTATCAGACCTTCATAAGTTCCTTTTTGGAAAGGAAAGCTATGAGCCTTCTGAGATGGTGAAGAAGATCAGTGCCAAGATTGCTGCCGATTCCGGTATGTATAAGGACGGTAAGTATAGCGATGATTCTACGAAGCCAACCAAGGATAAGCCTAAAAAAGAAGACAATGAAACAAAAGAGGTAAGAACGACGGAAGAGGTGGAGACCTCATTCCATGAAAGCTCTGCCTATGAAACAGATGCGAATGGTAAGCCGATCAAAGGCCCTGGAACAGGTACCAGCAGCGGAGAGACAAAGGAGACAAAGCCAGGAGAGACAAAGGCTCAGGAATCCTCAAGCGGTTCTACCAGACCCGGGGAGACAAAACCAACCCAGTCAAGTGGAACCACAGAGACCACGACGGTCTCTCACGGACCTGGTGGAAAAGAGACAACTGCGGCTACCCAGCCAACGACTCCTGAAACGACCAAATCAAATACAACCGGACCTGTAGATTCAAACCAGACCCAGCCGGGTAATGTTGTCCCGGGCGGAGCAAATACAGAAGCTCCGGTAGTACCAGCACCACCAGCTGCATAAGGAAACAGATAAATCTATCTCATTTCACATATTAACTATATTTTTATCACAAATTGGTCACAATTCATTGATAGACTGTGATTATGAAAGCGATAACAAGTATAGGTGAAAGGAGATAGATTTTATGTTTGATGAAAATAAAGACACAGGCAATTTAAATCCTGAGGAAAATAAAAATGTAGAACCAATGACAACGAACTTTATTATGAGGGACCCGGAACCAGAGGAAACAAAGACCAGCCAGAGTATTCCACATTACCAGGAATACCAGAATCAAAGAATTGTGGACCAGATGACGCTGGAAAAAGAGCCTAAGCCTCGTAAAAAACGTGGCGGGGTAAAAAAAGCAGCAGCCCTGGTGGGAAGCGCTCTCGTCTTTGGAGTCATTGCAGGAAGCACCATGGTAGGAATCAACTGGACAGCCGGAGCTTATGGCAATAATAATTCTGTTGAGATCAACAAGGCTGAAACTGTTTCTTCCTCGTCGACGGTACCGGCTGCCAATGCTTCAAGTTTAACCGTTCCCAATGATGTATCGGGGATTGTAGATAAAGCAATGCCGTCTGTGGTAGCCATAACCAGTAAAGTAGTCTACGAAAGTCAGACCTGGTTTGGACCCATGCAGAGAGAAGGCGAAGGAAGCGGTTCCGGTATTATTGTAGGAAAGAACGACGATGAGCTGTTGATCGTGACCAACAACCATGTGGTACAGGGAGCAGAAGCTTTAAAGGTAAACTTCATTGATCAGCAGGCCGTGGATGCAGCCATCAAAGGCACCGATGCAGAATCAGACTTAGCAGTGATTGCAGTTCCCCTTAAGAATATTTCCTCTGACACCTTATCCAAAATAGCCATAGCCTCTCTTGGTAACTCCGATACCTTAAAGGTAGGTCAGGGGGTAGTAGCCATTGGTAATGCACTTGGATATGGCCAGTCCGTTACCGTAGGTTATATCAGTGCACTTGATCGTGCTGTTCAGACAGAAGACGGAACAAACCGGAATCTTCTCCAGACCGATGCAGCCATTAACCCAGGTAACAGCGGTGGTGCTCTTTTAAATATGCAGGGTGAGGTCATTGGAATTAACTCAGCAAAATATTCTTCTACCGAAGTAGAAGGAATGGGATATGCAATCCCGATTTCAAAGGCACAGGAAATTTTTGATAACCTGATGACAAAGACCACAAGAACTCAGGTCTCTGATGCAGAGCAGGGATATTTAGGAATCCAGTGCAAGAACATTGATGCAACGACCAGCCAGCAGCTTGGTATGCCTCAGGGTGTATTCATCTATAAGATCGTAGAAGGCGGCGCTGCCAGCAAGTCTGATTTAAAGGAAAAGGACATTATCACCAAGTTTGACGGACAGTCCATTAAGACCTACGATGACCTTACCAGTATGTTAAAATATTATAAGGGCGGAAGCACGATTTCAGTCACAGTCCAGTCCCTTGAAAATGGTAAGTACGTGGAACGCAATGTTGACATCACTCTTGGAAAGAGACCGGCAGAAACTCAGCCACAAAGCTAAAAGTTACAGAGGCTTAACCCGATATAAAACCAATAAGAAGATGCGTTTTGAATCAGCTGGCGTGCTGAGGCAAAGCGCATTTTCTTATTCATTAAAAAAATCTAAATTCCCCGTCCGCACTTGTAGGAGAGTTTTAAATGCATTATAATATCCCTGTGGGAAGTATATAATTACAGATAGAAGGAGAACATAGATTGAACGATAAAGAGATACTGGAGGAGAAGATGGAAGACAATAATGTCCATGGCTCTGATGGAGAAGATACAAAGAGTGAACAGGATGAGTATGAAAAGTTCTGTTACGTCTGCCGTAGATCGGAACAAGTAACAGGACCCATGATCTCCATGCCGGGTTCCATGAATTTATGCCATGATTGTATGCAAAAGGCATTTGATTCCGTGTCCCAGGGCGGATTTGATCTAAGTAAGATTCCCAACATGCCATATATGAATCTGAATTTAAATGATCTTGGAAAGCTGAATAGCCAGGATTTTGATATACCCAAGAAACAAAAGATTAAAAAACGTTCCGACAAGGAAGCAAAGCCTGAAATCAGTTTAAAGGATATCCCGGCTCCCCATGTGATTCGTCAAAAGCTTGACGAATACGTCATTGGGCAGGAGCAGGCAAAGAAGGTAATTTCAGTGGCTGTTTACAATCATTATAAAAGAGTTTACTTAACAGAAAAGGGAATGACAGATGAAGAAGGTAATGTGCAGATTGAAAAATCCAACATTTTAATGATCGGTCCTACCGGCAGCGGAAAGACTTATCTGGTGAAGACCCTTGCAAAGCTGTTAGACGTTCCCCTGGCCATTGCCGATGCCACCTCATTAACAGAAGCCGGTTACATAGGCGATGATATAGAGAGCGTGGTATCAAAGCTACTCTCTGCCGCAGGCAACGATGTGGACAAGGCAGAGCGGGGAATTATATTCATTGATGAAATCGATAAGATCGCCAAGAAAAAAAGTACCAGCAGCCGTGATGTCAGCGGGGAATCCGTGCAGCAGGAGCTGTTAAAGCTTTTAGAAGGTAGCACCGTAGAGGTTCCGGTAGGCTCTAATCAAAAGAATGCCCTTACCCCCATGACCTCTGTCCGTACCGACAACATACTTTTTATCTGTGGAGGTGCCTTCCCGGATCTCGAGGATATCATTAAGGAACGACTAAAGGAAAAGTCCTCCATGGGATTTTCCGCAGAATTAAAGGACCGTTATGAAAAAGATTCCAATATACTTTTCCAGGTGACCAACGAAGATTTAAGAAAGTTCGGCATGATACCAGAGTTCTTAGGCCGTCTGCCTATATCGGTGACTCTGGAATCCTTAAATAAAGACCTTCTGATCCGCGTATTAAAAGAACCAAAGAATGCTATCTTAAAACAATACAAAAAGCTTTTGGAGCTTGACGAGGTGCAGCTTGTCTTTGAAGAAGAGGCACTGGAGTGGATTGCAGAAGAGGCAATGAAGAAAAAGACCGGTGCAAGAGCACTGCGCGCCATTATAGAAAACTTCATGCTGGATATCATGTATGAGATTCCAAAGGACCCAAGTATCGGTTCCGTTGTCATAACAAGAGCCTACCTGGATAAAAAGGGAGGACCGTTCATACAGATGAGAAGCTGACAGAACGGAAAGAATGAAATTCTAAGGATAAAATGTCCTGAAAGTTGGAGATAATAAAGGCGGAAGGAGTGTATGATATGATATTTGTTGGTCTTATCGCATTATTGGCAGCCGTGGACCTTTTTATAAAAAGTTCCATCGAAGAACAGGAGGAATCCCAGTTTCCCAAGGAATTAAAGGGAAGCAACGGAAAAGTCCTTCTATATAAGAATCACAATGCCGGATTTTCCTTCGGCTATCTAAAGAACCGCCCTGAAGTCGTTCAGATGATACCTCTGGCAGTGGCTTCCTTTGTGGGAGGAATGCTTGGCGGGCTTTTAAAATCAAAAGGAAGAATCGCAGATAAACTTGCCTTTTCCCTCGTACTTGGAGGCGCGATCAGCAATTTATACGATAGATTGGTCCGTGGCTACGTGGTCGATTATTTCAGCCTTCAGTTCGGAAAGCTGAAAAAGGTGGTTTTCAATCTTGGAGATATCTTTATTTTCCTGGGAGCAGCCATTTTCTTAATCGTGGAACTGATTCGTACCTTCCGGGATCGCTAAAATTATAAAAATACGTCCTGACCTTACTTATATAATTGGTGCCTCCACTGGTGTGGTCTGCACCATTTAAATAAATAGGTTCAGGACGTATTTTTAATGTAAAGCCCTACCAGCTCCTCTGCCTGAGCTGTTTTGCTACTCTAACTTAACATTCCACCCGCTGTTCCGCTTGCAGCACAGATGGCCATGGTAGTCAGAATCTGGTTCATGGAGCCGTTAATTCCTTTGCTCATAAGAAATGAGACCGCAAGCAGGACCACAAAATAAAGCAGCCCCAGCAAAAGTCCCCAGAAGAACCTTCTCTGTCTTATGCTTTTCCCCATGAGAATTCCGCCAAAGAGACAGGTAATAATGTAGACCGCATTGACTCCCAGCCGTATCTGGCCTTCCTTTAATTGAAATTTATAAAGTGCCAAGGCCAGGACAACAAGCAGGATACCGGTCAGTATGTAGGAGATGAGCAGATTTCTAAGTGTGACCTGAAGCTTTGATTTTTCCATTTGATTACTCCTCACATCTTGTCTTATGGTTCAGTATATTCCCTCCCTGTAGAGTATATTCTAAGAGTTTGGCCTATTTCAGTCAATCTTCCCCGGTTTTACAGGGCCGATTCATCTTGCGCTGTCAAAAAACATGTGGTATAATCGCAAGGAATTATGTAAATACAGGAGGTGTAAGTTTATGAAGCACGTTAAAACATTAAGTTCCAGTACATTAAAAGAATCTATGAAAAAAGGCGGCTGCGGCGAGTGCCAGACTTCCTGTCAGTCTGCCTGCAAAACATCCTGTACAGTAGGAAATCAGAGCTGTGAGAACACCAACCGCTAATTAAAACTGTATAGAACAGCCATAAGGCAGAGAAGCAGATGCCCCTACGGTCTTAAGACAGTAGGGGTTCCTTCGCTTGTCTGCCTAACATCAATCAAAGGGTCAACCTTTTTCTAAAAGTTAGGAGAATACAAGTGATTCATCAATATATTAATAATGGCTTCCATATTATTTTGGATGTCAACAGCGGAGCAGTCCATTCCGTAGATGCGGTGATGTATGATGCAGTGGCAGCAGCAAAGGAACTGATTCCTGATATGGAAAAGCCGGAAAAGCTGTCCGGTCAGGTAACGGAGGCAGTCATAAGCCGTTTAAAGGATTCTTATCCTGAAGCCGAAATCGCAGAGGCATTAGAGGAAATCCAGTATCTCATCGATGCAGGGGAATTATTTTCAAAAGATGTTTACCATGACTATGTGGTAGATTTTAAGAAGAGAAAGACAGTGGTAAAAGCGCTCTGTTTACATATTGCTCATGACTGCAACCTGGCTTGCCAGTATTGCTTTGCAGAAGAAGGGGAATACCACGGCCGCCGTGCTCTCATGTCCTTTGAGGTAGGAAAAAAGGCCATTGACTTCCTTCTTTTAAATTCCGGCAACCGCAAAAACTTAGAAATAGACTTCTTTGGCGGCGAACCGTTAATGAACTGGGAAGTTGTTAAGCAGATTGTTGAATACGGACGCTCAAAAGAGAAAGAATATAATAAGAACTTCCGTTTCACCATGACCACCAACGGCGTTCTTTTAAATGACGAGATCATGGAGTTCTGCAACAAGGAAATGAGCAATGTGGTATTAAGTCTTGACGGACGTAAGGAAGTCAACGACAAGATGCGTCCGTTCCGTAACGGAAAGGGAAGCTACGAATTAATCGTACCAAAGTTCCAGAAATTTGCAAAGCTTCGTGAAAACAAGGATTATTATATCAGAGGAACCTTTACCAGAGAAAACATGGATTTTGCCAAAGACGTTCTGGAATTTGCAGATTTAGGCTTTAAGAGCATGTCCATTGAACCAGTAGTGGCTCAGGCGGAAGAGTATTATGCCATTCGGGAAGAGGACATTCCTCAGATTCTTGAAGAATACGATAACCTTGCAGTGGAATACATCAAACGTCGTAAGGAAGGCAGAGGCTTTAATTTCTTCCATTTTAATATTGATTTACAGCAGGGACCATGTGTGGCAAAGCGTCTTGCCGGCTGCGGTTCCGGTACCGAGTATTTAGCGGTAACTCCATGGGGCGATTTCTATCCCTGCCACCAGTTCGTAGGACAGGACGATTACCTTCTTGGAAATGTAGACGAAGGTCTGCTGAACACAAAAGTACGCGATGAATTCAAGCTTTGCAACGTATATGCAAAAGACAAATGCCAGGACTGCTTTGCAAGATTTTATTGCAGCGGCGGCTGTGCAGCCAATTCCTACAACTTCCATGGCAATATTACAGATGCATATGATATCGGATGCGAGATGGAAAAGAAGCGGGTGGAATGTTCCATCATGATCAAGGCTGCGCTGGCAGAAGAATAAGAATCAATTACCCGCTGTGTAACTGAAAACTCAGAAACAAAAGTAAGGGACTATCAATGAAGTATACTTTAATAAAAAAGGATGGCAGGGCCAAACGGGCAGAGGTCACCACAGTCCATGGCACCATTCAGACCCCTGTATTCATGAACGTAGGTACGGTTGCAGCCATTAAGGGCGCTGTATCCACCGATGATTTACGGGAGATAAAGACTCAGGTGCAGCTGTCAAACACCTACCATCTTCACGTACGTACCGGAGATAAGCTGATCAGACAGTTTGGCGGCCTGCACCAGTTCATGAACTGGGACCGCCCCATCCTTACGGATTCCGGCGGATTCCAGGTGTTCTCTTTAACCGGATTAAGAAAGATAAAAGAAGAAGGTGTTTATTTCCAGTCCCATATCGACGGACATAAGATCTTCATGGGACCAGAAGAGAGCATGCAGATTCAGTCAAACCTTGGCTCAACCATTGCCATGGCTTTTGATGAATGCCCGCCTCACCCTGCTACCAGGGAATATATGCAAAACAGCGTGGACAGAACCACCAGATGGCTGGAGCGCTGCCGTACCGAGATGGCAAGGCTTAACTCCCTTCCAGAGACCATTAATAAAGAACAGCTATTATTTGGTATTAATCAGGGCGGAACCTATGAGGATATCCGTATCGCTCATGCAAAAACCATTTCTGCCATGGACTTAGATGGTTATGCCCTTGGCGGACTTGCTGTTGGAGAAAGCCATTCCGAGATGTACCGGATTTTAGATGAAACCGTTCCCTATCTTCCGGAAAATAAGCCTACTTATCTCATGGGCGTAGGAACACCGGCAAACATCTTAGAGGCTGTTGACCGGGGCGTGGATTTCTTTGACTGTGTCTATCCTTCAAGGAACGGACGTCATGGACATGTCTACACCAACAAAGGAAAGCTGAATCTGTTTAACAGCAAATTTGAGCTTGATGCCAAACCGATTGAAGAAGGCTGTCAGTGTCCGGCCTGCCGTTCCTACAGCAGAGCCTATATCAGACATCTTTTAAAGGCAAAAGAAATGCTCGGCATGAGATTATGTGTCTTGCATAATTTGTATTTTTATAATACAATGATGGAAGAGATTCGTGACGCGATTGACAATCAGTGTTATGGGGAATATAAGGAAAGAAAGCTTGCCGGAATGACGGAAGCTCAATCCTAAAAGCTGGACAAGATACCGCAGCATTTTGGCGGATCGTTATATAAGGAGGAAATGGTTATGTTATTAGCAACAGGCGGCAGCATGGGCATGGGTTTCTGGATTCTTTACATCGCAGTAATCTTTGGCTTTATGTACTTTATCGCAATCAGACCACAGAAGAAAGAAAAGAAGAGACAGCAGGATATGCTTTCCAGTATTGCCGTAGGTGACAGCGTACTAACAACCAGCGGATTTTATGGTGTAATCATCGATATGACAGAAGATACTGTAATTGTTGAATTTGGAAATAATAAAAACTGCAGAATACCTATGCAGAAGTCAGCAGTCGTTGAGATTGAAAAGCCAGAAGCTTAAGAAAATCAGGGCGTTCGGAAGAAGAATATCTTTTTCCGGGCGTTTTTTATTTATTAGGAGCAGGATGTTGACATTTTGCTGTAATCACTATATAATAATTGTATAATGTTTAATTTTATACAATTTATTTTGTCCATATTGTACTTTGTGTACCAGCCGTTGGATTGCAACATATGATTTACTATGGGACTATATAAAAGACCACCGGAACTTAAATTTCTATGGTACAAACGAGAAGTTCTGCCGGCAGGCCTTTCTTAGATCGTAAAGACATACCGGCAAAAGAGCAGTATCTAGATCCACCCACCATCAAGGCCGATGATCTGACCGGTCAGGTAAGCATTTTTATAGCCAAGGTGATACACCAGATCAGCTACCTCTTCCGCTTTTCCAAGCCTTCCGGTAGGAATCTCATCGATCAGGGCAATCAGTTCGTCCTCTTCCAAGAAACGGTTCATTTCCGTATCGATGGCACCGCAGGCGATGGCATTGACCTGAATGTTACTGGGCGCGAGCTCCTTAGCAAGGGCTTTTGTAAAGGCATTGATTCCTCCCTTCGTGGCGGAATAAGCTACTTCACAGGAAGCGCCTGCCACACCCCAGACGGAAGAGATATTGATGATTTTCCCTGATTTTTTTTCCACCATACCAGGGATAGCAAGGCGGCAGCAGTTAAAAACGGAAGTTAAATTGGTGCGAATGATCCGGTCCCAGGCTTCCGTGCTCATATCCTGGAGAAGACCAATGTAGGAAATCCCTGCATTGTTAACAAGAACATCGGGTGTACCAAATTGTTTGCGGACCCGGTCAAAGAATTCCTTGCACTGGCTTGCGTCTCCCATGTCACCCACGTAGGAAAGGCAGGAGATCTGATAGGATTCCAGTTCCTTTTTCGTTTGCAGGAGCTGATCCTCATTGTGCAGGCAGTTGATGGCTACATTATAGCCCTTTTTTGCAAATTTAACGGCAATGGCTTTTCCGATTCCTCGGGAAGCGCCGGTGATAAGTACAGTTTTCCTGGACATGAATATTCCCCTTTCTTTCATTATATAGGGATATTTTACCAAATCAAAAGGAGCAATGCAAGAATCACAAAAAGGCTCCTGATAACTTACAGGATTCTCTTATATCAGACATTGCATACTTCCGGGTTTGTAAGATATAATGAGAACAGAGAAAATTTATATCAGATTGAAACAGAAAGCAGGTAGATAAATATGAACGAAATCTATGACGTGGTAATTATCGGCTCAGGTCCGGCAGGCCTCACTGCCGCGGTTTATGGAAAAAGAGCAGAACTTAAAATGATAGTGATTGAAAAAGAGATGGCCAGTGGAGGCCAGATACTTAACACCTATGAAGTGGATAATTACCCTGGACTTCCAGGCATCAACGGATATGATCTGGGCATGAAGTTCCGGGAACATGCAGAAAAGCTGGGAGCAGAGTTCTCTAATGATGAAGTCCTTCGAATCGAAGCCGCTGAAGGTGAGTTTACCGTAGTGGGAGAAGAGAGGACCTATGTGACAAGATCCGTAATCATTGCAACCGGAGCACAGCACCGGAAATTAAGCGTGATCGGAGAAGATGAACTTACCGGCATGGGCGTATCTTACTGCGCAACCTGCGACGGCGCATTCTTCCGTAACAAAGTAGCTGCAGTTGTAGGTGGCGGAGATGTAGCCATTGAAGATGCAATTTTCTTAGCAAGAATGTGTAAGAAAGTATACTTAATTCATAGGAGAAACCAGTTACGAGGAGCCAAAACACTTCAGACCCAGCTGTTTAACCAGGAAAATGTGGAAATCATCTGGGATACCGTAGTCGATGAAATCGAAGGCGGAGATCAGGTAGAATCTCTGACAATAAGAAATGCCAATACAGACGAGACCAGAAAGCTGGCCGTGGACGGTGTATTTATAGCCGTAGGAATCAATCCTCAAAGCGAGGCTTTCAACAGCCTGGTGGAGATGGATCATGGATACATCAAAGCAGGAGAAGACTGTGAGACTAACATACCTGGTATCTTTGCAGTCGGTGATGTACGTACCAAACAGTTAAGACAGATATCCACAGCGGTATCCGATGGTGCCAATGCCATCACCAGTGTGGAACGCTACCTAACAAGACTTCAGGTAAACTAAAAATCAGCCAGGCGCTTTGCCTGGCTGATATCTTTATGATTATGATTAAAATTCTGGTTCAATGAGTCCGTAAGAACCGCCTTTTCTTTTATATACGACATTGACTTCGTCTGTATCTGCATTTAAGAATACGTAAAAGCTATGTCCAAGAAGCTCCATCTGTACACAGGCTTCTTCAGAATCCATAGGCTTTACTGCAAACTTCTTTGACTTTACGATCTCAATATGATCTTCATATGAATTCTCTTCTTCAATAAATGCTTCTGAGAAAGAAGGGACATTCTGCTTTTTGTCAATCAGCTTGTTCTTATATTTTTTCAGCTGACGTTCCAGGATCTCTTCCACAAGATCGATGGAGACGTACATGTCTGTACTGGATTCTTCCGCCCTGATTATATGTCCTTTCACTGGAATTGTTACTTCAATTTTCTGAATTTCTTTCTGAACGCTGAGTCTTACTGTGGCTTCTGTAGCAGGAGCAAAGAAACGATCCAATTTTCCAAGCTTGTCTTCAACCGCTTCCCGTAAACCTGATGTAACCTCAATATTTCTTCCTGTAATGATAAAACGCATAAGTCATCAGCTCCTTTTTCTTGAGATGGTTATAGTATAGCACATTTTTGAGAATAATTCAATATGATTGTAAAGTTTTTAGATAATTGATGTGAATTATTTGTGAAATGTCTCTACTTATATTTTATCAAATTATTGAAAAACTATAGATGGGCTTTAAAAAAAGTCAAGGGAAAAATGGAATTTTCCGTCGAAAAAGGAAATTTTATGACAAGTATACAAAAATCAGCCACTTCAAGACCTTTTCGGGAAAACTGGTAATCTGTGGAGAATAAATGTGGATAATGTGGATAACTCGGTGTATAACTGTTTTTTTACGCTTTTATGGGAGGAAATGGTGGGGATAAAAATGGGGGAAACGCACATAGACGGATGTGGATAATGTGGAAAATCAAAGAATCGAACATGTTTTTTGTGCAATGTGTCAGGTTAACCATAATTTTCACCGGTTTTGCTGCTGTTTGCCGTGGAATAATTGAATAGAACTGGCAGAATGTGGTGGTATTATTACCAGAATGTTAATTTTTTATGAATTCGTTGAATTAAAGAGGAGTTAGTGCTACAATATACAAGATTGTACGGTGTATATAGTTAAGAAGAGTAGGAGAATGAAACATGAACCTCGTTCAGAAAATATTTGGAACTCATAGTGAAAGAGAATTAAAATTGATCCATCCCATTGTGGATAAAATAGAGGCACTCCGTCCGACTATGGTAGCCCTTACGGATGAAGAGCTGAAGAACAACACAAAGCTGTTTAAAGAGAGACTGGCAGCAGGCGAGACTCTTGACGATATATTACCTGAAGCATTTGCAACCGTAAGAGAGGCTGGACGCAGAGTTCTTAATATGGAACATTTCCGTGTTCAGTTAATCGGTGGTATCGTTCTTCATCAGGGTCGTATTGCGGAGATGAAGACCGGTGAAGGTAAAACCCTGGTATCTACCTGTCCGGCATATTTAAACGCACTTGCAGGCAATGGCGTGCAGATCGTAACGGTCAATGATTACCTGGCAAAGCGTGATGCGGAGTGGATGGGAAGAATTCATGAGTTCTTAGGTATGACTGTAGGCGTTGTATTAAACTCCATGAACTCCGATGAAAGACGTGATGCTTATAATTGTGACATCACATACGTAACCAATAATGAACTTGGTTTTGATTATTTAAGAGATAACATGGCCATCTATAAAGAACAGATGGTATTAAGAAATCTTGATTTCTGTATTATTGATGAGGTTGACTCTGTGCTGATCGATGAGGCCAGAACACCTCTTATTATTTCTGGTCAGAGTGGTAAGTCTACAAAATTATATGAAGTCTGTGACATTCTTGCCCGCCAGTTAGAGCGCGGTGAGGCTTCTGCTGAGTTTTCCAAGATGGCAGCCATCATGGGCGAAGAAATTACAGAAACCGGTGATTTCATAGTCGATGAAAAAGATAAAGTAGTGAACTTAACCGAGCAGGGTGTGGAAAAGGTAGAGCAGTTCTTTCATATTGAAAACCTTTCCGATCCTCAGAACTTAGAGATCCAGCACAACATCATTCTTGCGCTCCGTGCCAACAACCTGATGTTCCGTGATAAGGATTATGTAGTAAAAGACGATGAAGTACTGATCGTAGATGAATTTACCGGACGTATCATGCCGGGAAGACGTTATTCTGACGGTCTTCATCAGGCCATTGAAGCGAAGGAACATGTAAATGTGCGCAGAGAGAGTAAGACACTTGCTACCATTACCTTCCAGAACTTCTTTAATAAGTATACAAAGAAATCAGGTATGACGGGTACCGCTCTTACAGAGGAGAAGGAATTCCGTAATACCTACGGCATGGATGCTATTTCTATTCCAACCAACCGTCCGATCGCACGTAACGACCGGGAAGACGCCGTTTATAAGACAAAGAAAGAAAAGTTTGAGGCAGTTTGCAGAGAGGTAGAAGAGGCTTATCAGAAGGGACAGCCCGTTCTGGTTGGTACGATTACCATCGAGACATCCGAGATGCTCAGCGGTATGTTAAAGCGCCGCGGCATTGCTCATAAGGTACTGAATGCCAAATACCATGAGCTGGAGGCTGAGATCGTAGCCGATGCCGGTGTCCACAAAGCAGTTACCATTGCTACCAACATGGCAGGCCGTGGTACGGATATTAAGCTAGATGACGAGTCAAAAGCAGCAGGCGGTTTAAAGATCATCGGTACCGAGCGTCATGAATCACGCCGTATCGACAATCAGCTCCGTGGCCGTGCCGGACGTCAGGGTGACCCAGGTGAATCCAGATTCTATATCTCCCTGGAAGACGATTTAATGCGTCTCTTTGGTTCCGAGCGACTTGTAACCATGTTCAATACCCTTGGTGTGCCCGAAGGCGAGGAAATCGAGCATAAGATGCTCTCCAATGCCATTGAAAAAGCGCAGATGAAGATAGAGACCAATAACTACGGAATTCGTGAGAACCTCTTAAAATACGACGAGGTCATGAACGACCAGCGTGAGGTCATCTATGCCGAGAGAAGAAAAGTATTAGACGGAGACAATATGCGTGACGTCATCTTAAAGATGGTGACAGATATTGTAGAAAATGCAGTTGACCTTTGTATTACAGAGGATCAGGCACCGGAAGACTGGGATTTAAACGAACTGAATACCTTACTTCTTTCCGTAATTCCGTTAAAGCCAATTACCATTCCAGAAGATAAGAAGATCCGTAAGAATGAATTAAAGCACATGCTGAAGGAAGAAGCCATTAAGCTTTATGAATCCAAAGAAGTTGAATTCCCGGAAGCAGAGCAGATTCGTGAAATCGAGCGAGTAATTCTCTTAAAAGTAATCGATAATAAATGGATGTCCCATATCGACGATATGGATCAGCTTCGTCAGAGTATCGGCCTTCAGGCGTATGGCCAGAGAGATCCTCTGGTAGAATATAAGATGAACGGCTATCAGATGTTTGATGAGATGATAGCAGCCATCCGTGAAGAGACTGTAAGAGTCCTCTTCCATATTCGGGTTGAGCAGAAAGTCGAAAGAGAGCCTGCTGCCAAAGTGACAGGAACCAACAAGGATGAAAGTGCAGCTAAAGCCCCTGTGAAAAAGGTAGAGGCAAAGGTTTATCCAAACGATCCATGTCCATGCGGTTCCGGTAAAAAGTACAAACAGTGCTGCGGACGTAAAATAGTATAGTATTTTATAGGATTGGAGTCCGCACCTGTGAAAGGGCGGGCCCCAATTTTATATTTATAAATATCAAAATCAGAAAGTGGGTGACACAGTGGTAGAGTTAGATCAGTACAAATATGAATTATCAACGTTTCAAAAACCATTAGTGGAAGTGAGGGATTCACTTTGACTTAGATAATAAGTTAAAGAGAATCGATGAGCTGGACAAATCCATGGAAGAACCGGGCTTCTGGGAAGATCCGGAAAAATCTACAAAGATCGTTCAGCTTGCCAAGAATTTAAAAGATACAGTAGGCGGTTATAAAGAATTAGAACAGCAGTACGAAGACATTGGCGTCATGATAGAGATGGGAAATGAAGAAAATGATCCTTCCTTAGTTCCCGAGGTGGAAGAGATGCTTCGTGAGTTTAAGGAAAAGCTGGAGGCCATGCGGATAAGCACCCTGTTATCCGGGGAATACGACAACCATAATGCCATCCTTAAGTTAAACGCAGGGGCTGGTGGAACCGAATCCTGTGACTGGTGCAGCATGCTTTACCGTATGTTCTGCCGCTGGTCAGAGAAAAAAGGCTTTCAGATTGAAGTCCTTGACTATCTTGACGGAGATGAAGCAGGCATTAAGTCTGTTACCATTCAGGTCAACGGCATCAATGCCTACGGCTATTTAAAATCAGAAAAGGGAGTTCACCGTCTGGTAAGAATCTCACCCTTTAATGCAGCCGGCAAACGCCAGACGTCCTTTGTTTCCTGTGATGTCATGCCTGACATTGAAGAGGACCTTGATGTGGAGGTCAACGATGAGGATTTACGAATTGATACCTACCGATCCAGTGGAGCCGGTGGACAGCATATCAATAAGACCTCTTCAGCCATCCGTATCACTCACATTCCTACAGGAATCGTGGTTCAGTGCCAGAATGAACGTTCCCAGTTCCAGAATAAAGACAAGGCAATGCAGATGTTAAAGGCCAAGCTTTATCTGTTAAAGCAGCAGGAGAATGCAGAGAAGCTTTCCGGCATTCGAGGCGATGTGACAGAAATCGGCTGGGGAAATCAGATTCGTTCCTATGTTCTGCAGCCTTATACCATGGTCAAAGATCATAGAACCAATGCAGAAACCGGCAATGTAAACAGCGTATTAGACGGTTCTTTAGACCAGTTCATGTACGCGTACCTCCGCTGGATAAGCACTGGATCAAAGATGAGCGAGGACCAATCAGAATAGAATTTTCAACGTATTTTTACAAAAAACGAAGAAAATAAATAGAAAAAGAGTTGCATACCATTCACAAATATGATAATATCTTCCCTATGAGCACAGATGTTTTTCTGTTGCGGACACAGAAGGGAAGATATTTTTTTATGGAAGAAAAGAGTAAATATTTTGTGGTAAAGCAGAAAGCTGTACCTGAAGTATTGCTGAAAGTAGTAGAGGCAAAAAAACTGTTGGAATCGGAGCGTGTCATCACCGTTCAGGAGGCGACTGACCGGGTCGGAATCAGCCGCAGCTCTTTTTATAAGTATAAGGATGATATCTTTCCGTTTTACGATAACACAAAAGGGAAAACCATTACACTTGTGATGCAGATGGATGATGAACCAGGTTTGCTGTCGGATCTTCTCCACGTAGTAGCGGTATACCGTGCCAATATCCTGACCATTCACCAGAGTATCCCGGTCAATGGAGTCGCTACCTTGACTCTCAGTGTGGAAGTACTTGAAACCACTGGAAATGTATCGGGGATGGTGGAAGATATGGAAGTAAAGAATGGGGTTCATTACGTAAAAATATTAGCCAGGGAGTAGAATGATATGAAAAATGTTGCAGTTATGGGCTATGGTACCATCGGTTCTGGTGTTGTTGAGATATTAGATAGAAATAAAGAGGTCATAGCCAAAAAGGTAGGCGAACCTGTTTCCGTTAAATACATTCTGGATTTAAGAGAATTTCCAGGTACGCCGGTGGAAGACAAAATTGTTCATGATTTTTCCGTGATAGTGAATGACCCGGAAGTTTCCATGGTAATTGAAACAATGGGCGGCTTAAAGCCAGCCTATGCCTTTGTAAAAGCAAGCCTGGAAGCAGGAAAGCATGTGGCGACCTCCAATAAAGCACTGGTAGCCGCATACGGAACAGAACTGATTCGCATCGCAAAAGAACACAAGGTGAACTTTCTCTTTGAAGCCAGCGTAGGCGGCGGTATTCCTGTTATTCGCCCTCTCTATACCTCTCTTGCAGGAGAAGAGATTGAGGAAATCACCGGAATCTTAAACGGAACCACCAACTACATACTGACTAAGATGGACAAAAACGGAGACACCTTTGAGAATGCCTTAAGGGAAGCCCAGGATTTAGGCTATGCCGAGCGCAATCCCGAAGCAGATGTGGAAGGACATGATACCTGCAGAAAAATTGCCATTTTAACTGCCATGGCAGCGGGTCACGAAGTGAATTACGAGCATATTTATACAGAAGGGATAACAAATATCACAGATGTGGATTTTGCTTACGCAGAAAGCTTAAGGACCTCCATTAAGCTGTTAGGCTCCAGCCGTCTGGAACAAGGGGCTGCTCATGCATTTGTGGCACCGGTCATGATCGGAATGGACCACCCTCTGTATTCCGTCAGTGACGTTTATAACGGTATTTTAGTAAAAGGAAACATGCTTGGAACCTCCATGTTCTATGGCAGCGGAGCTGGAAAGCTTCCCACAGCCAGCGCAGTGATTGCAGACATTATAGAAGCTCTTAACAATGAAGACCAGCATGTGGAACTTGGCTGGGATGAAGAAAGCCTTAAGATCTACCCGATGGAGACCATGTCTTTCCGCTACTTTGTACGAATTAAGGGAATCGCGTCTAAGCGATTAAAGGAAGTGGAAGAAGTGTTTGGTACCGTGGAGGCCATAGAGCTTGACCACATGGATGAATTTGCTGTCGTAACAGAGTCCATGACAGAAAAAGAGTACGACAACAGAGCGAAAAAGCTGTCAGGAATCAGACAGCGCATCCGCGCAGAATTCTAATTTTCGCCAGGAGGCAACAATGTTAGTAGTCAAGAAGTTTGGCGGCAGCTCCGTCGCAGACAAGGAAAGAATTTTCAATGTAGCAAAGCGTTGTATTGAGGAGTATGAAAAAGGCAATCAGGTAGTGGTCGTATTATCCGCTATGGGTAAGACAACAGACGGACTCATTGCCAAGGCTCTTGAGATAAATCCAAATCCTCCAAAGAGAGAGCTGGATATGCTTTTAGCAACCGGAGAGCAGGTAAGCGTGGCCCTTATGGCCATGGCCTTTCATGAGCTTGGCGTGCCTGCTGTTTCACTAAATGCAGCTCAGGTGGCCATGCATACCACCTCCGCTTACGGCACAGCCAAATTAAAGAAGATCGATACCGAAAGAATCCTCCATGAACTGGATTCCAGAAAGATCGTAGTCATCACCGGTTTTCAGGGTGTCAATAAATACGATGACTTAACAACCCTCGGAAGAGGCGGCTCCGACACCACAGCCGTTGCTTTGGCAGCAGCCCTTCATGCAGATGCCTGTGAAATATACACGGACGTGGATGGTGTATACACAGCAGATCCAAGAATCGTGGAAAACGCCAGAAAGCTTCCCGAAGTTTCCTATGACGAGATGCTGGAATTTGCTTCCCTGGGAGCAAAGGTTCTTCATAACCGTTCCGTGGAAATGGCAAAGAGGTATGGAGTACAGTTAGTTGTCCGATCAAGTCTCACAAGGGAAGAAGGTACGGTTGTCAAGGAGGAAGCAAAAATGGAAAGAATGCTGGTTAGCGGAGTTGCCGCAGATAAGAACGTTGCCCGTATATCGGTCATTGGAGTAAAAAATATGCCGGGAATAGCATTTCGGATTTTTAATCTCCTGGCAAAGCATAACATAAACGTCGACATAATCATTCAGTCCATCGGACGGGAAGAGAGAAAAGACATTTCCTTTACCGTAGCAAAGACAGACTTAAAAGAGACCATGGATCTCTTGAGAGAGAACATGACTACCATTACGGCTCAGGATGTGACCAGTGAGGAAGGCGTAGCGAAGATATCCATCATCGGTGCCGGAATGTCAAGCAATCCTGGAGTAGCAGCCAAGATGTTTGAGGCACTTTCCAATGCCAATGTAAATATTAAGATGATCGCAACTTCTGAGATTCGGATAACCGTTCTGATTGATGAAGCAGATGTGGAGCGTTCCATGAGAACGGTTCATGATGCCTTTGATCTGGCAGATTAAACAGGTGATACAATGAATTGGTTAAAACAAATATTAAAATTTGGACCTCCCTGCATGTTCCAATCCCTCACCGGACTTTACTGTCCGGGGTGCGGCGGAACAAGGGCGGTCCTGTCCTTATTAAGCGGGGACCTGCGGATGAGCTTTCAATATCACCCGCTGGTCCTTTATACCGTTTTTGTGATTCTTTTGGAGGTCATTCTTCGAAAAATCTCCAAAAAAAACAGCCGCCCCATGGATCATAAGAAACGAGTTCGATTCTTTATTCTCACAGGGGCCGCCATCGTGGTGGTAAACTGGATTTTTAAAAATTATATGCTGGTCTTTCGGGGCGTGGATTTACTTCCTATCTTTTAATAAGATTATTGCCCGGCGCCACGACTAGGAATTAGGACCTGGGTAGTGGTTTCAATGGTTTCTCTGAAATAACGGCCAAGAGCAGTGTTGGTATCCATGGTATCATAAACAAAGATAATGAATAAAGACATCAGCAGACCGCAGACAAGAGAAATAACAGAAAGAATCAGACCAAGCTGAGCCTGTTGGGTAAATGGTTTTCCATGTCTGGAAAGTACTGCGCATGCGATACCGCCCAGTCCGAAAAACAGTCCGGCCGGAAGATTCCAGATGCTGAATAAAGGAAGGCAGCCGCTTACCAGTCCAAGACCTCCCAGGAACACAGACCAATAGCTCATAAAGGATCCGGAAGGAGGAAGCTGGGGCACTTTCCCGTAATTTTTGTTGTTATCATCCATTTGTGTTTGTACCTCATTTGCGTGTTTTCGTAAGCAAGGATTGCGTTCTCTCGCACTGTTTGATTGTATCACGAAACGGTTGGCATGTCCAGTCGGGTCTTGCAAACCAAAGTCTGATGAACTATAATAATAAAAATTGAAAGAACTAATAAGAAACAAGGGGAACAGCATGGATATAATCAAAGCGTTACATGAAGAACTGGCTATTTCCAGGAGTCAGGCAGAAGCAGCGGTAAAGCTCATAGACGAGGGAAATACCATTCCCTTCATTGCCAGATACCGAAAGGAAGCAACCGGTTCCTTAAACGATGAGGTGCTGAGAAATTTAGACGAACGCCTCCGTTATTTAAGAAACTTAGAAGAACGTAAGGAACAGGTCATCTCCTCCATCCGGGATCAGGAAAAACTGACGAAAGAGCTGGAACAGAAGATTACAGAGGCAAAAACTCTGGTAGCTGTGGAAGATCTATACCGTCCATATAAACCAAAAAGAAGAACCAGGGCGACCATTGCAAAGGAAAAGGGCTTAGAGCCTCTGGCCGATATCCTCATGCTCCAGATGACAAAGACCCCTTTGGAACAAGAGGCGCAAGCTTACATATCAGAGGAAAAGGGAGTGCAATCCTTAGAAGAAGCCGTAAACGGAGCAAAAGACATTCTGGCAGAGCGGATTTCTGACAATGCAGAATACCGTACCTATATCAGAAATGCCACCTTAAGCCAGGGCAGCCTTCAGTCAGTGGCAAAGGATGAAGAGGCACCTTCTGTTTATGAGATGTATTATAACTATGAAGAACCAATTAAAAAATCAGCCGGCCACAGAATCCTTGCCATTAACCGGGGAGAAAAAGAAAAGCTTCTTACTGTAAAAGCAGCCGCACCGGTAGACCAGATTCTCAGATACTTAGAAAAACAGGTCATTATAAGGGACAACCCCCATACCACACCGGTGTTAAAAGAAGTGGTGAGTGACAGCTACGACCGTCTCATAGCTCCTGCCATTGAGCGAGAGGTCAGGAGTGAACTGACGGAAAAAGCAGAAGATGGAGCCATCAAGGTATTCGGAAAAAATTTAGAGCAGCTTCTCATGCAGCCTCCCATTGTAGGCCGGGTAGTCCTTGGCTGGGACCCTGCATTCCGGACTGGCTGTAAGCTTGCAGTGGTTGATGAGACCGGTAAAGTCTTAGATACTGTAGTCATCTATCCCACGGCTCCTCAAAATAAAGTAGAGGAAGCCAAAGCAGTTGTTAAAAAGCTGATTAAGAAATATAACATCTCCCTGATTTCCGTAGGGAATGGAACTGCTTCCCGGGAATCAGAAGCTATCATCGTAGAGCTTTTAAAAGAGATACCGGAACAGATCCAGTATATCATTGTGAATGAAGCAGGTGCTTCCGTGTATTCAGCCAGCAAGCTTGCCACAGAGGAATTTCCAAACTTTGATGTGGGACAAAGAAGTGCAGCTTCCATTGCCAGAAGACTTCAGGACCCTCTTGCCGAGCTGGTAAAAATCGATCCAAAGTCCATTGGAGTGGGCCAGTATCAGCATGATATGAACCAGAAGAATTTAAGTGAAGCCCTTCAGGGCGTGGTAGAAGACTGTGTAAATAAGGTGGGTGTTGATTTAAATACAGCCTCAGCCTCTCTATTAGAATACATCTCAGGTATCTCAAAACCCATTGCAAAGAACATTGTGGCATACCGGGAGGAGAACGGAGCATTCTTAAGCAGAAGCCAGCTTCTTAAGGTGGCAAAGCTTGGACCAAAGGCATACGAGCAGTGTGCAGGCTTTATGAGAATTCAGGGAGGCAAAAATCCTCTCGATGGAACCAGTGTCCATCCGGAATCCTATGAAGCAGCCAAGAAGCTCCTGTCAAAGCTTGGTTATGATCAAAAGCAGCTCACAAACGGCGGGCTGAGTGGACTCGGCAAAAAGATACTGGATTATAAGGCCATGGCAGAGGAACTTCAGATTGGTGAAATTACCTTAAGAGATATTGTAAAGGAGCTGGAGAAACCAGCCAGGGATCCAAGAGATGAGATGCCAAAGCCCATTTTACGGACTGATGTCATGGACATGAAGGATTTAAAGCCTGGAATGGTCTTAAAAGGAACCGTGAGAAATGTCATTGATTTCGGAGCATTTGTAGACATCGGAGTCCATCAGGACGGCCTTGTCCATATTTCCCAGATGTCAGACAAGTTCATAAAGCACCCCTTAGAGGCAGTCAGCGTAGGAGATATCGTTGAAGTTAAGGTAATCAGCGTGGAAGCAGAGAAGAAGCGTATCGCTCTGACCATGAAAATATAAGAGAGAGACATGTGGGAATCACACGGGGAGGAGGAAGCCTTGGATCAGGATCATTCCATCAGGATCAACATTACAATGAACGTGAGGGAACTTTGGCAGTATTATATGCGGCTAATGTTTCGTGGAGTGTATAAGATTTATTATCCAATTTCGATTTTTGCAGGTATTTATGTCATTGCAGATACCTGGAACGAAATATCTCCCCTCTACCGGGGACTGTTGATAGCCGGGTATGTGGTTATCGTGTTATACAAGCCCCTTTATACTTACTGGAGAGCATGCAGAGAGGTCCGGTGGTCAAACAATCATGAGCCTCTGATCATATCCCTGGGAGAGGAAGGTATTGAGGCAATCCGTGGAGAGAATGTATCATTTGTTCCCTGGTCAAAAGTTGAGGAAGCAGAGCAGGTTGGAACGATTCTGGTTCTGCAGACCATCGACGACTTTAACTATCTGATCCCAGATTCCTCAGCCGGATTTCATAAACCGCGATTAGAAGCAATGTTAATTAATAAAATGCCTCCAAAGAGGCGAAAGAGGATATAGATTATGGTAATAGAAAGCTGGAAGCCGGAAGATACATTTTTACTTGGAAAGAAGCTTGGGGAGCAGGCAGCTGCCTCCTCCGTATACTGCTTAAATGGAGACCTTGGGGTGGGAAAGACCGTTTTCACTCAGGGCTTTGCCTCCGGTCTTGGAATCAAAGAAGCGGTAAACAGCCCCACCTTTACAATTGTTCAGCAATACGATGACGGACGCCTTCCATTTTATCACTTTGATGTGTACCGGATTGGTGACGTAAGTGAGATGGATGAGATCGGTTATGAAGACTGCTTTTACGGAGACGGGGTGAGCCTTATTGAATGGTCTGAGCTGATCGAGGAGATTCTCCCTGAAACAATCATATCCATTACCATTGAAAAGGATTTGGAAAAAGGATTTGATTATCGAAAAATAACCGTGGAGGGAATGTAAATGAACATACTTGGAATCGAAAGCTCGTCCCTGGTAGCTTCTGTGGCCATTGTCACCGACCAGGTGGTAACTGCGGAATATACTGTTAACTTTAAAAAGACCCATTCCCAGACCCTTCTGCCCATGCTTGATGAAGTGGTAAAGATGACAGGCTTTGATTTAGAAACCATTGATGCCATCGCAGTATCTGCAGGACCTGGCTCCTTTACCGGACTTCGGATCGGCTCCGCAACGGGAAAAGGCTTAGGACTTGCGCTTGATAAGCCCATGGTCTCAGTTCCGACCATAGATGCCATGGCCTACAATCTATATGGCTGTGCCTCCATCGTCTGTCCCATCATGGATGCCAGAAGGGATCAGGTGTATACCGGAATCTATGAGAATAAAGACGGTTTCTCCATTCGAAAAGAATCCTGTGCCATGGACATCCGCGATCTGATCCAGGAATTAAATGAAATGGGAGAAGCCGTCATTTTCCTGGGAGACGGAGTTCCTGTATACAAAAAACAGATTGAAGAAGCCATGACAGTTCCATTCTCCTTTGCCCCGGCTCACGTAAGCAGACAGAGAGGCGCCTCCGTAGCTGCCCTTGGAAGCCTATATTTTGAAGAAGGCAACATCGTTACCGCAGCGGAGCATGCCCCGGATTACTTAAGAAAGCCCCAGGCAGAGCGGGAACGTGAGGAGCAGGAGGCAAAAGGAAATGTTCTTAATTCGTAAAATGACCGAGGAAGATGTCCAGTCTGTTTCTGAAATAGAAAGCGTCTGTTTTTCTGATCCATGGTCTCCTGATACCATAAAAGAAGGGCAGAAAAACCGGTTCGATACCTGGCTGGTCCTTTTAGAAGGAGATACGGTAATCGGATTTTTAATCCTCCGGATTATCGCCTTTGAAGGGGAACTTCTACGAATTGCCCTGCGCCCTGAATACAGGGGGAGGGGCCTTGCTAAGAAACTTATGGACCAGTTGGTGGAATATTCCATTCATAATTCCGTAAAGTCTTTGTTTCTGGAAGTAAGAAATAGCAACGAAACAGCAAGAAACCTATATAGATTCTATGGTTTTATTGAGACCGGAATTCGTAAAAATTATTACAAGAATCCACAGGAAGATGCAGTGGTCATGTGCCGCGATTTGACATGAAACATTTACCACTAAAAATAAGGGAAAACACCGTTTATAATGTAGGGGTATCCAGTTGGGATGCCCTTTTTTCCACCTTCCGATTAAGCGGTGACAAATGAGGGCAGACATGGAAAGAGTGAAAAAGGAACGCCTTGCAGGCATACCATTATGCTCAAAAATGAAAAGCATTGGCGGTAAAAGGAAAGGTGAGAGTAAGATGAGAAAGTACAAAAACGGCGGTCAGCTTGAAACGGTTGTTTGCAACTGTTGTGGCAAAAAGATTATTGTGTCAGAAGGCGTTGCCAGAGAAGGAGTTATCAGCATCAATCATTCCTGGGACTTCTTTTCAGAGAAAGATGGGGAGATCCATCATTTTGATTTATGTGAAAATTGCTACGATGCGATTACCATGGAATTTAAAGTACCAGTAGAAATAGAAGATCAGCTGGAATATTTATAGTTGCTAATTGCCTTCGCTTTGTGATATGATTTTGTGAGGCGGTTTTTTGACCGCCATTCATTGATAGAAGCAAAAGCGAGGAAATTTTATGTTGGATATATGTTTACTGGGGACCGGAGGCATGATGCCTCTGCCATATCGTTGGCTGACAGCCATGATGGCAAGGTGTGATGGCAGTAATCTTTTGATTGACTGCGGAGAAGGAACCCAGATTGCACTGAAGGAAAAAGGCTGGAGCCCCAAGCCCATAGATATCATCTGTTTTACCCATTACCACGCCGATCATATCAGCGGACTTCCGGGACTTCTTTTAACCATGGGAAATGCCGAACGGACCGAACCCCTTACCCTCATTGGCCCCAAAGGCCTGGAGCGTGTCGTGGGAGCACTGCGCACCATAGCGCCGGAACTTCCGTTTGAACTGAAATTCATAGAACTGTCAGAAAGCCGGGAGCAGATAACCATCGCTCCTTATGTAATAGATGCTTACCGGGTGAATCACAATGTGATCTGCTACGGATATTCCATCTCCATTCCCAGGACAGGCCGCTTTGATGTGGACCGTGCCAGGGAATCCGGAATTCCTCAGAAATTCTGGAGCCGTCTTCAAAAGGGGGAAACAATTGATGACGGAGAACGGGTTCTCACCCCTGATATGGTCTTAGGACCGGACAGGCGTGGACTTAAAGTGACCTACTGTACGGATACAAGGCCGGTTCCTGTCATTGCGGAATACGCAAAGGAGGCGGATCTTTTTATCTGCGAAGGTATGTACGGAGAGGAAGGAAAAGAAACAAAGGCCAGAGAATATAAGCACATGACATTTTATGAAGCAGCAAAACTGGCAAAAGAAGCCCAGCCAAAAGAGATGTGGCTGACTCATTACAGCCCCTCCCTAACAAGACCAGAGGAATTTATGGACAAAGTCCGGGAAATCTTTCCAAGAGCCAAAGCGGCAAAAGATGCCTGGACCGCAGAGCTGGAATTTGACGAGGAATGAGGGAATGGAAATGAAGAAAAATCATACAGAGGAAGATGTATATATACTGGCGATTGAAAGCTCCTGTGACGAGACGGCAGCAGCCGTAGTAAAGAATGGCAGAGAGGTTCTTTCCAATGTAATTTCCTCCCAGATCGCCCTGCATACATTATACGGCGGAGTTGTGCCGGAAATTGCCTCCAGAAAGCATATAGAAAAAATCAATCAGGTCATAGAAGCAGCCCTTCTTGAAGCAGGGAAAACTCTTAAGGATATGGATGCCATTGGGGTCACCTATGGCCCAGGTCTTGTAGGAGCCCTCTTAGTTGGCGTTGCCGAAGCAAAAGCCCTTGCCTACGGAGCGAAAAAGCCTCTGGTAGGAGTTCATCATATTGAAGGGCATATTTCAGCCAATTTTATAGAACATCCTGATTTGGAACCTCCGTTTCTATGTCTCATTGTATCCGGAGGTCATACCCATCTTGTGATTGTAAAAGATTATGGTGAATTTGAGATACTGGGACGTACCAGAGACGATGCGGCAGGCGAAGCCTTTGATAAGGTAGCAAGAGCCGTAGGACTTGGCTATCCCGGAGGCCCGAAGATTGACAAGGCCGCAAAAGAAGGAAATCCACAAGCCATAAAATTCCCAAGAGCAAAGGTTGAGGGAAATATTTATGATTTCAGCTTCAGCGGATTAAAGTCAGCCGTATTAAACCATATCAATCACGCCAATATGATGGGAGAGACCATTCACGTTCCCGACCTGGCAGCTTCCTTTCAAAATGCCGTAGTAGATGTGCTGGTAAGCCATACCATGGAAGCAGCCAAAGAATACGGTTTTACTAAGATTGCCATAGCAGGTGGAGTAGCATCGAACACTGCACTGCGGGAAGGAATGAAAAAAGCCTGTAACAAAGCCGGCTATTCCTTTTATTATCCGTCCCCTGTCTACTGTACGGACAATGCAGCCATGATCGGTACCGCAGCCTACTATGAATACATCAATGGAGCAAGGGCCGGCTGGGATCTAAATGCAGTGCCCAATCTAAAGCTGGGTGAGAGGTAAAGCTCATGGGAAAAACAGCCGCTGTCATACTGGCAGCAGGAAAAGGGACCCGTATGGGCGGTCAGGTTCATAAGCAGTATTTAGAACTACAGGGAAAGCCCATGCTTTACTATGCCATAAGCGCCTTTGAATCCAGTTCCATTGATGATATCATCCTGGTAACCGGTCCGGGCGAGACAGAATACTGTCAAAAGGAAATCGTAGAAAGATACGGCTTTACTAAAGTAAGAAGAATCACAGAAGGCGGAAAAGAAAGGTACCACTCTGTCTATGAAGGCTTAAGATCAGTACCTGACTGCGAATACGTTCTGGTCCATGACGGTGCAAGACCGTGTATCACACTGGAAGTGATAGAGCGTGCACTGGAAGGCGCCAGAGCCTACCACGCCTGCGCCGTAGGAATGCCGGTAAAGGATACCATAAAGGTGGCCGACGACAATGGGTATGCGAAAAGAACGCCAGACCGAAGCAGCCTATGGCTGATCCAGACGCCTCAGGCTTTTAAGTATGAGCTGGTATTAAAGGCATATGAAAAATTACTTACATCGGAATCTTATCAAACAGGAATTACGGATGATGCCATGGTAGTTGAGACCATGACCCAGGAAAAGGTGAAATTAATACGTGGCGATTATGCCAATATAAAGGTAACAACACCGGAGGACATGGAAGTAGCCGGAGTGCTGTTAAGCAGAATCTATGGGAGAAAATAAAAGGAATGCTGTAGGTGCAGCGTCCTTTTATTTTTTTCCCCCTGATTTTAAAAGATCTTTCACGATCAGGTGAAGATGGTCAAGCTGCTCTCTGTTTAAATGCTGGGCATCGTCCATCAGTTCCTTTAATTTCAAGGGACTGCTGACATTTCGAGAAAAAAAATCGGCGGGTTCAATATCAAGATACTCGCAAATATAGAAAAAGCCCATCATGGATGGAAGAGCGATCCCGTTTTCTATTTTATGAATATATGTGGGGTTTTGTCCCAGGGAAAGACTCATATCGCGTGCAGACACACCCTTTTGACCTCTCAGCTCTGAGAGGCGTTTGGAAAAATTGAAATCGATATACATGGGTAACTCCTCCTGTTTCCATAGTATTGCATTGAATGAAATATGTGTAGTAATTAATGCAATCCATCACTTGACATGTTGCATTCGTTACAATATTATTAGCTATATAAAGTATTTAATGTAAAACCATGTAGAAATATGTAATATAATGTTAGATAATTTAAAGTTTACATGGCCATACGATATTATCATCTGCTGCATCAGATGAAAAGAAGGGGAGAGGGTACGGTAGATGAGGACTGGGAACAACAGGGAAAAGAACGACCGAGATGACAGAGCTGGGCTTTTGGAAAGGATTGCTGCAGAATCCGGCTGCATGTATTTATCGGACCTGCGTGGGTTTATCTATAGAGAGCGCTTCCGCGTAGCTGTGTCCCAAATACCAGCTTCCGATTATCCAGTAGAAGAGTGGCAAGATGCAGCTTACTATATGGTAGGAAGTGAAGAAAGATTCAAGACAGCAGAGGAAGCAAAACAACGTATTTTGGCGAGTTTATAAGGGTTTTAAAATAATTTGAAAAATATGTAAATAAATGTTGACAGAATACGGAAACAATGATAAACTATCCAAGTTGCTTCTGATGGAGACAACAAAACAGAAACAAAAGAGAAACATTGAGTCTCCAAGAGATTTGGAAAAAATAGAAAAAAGTGCTTGACAAAAGTACAAACTTCTATTAAAATGTAAAAGCGCATTTGGAGAGGTATCGAAGTGGTCATAACGAGGCGGTCTTGAAAACCGTTTGTCCGCAAGGGCGCGTGGGTTCGAATCCCACCCTCTCCGTTGGCAGGTTTTAGCCGTTATAAGATATAAGAAATCAGCTAATTGCAGAAGTACCCAAGCGGCTGAAGGGGCTCCCCTGGAAAGGGAGTAGGCCGTTAGTAGCGGCGCGAGGGTTCAAATCCCTCCTTCTGCGTCAGCAACGGATCAGGACAAACCTCCTGAGAAGATGCGAAGCACTTTGAAAACAGAAGATTGAACAGTATGTAAAACCCTGAAAATTCTAATAATAAGCTGCGTTTGAG